>NZ_JBQAEG010000006.1:0-380946 GCF_051915205.1 Bacillus cereus group sp. MYBKT111-2
GGTCGGCTACGCATCGTTGCCTTGGTGAGCCGTTACCTCACCAACTAGCTAATGCGACGCGGGTCCATCCATAAGTGACAGCCGAAGCCGCCTTTCAATTTCGAACCATGCGGTTCAAAATGTTATCCGGTATTAGCCCCGGTTTCCCGGAGTTATCCCAGTCTTATGGGCAGGTTACCCACGTGTTACTCACCCGTCCGCCGCTAACTTCATAAGAGCAAGCTCTTAATCCATTCGCTCGACTTGCATGTATTAGGCACGCCGCCAGCGTTCATCCTGAGCCAGGATCAAACTCTCCAATAAAGTTAGTTTGTCTAGCATCTAAAATAAAAATTGACGTTTCACGTTGTTTGTTTCGTTTAGTTTTCAAAGTTCAACATCGCGTTTCAGCGACTTTTATAATATATCATAGTATATTATTTTCGTCAACAAGTTTTTTCGATAACTTATATCTCTCATTTGCTGACTCTGCCTATTATATAGGCTTTCCCTTCCCTATGCAAGTATTATTATAAAAAAATAAAGAGGGGAGATATCTCCCCTCTTATTCTTCTGAAGAAACCTCTTCACTCGTTTCTTCCTCATCATCTTTTTGTGCTTTTGCTACTGTCGCTACCTCTTGCTCATCCTCTAATCGAATTAGACGAACACCTTGTGTATTACGTCCCATTTGAGAGATTTGATCAACTGGCATACGAATAATAACACCCGCTGCTGTAATTAACATAATATCTTCTTCACCTGTTACAGATTTAACAGCTACTAATTTCCCGTTTTTATCTGTAATATTACAAGTCTTCAGACCTTTACCACCACGGCTTTGTAGACGGTATTCATCAATCGGCGTACGTTTTCCATAACCATTTTTCGTTACAATTAAAACATTTACATCCTCTTCGACAATTTCCATACCTACAACTTGATCTTCTTCACCTAATGTAATTGCTTTTACACCAGCCGCGTTACGTCCCATAGAACGCACATCTTGCTCGTTAAAACGAATTAACATACCATTGCTTGTTCCTACAATAATATCCTTATCACCAGATGTTAAACGTACAGATATTACTTCATCCTCTTCACGAAGAGAGATTGCAATTAAGCCATTCGTACGGATATTTGCAAATGATGAAAGTGGTGTTCTCTTAGAGATACCTTGTTTTGTTGTGAAGAATAAGAATTCATCGTCACCAAATTCACGAATTGGAATAATGGCGTTAATCCATTCGCCCTTATCTACACCTAATAGGTTAATAATAGGTATACCTTTCGCTGTACGACTATACTCTGGGATTTCATATCCTTTCGTACGGTATACTTTCCCCTTATTAGTGAAGAATAGAATATGATCATGCGTAGAAGTAGTTAATAAATGCTCGACGAAATCATCATCATTTGTCCCCATTCCTTGCACACCACGTCCACCACGGTTCTGTGTTTTATACGTGGAAGCTGGTAACCTCTTAATATAACCATTATGAGTTAACGTAATGGCGATATTTTGTTCTGGAATCAAGTCTTCATCTTCAATAGACTCCATACCACCAATTGTAATTTCTGTGCGTCTCTTATCATTGAAGCGCTCTTTTACTTCCGTTAATTCTTCACGAATAATCTCAAGAACCTTTTCTTCATCTGCTAAGATTGCTTTTAATTCAGCGATTAACTTCATTAAGTCCTGATATTCTTGTTCAATCTTTTCGCGTTCTAAACCTGTTAAACGTTGCAAACGCATATCTAAAATAGCTTGCGCTTGTTTTTCACTTAAGCCGAAACGTTCCATTAAACCTTGCTTTGCAATTTCCGCTGTTTTCGAACTACGAATTAATGTAATAACTTCATCCAGATGGTCTAAGGCAATTCGTAATCCTTCTAAAATATGAGCACGCGCTTCTGCTTTTTCTAGTTCATAAGCTGTACGTCTACGAATTACTACCTTTTGATGTTCCAAGTAATGATATAAATTTTGTTTTAAGTTCAGCACTTGTGGCTCTCCATTTACAAGAGACAGCATGTTAATACCGAAACTTGTTTGAAGTGCTGTATGTTTATATAAGTTATTTAATAATACATTAGCATTGGCATCACGACGTACTTCCATAACAATACGCATACCATTTCGATCTGATTCATCACGTAAATCTGTAATACCTTCAATTTTCTTATCGCGAACTAATTCTGCAATTTTTTCAATTAATCGCGCCTTATTTACTTGATAAGGTAGTTCCGTTACGATAATAGATTGTTTGCCATTTGACTTCTCTTCAATTTCAACTTTAGCACGAAGTATAATAGAACCGCGTCCTGTTTCATACGCTCTACGAATACCACTTCTTCCTAAAATTAAACCTGCCGTCGGGAAATCTGGTCCTGGAATGCACTCCATTAATTCTGCAATAGTAATATCAGGATTATGACTTAATGCCAATACCCCATCAATTACTTCGCCAAGTTGATGCGGCGGAATATTCGTTGCCATACCAACTGCAATACCTGTCGTACCATTTACTAGTAAGTTAGGAAAACGCGCTGGTAATACAATTGGCTCTCTTTCAGAACCATCATAGTTATCTTGATAATCAATCGTATTTTTTGAAATATCACGTATTAATTCCATAGAAATCTTAGACATTCTTGCTTCTGTATAACGCATTGCTGCCGCTGAATCTCCATCGACAGATCCAAAGTTACCATGCCCATCAACAAGCATATAACGTTGACTGAAATCTTGCGCCATACGTACCATCGTTTCATAAACAGCTGAATCACCATGAGGGTGATACTTACCGATTACTTCACCAACAATACGTGCTGATTTCTTATACGCTTTATCAGCCGTAATTCCTAAATCATTCATCGCATATAAAACCCTACGATGCACAGGTTTTAATCCATCACGAACATCTGGTAATGCACGAGATACGATAACACTCATTGCGTAATCTAAAAATGAGGTACGCATTTCATGACTAATATTAATTTCTCGAATTCGTGCTTGTTGTTGATTGTCTGACATCAACGAGCACCTCCTCTTACATTTCCGTTACACATACATTGATTTATATGTAGAAGACAGGAATACTCAGATTCCTGTCATTACTCATTTAAATATCAAGGTTTTTCACGTATTTTGCATTTTCTTGGATAAAGTTACGACGTGGCTCTACTTTATCCCCCATTAAAATTTCAAATGTTTCATCTGCCTCAATTGCATCTTGAAGGGAAACTTGAAGTAATGAACGCACTTCTGGGTCCATTGTCGTTTCCCAAAGCTGAGTTGGGTTCATTTCTCCTAAACCTTTGTAACGTTGGATACCAGGTTTAGGTTGAGCTGGTAATTCAGCTAAAATCTTTTCAAGCTCTTTTTCATTATAAGCATATTGAATTTTTTTACCTTGTTGTATTTTAAACAACGGTGGCTGTGCAATATAGATATAACCGTGTTCAATAATTTGACGCATATAACGATAGAAGAACGTTAATAATAGGGTACGAATATGCGCACCATCTACGTCGGCATCCGTCATAATAATAACTTTATGATAACGAGCTTTCTCGATATCAAAATCGCCGCCAATGTTCGTACCAATTGCAGTAATAATTGTACGCACTTCATCGTTAGATAAAATTTTATCCAATCTTGCCTTTTCAACGTTAATAATTTTACCTTTTAGCGGTAAAATCGCTTGGAAGTGACGATCACGCCCTTGTTTTGCTGATCCACCGGCAGAGTCACCCTCTACAATGTAAATTTCACTAATTGCTGGATCTTTCGAAGAGCAATCTGCTAATTTACCAGGTAAACTTGAAACTTCTAATGCGCTCTTGCGGCGTGTCAATTCACGTGCTTTTTTCGCTGCAACACGTGCACGTGCTGCCATCGTACCTTTTTCTACGATTTTTCGTGCAACATTCGGGTTTTCTAGTAAGAACTTTTCAAATGCCTCTGAAAACACAGACTCTGTAATCGTTCTCGCTTCACTATTCCCAAGTTTCGTCTTCGTTTGTCCTTCAAATTGTGGGTTTGGATGTTTAATTGATACAATTGCAGTTAAACCTTCACGAACATCCTCACCCGTTAAGTTACTGTCTGCATCTTTTAAAATACTATTTTTACGTCCATAATCGTTAATCACACGAGTTAAAGCTGTTTTAAACCCTACTTCATGTGTTCCACCTTCATACGTATGAATGTTATTCGTAAATGAGTAAATATTATTTGTATATCCTTCGTTATACTGTAAGGAAACCTCAACTTGAATACCATCTTTTGATCCTTCTACATATACAGGTTCTTCATGGATTGGTTGTTTTGAGCGATTTAAATGCTCGACGTATGATTTAATTCCACCTTCATAATGGAATTCTTTCTTTTGCTTATGTTCACGTTTATCTTCAATTGTTAATTTAATATTACGATTTAAAAATGCTAATTCACGCATACGAGTTGCGAGCGTATCAAATTCGTATACTGTTGTTTCCTGAAAAATTTCTGGATCTGGTTTAAATCGAGTTATCGTTCCTGTTTGATCTGTGTCACCAATGACTTTTAAATCCGCAACCGGAATACCTCTTTCGTATTTTTGATAATGGATTTTACCTTCACGATGTACAAATACCTCTAGTTCTGTTGATAGGGCATTTACTACAGATGCCCCAACACCATGCAAACCACCAGAAACTTTATAACCGCCGCCGCCAAACTTACCACCAGCATGAAGAACGGTCATAATAACTTCTACAGCAGGACGTCCCATTTTTTCTTGTATACCAACTGGAATACCACGTCCATTATCCGTTACACGAATACTATTATCTTCTTCGATACTAACGTTAATTTCATCACAGTACCCTGCAAGTGCTTCATCAATACTATTATCGACGATTTCCCATACAAGATGGTGAAGTCCTTTTCCGCTTGTAGATCCAATATACATACCAGGGCGTTTTCGAACTGCTTCTAGCCCTTCAAGTACCTGTATTTGACTTTCATCATATGAATTTTCTTGCATTTGCTTTTGTTCCATTGACACAAAGATCACCTACTTTTCCATTTAAACAGGGATTACGCCCTATCTATTTCACAATCTACCGTGCCGTTCGTTACATGAATTGTTTTCGCTTCTTTTAATGTTTCGTGTTCAATTCCGTCGACACTCGTCGTTGTCACAAATGTTTGCACTTTTCCTTGAATTGTATTTAACAGATGCGATTGACGATAATCATCTAATTCTGATAATACATCATCCAATAGAAGAATCGGATATTCTTTAACTTCTGAGTAAATCAATTCAATTTCAGCTAATTTTAGGGACAGTGCGGTCGTTCGTTGTTGTCCTTGCGAACCAAAGACTTGAACATTTTTACTATTAACGAAGAATTGTAAATCATCACGATGAGGACCAATTAAAGTCGTACCACGGAAAATTTCACGTTGTTTCACGGATTGAAAACTTTCATAGTATACTTCTTTTATTTTCGACAAATCCATTGATTCTGATACATCTACACTCGGTTTATAGACAATTTCTAATTCTTCTAACCCACGGCTTATACCACGATGAATTGGAGCTGCCCATTCTTGTAGTAAATGCAAAAATTCAAAGCGTTTTTGCAAAATTTTTGTACCATGCTCAATAAGTTGAAGTGTAAATACATCCAACATCGTTTCCTCATTCTTACTATTCCCTTGCATCTTTTTTAGCAAGTGATTTCGTTGTGTGAGCACCTTTTGATATTGACTCAATTCATACAAATAGACCGGAGCTATTTGGCCTAATTCCATATCTAAAAAGCGTCTTCTTACTTGAGGGCTTCCTTTTACAAGATTTAAATCTTCTGGGGCAAACATGACAACATTCATCACGCCAATATATTGACTCAATTTTTGTTGTTCAAGTTGATTTAATTTTGCCTTTTTACCTTTTTTCGAGATATTTAATTCCAAAGACAAAGAACTATTTCTCTTTTGTAGCTTTCCTTTAATTTGACCGAAATCTTCATCCCAACGGATAAGTTCGCGATCATTAGAGGTTCTATGAGATTTCGCCATCGCTAAAACATAAATAGCTTCCATCAAATTCGTTTTCCCTTGCGCATTCTCGCCGATAATTACATTTACCTTATCTTCAAAGGAAAGCTCTAACTTTTCATAATTGCGATAGTTTTTTAATTGTATTTCTGAAATAAACAAAGGGCTCCCCCTTTATGACTGAACTTGGAAACTTCCGCTTCCTGGAATTTCAATAATATCGTTCGCATATAGTTTGCGACCTCTTCTATTTTCAAGTTCTTGATTCACGTACACTTCATATTCTTGTAAAAACCATTTTACAGCGCCACCTGTATCAATTACATCGGCTAACTTTAAAAATTGCCCTAGTGTAATATACTCTGTTGAAATTTTAATACGTTTCATAAAATCGCTCACTTTCTGAAAGTGTTCATTCTTTCATTGTACTAAATAAACTAGCATTAGGAAAGTAATACCCAAAAATCAAATAAGGGCTACTAGCATCTGAAAACTAGCAACCCTTATTTCTTACTTAGTAAGTACGAACCGGTAAAATTAATTGAATAATGGATTCATCATTTACTGTACGAATTAAGAATGGTCTCATTGCTCCAGTAAAGCTAATCTTAATTTCAGTACTATCTAATGCTTTTAGTGCATCCATCATATATTTTGCACTAAAAGATATTTTTAACTCTTCTCCATCTACTTTTTCACATTGAACTTCTTCTACTACTTTTCCGATTTCTGGTGAATTCGAGGAAATTTCTAGCATTGCCTGCTCTAAAGTTGATAATTTTACAACATTATTACGACCATCTCTTGCTAAAAGAGATGCACGATCAATTGCTTGTAAAAATTCTTTTGTATTTACAAAAATATCTGTTTTGCTCTCCGCTGGAATTAAGCGAGTTGTATCAGGGTAATTTCCTTCTAACAATCTTGAGAAGAATAATAAATGTTTTGTACGGAATAATACTTGATACTCCGTAATAACGATATCTACCATTTCTTCAGACTCATCTAGAATTTTGCTTAATTCATTTAAACTTTTTCCTGGAATAACAACATTTGCTTGGAACTCATCTGCAATGCCTTCGATTTTTGCTTTTCGAAGAGCTAGTCTGTGACTATCTGTAGCAATGCCAGTTAGTTCGCTGTTATATACCTTCCAGTTTACACCTGTCAAGATTGGTCTTGTTTCAGAAGTGGAAACTGCAAATACAGTTTGTCTAATCATATGTTTAAGTAAATCCGTTGGAATCTTAAAAACATGATGTTCTTCAATTTGTGGTAACAATGGATATTCTGCAGAATCTAAACCATTTAAATTAAACTCTGATTTTCCAGAAGTTATTTTTGTCATCAAATGATTTTCCACAGAAATTTCTACAGTTTCTTTAGGCAATTTCTTTACAATTTCACTAAAATATTTAGCCTGTAAAACAATACTTCCTGATTGATTCACTTCTACGATTTCTTTTCCATTCTCTTCAACTGGAATGAAAGATTCAATTGAAATATCAGCATCGCTTCCTGTTAATGTAACTCCTTCTTCCGTAGCGACAACTTTAATCCCCGTAAGGATCGGAATTGTTGTACGAGAAGAAACAGCCTTCATTACATCTTGTACACTTCTTACAAGATAGTCTTTTTGTATTGTAAAACGCATAAAGAAAAACCTCCGGTAAGTATAAGATTTTATTTAATTAATAAAGATAAAAAATAGTAGTAATAGTAATAGGGCTTGTGGATATGTGGATAACCCTGTTAAAGGATGTAAAAACAGTCTATCTACATGTGGATAGACTGTGCGTAAAACAAGGAAAGTTATTCACACTATTCAGCTACTACTTTAAAATATCGTTAATTTCTTCAACTTGCTTTTGTAATTGCGTATCCGTCTTAAGTAGCTTAGAAATTTTTTCATGAGCATGGATAACTGTTGTATGATCACGTCCACCGAATTCTTCACCTATTTTAGGTAAGGAGGAGTCTGTCAGTTCACGTGATAAATACATTGCAATTTGGCGAGGGAAGGCAACTGATTTCGTTCGCTTTTTCGCCTTGAAATCTTCCAATTTTACTTGATAAACATCTCCGACAGCTTTTTGAATATCATAAATGGAGATAATTTTTGGTTTAGAATTTGGAATAATATCTTTAAGTGCTTCGGCTGCTAAATCAGCATTAATATCTTTGTTAATTAAAGATGAATAAGCTACAACTCGGATGAGTGCACCTTCTAGTTCACGAATATTTGAATCGATTTGATTTGCAATATAAAGCATGACCTCATTTGGTATATCAAGTCCTTCAGCCTTTGCCTTTTTGCGCAAAATTGCAATCCGCGTTTCTAAATCTGGTGGCGTAATATCCGTAATGAGTCCCCATTCAAAGCGAGAACGAAGACGATCTTCTAAAGTTGGAATTTCTTTTGGTGGCCGATCACTGGAAATTACAATTTGTTTACTTTCTTCGTGTAATGCATTGAATGTATGGAAAAACTCTTCTTGAGTTTGTTCTTTTCCCGCTAAAAATTGAATATCATCTATCAATAAAACATCCACATTGCGGTATTTATTACGAAAATCGACAGCTTTATTATCACGAATAGAATTAATGAATTCATTTGTAAATTTTTCTGATGATAAATATACAACTTTGGCATTTGGGTTATGTTCAATTACATAATGACCAATTGCATGCATTAAATGGGTCTTTCCAAGTCCAACTCCCCCATAAATAAAGAGGGGATTATATGCTTTAGCTGGCGCTTCGGCTACGGCCAATGAAGCAGCGTGAGCAAAACGGTTACCAGAGCCAATAACAAACGTATCAAACGTATATTTTGGATTTAGCATACTCTGTGGTAAATGATTAGAATCATCTTGTGCTGAATTCGGTTTAGAAGGAGGAAGATCAATCTCCTCTTCAGCTTGACTTTGGGGAATAATAAAGCGAATAGCTAATTTTGCCCCTGTTAAATCATAAAGTGTTTCTGAAATTAGCTCTGAATAATGAGATTCTAGCCAATCGCGGGCGAATTCATTTGGAGCCGTAATTGTTAATACATCTTTCTTTAAATTATGTGCGGTCGTTGATTTTAACCATGTTTCATAACTTGGTTTACTGACCTTTTTTTCTAGTTCTTTTAAGGCGCTGTTCCATAAATCAGAGATGTTTTCCAAAGGTGTCCCTCCTTTACTAAGATGGTAAAAGAATAAGGTTGCGCAACAAATGTACAACCTAAATAAATATAAAATGTATATTTATACGAAACGTATTTTAAAACCTAAAAACGTCGTTTGTATATGAGATAGGGTTTTCGACAAAAAAAGCAAATGTGGATAATCATTTACCCACATGTGATTAAAACTGTCCACATGTTATACACAAATTGTGGATAAGATAATGATGTGGAAAACTTATTCAAAGTGAAAACACAACTATAATATCAAAAAAAAGTAGCTATAGCAATGAAATTAAGAAAGTTATCCACAAAATCAATACCTTGTGGAATAAACTTGTCCACAACACGATATACTGTGTAAAAGTACGAAAAGAGTTTGTGGATATAAAAAACAGAAAAAAACATTTATCCACAAGGAAATATAGCGTCTGTGAAAAAGTATGTGAATAGGTTCAAAATGAATATTTGATGAAAATTTCTAGAACCATTGACATTTTCCTAGTTGATTAACTATAATTTATAAGACTGTCTTTAACAGATATTCCTCAGGGAGGTGTCATATAATGAAAAGAACTTACCAACCAAATAAACGTAAGCGCAGCAAAGTACATGGTTTCCGCAGCCGTATGAGCACAGCGAACGGACGTAAAGTGCTAGCAGCTCGTCGTCGTAAAGGAAGAAAAGTATTATCTGCGTAGACCACTGATCGTTCAGTGGTCTTTTTTTCTAATAATAGTGAATTTCCGCTGATGAACTACAGGAGTGTCAATTGATATGAAGAAAAAACATCGTATAAAAAAGAATGATGAATTCCAGACGGTTTTTCAAAAAGGAAAATCGACTGCGAATCGTCAATTTGTTGTGTATCAACTAGATAAAGAAGAGCAGCCAAACTTTCGTATTGGCCTTTCTGTCAGCAAGAAAATAGGAAATGCAGTAGTGCGTAACCGAATTAAACGTATGATTCGCCAGTCGATCACAGAATTAAAAGATGAGATAGATTCTGGAAAAGATTTTGTTATAATAGCAAGGAAGCCTTGTGCAGAGATGACATATGAAGAAGTAAAGAAAAGCTTAATTCATGTCTTTAAACGCTCTGGTATGAAAAGAATAAAAAAGTAGCGTAAGGAAATGAATTACACTATATACATACCGATACAAGGAGGAGTAGGCTTTGAAAAAGAAATTAGGTTTACTAGCCATGGTTGTTGTATTAATGGCGATTACTGCTGGCTGTAGTGAAGTAAATCAGCCAATTACACCAAAAAGCACTGGAATTTGGAATGAATACTTCGTATACCCGCTTTCTCAGTTAATTACGTATTTTGCCAACTTATTTGGTAGTAATTACGGTTTAGCGATTGTTGTTACAACTCTTATCATTCGTTTTGCATTATTACCATTAATGATTAAACAAACGAAGAGTACGAAAGCAATGCAAGCGTTACAACCAGAAATGGTGAAGTTAAAAGAGAAATATAGCTCTAAAGATCAAGCAACGCAGCAAAAACTACAACAAGAAATGATGCAGTTGTATCAAAAAAATGGTGTAAATCCATTAGCAGGATGTTTACCAATCTTTGTTCAGATGCCTATTTTATTCGCGTTTTACCATGCGATTATGAGAACATCAGAAATTAGTAAGCATACATTCTTATGGTTCGACTTAGGACAAGCAGATCCGTTCTATATCTTACCGGTTGTTGCGGCAATTACGACATTTATTCAGCAAAAACTTGCAATGGCAGGAACTGCTGGTCAAAATCCGCAAATGGCAATGATGATTTGGTTAATGCCAATCATGATTTTAATCTTTGCAATTAACTTCCCAGCTGCATTATCACTTTACTGGGTTGTTGGTAATATCTTTGGTATCGCTCAAATGTACTTGATCAAAGGGCCGGAAATTAAGGCTAGTAAGGCAGGAGGATCAAGCAAGTGAGTATAATTACTGCTAAAGGACAAACAGTCGAGCTGGCAGTACAGGATGCTTTAAGACAATTAAATGTTTCAAAAGACCGAGTAGATATAAATATTATCGATGAGGGTAAGAGAGGGTTCTTAGGTTTATTTGGGAACCGACCTGCAGTAGTAGAAGTTGTATTGAAGAAAGATCCAATTCAAGAATGTGAAGAGTATTTAAAAAATGTTATTCACGATATGGGTGTGGAAGCTGAGATTAGTAAAATTGTAAAAGGACGCGAAGTTGAATTTACAATTTACGGCGAAAATGTGGGTGTTTTGATTGGGAAAAGAGGGAATACCTTGAATTCTTTACAGTATTTAACAAAACTTGTGGCGAATCGTAATACGAAGCAGTACATTGGTATCACATTAGATGCTGAAAATTATCGTAGTAAAAGAAAAGCTACGCTAGAAGCACTTTCTTATCGATTAGCCAAACAAGTAGTAAGTACGAAAAAAAGAGTTGTATTGGAGCCTATGCCATCTTTTGAACGAAAGATTATCCACCAAGCATTATCTAATCATCAAAATATCATTACAACTTCTGAAGGAAAAGAACCACATCGACATGTTGTAATATCTTCCAAGTGACCGGTTACTCAATTGAGTGCCGGTTTTTTTGAGGGAAAAAAAGGTGTGGATAACTAAAAAACACTAAACTTATCCACTGTGAATAAGTTTAGTGTTTTTTACATGAGGACATAATAAAATGAGTTATTATTCTTTTGTAGATAGGTTCGTTATGGTATTCTAATAATTTAGTGAAGAAAATAATCATGTTGAAATAGAGATAAATAAGCAAGTGAGGTGAAAGGACATGGAATTTGATACAATTGCCGCGATTTCCACAGCGCTTGGAGAGGGTGCAATTGCCATTGTTCGAGTAAGTGGGGATGATGCGGTTGAAAAGGTTAATCGTATTTTTAAAGGGAAGGATTTAACAGAGGTTCCTTCTCACACAATTCATTATGGTCATATTGTTGATTTAGATACAAATCAGGTTATTGAAGAAGTAATGGTGTCTATTATGCGTGCACCGAGGACTTTTACACGTGAAAATATAGTAGAAATTAACTGTCACGGTGGGCTTGTTTCGGTAAATAAAGTATTGCAGCTTATTTTAGCGCAAGGAGTACGATTAGCGGAGCCTGGTGAATTTACAAAACGTGCTTTTTTAAATGGCCGTATTGATTTATCACAAGCAGAAGCTGTTATGGACTTAATCCGTGCAAAAACAGATCGAGCAATGAACGTAGCGATTAATCAAATGGAAGGACGATTATCTAAATTAATCGGCCGTCTGCGTCAGGATATATTAGAAACGTTAGCTCATGTTGAGGTAAACATAGATTACCCAGAATATGATGATGTGGAAGAAATGACACATAATATTTTAATTGAGAAAGCTACACATGTTCGTGCTGAAATTGCAAAAATATTAGAAACATCAAAGCAAGGAAAGATTTTACGTGAAGGTATTGCTACTGCAATCATTGGTAGACCTAATGTTGGGAAATCATCGCTATTAAATAGTCTCGTTCAGGAGAAAAAGGCAATTGTAACTGATATTGCAGGAACAACTCGTGATGTTATTGAAGAGTACGTTAATGTGCGTGGTGTACCACTTAAACTTATAGATACGGCCGGTATTCGTGAAACAGAAGATGTTGTTGAACGAATTGGTGTAGAGCGTTCAAAAGAAATGATGAGTCAAGCTGATTTAGTGTTAGTTGTCGTTAATTATAGCGAAGCTTTAACGAATGAGGATGAAGATCTATTCCGTGCCGTACAAGGAAAAGATTTCATTGTTATTGTAAATAAGACAGATTTACCGCAAGCAATTGATATGGAACGTGTTATAGAATTGGCAGAGGGAAATCGTGTTATTACAACGTCGTTAATTGAGGAACAAGGAATAGATGAGCTTGAAACGGCAATAGCTGATTTATTCTTTGAAGGAACAATTGATTCTGCAGATGTAACATATGTTTCTAACGCGAGACATATTGGATTATTAACACAAGCAGGAAAAACAATTGGGGATGCAATTGAAGCGATAGAAAATGGTGTTCCAATTGATATGGTGCAAATTGATTTAACAAGAACGTGGGAAATACTTGGTGAAATTACTGGTGATACCGTTCATGAAAGCCTAATTGACCAGTTGTTCTCTCAATTTTGTTTAGGAAAATAATATAGTGATGTTTCAGAAAGATAGAGATTATTAGGAGGAATAAACAATGGGATACAATGCCGGTTCATACGATGTCATAGTAATCGGTGCAGGTCATGCAGGATGTGAAGCTGGTCTTGCGGCAGCACGAATGGGCTCCAAAACATTAATGTTAACAATTAACTTAGATATGGTAGCGTTTATGCCATGTAACCCTTCTGTTGGTGGACCAGCAAAAGGGATTGTTGTTCGTGAAATTGATGCATTAGGTGGAGAAATGGGACGCAACATTGATAAAACGTATATTCAAATGCGTATGTTAAATACAGGTAAAGGACCAGCTGTACGCGCACTTCGAGCACAAGCAGATAAATTCTCTTACCAGCATGAATTAAAGAAAACAATTGAAGAAACACCAAACTTAACGTTGTTCCAAGGAATGGTAGAGCGTTTAATCGTTGAAGATGGCGAATGTAAAGGGGTAATTACGCAAGCTGGTGCTGAATATACAGCAAAAACAGTCGTAATTACGACTGGTACGTTTTTACGTGGTGAGATTATTATGGGAGATTTAAAATATTCGAGTGGTCCAAATAATCAACAACCATCTATTACTTTATCGGAACATTTAGAGGAGCTTGGATTTGATCTTGTTAGATTTAAAACAGGTACACCTCCGCGCGTAAATAGTAATACGATTGATTACAGTAAAACAGAAATTCAGCCAGGTGATGATAAGCCACGCGCTTTCTCTTTTGAAACGACAAAGTTTATTATGGATCAAATTCCATGTTGGTTAACGTATACGAGTACGGAAACACATCGTTTAATAGATGAAAACCTACATCGCTCAGCTATGTATTCTGGTATGATTAAGGGAACAGGTCCTAGATATTGTCCTTCAATTGAAGACAAAGTAGTAAGGTTTAATGATAAACCACGTCATCAAATTTTCTTAGAGCCAGAGGGACGTAATACACAAGAAGTATACGTACAAGGTTTATCCACAAGCTTACCAGAAGACGTACAGCGTGATATGCTTAGAACAATCCCTGGTCTAGAAAATGTTGAAATGATGCGTACAGGTTATGCAATTGAATATGATGCAATTGTGCCAACACAACTATGGCCAACACTTGAAACGAAAAAAATTAAAAATTTATATACAGCAGGACAAATTAACGGAACTTCTGGTTACGAAGAGGCGGCAGGACAAGGGCTTATGGCCGGAATTAATGCAGCATGTCGTTCTTTAGGTAAAAAAGAAGTGATTTTAGGTCGTGAGGATGCTTATATTGGTGTCTTAATTGATGATCTTGTAACGAAAGGGACGAATGAACCATATCGTTTATTAACGTCTCGTGCAGAGTATCGTCTATTATTACGCCATGATAATGCGGATCTTCGTTTAACTGAAATTGGTCATGAAATTGGATTAATTAAAGAAGAACGCTATGAGCGATTTACAAATAAAAAATTACAAATTGAACAGGAAAAGGAACGTTTAAGTAGCATTATTATTAAACCACGTCCTGAAGTTCAAGAATTAATTCGCAATATTGGTGGAAGTGAATTGAAAGATGGAATACGTGCAAGTGACTTATTACGTCGTCCAGAGATGACATATGAGCATATTCATCTTTTAGTACCAAGTGAAGTAGAATTAAGTGATGAAGTTACAGAACAAGTTGAAATTCAGATTAAGTACGAAGGATATATCGAAAAATCTTTACAGCAAGTAGAGCGTATGAAGAAGATGGAAAGTAAAAAAATTCCTGTCGATATTGATTATGATGCGATTTCTAGTCTTGCCTCTGAAGCTAGACAGAAATTGAAAGATGTTCGTCCGCTATCAATGGGGCAGGCTTCACGTATTTCTGGTGTAAATCCAGCGGATATTTCCATTTTACTTGTGTATATCGAACAAGGAAAAATTGCGCGAGTATCGAACCAATAAATAGTAAGGAGATATTGTTAGATGAACATAGAACAATTTCAATCTATGCTAGAAGAGAAGGGTATTACCCTCTCTTCTAGACAGTTAGAGCAGTTCGAAATCTACTTCGAAACATTAGTAGAGTGGAATGAAAAAATGAACTTAACGGCTATTACGGAGAAAGAGGAAGTATATTTAAAACACTTTTTTGATTCCATTACAGCTGCTTTTTATTATGATTTTTCAAAACCATTCTCAATTTGTGATGTTGGTGCAGGAGCTGGATTCCCAAGTATTCCTTTAAAAATCTGTTTCCCGCACTTAAAAGTGACGATTGTAGACTCATTGCAAAAACGTATTAATTTCTTAAATCATTTAGCACAAAAGTTGGAATTAAGTGACGTTGCGTTTTGTCATGATCGTGCTGAAACATTTGGGAAAAAAGAAGGTGTACGTGAATCATACGATATTGTAATGGCACGGGCGGTTGCGCGTCTTTCAGTATTAAGTGAGCTATGTTTACCACTTGTAAAAGTTGGAGGAACATTTATTGCAATGAAAGGTGCCGCGGCAAACGAAGAAATTGAAAATGGCAAGTATGCTTTAGAGGTGCTAGGCGGGAATTTAAAAGAAATGTCTACGTTCCAATTACCGTTTGAAGAAAGCGAGCGTAATATTTTATTAATCGAGAAAAAGCGCAAGACACCAAAGAAATATCCACGCAAACCGGGAACACCCAATAAATTACCTATTGAAAAATAAATCTTATTAGACGTAAGATTAAATTATATAAATGAAAACGTAAATGTTTCATAGGAAACATTTTATGGAGAATAGTCAATAGGCCTAAAAGGTGGTGGAATATGTATGAAAAATACGTTTTCTCGTTTATTTGGCTTTGGAGATAAAGAGAGCGAATTCGAATTACAAGACGAAAGCCATGAAGAAATAGATAAAAAGGTATATGAAGAAATACAAGAAATTCCAATAGTAAATATTACCCCTAACCGTTATCAACCACGAACAGTTTTTGATGATGCTCGTATTGAGGAGCTAGCATTAACGATTCGTACACATGGACTTATTCAGCCAATTGTTGTGAGGCAATATGAGGATGATAAGTACGAGATTATTGCTGGGGAAAGGCGTTTCCGTGCGGCAACAAAGTTAGGGTGGGAAAAAGTTCCTGCAATTATAAAGAATTTAAATGATACAGAGACAGCTTCTGTAGCTTTAATCGAAAATTTGCAACGTGAGGAACTAACAGCAATCGAGGAAGCTGTGGCATATCAAAAGCTAATTGAGTTACATAATTTAACACAAGAAGCATTGGCACAACGACTTGGAAAAGGACAATCCACAATCGCAAATAAGTTGCGATTGTTAAAGTTGCCTGAAGAAATAAAAAATGCGTTATTAGAAAAAAGCATTACAGAACGTCATGCCCGTGCGCTCATCCCTTTAAAGAATGAGGAATTACAACTAAAGGTTTTACAGGAAATTGTGGAGAAACAACTGAATGTAAAGCAAACAGAGGAACGAATTGCGAAATTACTAGAGGAAGCAAAACCGAAGCGTAAGGCAAAGCAAAAAGCAGTAAGTCGAGATACGAGAATTGCCATGAATACAATTAGGCAGTCATTACAAATGGTTGCTGACAGTGGTTTAAATGTTAATTCTGAGGAAGAAGAGTTTGACGAGTACTATCAAATTACAATTCAAATTCCGAAGAAAAAATAATAATGGCGTGTTAGAGACCTGATCCTATTGGATAGGTCTCTTTTACTATATTTTCTTGTTAGATGAAGAAGGAGTTTACAAATAAATTTTGAAGTTTAATAAGGACGTAAAAGAAAAACTTTTATTTCATGTTACAATAAACGTAATTGTTACTAGAATAAGATAGAAAGGTTGAAAGTAGGTGACATCATGGGAAAAATCATTGCTATAGCCAATCAAAAGGGTGGCGTTGGAAAAACAACAACATCTGTTAATTTAGGGGCTGGATTGGCACAAGTAGGTAAAAAGGTCCTTCTTGTAGATATTGATGCTCAAGGAAATGCAACGACGGGTGTGGGAATTGAAAAATCCGAATTAGATCAATGTATTTACAATGTTCTTGTGGAAGATGCAGATGTTCAAGGGGTTATACAGAAAACCGCAACTGAAAACTTAGATGTTCTACCCGCTACAATTCAATTAGCAGGTGCTGAAATTGAATTGGTACCGACTATTTCCCGGGAAGTACGTTTGCAAAGGGCATTACAGCCAGTTCGTGATGAATATGATTATATTATTATCGACTGTCCCCCGTCCTTAGGGTTATTAACGATTAATGCATTAACTGCAGCAGATTCTGTTATTATTCCTGTTCAATGCGAATATTACGCACTAGAAGGGTTAAGTCAGCTATTAAATACAGTTCGACTTGTGCAAAAGCACTTAAATAAAAATCTAGCAATTCAAGGTGTATTGCTAACAATGTTAGATGCCCGTACAAATTTAGGGATTCAGGTTATAGATGAAGTGAAAAAATACTTTAGAGATAAAGTATACCGTTCGATTATCCCTCGTAATGTTCGTTTGAGTGAAGCACCAAGTCATGGGAAACCAATTATGCAGTATGACGCTAAATCAAGAGGGGCAGAAGTATATATAGATTTAGCAGAGGAAGTGATTGCAGGTGGCTAAAGGATTAGGAAGAGGAATCAATGTGTTTTTTCCTGATTTAGATGTGAAAGAAGAAGAGACAATTCAGGAGATTACGATAACTGAATTAAGACCGAATCCATATCAACCACGTAAACACTTTAATAAAGAGGCGATTCAGGAATTATCGGCCTCTATTAAAGAGCACGGCATATTACAACCATTAATTGCTAGAAAGAGTATTAAAGGATATGAAATTGTTGCAGGTGAAAGAAGATATCGTGCTGCTAAAGAGGCGGGACTCGAAAAAGTACCTGCCGTTGTAAGACAATTAAATGAGCAGCAAATGATGGAGTTTGCATTGCTTGAAAACTTACAACGAGAAGATTTAAATCCAATGGAAGAAGCAATGGCATATCAAATGTTAATGAATGAGCTAAATGTGACGCAAGAACAATTAGCAAAACGTCTTGGTAAGAGTAGACCTTACATTGCAAACTATACGCGATTATTAAGCCTCCCTTCTTTTGTGCAAGATATGATTGCAAACGGTCAACTTTCAATGGCTCATGGGAGAACTTTACTTACGATAAAAGATGAAGAGCAGTTGAAATCTTTACTGAAACGAATTGAAAAAGAAGGATTAAATGTTCGTCAATTAGAGAAAATTGTTCAGGAGATTAATCAACGCGTTTCACGTGAAACAAAACAAGTAAAAAAAGAGAGAAACATATTTTTCGTAGAACGCGAAACGTTCTTAAGAGAAAAGTTTGGCACAGAGGTAAAAATTAAAGAAACAAAAAAGGAAAAAGGTAAAATCGAAATTGAATTTTTCAATAAAGAAGATTTAAATCGTATTTTAGAATTATTAGCGCAGCAAAACTAAAAAGCAAACCATCTTATTATTTATAGATGGTTTGCTTTTTTTAATACAGATAATTTTTGGTCTGTTTCTTTTATGCTTTGTGCAATTACATCAGCCATTTTCATAACTAAACTTAATCTTGTATTTTGCAGGACGAAAAACTCCATAAAACCATTTAGATTTACGATGCCATGAATATGTAAATCACCAACTGCTGGTAATTTCTTGTTCATCGCAGCTCCGGGTTTACTAGGCCCCATTCCGGTAGTGATGGAACCGATACTTTGAGATTTTCCTAAACAAGCATCAACCGCAATGATAAATGAAGTAGGATTATCTTTCTGTATATTCTGAATTTTTTCTTCTAAATTTAGCGCATGTACTGGTTCATCTAGTGTGCCGAAAACTTGGAAGTTTGTAATTCCTACTTCTTCTAGTTTCGTACCGACTAACGGACCGAGTGCATCTCCTGTGGAACGATCTGTTCCGATACAAACGAGAATGATTGGTATATGAGTTTTAATAGGGATATGGGAAAGTAAGAAGTTACTAATTGTCTCGGAGGCTTCTAAATCTTGGTGCATAACATTTTGAGTTTCTTTTTCGAAAAAAGGTAAGCGAAAACTTCCAATATTCATGAAGCACCCATCCTTTTAATAAATTTTCAAAATATTTTATATGGTGAGTAAAATGGAAAACTATAAGTGCGTACTTGCTGTAAAATTTAAGTGAGAACGGAAATAATAGTACTAGTATATATATATTCGTTCCATTTTATACCTGCATGGAGGTTAACAAATGGAATTAAAGTCATAAAATTTTTTCAGCAATTAAGAGACTTCTGATACAATAAGAAAGATAATTAAAAAGAAATTTTGGCTGGAGAGGTAGAGGTACATGGATTTATTAACGAAGTGGTTTAATGCTACGAAACAGTATTTACTAGATGCTGATCGTTGGGCTCATATTGGAATTGCGACATTAAAAATATGTATCATTTTAACAATTGGTGCAATTGTAGTGCGAATTGCAAGAGCGGTTGTACGAAATGCGTTTCGTATGGGAAGTCGTTCTCCAATTCAAATTTCAGAACGTCGTACAGTTACAGTAGCGAAGTTACTTGAAAATATTGTGGCATACGTTGTTATGTTCATTATGTTAATTGCGATTTTAGGTGTGTTTAATATTAATGCATCAGGTTTATTAGCCGGTGCTGGGGTAATTGGTTTAGCAGTCGGATTTGGTGCTCAAAGTTTAGTGAAAGATGTTATTACAGGGTTATTTATCTTGTTAGAAGATCAATTTTCAGTTGGTGACTATGTGAAAATTGGTCAGTTTGAAGGTGTCGTTTTAGAAATTGGACTTCGTACAACGAAAGTGAAAAGTTGGACAGGTGAAATTCATACTTTACCAAACGGAAGTATTGTTCAGGTTACCAACTATTCAGTTAGTAATAGTGTAGCATTTGTTGACGTATCTATTTCGTATGAGGCTGATATAGCAAAAGCAGAGCAAGTCATTGAAGAATTATTAGAAGAATTACCTGCACAATATGAGCAAATGGTAACAACGCCTCAGTTATTAGGCGTGCAAACATTAGCTGCATCAGAAGTTATATTACGTGTTATTGCAGAAGTAGAGCCGATGCAACATGCAGTTATTGCAAGGGCACTTCGTAAAGAAATTAAAAATCGTCTAGATTTACATGGTATTGAAATTCCATATCCACGTATGGTTTTATATAATCGTGAAGAGTTAGTGAGTGGAAAAGCAATTTAATATGGAGAGGGGTTTGGAGAATGGAGCAAAAGCAGTATAACTTGTACGATGTTGTGGAAATGAAGAAAGCCCACCCATGTGGGGAGAATCGTTGGAAGATTATTCGTATGGGAATGGATATCCGCATTAAGTGCGAGGGATGTGACCATTCAGTAATGATTCCTCGAAGAGAGTTTGATCGTAAGGTGAAAAAAATACTTGTGAAGCACGAAGAATAGAGAGAAAGTAACAGTTACAGTGGGTAGCTGTTACTTTTTTTCGTTTGGAGGAAACTTGTCATTTTTTTCGTTACTATCTATAATGATGAAAGATTGAGACATAGGAGTGAAAAATATGGGATTAACGGCTGGGATTGTTGGATTACCTAACGTAGGGAAGTCCACTTTATTTAATGCAATTACACAAGCAGGAGCAGAATCTGCAAACTATCCATTCTGTACAATTGATCCAAACGTAGGAATTGTAGAAGTACCAGATGAGCGTTTAAATAAATTAACGGAATTAGTAGAACCGAAAAAAACTGTTCCGACTGTATTTGAGTTTACTGATATTGCAGGTATCGTAAAAGGTGCGAGTAAAGGTGAAGGTTTAGGAAATAAATTCTTATCTCACATTCGCCAAGTAGATGCAATTTGCCAAGTTGTTCGTTGTTTTGAAGACGAAAATATTACGCATGTTTCAGGTAAAGTAGACCCAATTGATGATATTGAAACAATCAACTTAGAGCTAATCTTAGCAGACTTAGAATCTGTTGATAAACGTATCGAACGTGTTGCGAAATTAGCAAGACAAAAGGATAAAGAAGCAGTATATGAGCATGAAATTTTAGTACGTTTAAAAGAAGCTTTTGAAGAGGGTAAACCAGCTCGTACTGTTGAATTTACAGAAGAGCAAATGAAGATTGTTAAAGGTCTTCATTTACTGACAACGAAAGAAATGTTATACGTAGCAAACGTAAGCGAGGACGATGTTATCGATCCTTCTGAAAACAAATACGTACAAATGGTAAAAGAATTTGCTGCAAATGAAAATTCTCAAGTAATCGTTGTATGTGCAAAAATCGAATCAGAAATTGCTGAGCTAGACGAGGAAGAGAAAAAAGTCTTCCTTGAAGAACTGGGCATTGAGGAATCTGGTTTAGATCAATTAATTCGTGCTGCATATGATTTATTAGGACTTGCTACTTACTTCACAGCAGGTGTGCAAGAAGTACGTGCATGGACGTTCAAACAAGGTATGAAAGCACCACAATGTGCCGGCGTAATTCATACAGACTTTGAGCGTGGATTTATTCGTGCAGAAACAGTTTCTTACGAAGACTTAATGACAAACGGTTCTATGACAGCTGCAAAAGAAGCTGGTAAAGTTCGTTTAGAAGGAAAAGAGTATATCGTAAAAGACGGAGACGTTATGCATTTCCGTTTCAACGTTTAATTTAATATTTCCTAGGAAAAATAAAGATATGAACTTGGCAAATATATTATGTGTTTGCCAAGTTTTTTATGTATGGGTGAGTTGATTCATCTAACTTACTATGATATAATCTAAACTCGTGAGTAATTACTATAAATTAATTGCTCCTTGCCCATTACGGGCCGTTTAGACCAAAAGGAGGTGAAAGTGTAATGAGAAAGTACGAAATTATGTACATCATTCGTCCTGGCGTTGAAGAAGAAGCTCAAAAAGCTTTAGTTGAACGTTTTGCAGGTGTTTTAACAAACAATGGTGCAGAAATCATTAACACGAAAGAGTGGGGTAAGCGTCGTTTAGCTTACGAAATCAACGACTTACGTGAAGGTTTCTACATGATCTTAAACGTGAATGCTAACGCAGAAGCGATTAACGAATTCGATCGTTTAGCTAAGATCAACGAAGATATCCTTCGTCATATCGTTGTTAAAGAAGAAGAAAAATAATTGATATATAAGGGAGAGTGGTTCGATTGATGAATCGTGTTATCCTCGTTGGTCGTTTAACTAAGGACCCTGACTTACGTTACACGCCCAATGGTGTTGCAGTAGCTACTTTTACGTTAGCTGTGAATCGCGCATTTGCGAATCAACAAGGTGAGCGTGAAGCTGACTTTATTAATTGTGTAATATGGCGTAAACAAGCAGAAAACGTAGCAAATTATTTAAAAAAAGGTAGCTTAGCAGGCGTAGATGGGCGTCTTCAAACTCGTAATTACGAGGGACAAGATGGTAAACGTGTATATGTAACAGAAGTTCTTGCGGAAAGCGTACAATTTTTAGAGCCGCGTAATGGCGGTGGGGAGCAACGTGGTTCATTTAATCAGCAACCATCAGGAGCTGGTTTCGGTAACCAAAGCTCTAACCCATTTGGTCAATCTAGTAATTCAGGCAACCAAGGTAACCAAGGAAACTCTGGATTTACGAAGAATGACGATCCATTTTCAAATGTAGGTCAACCGATCGACATTTCCGACGACGATTTACCGTTCTAATACAGTAAATTTGTTAGTTTTAACAAAGAATGGAGGGAAATAGACATGGCAGGACGCAAAGGTGGACGTGCGAAACGTCGTAAGGTGTGTTTCTTCACAGCTAACGGCATCACTCGCATCGATTATAAAGATGTTGATTTATTAAAACGTTTCGTTTCTGAGCGTGGTAAAATTTTACCTCGTCGTGTAACAGGAACAAGCGCAAAATACCAACGCAAACTTACAGTTGCAATTAAACGTGCTCGTCAAATGGCACTTTTACCATATGTTGGTGAATAATAGCGTATGAAATGCACAGTAGAGTCGGACTCTACTGTGCATTTTGCTATGCTTTTCTTTTTTGAAAGAGAGGTTAGATGATGAAAAACACAAAATTTATTACTGAAGGTGCAGCGTTGTTAGCGATATATGCAATGCTATTGCTTATATCTATGTATGTTCCAATTTTAGGTGCAGTTGTAACGTTTGCATTGCCGTTGCCATTTATATTGCTAACGATAAGATATAAATTATCCAGTGCCTTTGTAATTTTTACGGCGGCGCTTTTTATTACTGTTATCGTCAGTCAACCGATGAACTTAGTAAAGACAACTATGTTTGGGTTGATAGGCATCGTTTTAGGGTATATGTATAAAAAACAAAAAAAGCCGGTAGAAATTTTGATGGCAGGGACGCTTGCTTACTTAATTGGTATTATGCTCATTTATGTTGCAAGTATAAAGTTTTTTAACATAGATTTAATGAAGCAAATGCAAAATATGTTTAATGAAAGTATGACGCAAAGTGAAAAGATAGTTACCGCTGCGGGTATGCCGATTAGTAAAGAGCAAAAAGAGCTATTTGCACAATTTAATGATGTGTTACAAACATTATTCCCGAGTTTACTTGTCATGGTCTCAGTATGTTTTTCATGGATTACAGTTATGATATCAAGTAGTGTTTTGAGAAAGCTAAAGCATGATGTTATACCTTGGCCTAAGTTCAAAGATATACAATTACCAAAGAGTATTGTTTGGTATTACGTTATATTTATTTTGCTATCAACTTTTATAAAAGTAGAACCGACATCATATTTACATATGGTATTTTCTAACCTATATGTCATATTTGCTTTACTACTCGTGCTGCAAGGTTTGACGTTTATCGCTTTTCTGGCGCATAGCAAAGGTTTTACGAAAGGGGTTCCTATTATTAGTTTTATCGCCTGCATGTTTATCCCGATGCTGTTTCCTCTTGTGACAATCTTAGGTATAATTGATTTAGGGATTTCATTGCGTTCTAAAATAGGAGGATAAAATAATATTCCTTATACTATTTTAATCTGTATTACTAACTGGAAGATAAGTTAGTTTTACTTTATAGGAGTTGTATACATGCCTGAATTTTATAAGAAACAGTGGTTTTTATATCCTGTTTACGTATTGGCATTTTTTGTGTTTGTGCTCATTTCAATCCTCTGTTATTTTCATTTACTAATGGGGATAGTCTCCTTCTTTATTTTTTGTATCGTCCTTTTTCTTGTTGTACGATTTGAACTAACCTTTCAAAAGAATTTTGAAAAACATACGACAGATATGATTACAAGGGTAAAGAAAGTGAGTAATGAGGCATTTAACCAGATGCCGATTGGTATTTTGTTATACAATAAGGATTATGGGATTGATTGGGCAAATCCTTATTTATCTTCATGTCTGGGGCAGCATGCATTAGCTGGATGGCACCTTTATGATGTATCAGAAACGTTACTTCTTTTTATTAAGGGAGAAACATCCGATGATATAGTCTCTTTAAATAATCGAAAGTTTCGTGTCTTTGTAAGGAAAGAAGAAAAGTTAATTTATTTCTTTGATGTAACAGAACAAACAGAGATTGAAAAGATGTACGAGGATCAACGTACTGTTTTAGCTGTCATTTATTTAGATAATTATGATGAAGTTACACAAGGATTAGATGATCAATTACGTACGAATATAACAAGTCTTGTGACATCCCGTCTAAATGAATGGGCCGTTAAGTATGGGGCATATTTAAAACGTGCATCTTCGGAAAGATTCTTCGTTGTACTAAATGAAAGTATTTTAGCGCAGATGGAGAAAGGGAAATTTAGTATTTTAGACCAAGTACGTGAAGAAACATCCAAAAGGAATATACCACTTACATTAAGTGTAGGTGTTGGATCAGGTGATTTACCTTTATCCGAGCTTGGGGCGATGGCTCAATCAGGTCTAGACCTTGCGCTTGGGCGTGGTGGAGATCAAGTAGCTATTAAACAAGCGACAGGTAAAGTTAAGTTTTATGGTGGTAAGACAAATCCGGTGGAAAAACGTACTCGTGTACGTGCCAGAGTGATTTCGCATGCATTAAAGGATTTAGTATTAGAAAGTAGCAATGTCATTATAATGGGGCATAGGGCTCCTGATATGGACGCAATTGGTGCTGCGATTGGTATTTTAAAGGTAGCGCAATTAAATGAGCGCAAAGGATATATTGTGCTCGATGAAAATGATTCTGATAAGGGAATTAAGCGTTTAATGGATAAAGTGAAACAAAATGAAGAGTTATGGTCTCACTTTATTACACCAGAACAAGCGATGGAATTTGCAAATGATGATTCATTACTTGTTGTTGTTGATACACATAAGCCTTCAATGGTGATGGAAGAAAAGCTGTTACGCAAAATTGAAAATGTAGTTGTTATTGACCATCATCGCCGAGGAGAAGATTTTATTGAAGATCCATTGCTCGTTTACATGGAGCCATACGCCTCTTCCACGGCGGAACTTGTTACGGAATTACTTGAATACCAACCGAAAAATTTAAAAATGACAATGCTAGAAGCAACAGCATTATTAGCAGGTATTATTGTTGATACGAAAAGCTTTACATTCCGGACAGGTGCTCGTACGTTTGATGCTGCTTCTTATTTACGCTCACACGGTGCAGATACTGTACTTGTACAAGAGCTTTTAAAAGAAGATATGAATCAGTATTTACGGGTTGCAAAAGCTATTAAAAATGCGTACATTTATACAAATGGAATTGCGATTGCAAAAGTTGATAGCGATGATTACTACGATCAAGTGCTTATTGCGCAATCAGCGGACACATTATTAACAATGACAGGAATTATTGCATCATTTGTTATTGCAAAACGTGGCGAGAATTTCATTGGAATTAGCGGCAGGTCTTTAGGTGAAGTGAATGTGCAGCTAATTATGGAAAACTTAGGTGGTGGCGGGCATTTAACGAATGCAGCCACACAAATGAAAAATATTACAGTAGACGAAGCTGAGGAGAAGCTTCGATTTGTTATTGATGACTATTTACAGGGAGGCACACAATCATGAAAGTAATTTTTCTAAAAGACGTAAAAGGTAAAGGGAAAAAAGGGGAAGTAAAAAACGTACCAGATGGTTATGCAAATAACTTCTTACTAAAACAAGGATTAGCTGCTGAAGCGACGAATAGCAGTATGAAAACTTTAGAAGCTCAAAAGCGCAAAGAAGAAAAAGATGCAGCAGCAGAGCTTGAAAATGCAAAACAATTAAAAGAAACGTTAGAGAAATTAACTGTAGAATTAAAGGCTAAATCTGGAGAAGGTGGCCGTCTATTCGGTTCAATCACAAGTAAACAAATCGTAGATGCAATGCAAAAATCTCACAATATTAAACTTGATAAGCGTAAATTTGAAATGGATGATGCAATTCGTGCATTAGGCTATACAAACGTTACTGTGAAATTGCATCCGCAAGTAACAGCAACAGTAAAAGTTCATGTTAGTGAACAATAAAACTAAGTTAAGCAAGGAGGATTGCGTATGAGTGATGTAATGGCTGATCGTACCCCTCCGCATAATATAGAAGCTGAGCAGGCAGTCTTAGGTGCTATATTGATTGATCAGGATGCGTTAACATCGGCATCGGAACTATTAGTACCTGACTCATTTTATCGAACGAAACATCAAAAGATTTTTGAAGTCATGCTTGGTTTATCTGATAAGGGGGAGCCAATTGACTTAGTAATGATGACGTCAGCAATGGCTGATCAAGGATTACTAGAAGAAGTTGGTGGGGTTTCTTACTTAGCAGAATTAGCAGAAGTTGTTCCGACTGCTGCTAACGTAGAGTATTATGCAAGAATCATCGCTGAAAAAGCACTGTTACGTCGTTTAATTCGAACGGCGACTCATATTGTGTCTGATGGATATGAGAGAGAAGATGATGTGGATGGTCTTTTAAATGAGGCTGAGAAAAAAATATTAGAAGTATCTCATCAGACGAATGCGAAAGCATTCCAAAATATTAAAGACGTTCTTGTAGATGCTTACGATAAAATCGAACTTTTGCATAATCAAAAAGGTGAAGTGACCGGGATACCGACTGGATTTACTGAATTAGATAAGATGACGGCAGGGTTCCAGCGAAATGATTTAATCATCGTGGCGGCACGTCCGTCGGTAGGTAAAACGGCATTTTCATTAAATATCGCACAAAACGTAGCGACGAAAACGGATGAAAATGTAGCGATTTTTAGTCTAGAGATGGGTGCTGATCAGCTTGTTATGCGTATGCTTTGTGCAGAAGGGAATATTGATGCACAAAGACTTCGTACCGGATCGTTAACTTCTGATGATTGGGCGAAATTAACGATGGCAATGGGTAGCCTTTCTAATGCTGGTATTTATATTGATGATACGCCGGGGATTAAAGTAAATGAGATTCGAGCAAAATGTCGTAGATTAAAACAAGAACAGGGTCTTGGCATGATCTTGATTGACTACTTACAGCTTATTCAAGGAAGTGGGAAATCAGGAGAGAACCGTCAGCAGGAAGTATCTGAGATTTCTCGTACACTAAAAGGGATTGCGCGTGAATTACAAGTTCCTGTTATTGCCTTGTCACAGTTATCTCGTGGTGTAGAATCTCGTCAAGATAAACGTCCGATGATGTCTGATATTCGTGAATCGGGAAGTATCGAGCAGGATGCCGATATCGTAGCCTTCCTATATCGTGAAGATTACTATGATCGAGAAACGGAAAATAAAAATACGATTGAGATTATTATTGCAAAGCAGCGTAATGGTCCAGTAGGCTCAGTAGAGCTCGCATTCGTTAAAGAGTTCAATAAGTTCGTTAACTTAGAACGTCGTTTCGAAGATGGACATGCGCCGCCGGCATAACGATAGTATAAAAAAGAAACGCATTTCTTATAATAAGATGTGTTTCTTTTTTTTTATAGAAAAGATAAGGCTTTCATAGTGTGAAAATATAATTCTTACGAACGAAAAAGTTTTTTGATAAAAAAATGTTCGCTTTTTGGTTGACTTCTTTTTCGGTTTTGGTACAATTATATTGTTTGAATAGATCGTTTGAAAATTGCGGAGGTGCTTTAATAATGTCTTCAGTAGTAGTTGTAGGAACACAATGGGGCGACGAAGGAAAAGGTAAAATCACTGATTTTCTTTCTGAGCATGCGGAAGTAGTTGCAAGATATCAAGGTGGAAATAACGCAGGACATACAATTGTTTTTGGCGGAGTTAAATATAAATTACACTTAATTCCATCTGGTATTTTCTATAAAGAGAAAATTTGTGTAATCGGAAACGGCTTAGTAGTAGATCCGAAAGCATTACTTGAAGAGTTAAAATACTTACACGATCGTGGTGTAAGTACTGATAATTTACGCGTAAGTAACCGTGCGCACGTTATTTTGCCTTATCACTTAAAACAAGATGAGTTAGAAGAAGCAAGTAAAGGTGATAACAAAATCGGTACAACGAAAAAAGGTATCGGTCCTGCATACATGGACAAAGCTGCTCGTATTGGTATTCGTATGGCTGATCTTTTAGACCGTGAAGCATTTAAAGAGAAGCTTGAGCGCAATTTAGCACAAAAAAATCGTTTGTTTGAAAAAATGTACGATACAGAAGGTTTCAGTGTAGAAGAAATCTTCGAAGAGTACTTCGAGTACGGACAACAAATCGCGCAATATGTGTGTGATACGTCTGTTGTATTAAATGATGCATTAGATAATAATCACCGTGTATTATTTGAAGGTGCACAAGGTGTTATGCTTGATATCGACCACGGTACGTATCCGTTCGTTACATCTTCTAACCCAATTGCTGGTGGTGTAACAGTTGGAACTGGAGTTGGCCCTGCAAAAGTTACTCGCGTTGTAGGTGTATGTAAAGCATATACAAGCCGCGTAGGTGATGGTCCATTCCCTACTGAGCTTCATGATGAAATTGGTCATCAAATTCGTGAAGTTGGTCGTGAGTATGGAACGACAACTGGTCGTCCACGCCGCGTAGGTTGGTTTGATAGCGTTGTTGTAAGACATGCGCGTCGTGTTAGTGGTTTAACAGATTTATCATTAAACTCTATCGACGTTCTAACTGGTATTCCAACTCTTAAAATTTGTGTTGCTTACAAATACAATGGCGAAGTTATCGATGAAGTTCCAGCAAACTTAAACATTTTAGCGAAATGTGAGCCTGTATACGAAGAGCTTCCAGGTTGGACAGAAGATATTACTGGTGTAAGATCATTAGACGAACTTCCTGAGAATGCAAGAAAATACGTAGAACGTGTTTCTGAGTTAACAGGAATTCAATTATCTATGTTCTCAGTTGGACCAGATCGTAATCAAACGAATATCGTTCGTAACGTATACGAAGCTTAATTGATATTTTTAAGGAAAAACTCATGTCCGCATGAGTTTTTTCTTGTTTTTTATAAAAAATAAAAAAAGGTATTGCAAAAAATAAATAAAACATGTTATGATACATCTTGTCGTCACGAAAATATGACGTTGGTGAGTATGAGCCATTAGCTCAGTTGGTAGAGCATCTGACTTTTAATCAGAGGGTCGAAGGTTCGAGTCCTTCATGGCTCACCATTTTATTTTTCGTGGCCCGTTGGTCAAGTGGTTAAGACACCGCCCTTTCACGGCGGTAACACGGGTTCGAATCCCGTACGGGTCATGTTTTTTTATGTTCATTTTTGGTCCCGTGGTGTAGTGGTTAACATGCCTGCCTGTCACGCAGGAGATCGCCGGTTCGACCCCGGTCGGGACCGCCACTTTTGTTTATACCACCATTAGTGGTTTTATATATAGTTTTGGCTCGGTAGCTCAGTCGGTAGAGCAGAGGACTGAAAATCCTCGTGTCGGCGGTTCGATTCCGTCCCGAGCCACTCTCAGGATATTAAGTGGGCCCACTTAATATCCTTTTTATTTGTGTAATTTTACAAAATTGAGTAGTTATTTTAAAATAGAATGAGGAGCCTCTAGCAGTTGAAGCTAGAGGTTTTTCTATAGATCGTATAGGATTCCGTGTAAAAGTGGATCATACATGAGTCTGTGAGAATAGAGGAGAAAGTACTTAAGCAAAAGATGCGGTCATATAGGGACATACTATGTAGACATCAATGTGTTTAGGGATATTGACCATATTTTTACCCCGCTATTTAATGGGCAGTAAGGCCTCCACCTTAAAATTCAGCGAAAGCAAAGAAGCTAGGTGGAGGGAGGGCTGCCCGTGAAAGCCCAATTGGTGAGGGTTGATTAAAGTTTCACTTTATAAGGAGGAAATAAACGATGATGGGAAAGAAAATTTTAGTAGTTGATGATGAAAAGCCGATTGCAGATATTTTGAAGTTCAACCTAGAAAAAGAAGGTTTTGAAATTGTAATGGCGCACGATGGTGATGAAGCAATTGAAAAAGCGACTGAAGAACAGCCAGATATGGTTTTATTAGATATTATGCTACCAGGTAAGGATGGCTTAGAGGTTTGCCGTGAAATACGTAAAAGCTCAGAAATGCCAATTATTATGCTTACAGCGAAGGATTCTGAAATTGATAAAGTATTAGGACTTGAGCTTGGGGCAGATGATTATGTAACGAAGCCATTTAGTACGAGGGAATTACTTGCTCGCGTGAAGGCGAATTTACGTCGCCATCAGCAAGGTGGTGCGGCAGAAAAAGAAGAAAATACGGAAATGGTTATTGGACCAATTGTTATCAATCCAAATGCGTATAGTGTAACGAAACGTGAGGAAAATATTGAGCTTACACACCGTGAATTTGAGCTATTACATTATTTAGCAAAACATTTAGGACAAGTTATGACACGTGAACATTTATTGCAAACAGTTTGGGGTTATGACTATTTTGGAGATGTACGTACAGTGGATGTAACAGTACGTCGTCTACGTGAAAAAATTGAAGATAATCCAAGTCATCCTACATTAATTGTCACTAGACGTGGAGTAGGGTATTACTTGCGTGACCCAGAGCAGGAATAGTATATGAAGAAAGTCGGTTTTTTTCAATCTATTCATTTAAAATTTGTACTCATATATATGCTATTAATATTGATAGCTATGCAAGTTATTGGGGTATATTTCGTAAGAGAGTTAGAAAAGAGTCTTGTACAAGGTTTTAGAGATTCTTTAACGCAACAAACGAACTTATTATCGTATAACTTGAAACAAGAGTTTAAAAAAAGTTATACAAAAGCAGAGACAGAATCAACAGGTGAAACGATTAAAACTTCCATTCGAAAATTTGCCTCTGATCGAAAGAAGGATATTCAAGAGGTAAGTGTATTTGATGCGAATAGAAAGCTGCTCGCTATTTCAGATGAGTCAAAGCAAAACAAGGTAAATAGAACGTCAACTGATATAGCTGTTCAGCGGGTATTGGTACAAAAAAAACCAGAAGTGAAAATTGAGAAGGATGGTCGTACAGGTCACCGTGTACAAGTTATGATTACCCCTATTATGGATGATAACAACAAAGATGCACTTGGTGCTATTTACGTTGTTGCATCCATGGAAGATGTTTATAAGCAGATGAAGGATATTAATCAAATCTTTGCGACCGGAACCGTTATTGCATTACTCGTAACAGCTGTACTTGGAATTTTGTTAGCTCAAACGATTACGAGACCAATCTCTGATATGCGAAGACAAGCAATTGAAATGGCAAAAGGAAACTATTCAAGAAAAGTAAAAGTGCATAGCCATGATGAAATTGGACAATTAGCATTATCTTTCAATAATTTATCAAAAAAATTACAACAAGCTCGTTCTTCAACAGAAAGTGAAAGACGTAAATTGTCATCCGTATTATCACATATGACAGATGGAGTAATTGCTACTGACCGAAAAGGGGACATTATTTTATTAAATGATCCTGCGGAAAAGATGCTAAATGTTTCGCGTGAAACGGCGCTCGATCAATCTGTTTTAGAAGTATTGGGAATACAAGAAGAATTTACGCTCGATCATTTATACGAAGAGCCGGATTCTGTTTTATTAGATTTTAGTACGAGAAATGAGCCATATATTTTACGTGCTAGTTTCTCTGTTATTCAAAAAGAGACAGGGAAAGCAAATGGTTTAATTGCCGTATTATATGATGTGACTGAGCAGGAGCGTATAGAAAGAGAACGCCGCGAGTTTGTAGCAAACGTCTCTCATGAATTAAGAACGCCATTAACGACAATGCGCAGTTACTTAGAGGCACTTACAGACGGTGCGTGGCAAGATCCAAATATTGCACCACAATTTTTAACAGTTACACAAGAAGAAACAGAAAGAATGATTAGACTTGTAAATGCGTTATTGCAACTATCTAAACTCGATAGTACAGAACATCGTTTAATGAAAGAATGGGTCGACTTTACTGACTTCTTTAATAACATTATTGATCGTTTTGAAATGTCTAAAGAGCAAAACGTAAGCTTCAAACGATCTTTCTCTAAAAAATCTCGATTTATTGATATGGATACGGATAAAATTACGCAAGTATTGTATAACATTATTTCGAATGCATTAAAGTATTCACCAGAAGGTGGAACAGTAACATATCGTTTACGTGATCGCGGAGAATTATTGGAGATTAGTGTAAGTGATCAAGGAATGGGTATTCCGAAAGAAAACGTCGATAAAATCTTTGAACGTTTTTATCGCGTAGATAAAGCACGTTCAAGACAAATGGGCGGTACAGGACTTGGATTAGCAATTGCGAAAGAAATGATTGAGGCACATGGTGGCTCGATTTGGGCAAAGAGTGAGGAAGGAAAAGGGACAACGATTTATTTCACATTGCCTATGGCAGCAGATGAAGAGGACGAATGGGAATGAGTATGGAGAATGTTAAAACGATAGTTTTAATTAATTTAGTTGTAATTAGTCTATTTCTTACTTTTAACTTATGGACGTATGTGCCAGATTCCACATCTATGCAAAACGCAAAATTTGTACAAGGGAATGAGGGAAATACTCAAACGAAAATCGCTGATGTTGTCCGCCCTACTTCTATCATTGTGCATAAAGATAAAAATCATTACGGGAGCAAAAGAGAGGGAGATATAGAATCAATCTATAGAACTTTGGAAGCAGGGGAATTACATGAGTTCAAAGAGATATCGATTGCTAAGGCTGACTTCCTTTCTTATGTGCATGGTGAAGGGAAAATTGAACTTATTTTCCCTACCAACATCCCATTTGATGCAGTTAAATCTATGTTTAGTATGAAAGAAAAAAGTATAGATAAGCCTAAACACTTTAATCGAATTATTCTTGACCCTTCTAGAAGTAGGGATCAAGAAATTAAAATTAATTTTGTTTCCGATGGTGATAACTCTAGAATATATGAAGCAAAATTAAGTGGTGTGTATTTAAAAGATATTGTAAATGCACAAAATCAATTTATAGTATCAGCGAAACCTTATTTTGACTATCAAATTAATGATATGAAAAAGCTATTTTTACCAGATGGAACGACAGAATTAAGTAATATAACATATATTTCATCTAATTTGGCGGTTGATACATTTAAGAATGCTCTTTTTAGTGACCCACGTTATTTAAGCCCTATTATCGAGGGATCGAAAGAAATATTTACAGATGGTATTAGGTCTATGGAGATTGAAAATGATCAGCATATGCTAAAGTATAAAAATTCTTCTGTTTTAAGTGAGAAAAAGCCAGATAATTTAATGCTTTTACAAAAAAGTTTTGATTTTGTAAATGGTCATAGTGGGAGTTTGGATTCATATCGTTTGGACTATATGAATAAAGGACAGACAGTATTCCGCTTACAGGAAGATGGATATCCCGTATTCAATACTGATGGATTAGCTGAATTGAGACAAGTATGGGGATCAGAAGAAGTAATGGAATATGAAAGACCGTTGCTTTCTTTAAATACGAAAGGTATAGAGCAGAAGGTTACTCTTCCGTCAGGTCATGTTGTAATAGCATCCTTAGAAAATAATGCCGCGGTAGATAAAAGATCTATTAAAGACATTGGGATTGGATACAAATTATCACTAGATGGGCAAGTAGCACGACTACAGCCAATTTGGTATGTAAAGTTTGTTGAAGATGAAGCTGGCAAACAAAAAATATATGAGTGGAATGAGGGGGGACTAAATGGATTGGGATCGGATTAAAACCATATTTATTGTGACCTTTTTTGTTTTGGACCTCTTTCTCATTTTTCAATTCATTCAAAAGCAAGATAGTAATCAATTGGAGCTTATTGCAGAAACAAAGATAGATCAAGAATTAAAAGCAAACAAAATTACTATGGGTAATTTCCCTAAAGAACCGAAAAAAGAGTCATTTATTAGGGCTGAAAACAAGGCATTTAAAGAAGAAGACATACAGTCTTTAAAAAATCAAACGGCGCATATACAAAATATGTACAAGATAGAAAGTAAGCTAAAAGAGCCCTTTTTAAATACAAAATCGTTATCAAAAGATAAGTATAATGATTTTTTGAAGAACTATGTATTGGATGGACAAAAGTATGAGTTTGGAGCGATGAAAGATTCTAAAATTTACTTCTTCCAAAAATATAAAGATAAGCCTATTTTCTATAACGATCAGGCGATGATTGTTGTGGAATTAAATGAAAAAAATGAACTTGTGTCGTACACGCAGACGATGTTAACAGATTTAAAAGAAATGGGCGAAAGTGAAAAAACGAAACAGCAAGAAATTATTACTGCCCAAACCGCTTTAGAAAATCTGTATTTAAAAAATAAAATTCATGGGAATACACATGTAAAAGAAGCGCAAATTGGTTATGCCAACCTTACCGCATCTACTTCTAATAACCAAGTACTTGCTCCAACGTGGAACTTAAAGACGGAGCAGAAGCAGGACTTCTTTGTAAATGCAATTGAAGGACAAGTTATGGAATTAGGGGAAAAGGAAAATCAAGTGGTTGATGAACATACTGGAGTGAGAAAGAATGGGTTTGCACTTTAGCGTACTTGCAAGTGGAAGTACAGGGAATATGCTATATGTAGGAACAGATGAAAAGAAGTTACTTGTCGATGCAGGTTTAAGTGGTAAAGCAACAGAGGCTTTATTTAAACAGGCAGAATTAAATATAAATGATGTATCGGGTATTCTTGTAACACATGAACATAGTGACCATATTAAAGGCTTAGGTGTATTGGCACGTAAATATGATTTACCTGTTTATGCAAATGAGAAAACATGGAATGCAATGGAACACTTAATAGGAAATATCCCAACTGAGCAAAAGTTTATTTTCTCAGTTGGGGATGTGAAAACATTTGGTGATATTGAGGTCGAGTCATTTGGGGTGTCTCATGATGCGGCAGAGCCGATGTTCTATGCTTTTCATAACAATAATAGAAAGTTAGCCCTTATTACAGATACAGGGTACGTGAGTGACCGTATGAAAGGTGTTATTAAGGGAGCTAATGCTTTCGTATTTGAAAGTAATCATGACGTAGAAATGCTTCGTATGGGACGTTATCCATGGAGTATTAAACGACGTATTTTAAGTGATGTGGGGCACGTTTGTAATGAAGATGCTGCATTAGCGATGGCGGATGTAATTACAGATGAGACAAAGCATATTTATTTAGCCCATTTAAGTTTAGATAATAACATGAAAGAACTAGCGCGTATGTCAGTATCACAAGTATTAGAGGAAAAGGGATTTGGAGTGGGAGAAGCCTTTGAAATTCACGATACAGATCCAAAAATGCCGACAAAAATTCAATACGTATAATTCTTCATTTTAGTAAACAATAAAGGTGAATATAGTTGTTTTCAGGAAGATAGGTGAACAAATATGTCCTTTATTGATGAAGAAAATTATCGTATGAAACGTGCAAGAAAAAAGAAGCATAAAGGTATTGTTATTTCTAGCATAGCAGGAACAATTGTAGGAGCTTCTTTATTTGCATTTGGAGCTCCTTTATTTTCAAATGATACGGACGCGTTTCCGCAAGCTGAAGCAAGTGGAAGTAATATGGCGGAAGCTCAAGGCATTAAACAAATTAGTTTTGTGGATGCTGTTGATCGTGCGTCTGAAGCTGTTGTTGGAGTTATTAATATTCAACGAGATAATTTTTCAGAGGCAGATTCAGAAGCAGGTACGGGATCAGGTGTAATTTATAAGAAGACAGATGGTCAAGCTTACATTGTAACGAATAATCATGTTGTTGCTGGAGCAAATCGTATTGAAGTAAGTTTAAGTGATGGTAAGAAGGTTCCTGGAAAGGTATTAGGAACCGATGTAGTCACAGATTTGGCTGTACTAGAAATAGATGCAAAGCATGTGAAAAAAGTAATTGAAATTGGCGATTCTAATACTGTTCGTAGAGGAGAACCAGTCATTGCGATTGGAAACCCGCTCGGGCTCCAATTTTCTGGAACCGTCACACAAGGTATTATCTCGGCTAATGAGCGTATTGTCCCTGTAGATTTAGATCAAGATGGACATTATGATTGGCAAGTAGAAGTATTGCAAACAGACGCAGCAATTAATCCGGGTAATAGTGGTGGTGCGCTTGTAAACGCAGCAGGTCAATTAATTGGTATTAACTCAATGAAAATTGCGGCAAAAGAAGTAGAAGGAATTGGGCTAGCTATTCCTGTTACTAGAGCTGTTCCAATTATGAATGAATTAGAGAAGTACGGAAAAGTAAGAAGACCGTATGTTGGAATTGAACTGAGATCATTAAATGAAATTCCAAACTACTATTGGTCAAAAACATTGCATTTACCAGGCAATGTAACAGAGGGAGTTTGCATTTTAGATGTGAAAAGCCCTTCGCCAGGTACAGATGCTGGTTTGCGAGAACACGATGTGATTGTAGCAGTAGATGGGAAACCAGTTCGCGATATTATCGGATTCCGTACGGCCTTATATGATAAAAAAATTAATGATAAAATGACTCTTACGTTTTATCGTGGTACAAAACGAGCAACAACAACGGTTAAACTAGGCATTCAAAAGTATTAAAAACAGGAGGGCCTACCTCCTGTTTTCTATTGTAGAAAAGTGAGGTGAAGAATATGAACTTACCTTGTTGTTTAGAACATGTTGAATTAGCTTTAGATATTATTGTGGATGAGTGTGAAGTCGCGCCGGTTATTAACAATGTGGATAACTCAGAAAAAGAGAAAAAAACATGTGAATTTTGTCAAAATGAGGCGACATATGTTGTATCGAACACAGATTCCCACACAATATGTGGGTAACAATTGTGGATATGTGGATAAGTTATGTGGATAACATGTTTGTAAGGTGGGGAATACGTGTGAATATCTCGATTATTTCAATTGGGAAATTAAAAGAAAAATATTTAAAACAAGGTATAGCAGAATACTTAAAACGATTATCTGCATACGCAAAAGTAGAAGTAATTGAATTGCCAGATGAAAAGGCACCAGAAAATTTAAGTGAAGCAGAAATGTTAATTGTAAAAGAAAAAGAAGGTATACGTATACTAGATAAAATTTCTGATGATACGCATGTTATTGCGTTAGCGATAGAAGGAAAGCAAAAATCATCAGAAGAATTTGCAGTAAGCTTAGATCGTCTTGCTACATACGGGAAGAGTAAAGTTGCATTCGTAATTGGTGGATCACTTGGACTAAGTTCAGAAGTAATGAAACGTTCAAACGAATCTCTTTCTTTTTCAAAGATGACATTACCACATCAATTAATGCGATTAGTATTGCTTGAGCAAGTGTATAGGGCGTTTCGGATTAATCGTGGAGAACCGTATCATAAATAGTAATAGTACATTCAAACGGCTACAGATGTGGCCGTTTTCTATATTTCCTAAAATAAGTATGTTTCTATTTCTAAAAAAGTATGCTGTAATATGAAGAGGAAAAAGTATAAGTAGTCATAGAAGTGAGGAGTTAAAGGTGAAGAAGTTTAAGAAATTTTACTTGGAGATTACGAGTGTATGTAATCTTGCGTGCAGCTTTTGTCCGCCGACGGAAAGGCAGAAGCAATTCATTTCTGTGGAGGATTTTGCAAAAAGGTTAGACCAAATTAAACCACACACAGACTACATTTATTTGCACGTGAAGGGTGAGCCGTTGCTTCATCCAAAAATAGATCAATTGTTAGATTTAAGCCATGAAAAAGGGTTTAAAGTTAATATTACAACGAACGGAACGTTAATTAATAAGAGAAGGCATAGATTGTTAAATAAGCCTGCTTTAAGACAAATGAATTTTTCACTGCATAGTTTTGATGGGCACCCAGGTTCACAAGACAAAGAGGGGTATGTAAGAAGTATACTTTCCTTCATTAGAGAGGCGACAAGTCAATCGGATTTAATCGTTTCACTTAGATTATGGAACTTAACGCAGGATAATAAAACGAATGCTGAAATTCAGAAGAATAGAGAGTTATTATCTATCATTGAAAATGAGTTTAATTTATCTTATCAAATTGAAGAGAAGCTTACACCAGGAAAAGGTATAAAAATTGCGGAACGTGTCTTTATTAATCAAGACTATGAATTCCAGTGGCCAGCATTGCATGAAGAAGAGGATGATGGAAAAGGATTCTGTCATGGGCTTCGAAATCAAGCTGGTATTTTAGCGAACGGAACGGTTATTCCTTGTTGTTTAGATGGTGAAGGGATTATTAACCTTGGAAATATTAATAATGATTCATTTTCTAACATTATAGAAGGTGAAAGAGCAACAAACATTGTTGATGGATTTTCCAGAAGAGTTGCAGTTGAAGAGCTATGTAGAAAATGTGGATACCGTAAAAGATTTGGAAAGTAAACATGAAATAAGCCCTCATAAAGCGAGGGCTTATTTTTTATTCTTGATAAGAGCTTTCTAATTCATCAATTAAGGAACCAACGTAAGAAACAGTTCTGCGGATTGTATCTGGTTTTGACATATCGACTCCAGCATGTTTCATTAATTCCAGTGGTTTCATCGTACCACCAGCGCGAAGTACATCTAACCAGCGATCAACAGCAGGTTGTCCTTCTTCTTTAATCATTTGAGCCACCGCAGTAGATGCAGTGAGGCCTGCGGAATACGTGTAAGAATATAAGCCCATATAATAATGAGGTTGACGCATCCAGGTTAAGCCAGCACCTTCATCAATTTTTACGGAATCTCCCCAGAATGTTGAAAGTACATTTGCTTTTATTTCAGTTAAAGTTGTAGCTGTAAGTGCTCCACCTTCTTCTGCTAGGCTGTATACTCTTCTTTGATATTCTCCCTCAAGTAAGTGAGTAACAAAGTTATGATAATATGTGCCGAGTAGTTGCAGGATCACCCATCTACGCATTCTCTTATCGTCATTCGTCGCTAATAAATGCTGGGCTAATAGTAATTCATTCATTGTAGATGGTGCTTCAACGAAGTACATAGATGGACGTACATTCATAATACGCTGGTTTTTATTTGCTAAATAAAAATGACCAGCATGCCCGAATTCATGAGCCAATGTGAAGCAGCCGCGCATCGTATTTTGCCATGTAATTAAAATGTATGGATGAGAACCATATGGACTTGAACAAAATGCCCCAGTTGATTTGCCTACGTTATCTGCAAGATCCACCCATCTTTCTTTGAATCCTTTTTTGATAATGGCACTATATTCATCGCCAAGTACTTGTAAAGATTCTTGAATGAGTTTTCCAGCTTCTTCGTAAGTAATTGCTGGATTAAATTCGGGATCTAAAGGTGCATGTAAGTCGCAGAACAGCATTTGATCGAGTCCTAATACTTTCTTTTTTAAATCTGCAAAACGGCGCATATGAGGCGCCAATTCTTTATAAATAATATCAAGTTGATTGTTATACATTTCAAGTGGAACTTTTTGAGGTTCCAAAAGCATATGAGTAACAGATTCAAATTTGCGTAAACGAGAGAGTGTTACTTGTTTTTTTACTTCGGTAGCATATGTTGTTGCCACGGTATTTTTATATCGCTTCAAGGTGGACACAAATGATGAGTAGGCCTTTCTGCGTATGTCTGCGCTTGGAGAAAACTCATATTTGCTTTCAAATAATGCAAACGACACAGGGAGTTCATTTCCTTGTTCATCTTGTATGGAGTTAAAATCCATATCGGCTAATTTAGTCATACCGTAAATTTTGTATGGAGAACTATGTACTTCGCCAAGTGCAGCAAGAGCTTCTTCTGTTTCAGGAGAGAGCGTGTGCTGCCTTTTTTGTAGTATGTCTAGTAATGATTTACGGAAAGGTTCGAGTTTTGTTTCTTCCGTTAAATATTTTTCAATTGTGCCTTCTTCTAATGAGAGAATTTCATTATGGATAAAGGATAATGCAGTATGTACTTTCGTCCATAAAGCAGCAACTTTGGAAGAGTTCGCTTGAATAACTGGATTTGTACGATCAACAGATTCTTTTAAATTTGCGTAGGAGTATAGTTTTGTTAACTTCATTAAAAGCTCTTCTTCTAAAAGTAGGCAATGTAATAAGATAGTGGGGCTAGTGTGTAATTGACCTTTAAACGCATCAAGTTTTTTTATATCATCTGTTAATACACGTAATGCAGTTTCCCACTCTTTATCAGATTCGTATAAATCAGAGAGGTCCCATGTTAATTCAGTAGGAACTTCTGCGCGAATATGGCGTTTCTCAATTACATCTTTCATATATATTATATCCCCCTTATTATAAGTATCTAAAGACATGATACTAGAAAATTCAGTAAAATGAAAATATTTTACATTTCTATATATGAAAAAGGACAAGCATAAAAATGCTTGTCCTTCGAGTTAAGTTTAAAAATTAATATACTTTATCACCGTTGAAAATAGAGTTTTTCACGACTACATAATCTACAGTACGAATGGAGTCTAATTTTGTTCCACCAGCGTAAGAGATAGAAGATTGAAGATCTTGTTCCATTTCGATTAAAGTGTCTTCTAAAGAACCTTTATGCTCAACGAACATTTTCTTACCTTCAACGTTTTTCTTCTCACCTTTTTGGAATTCAGAAGCTGAACCGAAGTACTCTTTATAAAGCTTGCCGTCTTTTTCGATTGTTTCCCCTGGAGACTCTTCATGACCAGCGAATAGAGAACCTATCATAACCATAGTCGCCCCAAATCGAATAGATTTAGCTACGTCGCCATGTGTACGAATACCACCGTCAGCGATAATTGGTTTACTTGCAGCTTTTGCACACCAGCGAAGTGCAGCTAGCTGCCAACCACCAGTTCCAAAGCCTGTTTTAATTTTAGTAATACAAACTTTACCAGGTCCAATACCAACTTTTGTTGCGTCAGCACCAGCATTTTCTAATTCTCTTACCGCTTCTGGAGTTCCAACGTTTCCAGCGATAACGAAGCTTTCTGGTAAATGCTTTTTAATATGTTGAATCATGTTGATTACAGCATTAGAATGTCCATGCGCGATATCAATCGTGATGTATTCAGGCGTAAGGTGCTCAGCAGCTAATTGTTGTACGAATTCATACTCGTCTTCTTTTACACCAACGCTAATAGAAGCGATTAATCCACGTGATTGCATATCTCTAATGAATGAGATTCGTTTCTCTGGTTGGAAACGATGCATGATATAGAAGTAATTATTTTCAGCTAAATAAGTTGCAATTCTTTCATCAATAATCGTTTGCATATTTGCAGGTACGACAGGTAATTTAAATTTATGTTTACCTAAAGTGACAGTTGTATCACATTCAGAGCGGCTGTTCACAATACATTTTGCAGGAATTAATTGAATATCTTCATAGTCGAATACGTTTTCCATCATTTACACCCCTAAAATACGAATATTTTATTTTTATTAATCAAAAATGTTCGTCCATATGATAATTTACATTGTTTTCATTAAAAAGTCAAAGGATTTCTTAACATTTTTTTAAAAAGTAGATTTTATATGTAAAAAACAACGTTAAAAACGAATTTAAAATGTTTTTTGTTTTATATTGTTCGTCTATAAAAAAGGTTGAAAAATTAAGATAATTATACAAGGATGTATGTATTCTTTTTATTTTTTTTGAGTGGATGTAGGATTCTATGAAAAGGTTAATGCTAACAATACGAGCAAAAGATGTTATCAAGTAGTTGAACAATATATGAAATGATAAGGTTTATTTCTATGTAAAAAGATGAATCTGGCATAATCCATCTTTTTATGTGAGGTTTCAAGTATAATAAGTAGGGCGATAGTAACGTATACAAAAGATAAAAAAGAAAATAATACAGAATAAAATGAGGTTAATATATGAGTAAAAAAGGTTTTTTTGAGTATAAATTAAGTAAAGAAATTGTAAGGGCACTTACTGGCTTAGGGTATGATCATCCAACAGAAGTACAAGGTAAGGTTATTCCAGTCGCATTACAAAAGAAGGATCTTGTTGTGAAGTCCCAGACGGGAAGTGGAAAAACAGCTTCATTTGGTATTCCACTTTGTGAAATGGTGGAGTGGGCAGAGAATAAACCACAAGCATTAGTTTTAACACCAACGAGAGAGCTTGCGGTACAGGTGAAAGAAGATATTACAAATATAGGGCGATTCAAAAGAATTAAAGCCGCCGCAATTTATGGTAAGTCCCCATTTGCACGTCAAAAATTAGAGTTAAAGCAAAAGACGCATATTGTAGTAGGGACTCCAGGGCGTGTATTGGATCATATTGAAAAAGAGACCCTTTCTTTAGAGCGATTAAAATATTTAGTGATTGATGAAGCGGATGAAATGCTAAACATGGGCTTTATCGATCAAGTAGAGGCAATTATTGATGAATTACCTACAAATAGAATGACAATGCTATTTTCAGCAACTTTACCGGAAGATGTTGAAAGGTTATCACGTACATATATGAATGCACCAACTCATATTGAAATTAAAGCGGCTGGGATTACGACGGATAAAATTGAACATACTCTTTTTGAGGCGATAGAAGACGAGAAGCTTTCACTACTTAAAGATGTAACAACGATTGAGAATCCTGATAGCTGTATTATTTTCTGCCGTACACAAGAAAATGTAGATCATGTATATAGACAATTAAACCGAGCTAACTATCCTTGTGACAAAATACATGGTGGTATGGTACAAGAAGATCGTTTTGAAGTCATGGATGATTTTAGAAAAGGAAAATTTCGTTATTTAGTAGCAACAGACGTGGCTGCGAGGGGAATTGATATTGATAATATTACACATGTTATTAATTATGATATTCCACTTGAAAAAGAAAGCTATGTACATCGTACTGGAAGAACGGGACGAGCTGGAAATAGTGGAAAAGCTATTACATTTATAACACCATATGAAAATAGATTTTTAGAAGAGATTGAGGAGTATATTGGCTTTGAAATTCCAAAGGAAATTGGACCTTCAAAAGAAGAAGTTATGAAAGGGAAAGCTGCATTTGAAGAAAAGATACATACTAAACCAATTATAAAGAAAGATAAAAATGCAGACATCAACAAAGGCATTATGAAGCTTTACTTTAATGGCGGGAAGAAAAAGAAAATTAGGGCGGTAGATTTCGTCGGTACAATCGCTAAAATTAAAGGTGTTACAGCAGAAGATATAGGCATTATTACGATACAAGATAATGTTTCTTACGTTGAAATATTAAATGGAAAAGGACCACTTGTCTTGAAAGTCATGAAGACTACAACGATTAAAGGGAAACAACTAAAAGTTCATGAAGCAATTAAGTAAATAAAAACTATCCACTTTAATAGGTGGATAGTTTTTTATTTATGATTCTTTTAAATCATCCACTAGTTGCTCCGCTAAACGTCTATACATATTACTCATAGTCACGAAGGATGTTAGTAGTAGAAATTTTTCTAGCTTTGTGTCTTCTAAGGAAGAAATCTCATTTACTTCTGTAACACGGTTATTTACGTCTTGTTTAAAGCTTTCGACATTGCTTTCAGTAAGAGCAAGATAATTTTTGTATAACGTATTTAATTCGAATGAATCATCATTTAATAAGGAGTCATTTATAGTTTCTAATGAACTTTTTATGTCGTTAATGGAAAGAGCACCTTTTAATTGATAAATTAGGCTAATTAAAATCATATGCTCTTTTGAATACTTTTTATTTTTGATAGGGATGAATAGTTTCCCTTTTGCGTAATTATTAATCATCGTTTTTGTTAATACTTTTTCATCGTCAGTTCTCGTTGTATCTGCATAAGTATTCTCAAATAGTTGGACAACTTGATCTACATATAAGTCGACATTTGGAATATCCTCAAGTTTAATATTTTTTTCTAAATGCAATGTCTCAAGTAATTCATTTATATTTTCCACGTAGAATCCCTCACTTTTATAACTTAGTGGAACTTAATGTCTAATACATCCTTAAATATGGTATTACGAAACAAATAAATTGTAAATGTTGACCTTAAAAAGAAATATGTATATAATTACACGTAGTTATCAAAACTACATGTAATTATATGAGGGGTGTTATTATGAATGCTTACGTAAGGGAACCAGTTAATGCATTTACTCACTTAGGTGGAGCGATATTATCATTTATTGCCTTATTAGCTATGCTTGTGAAAGTTTCTATCAAGATGCCATCATTTGCTGCAATTACAGCTGTTATTTTGTTTGGGATTGGAATGATGGTCCTTTATACGGCATCAGCTGTATATCATAGTGTTGTGGCCAATGAACGTGTTATTTACTTCTTTAGGAAGCTAGATCATTCTATGATTTTTATATTAATTGCAGGTACATATGCACCCTTTTGCTTAATTACATTAAATTCAGCAAGTGGTTTGCTATTATTTTGTTTAGTCTATGCAACTGCGATTTGTGGCATTGTGTTTAAAATGTTTTGGTTTAATTGTCCAAGATGGTTATCGACAGCAATTTATATTACGATGGGTTGGTTAATTGTTTTATTCTTTGCACCGTTAGCTGAGAATTTAAGTACAGGAGGCATTGTTTTCTTAGTACTTGGGGGCATTTTTTATACAATTGGTGGATTTATTTATGGAACAAAGCCAAAATGGCTAGAGTTTAAATATATGGGACATCATGAAATTTTTCACGTTTTTGTATTATTAGGTAGTCTTGCACATTTTCTAAGTGTATATTGTTACGTAATTTAATAAGAAAAACGCCACATAACAAAAATTATGTGGCGTTTTTCTTATTACTTGATTGGAATCGTATATGTTATAAAATTATCATGGGATAAAATGTAAGTTTCTGTGTTCGCATATTAAACATAGGATAAGAAATATGTGATATACTTTGAGAAGTTTATAATGAATGAAATATGGAGGACTATAATTATGGCAATACTTGTAACAGGTGGAGCAGGGTATATTGGTAGTCATACATGTGTAGAATTACTAAATAGCGGTTACGAAATTATAGTAGTTGATAATCTTTCGAATAGCTCGGTAGAATCTATAAATCGAGTGAAAGAAATAACAGGAAAACAATTTAAGTTTTATAAAGAAGATGTTTTAAATCAAGAAGCACTTGACGCAATTTTTGAAGAAAATGCAATCGAAGCAGTTATTCACTTTGCAGGATTTAAAGCTGTAGGGGAATCAGTAGCAATTCCATTAACATATTATCATAACAACATTACGAGCACTTTAGTGCTATGTGAAGTAATGCAGAAACATAATGTAAAGAAGATGATTTTTAGTTCATCCGCAACTGTATACGGTATCCCGGAAACGTCACCGATTACAGAGGAGTTTCCATTAAGTGCAACAAATCCATATGGTCAAACGAAATTAATGATTGAGCAAATTATGCGTGATGTAGCATTTGCGGATACAGAATGGAGTATCGCATTACTTCGCTATTTCAACCCATTTGGTGCACATGAAAGTGGACGTATTGGAGAGGATCCAAATGGAATTCCAAATAACTTAATGCCATATGTCACACAAGTGGCAGTAGGTAAGCTAAAAGAATTAAGTGTATTTGGAAATGACTACCCAACGAAAGATGGAACAGGCATCCGTGACTACATACATGTTGTAGACTTAGCAAAAGGTCACGTAAAAGCGCTAGAGAAAGTACTGAATACAACAGGAGTAGATGCTTATAATTTGGGCACAGGTACAGGGTATAGTGTACTTGAGATGGTTGAAGCATTTGAAAGGGTTTCAGGAAAAAAAGTTCCTTATAAAATTACAGAGCGTCGTCCTGGCGATGTGGCAATATGTTTTGCAGATGCATCAAAGGCAAAACGTGAACTAGGATGGGAAGCAAAACGTGGATTAGAAGAAATGTGTGCAGATTCTTGGAGATGGCAATCAAATAATAAAAATGGCTATTTGGAAGTTTAATATGTAGATACAAAAAATGACCTTTGCATGAGCAAAGGTCATTTTTGTATCTATTTCCCGTTAAGTTTATTAGCTAATTTGGTAAAAAAGGTCCGCTGTTTTATAGGAATATTTGACTGGCAAAATGTATAATAATCAATATCTTTAATGTAAGTAAAGAGTCTAGAAATAGCATATAGGAATGTAATAGAAGATCCAACTGCGAAACTAATGCCGTAACCATTGAATCCAAATGGAAGCAAGAGAAGGCTTAATAACAGGTTTGCAAAAAAGAAAATAGCTGATGTTCGAAATGCCCCTTTACGATCCTCAAAGTATAGGAGTAGTAATGTAATAACGAGCACCATTCCATTTGCATAAGCACCAACTATAGTTAGTTGCAGAATAGAGTAATTAAGTGTTGTGTTTCCAGATTGCGAACTAAACATCCATATTATAAAAATAATAAGTAAGGAAAAAATACCTTGATTACGAAGTATACGTTCCATTTCCTGCTTTAAGACAAAGTTCATGGAATCTTTTAATTGTAAAAGCGTATGTAATGTTCCGCCATTGTTTACCGAACCGAAGAACTTTTTATATCTTTCATAAAACCTGGTTTCAATGGATACTACAAAGAAAATATAGGTTGGGATAATACTTAAATACGCCCAGAAAACAGCAGTATCATAAATTTGATGATAAATAAATGTGTTTTCAATATTTCCACGACCGTCTCCAAACCAAATAACAAAATTACATACCCAAATACCCACATTGTAAAATAGGCTTGACCAAAATAACTCTGGATATTTATCTAAATAAGAAAGAAAGGTAAATTGTTCAGTAGCATCGCTATTTGGAAACATTCGTACAATAACGATACTTAACCATACTAGTGTAATGAAAGTACCAATTGTAAAAGAAATTAAAAGCAATAGGGCAGATCCGTGTTCTAACCCAAGTGTAGGGTGCCAGTAAGCTATTAGGATAATTCCTAATAGGGAAAAAATGGATCCGATTAAAAATGCCAGTGCAATTGATTGATAATCTTTAGCTGCTGTTAAATAAATGGACTGAATCCAGATGATATTTAAAGCTAAAAATAAAAATAGCATCACGATTTTATAATATAAAGCTAACGGTGTGAAAAATGCAAACAAAAGCCATAACATAATAGCTAAAAAAAGTGTGATCTTCGTCATTCCTAAAAATGAAGAAAATACTTTATCAGCTTTTTGTTCGTATAAAAGGTCAGCTACATATCTAGTTACAATGAGCTGCAATGCTCCGTAAATAATTTGAGAAAAAATAAAGCAATATGAAATTGAAATAGTGAAAAGACGCTGTTCTTCAATTGAAATAGAATGAAATAAACTCAAAATGAATCTAATAGTTGTTACTGCTAAAATAACGACTAACCAAGGACCAGCTGTAACAAATAACGAAAATCCATAAGCTTTTACCCTTGAAGAATAGTAGTCTTCCTGAAATAATTTTTGTAATCGAAATCCTATACCTGCCATGTTTTCGCACCCCTTTCTAAATAAAGCTTACGATAACTATCAACAACACCTGATAATTGATAATATGCTTCAATACGATTACGCCCATTGTTTCCGAATTGTTGAATGGATTCAGGGTGGCGATAATACCATTCTAAGTGGGTGGCAACTTGTTCAGGAGATACAGGTGGTACAACAAAGCCACATTGGCCATAAGGATCTTCATCTTGTCCATAAATTAACTCCTTACAAGAACCAACGTCTGTAACAACCCATGGTAATCCCGATGCCATTCCTTCTAACATAGCTAGTGGTTGCCCTTCAGATATGCTAGTTAATACGAGAATATCCGTTTGTTTTAAGTAATCTTTAATGTTTACTCTGCCAGTCATTATTACATATTCTTTTAATCCAAGTTGCTGAATTAAATCACGACATTCTTGGGCATACTCTGGTTCTTCTGTATCAGGACCTAATAAGTAGAAGATAAACGGAATATCTTTTTCTAATAATAATTTAGCTGCATAAATCATTGTTTTTACGTCTTTAATTGGCACAACTCGTATAATAGCAGAAATAATGAGTTTATCTGAATTATGTTTTGGCTTACGTAGCCCTTTATAGTCAGATAAAGTAACACCATTTGGAACAATTTTTAGTTTGTGGGCCGGAGCTCCTAGTTCCTTTTGATATGCACTATTCCGTCCGAATAACGTAATCACATCAGCAGCTTGTTCATATGCTTGGTGAGATAAATGATGGAAGAAAGAAACCCATCTTTTTTTGTATTCGATTGGTATCCAAGTTGATTGGAGTATTTCCTCTTCACGTTCCCGAGAATAAATACCATGCTCTGTTAGAATAAATGGTATGTCAGATTTGGCACTAATTGCAGCTCCAAGAAGCCCACCATAGCCTGTAGATACAGAATGGATAAGATCTAATTCAGGAAAATCAATTTGTAAAATTTGAATGATTGGTGTGAACATAGATCTCCACATCCAAAAGTAATTTAAGAAAGAACCACTACTTTCTTCATACAAATAGCTTTTTTTCACTATTTCATAAAATTCACGACTTTCGAAGAAGGAATGTAGTGTTCCTAGCTTTTGCTTGTTCCCTAATATTTGTAATGCTTCTGTGTCGTTAGCTTGGAATGTAAACCATTTTTGAAGTGTTTGTACTTCATTAGTCGTTAAATTGGTTTTTATATGGTTTGAGTCACTTTCTGATTGTAAGGGAATCATAATGATATCTTTTACATTGTTAGGAATTTCATATTGATATTCCTCTTCTGTTTTTATTTGCGGTACGATCGCAAAAATGGTGAATTCATGTTCTTTAAATTGTTGGATAATCATTTGTACCCAACTTGCTACTCCGCCACTGACAAAAGGATAACTTCCTTCAACGACTAAACCTATTCTCATCTGCTATACCCCTTTAATTGGAATTGTAGCGTTAGCTTGTTTTAATATAACGCTATAAATTTGTGAATCTAGCTTTGTAACTGTGCCGTATGGGAATGAACCGGTTTTCAATTTTTTCCCTTCTTCCACACGTATAATCGTTGCAGTGTGGTTTGGTAATCCTTTATATGCAATGTGAACAGCATCATCTTCATAAGAAACAGCTAAATCACCGGTTTGATAAATTTTCATGGAAGCAGTTGCTTCACTTTGTGTCATACTTTTTATATAAGGATATCTTTCTCGTATTTCTTTAATTGTCGTTTTATAAGCTTTAAATAATTCTTCCCACGTTAAATTACCCGAACGTTTTTCATCAAGGATATCATCTGGATGGACGAAATGTGAGATAACCCCTAAATTTGCAGTAACATCAGCTAAAATAAATTGTTCTTCATCTGAAATAGCATAGCCACTTGTAATACGTGGGAAGTGATAAATATTTTTGTTGTGCTCGTCTGGTCCAAATTCTTGAATTAAACTGCCGTTACTTTTACTTCCCACATATAGAGAAGCAACTGTTTCCATAGTTGGGACCGCGTCGTTTAATGCACTTAATCCAGTTGTATTTATAATATTGGATGGTGGTACATAGGTTTTTAGTTTTTCGTTTGGAAAGAAGTTATACACGAGTTTTTGTAAAGTATCTAAGGATCTCTCCATATCCTCTTTTGAATTCCATGGAACATATTCAAGCGCTTTATCTACTGGGTCTGGTGGTAATAATAAAGGTTGATGGTTATAGCCATGAATACCGATTTCTCCACCGTGACTTAATAATTCTCTCCCAAATAATAAATAGGTATTTCTATTTTTACCTGTAAAATTTTCAAAGGGTGGCGTTACTTTATTTTGATATGTCCCAATTGCAACCCCTGTATATTTAATATCAAGCTCTTCAGAGATATCCTTCATATTTTTCCACCAATGTTTTTTATAAAATTCTTCAACAGAAATTTTTTCTGTTGTTAAGTTTTTTAGTTCTCCACTTGGAATTGGAGATGGGAAGTCATCGATATACATAATCTCCGCTCCAAGTTGTACTGTAGCGAAAGTCGGGAAAATAGTACCCAGTGATTGAACGAACATACCTCTACCTAATTTATCGTTCAATGCTGTTGTATTCCAATATAAGACTTTTCCTTCACCGTAGTCATTGGTCCAAAGGATGGGAGTATCTTCTGCAGTAATCCAAGTATTAGTTGTATTCTCATCTAGCGTAATATTCATTGAGCTATGAGTGAACAATGGAGAAGAACTTGAGAGATCAGGATAACCAGGGAATAAAACTTCTTCAAAGGTTAATCCCTTCACATCTTTGAAGCCTTCTTTTTTTGTAATACCAAATAATGTGTTCCAGGAAGAATCTGAATCAAGTCGGTTTGCGATAATAATCCTTCCGCCCATTTGTACAAAATTTTGAATATCGGCTTGTGGAAGTTGCGCCATTATTTCACCTGTAATAATAATTCCTGTATAGGGAGAGGGAGTAAGTCCCTTAATTTCATTAGCTGTAATATTTTTATAGTGTAGGTGTGCGTAATCCATTGCCTTTTTCGTATTAAATTCGACTTGTTGCCCTAATGTATTATCCGTTTTTAAAACGTATAATTGCATTTTTTGTCCATTTTGGGCTACATCTTTTGCTTTGAGTGTTTTAACAGTATCTGTTTCTTTAGTTTTAGGAACAGAAAACTTTTGATAGAAATTTTCTGTTCGATATATAAGGATGGATATAATTAAGAGAAATAAAATGATACTAACAATTCCGATATATATATTAATCCCCTTTTTCAATGTGTGCGCCTCCAAACTGCCTTACAAATAATTGATATTTACGCGGTAGTATATGAACTCTTTTTGCAGCTGCTAGATTATTGATTAAGTTATAGAGCTCGTCCCATAACTTTTGCTCATAATATATTTCAAGTAACCCAACGTAACCGTAATATGATTCAGGATAGAAATGAATAAGATTTAAAAATTGTTCTTCAGACTTTGCATATTGTTTTGTATGTAGAAACAGATTTCCAAGGTGGAAAGGATAAAGAGGTTCGGTAGGGAATAGTTCTACACTTTGTGTAATAAAATTCATAAATTCGGCGATTATTTTTTCCTTTTGCTGATTAGAAAGAAGACCACTGTCTACATATCTTAAATAGTTAGAAACCAATTCTTTTGCAATTTCATTTTGTGGATTTTGTAGAAATTGCTTATTTAAGTATTCGATCTGTTTTTCGTACCGTTCATTTAGTAAATTAATAGTAGTTGCTGCGTAATGTACAGTTTCAGGATCTTTATGGTGAATGGCTTCTTTCAATAAGCCTCCTTCATTAGAAATAGGGGAGGAGCTTAACTGTACAATGAGTTGTTTATGTAATTCAGGCTTATCTAGTTCTAATCCAGAAGAAAATGAAATTAGGTCCATATCTTGTTTTGCTGATGCCAAAATATCTTCATAATGATCAACTTGAAAGGAAACATACTCAGAGTATTGCTGTAACCACTCGGTCTTGGAGCGTCTTATATTCAGTAATAACATGATTGCTGATACAATAAGTCCGACAAGCGGGAAAAGGAGAGAGATAATCAAGCAAAACTCAATAATTCCTTTCTTATCTTCAGTAATCAAACCTTTCGTAAATCGAAATAAAAGAAAAACCAAAATAGCATAAATAAAGTAAAGAAGGAGTAAAATCATTAGAATACCACTCCTTTAGAAGAAAGAGCGTTTTGTATACGAGTTTTGACTGGTAATAAAAATTTTTCTTCAGTGCCAGGTAATAGAATCATAACTTTTTGTTCGGTCATACTATAACCGAATATATCGATATCACGCAAATGATCTTTTAAAATAGAATTTATCATTTCTAAGGAATCTTGTGGAACAGTAAATTCAAAATAGGAATATGGATAAGATAATGTTTCGTAACGTTTCTTTTCTATTTTTAGTAAATGTTCAAATTCATCTTCATAATAAATGCTCGTTTTAGGGAATGTACGATCCTCTTGACTTGATAGCCAAAGATTAGAAGCGTTTTGTAAACGATCACCCATCCAGCGTAAATACCATGTGAAAAGTTCGAATTGCTCAGAAGTTACTTTTGAAAATTCAATTTCGTCTAAGATAATGACATATTGTACATCATCTTGGAATAGGACGGGACCAACTAAAAGTGGAGCGTCTTGAAAATCCTCTTCTGTACGGAAAAAAGGTCGATTATGTGCTAGAGCATTTTTGATGACTAGCGAAGCATTTTTAACAAAAATGGATTGAGGTAAGGTATTTTTACCAGTTTCTGCTCTTAATTTAATACGAAGTGATTGTTTATTGTTATCGACGTGATAGATACCAATTTTTTTTGCTCCGAAATACATTTTTAATACATTTATCCCCTCATCGAGTACAATTTCAGGATGTGTATGATTTAAAGCTTTAAACATATGATACATTTTAGATAAGTGATTATTTGATTCAAGTACACGAGAACGTAGTGTAATACGTGTTTCATCCAATTGTTTCACAACATATTTTAATTCTTTATTTTCGGCTTTTAGCTCATTATTTATCATATGTACATCTTCATACCGTTCCTTTTGTGCAGTACTCATTAGTCCACAACATAAACTAATAACAAGTAAGAAAATCCAATTAATCCAGTAATCTAATGAATAAAAGTACAGTAATATATCATCTTCCTTATATATACCGCTTACAAAAATATAAATCATTGCTTCTAGAAAGGTGAAAAGGGCGATAGATATGCCATACCGGCTAGAAATAATTAATGTAATAAATAAGAGTAAGAAGTATTCATACGTTGGTGTTAGAAAATCAGTTAGTATTGAGAGAAAAAATAGAGCAATAAAGAGAATCGTAGGTTCAATCATTTTTTGTAATAAATTAGATTGTCTATAGTGCATAAAAAATCCCTTCTTTCGTTTGCAAATTTAATTTTGAGGAATAGTACACTGAAATAAAATACATAATTTAAAAGAATTATTTTAAAATATATAAAGCCCAAATCATTTTATCAACAGAGATGTAGTAAATTCAAGTGAAATAAATTCTAATTTTTGTTAATGTATTGTATTTATTGGGATTTTTATTAAATATCGAGCTTGAAAAAATGTAAAATGTTATTGTATTACTATACTTGTATTAATATTTAAAATGTAAAAAATTACAGTTTTATAGGGGGGGAATATTATTATGGAGTGGAAACGTTCCATATGCTTTTTAGCTATATTTTCTTTTATTTTTTCCTCAAGTACATCCACCCAAGCAAATGTCGTGGAACCAGTTTTAAAAAATGTACGAAGTTATAAAATTTATTATGGTGAAGCAAATGAGCAAGTAATTGAGGGACTTTCAAAGTATGACATGGTCATTATAGAGCCATATGCATTTTCGAAAGAGCAAGTTCAGCAATTAAAAAAATCAGGAACAGTAGTCCTTGGGTATGTTAGTGTTTTAGAATTAGAATCGTGGCATAAATCGCAAGTAGTTGAATCAGACTATTATTATCGAGACGGTAAGAAAATGAAGATTGAGCAGTGGGATACATATATTATGAATTTAGCTGATGAACATTACCGACGGATTGTTGTAAATAAAGTGAAACAGCAAGTTATTGGAAAAGGAATAGACGGTGTGTTTTTAGATACCGCTGGTGATATTGACGACTATTTTTATGATCAGCCAGTTACACAAGGGAAATTTCGCGAAGCATATGTAAATTTATTAAAAGAAATAAAAGGTGTTGATTCTGATTTGCTTCTTATACAGAATTGGGGATTTGACACAATCAAAAATACATCCTTGAATTTTATACATGGTGTATTGTGGGAGGACTTCAATAAACAAGTTATTACGAAAGATGAATGGAGTCAAAATTGGATGCACTATTTTAAACAACAAAGTAATAAGATTGTAACGTTTACCGTTACTCCAAATACCGTATCTAAAAAATATAGTTCTATAAATGGATTTATTCCTACAATTAATCCGAATGATATTTATGATAAATAGCAATTATTAGGGATGAGAAACTATCAATATTGAATATGAAAGTTTAGGTCAGTATACGATTATCTTATAAAGATGAATGTATTACTGACTAGCTCATTTTATAATATTTCATGTTAGAAATTAGTAGAATAAGATAGAAAAAGTGCATTATCCTATTAATTTTTATAGAAATAAAAAACGTAATATTTAAAATAACATCAATACTTGTGTCATGGTTAGAGTACGTTTATAATCAAGGAATCCTATTAATGTTCTGATAGGGTTATTTATGATTGAAAGCGTTTTAAATTTGGTGTTCTTCAAGGTATGAAGTCTGACTTATTCGGATTAAAAATTATGTATGTAGTTTTAAATAGGAAGAAAAATAATAAAGAATTACTTTATATTGTGGGGGGGTTAAAAGTGTGAAAGGGAAAGACTTTCACACGAATACATATGGGTTACGTAGGATTATTACTTTCTGGTGCAGCTTTATTTTTAAATAGTCTCGTTATATTAGGAAAAGCAGAGATGAAAAGTGCAGGTGTTTTTAATTTATTTGTGGGTGCACTACAAATTATTATTCCGTTCTATTTAATCATGATTTCTGATCAAAGTAATTGGACGGTATATTCATATGCAGCTACTTTCTTATTCGGATTAACCTATTTATATGTAGGTGTTACTTTTATAAAAGGAATGGATAGTAGCGGTTTAGGTTGGTTCTGCATTTGGGTAGCAATTATTGCTTTATTCTATATGGTTGTTTCATTTGTTCAATTCCACGATGTTGTGAATGCGTTAACGTGGTTTATGTGGGCATTACTTTGGTATTTATTCTTTGTATTAAATACACAAAAAAAGAACATCAATCAATATCTTGGAAGGATTGCCTTCGTACAATCATGGGTAACATTGACGTTACCTTCACTCTTTTATTTTATGGGAGTATGGGGAGAGGGATTCGTATATGAATTATGGGTTTATGTATCTGTAATTTCTATTTTATACTTCTGTTATTGTATTTATAAATATCGAGTACGTTAATATATTTTTTGTAGAAAAGCATGGAATCGTTAAACGAGTTCCATGCTTTTTATATGTTAGCATTTATAATAGAGAGGTAGTATTTTACAATTTATCGAAATGGGGATGATAAAGTTGAAAAAAGTATTGGTGCTAGGGGGAACTAGATTTTTTGGTAAACATTTAGTAGAAGCACTTTTGCAAGATGGGCACGATGTAACGATTGCGACGAGAGGAATTACGGAAGATTTTTTTGGGAGTAGAGTAAAAAGACTTATTGTAGATAGAGAAGATGAAAAACAACTAGCAGAGCGTCTAACAGATAAAAGTTATGATATTGTATACGATAATTTATGCTATAGCTCGAATGCAGCGAAGATAATATGTGAAGTGTTACGAGGGAAAACGAAGAAGTATGTTATGACATCTTCAATGGCTGTCTATGAACCTGCACTAAGCTTATCAGAAGAAGACTTTAATCCGTACGAGTATGCAATCGCGTATGGAGATAGGAATGACTTCAATTATGGTGAAGGAAAGAGATTAGCCGAAGCCGTTGTACTTCAACAAGCAACATTCCCAGTTGTTGCAGCCCGTTTTCCGGTTGTTATTGGAGAAAACGATTATACGAAAAGGTTACAATTTTACGTTGAACATATTGTGAGAGAAGAACCTGTCGCAGTGAATGATCTAGATGGAAAATTGTCGTTTATACATGAAGAAGAAGCCGGGGAATTTTTAGCTTGGTGTGGGATGAAAGATATAGAAGGGCCAATTAATGCTTGTAGCAACGGGGTAGTTTCTACTCGGGAAATTATTCATTTTATAGAAGAAAATACGGGAATAAAATCACTCATTCAAGAAGTAGGAGATCATGTAGCACCTTATAATGAATTGACTAATTGTACATTACATAATGGAAAAGCTAATGAATTAGGATTCCCGTTCCGAGGGTTGAAAATAGAAATAGAAAAAGTATTACGTTATTACATACATGCAATGAAATGATCATAAATCCCCCGGTGGCAATCCGGGGGATTCTGGAGGATTTCGACAATACTAATTTTACATTACCAAACTTACCTTATACGCACGACTAATGTTTTTGTGATTGAATTGCTTGTAAATATTTTTCATTTACCCGGTCCCAGTTCACTGTATGCCACCAGTTGGTAACAAATTCTGGGCGACGATTTTGGTACTTTAAATAATAGGCATGTTCCCATACATCAATGACAAGTAATGGAATTTTGCCTTCTTGCAAAGGTGTATCTTGATTAGGTGTACTCATTACAGTAAGTTCTTCACCATCAAGGACAAGCCATCCATAACCACTTCCAAAACGGCTAATTGCTGCTTTAGACAGTTGATCTTTTAAGTTGTCAAAGGTATTGAAATAATAATCAATTACTTTTGCAACGTCTCCATTAGGCTCGCCGCCACCCCGTGGGCTCATTACTTCCCAAAAAAGACTATGACAATAATGTCCACCACCGTTATTTCTGACAGCTGTAACAATTTCCTTTGGTAAAGCTTCTAAATTACATAGTAACTCTTCTAAAGATTTATTATGTAATTCCGAATAGTTTTCTAATGCGGCATTCAAATTATTTACGTATGTCGCATGGTGCTTTCCATGATGAATAGAAAGTGTATTGCTATCGATATATGGCTCTAGTTCATCATAGTCATATGAAAGCTTTGGCAATTGAAATGAAGACATGACATTTCCTCCTTTCTCTCTAAAAGTTGGTCTAGGTAAAAATAATTTACCTGAGTAAAAAATACACCTATTTTTCATGAAAGTCAATAGTAATCTCTTAATTTTCTGAAAGATAGTACAATAAAAGTAACACTTCGACTTTCGTTTGTGACTCTTATTCTTTTTGCTTATACTGTAAAGTAGTAACGTTTTGTTGAAATAGAAGGAGATCGCTTATGAGTAAAACGAAGCAATTAATAGAGGAAGCGAGTCATTTTATTACGATTTGCTATAAAGAGCTTAATAAAGAACAATTCATAGAAGAACGCATGAAAGAAATTCGATTTGAAATAGAGAAGACGGGGACGTATGAACATACATTTGAAGAACTTGTTCACGGATCGCGAATGGCATGGCGCAATAGTAATCGATGTATCGGAAGACTATTTTGGAGTAAGATGCACATATTAGATGCACGTGAAGTAAATGATGAGGAAGGTGTATATAATGCATTAATTCATCATATTCAATATGCAACGAACGACGGAAAAGTGAAACCGACCATTACAATTTTTAAGCAATATCAAGGTGAAGAAAATAATATACGAATTTATAATCACCAATTGATTCGGTATGCAGGATATAAAACAGAAATGGGAGTGATTGGTGACTCTCATTCCGCTGTGTTTACAGATTTTTGTCAAGAACTTGGCTGGCAAGGAGAAGGTACGAATTTCGATGTATTGCCACTTGTGTTTTCTATAGATGGAAAAGCGCCGATATATAAAGAAATTCCGAAAGAAGAAGTAAAAGAGGTGCCAATTGAACACCCAGAATACCCAATTTCGTCACTTGGAGTAAAGTGGTACGGGGTTCCAATGATTTCAGATATGCGCTTAGAAATTGGCGGTATTTCCTATACAGCTGCTCCGTTTAATGGATGGTATATGGGAACAGAGATTGGGGCACGTAACTTAGCGGATCATGATCGCTATAATTTACTTCCAGCAGTTGCGGAAATGATGGATTTGGATACATCAAGAAACGGTACGTTATGGAAAGATAAGGCATTAGTTGAATTAAACGTGGCTGTTTTACATTCCTTTAAAAAACAAGGAGTCAGTATTGTTGACCATCATACTGCGGCGCAACAATTTCAGCAATTTGAGAAGCAAGAAGCTGCTTCCGGTCGTGTTGTAACGGGCAATTGGGTGTGGCTCATTCCGCCGTTATCTCCAGCTACCACTCATATTTATCATAAACCGTATCCGAATGAAATTTTGAAGCCGAATTTTTTTCATAAATAGTTTGTAGTATAGGGCATTTTCTGTAAAAATATAATTTTTTTTAACTACTGTTACGTAGCAAATGGAAGCCTTTACCCTCGGTTATTTTTGGAAGGAGCTTTTTGAACCAAGGAGTTCCTTATGTTATAATCAAATTTCTGTTTCGAAGACCTTATAGAAATATAAGGTCTTTTATTTTGCTTTTTTATGTAAGAGGAATAGAAATTTTCTTTTAAATAAGGGATTTAGCATATTTTTAGGGACAACATAAGTGTGTAGGAAATAGATAAATTATTATACTTATATAATCATTGTGTTTTGGGTGTAAACAATAAAACATAATAAAGTTGTTTTTTTAGATTGCTGAGGAAGGAGGAAGTGTAAATGAGGATGAAGAGTCGAAAAACGGATTGGCCTGTATTTCTTATTAGTGGTGGTTCGCTTTTATTATTTGTAATTGCGGTTTTTTTAAATAAAAATTATGTAGAGGGAGTCATTAATAGCAGTTTTGCAGCTTCAATTAAATATTTTGGTGCCTTTTGGCAAGTTTTATTAATTGGTACATTTATTGTTGCAATGTGTATGGCGTTCTCGAAATATGGAAGAGTTAAACTTGGGGGATTAGAAAAACCTGAGATTAGTACGGCAAAGTGGCTTGCTATTATTATGTCGACATTACTTGCCGGAGGTGGCGTTTTTTGGGCAGCTGCAGAGCCAATGTACCACTTGATGACGGTGCCGCCGATACATGAAGGTATATCTGCTGGAACGAAAGAAGCAGTAATGCCTGCTTTAGCACAAAGTTATATGCACTGGGGTTTCCTGGCGTGGACGATTTTAGGTACAATCAGTGCGGTAGTTATGATGTATGGGCATTATCATAAAGGTATGCCGTTAAAACCTCGAACGCTTTTATATCCTATTTTTGGTGAGAAATTGCGAAAGAGTTTGCTTGGAACAATGATTGATGCATTTGCCATTATTGCGGTAGCTGCAGGGACGATTGGACCAATCGGATTTTTAGGCTTACAAGCAAGTTATGGCCTACAAGCATTGTTTAATATTCCTGATGTTTTTACTACTCAATTAGCAATTATTATTTGTGTAGTTGCGGTTTCTACTATATCTGCAGTAACAGGAATTAATAAAGGGATTCAAATTATAAGCGATTTAAATGTTAAATTAGCGATTTTATTAATGGTATTTGTATTATTATGTGGACCAGGTGGATTTATTATTGATTCGTTTGTATCTTCGTTTGGATTTTATATAAATGAATTTATTCCAATGAGCACATACCGCGGTGATACAGGTTGGTTAGGATCGTGGACAATCTTTTTCTGGGGATGGTTTATTGGATATGGACCGATGATGGCAATTTTAGTGAGCCGTATTTCAAGAGGAAGAACAATTCGAGAAATCATCGTTGCAATTGGAATTATTGCACCTATTATTACAACGTTTTGGTTTACTATACTAGGGGGATCAGGTGTGTTTTATGAGTTAATGAATCCTGGTTCTATATCGACCGCATTAAGTGCATCTGGTATGCCAGCTGCTATGATTGCAATTACAGAGCAACTGCCACTCTCTCATATTATTGGACCGGCATTTCTTTTATTAACAATTTTATTTGTAGTGACAACAGGAGATTCAATGGCTTATTCGATTTCGATGGCAGTGACTGGAGACGGAGATCCTAGAATTAGCTTACGAATTTTTTGGTCGCTTATTATGGGAGCAGTTGCGGCAATTCTTTTATACATGGGTGAGGGAAGTATTAATGCATTACAATCATTCATCGTAGTAACAGCTGTCCCAGTATCTGTTCTGTTGTTCCCAATGCTATGGCTAGCGCCTAAAGTGGCAGGGGAACTAGCATTAAAACAAGGTATTGTAAAAGAAGAAGAGAAAACTTCTTTCTTGTTCCAAAAAGCTAGTAAATCAAAATAAATAATTGTATATTTTATATCAAAAGAGGAAGCATTTCATTAGAGATGCTTCCTCTTTGCTATTTATATAACTATCTTTCTTGAAGGAAGATCGTACACTGTGTAGTTTCAATCTATTCTAATACTTTATCCTTCGTCTCTGGGACAAATAATAGCATTGTAACTAAACCGATTGGATAGATAATGAAGATAAGAGATAATGCTCCCATTACATTACCACCTGCAGCAAGTAATCCGATAATAACAGGTCCAAAGCCAGCTAAACCACGTCCAGTACCGAAAATAAAGTTTTCTGCTGTAGAACGAGCTTCAGCGGGATAGTTTTCAGCTAAAATTGCTCCGAATCCTCCCATCATGCCATTTGCAAAGAATCCAAGCAATGCACTTCCCCATAGCAATAATGTTGAATCTGTGAATAAGAAGAAGTAAATGAGACAGTATATAGTACCACCAACATAATAGATTGTAAAAGTTTTACGGCGACCAATTTTATCGGCTAGAATACCAAAAGTTGCAATTCCAATGAGCATGCCAATCGTAGAGATGAACATCCAACCGCTCGCTTTTGCTAATGTGTAGTTATATTTATTCGCCAAAATAGTTGGCATCCATGTAAAGATTCCATAGTATCCGAAGTTCTGTATGAATGACATAATAATAAGACCAATTGTTGTTAGCGTTACTTTTTTATTTGCAAATAGCTTTCGAAGTGGGAACTTTTTCATTTGCTTTAATTGCTCTGCCTCAGTAGTTGTTAAATTACCTGAAGCTTCTTTTTGTAACAATTCTTTTTTGTATCGTTGTTTTTGTTCCCATATTTTCGGTTCACTTAAACTTTTTCGGACATAGACAGCTAGTAGTGCGGGAATGAGTCCAAATAAGAAAACGGCTCTCCATCCAAAGTGTGGAACGATAAATGCTGGTAGGAGTGAAGCGACTAGTACGCCGAATTGCCATCCAAGTGCCACAACGGATGTTGCCTTTGCGCGCATTTCTTTCGACCATGTTTCAGTTACGATGGCCATCCCAATTCCGAATTCACCACCAACTCCCATTCCTACTAAAAAGCGAAGAATTAATAATTGCCAATAATCTGTTGCGAAATAAATAAGTGCTGTCGCGAGTGAAAATAGTAAGATTGTGAAGGCCATCGTACGGATACGCCCAAATAAATCAGCAATAAATCCAAATAAATAAGACCCAATTAGCATTCCTATTGTAGTAGCTAAAGTTAAGTTCCCACCTTCAACAGGGCTTAAATGAAATTCTTTTAAAATGTAGACGAGTACGAAAGATAAGAGCAACATATCTAAGCCTTCTGCTGCATATCCTAGCGCAGACCCAAATAGTGTTTTATATCTTTTCTCTTTCGTCTCCTCTGTTGTTGATTGTACATCAGTAGTGACGTTCATCATTATTCCTCCTTATTTTCTTCTACAGTCGCTATGGAAGAATAACAAAAGGCCTTCTCACCTGATATGATGAGAAGGCCAAAAAAGCATACGTATTCCTAGAAAAGAACATACGTATATTGTATTCCGACTTCCTTCTCAACCTCACGGGGTTGGGTTAAAGGACTGTATTATATTACTTTATTTTTAGCACTCTTCTATTAGATTGTCAAATAAAGAGGGAATTGTGATGTGTAAAATATTACAAAAGGTATTTCATTCTTCTTGACGCCCACTTCACTATTTTCCGATAATAAAACTAACTACTATAAAAAGGAATGAATCACAGATGCTAAATTTAGTACTTATGATGATTGAACGCGTCGGACTTATTGTTATTTTAGGATTTTTACTTTCGCATATTAAAACATTTAGGCGCCTTCTTCATAAGCAAGATGGTTATGTAGATAAGCTTAAGCTTATTTGTATTTTTTCGGTGTTTACAATTGTAAGCAATTACACTGGGATTGAAATAGCGGGTAATACGATTATGAATGAAAATTGGCTACAGGGTGTTTCTTCATCGAGCACAATCGCGAATACACGTATTATGGGTGTTGGAATTAGTGGATTGCTTGGCGGACCTATCGTTGGAATTGGAGTAGGATCGATTGCTGGTATTCACCGTTATATGCTTGGTGGGACGACTGCACTAAGTTGTGCAATCTCTTCAATTTTAGCGGGGGTTATAACAGGTTATATTGGATACATTTTCAAAAAGTATAATCGTACAATTACGCCTAAATTTTCAGCGGTTTTAAGTGTGTTTATCGTTTCTTTAGAAATGATTATGATCTTATTAATTGTAGAGGATGGAATGAGTATTGTGAAAACAATTGCGATACCAATGATCCTTGTAAATAGCTTTGGAAGTTTTATTTTACTTTCTATGATACAAGCTATTTTGCGCCAGGAAGAGAATGCAAAGGCACTTCAGACTCATAAGGTATTACGTATTGCAGATAAAACGTTACCGTATTTTCGCCAAGGCTTAACAGAAGAATCGTGTAAGCATGTGGCACAAATTATTCACCGCTTTACAGGAACTGATGCGGTATCCTTAACAGATACAGAGAAAATATTAGCTCATGTTGGATTAGCATCAGATCACCATATTCCTTCACATAGTTTAATAACTGGTTTGTCGAAAGAAGTGTTACACACAGGAAAAATAATGAAAGCAAAATCACGTGAGGTCATTAATTGTCAACATGAAGGATGCCCTTTGCAAGCGGCGATTGTTATTCCACTAACTTCACATGGAAATACGATAGGGACATTAAAACTGTATTTCAAAAACCCTAACCAGTTAAGTCGTGTGGAAGAGGAATTAGCAGAAGGATTAGCAAAAATATTCTCTACACAACTTGAATTAGGTGAAGCTGAGTTACAAAGTAAATTATTGCAAGATGCGGAAATAAAGGCATTACAAGCACAAATTAACCCACACTTTTTATTTAATGCGATTAATACAGTATCAGCTTTATGCCGAACAGATGTAGAAAAAGCAAGGAAGTTATTATTACAGCTTAGTGTGTATTTCCGTTGTAATTTACAAGGGGCACGTCAGTTATTGATTCCACTAGAACAAGAATTAAACCATGTACAGGCATACTTATCGCTAGAACAAGCAAGGTTTCCAAATAAGTATGAAGTAAAAGTGTATATTGAGGATGAGCTAAAGACAACTTTAGTACCACCATTTGTTCTTCAACTATTGGTTGAAAATGCGTTGCGACACGCTTTCCCGAAGAAGCAACCAGTATGCCAAGTGGAAGTGCATGTTTTTGAAAAAGAGGGTATGGTTCATTTTGAAGTAAAAGATAATGGACAAGGAATTGAGGAAGAACGTTTAGAGCAATTAGGAAAGATGGTAGTTTCGTCCAAGAAAGGGACTGGAACAGCTTTATATAATATTAATGAACGTCTTATTGGGCTATTTGGAAAAGAAACGATGCTTCATATCGAAAGTAAATTAAACGAGGGGACAGAGATTACTTTTGTTATTCCCAAAAAAGTAGGGGAGGAAGAGCAGATTGTTAAAAGTACTAGTAGTTGATGATGAAATGTTAGCACGCGATGAACTAAAGTATTTATTAGAAAGAACGAAGGAGGTTGAGATAATTGGTGAGGCTGATTGTGTAGAGGACGCATTAGAAGAGCTAATGAAAAACAAACCAGATATTGTTTTCCTAGATATTCAGTTATCTGATGATAACGGATTTGAAATCGCGAATATATTAAAGAAGATGAAAAATCCACCTGCCATTGTATTTGCGACTGCCTATGATCAATACGCGTTGCAAGCATTTGAAGTAGATGCGTTAGACTATATTTTAAAGCCATTTGATGAAGAACGTATTGTACAAACATTAAAGAAGTATAAAAAACAAAAGCAGTCGCAAATAGAAACGAAGCAAGAAATAAAAGGGGCAGATGTAACGGCAGATATGCATAAATTAGCATTACCAATTGAAGAATCAATCGTACTTGTGAATATTGAAGATATTATATATGTAGGACTTGTGGATGGAAAAGTAACAGTAAAAACAATGAGGGACACATATATAACACACGATACACTTGTGATTTTGGAAAAGAAGTTGCCGCAAGCAAGTTTTATGCGTGTACATCGTAGCTTCATTGCAAATATTAATCATATTACTGAAATCCAGCCGTGGTTCAATTCTACCTATAATTTAATTATGAAAGAAGGATCAAAAGTACCTGTTAGTCGTACATATGCAAAAGAACTCAAGAAGCTGCTTCGTATTTAAGAAGCAGCTTTTGTATTTCATCCTTTTATATTTGTAACTGATTCTGTATATTTGACGTTCTGTTATGTAAACGCTTACTAAGGCGATTATATCCTATACAATAAAGGTACCAAATCGAAAGAGGTGGCAAAAATGAGTACGAAAAAAGTATATAGTTTCTTATCACAAGCATTCATATTCTCAGCTATTATGTTAATTTCTAATATTATTGCAACACATTTACCAATTCCGATGCCTTCATCGGTAATCGGGTTAGTCATTTTATTTAGTCTATTATGTTTAAAGGTTATTAAATTGGAACAAGTTGAATCACTTGGAACAGCTTTAACAGGTATTATCGGATTCCTTTTCGTCCCATCAGGTATTTCGGTTATTAATTCTCTTGGTGTAATGGGACAATATTTTGTACAAATTTTAACTGTAATTGTTGTCGCAACAGTTATTTTACTCGCTGTAACAGGATTATTTGCACAATTTATTTTAGGAAAAGATAAAAAAGAAACAGAAGATACAAAAGAATTGAAAGTAGTAAATAAAGGACGCAAGCACGGAAAAGTTGCGTAACCATTTTAGTATATATTGTTAGGAGGGAATGAACATGGCAAGCACAATGACTCCATATTTCGGAATCGTCGTTTCATTAATCGCATACGGAATCGGAACATTATTATTCAAGCATTCAAAAGGGTTCTTCTTATTCACACCATTATTCGTAGCGATGGTATTAGGGATTGTCTTTTTAAAAGTAGGTAACTTTACTTTCGAAGAATATAATACTGGTGGAAAAATGATTAGCTTTTTCTTAGAGCCAGCAACAATCGCGTTTGCAATTCCATTATATAAACAAGTGGATAAGTTGAAAAAATATTGGTGGCAAATTTTATCAGCTATCGTGGTTGGATCTATTTGTTCAGTAATTGTCGTGTTCATTGTTGCAAAAGCAATTGGCCTAGATACAGCAGTAATGAATTCAATGTTACCACAAGCGGCAACAACAGCAATTGCATTACCAATCTCTGAAAGTATTGGTGGTATACCAGCAATTACATCATTTGCAGTAATCTTTAACGCAGTCATCGTATACGCATTAGGAGCGTTATTCTTAAAAACATTTAGAGTGAAACATCCAATTGCAAAAGGTTTAGCACTTGGAACAGCAGGTCATGCATTAGGAGTGGCAGTAGGAATTGAAATGGGTGAAGTAGAGGCAGCTATGGCAAGTATTGCTGTAACAGTAGTTGGAGTTGTAACGGTAGTTGTCATACCGATGTTCATGCCATTCATTGGATAGTAAAACTTACTTAAAAAATGAGAAAAGCAAGCTATTTGTAGGACAGATTCCTACTGATAGCTTGCTTTTTATGTTACAGTAGTGGTAAGACCTATTGTGACAAAATGTAAGTTTCCTTAAATCTTCATTAATACTGTGTAGAATACGTTTTGAATTAGGTCATTGTATTGTAAAATAAGAAGTAAGCTACTATAGATCTGCTAAGGTAGGCGTATAATAAGCTTATAAAAATCTTAATATGAATGAATAATTAAAAGTAGAAAAGAGAGAAAAATCTACTTATTAACGTTTTACTTTATAGGACAGGAGAGAGTACTCGTCGATTATGCAAATAAAAAACCTGTTTCAAAGCAAAGGATTTCAGAGGTTACTCGTATTAGTAATACTTGCTCTCGTGTTATACGGGCTGCAAAGTATGTTGAATTTAATTTTAATTACGTTTATTCTTACGTATTTAATGGATCGATTCCAAAAGTTTATTTCCCGCAAATTAGATCATTTCATGCCCATTAATCGAAAACTCATTATAGCATTTCTATATGTCATGTTAATTGGTGGAATTGCTATTACGCTATTTAAATATTTACCAGTATTAACGATACAAATTTCACAATTGATTTATCAATTTAACGTATTTTTAAGAAACCCACCGGACAGTGAATTAATTAAGTATGCAGTTAATGCTGTTAATCATATGGAACTTTCGAAGTATGTAGGACAAGGCGTTGACATTTTGTATAAATCGATTACGAATGTTGGAAAATTTGGCCTTCAAGTGTTACTTTCTTTAATTTTAAGTTTATTTTTCTTATTGGAGAAAGCTCGTATCGTTGCTTTTACTGCAAAATTTAAAGAGAGCAGACTTGCAATTTTCTATACTGAAATTGAGTACTTCGGTAAGAAATTTGCACGTTCATTCGGAAAAGTAATTGAGGCACAATTTTTAATTGCAGTTGTTAACTGCGTTTTATCCGTTATTGCATTATGGATATTAGGATTCCCACAATTATTAGGTTTAGCGTTAATGATCTTCTTACTTGGTTTAATTCCAGTAGCTGGGGTTATCATTTCGTTATTCCCGCTTTGTATGATTGCTTACAATATCGGCGGTATTATGTACGTTGTTTATATTTTAGTTATCGTAACAGTCATTCATGCGCTTGAAAGTTACGTGTTAAATCCGAAGTTTATGTCGCAAAAAACAAACTTACCAATTTTCTATACGTTTATGGTATTAATCTTCTCGGAACACTTCTTAGGTGTATGGGGATTAATTATCGGTATTCCAATCTTCATTTTCTTATTAGATGTCTTAGATGTGACAAGTGATGAAATGGAGAAGGACGCTGGGAAAAAATAAAGTGAAGTAAGAAATGAACTGTACCCTATAAAGTGGATAATTTAACAAAAGAATTCTCCTTTGTATTTCATTAAAAATAATTTTGCTCATTTCCTGTATCTCACTTTTATCATCGTTTCCATTATTAATGAGGAATGAGCGTGAAAATGCACCAAAACCCCAAATCATAGACTTTTTTAGTGTCCATGATTTGGGGTTTTATTTATTATTAACGTAAAGACAATTTAATTAATAATTATATATATTTATATATAATTAAATAAATATATTTTGTGATCTTAAAACCCTTCTGGAAATGCCCTTGCTGCAAATTTAAATGAACCAACACCGCCATCATCAGTGTATGCAGAGATGGTATATTTTCCACTTGATACCCAATCTGACCAACTAGTACTAAAGTAAAGAGTTTTTTGCGCCCCTGGACTTATACTTTCTTGATAAAGCGTATGGCCTGCTGAATTTATAAGTTTATAGCGTAAAGTACTTGGCCCTGTGTTTTGAATCCAAAATTTAAGGTCATCGCCAGATTTATTCCAAAAATAACCGGACCCAGAGCCATGATCAAAGGAGACTGTTTGACTCCCTAGTAATATTGATGATGAATACATGATGATTGAATCATCGCTATTTCCTAGCTGAATTTCTGTTACTTCAGGAGTTTTATTTATGTTCGTTTCTGGTACTGATGCTGCAGCTGTCCCTGTTCCAATTAAAGATAAAGCGATTGCTGGTAATACTAGTAACTTTTTCATTTCACAAATTCTCCTTTTAAAGTAAATTAATACACTTTATGATTTTATTTTCAACAAATGTATTTGCAATTCCATATTACTAGAATTAGATTTTAAGGCAAATATATAAATATTTATTTTGCTACTAATAAATAATACTTTTCATTTTCAAGATTCCTTAAAACCTCGTAAATAAAGTCAAACTTTAATCATTGGAGGTTTTACTGTCCGTTACAAAGGAGACAGATTAAAAAAGCATCGATGTTCGATGCTTTTTCTTTTATAACATGATGTTTCTTATGCCATACTGTAAGGAGAAGATAGAATAGGGGTGAAGTAATGGCTGTAAATGAAAAAGTAGAATTAGCTACATTTGCTGGAGGGTGCTTCTGGTGTATGGTTTCGCCATTTGAAGAGATGGAAGGAATTATAAAGGTTGTTTCTGGCTATACAGGTGGTCATAAAGAGAATCCAACATATAAAGAAGTATGTTCAGAAACGACGGGACATTATGAGGCAGTACAAATTACATTTGATGCAAATAAAATGCCGTATGAGGAGTTATTAAATATATATTGGAGACAAATTGATCCGACTGATGTAGGTGGGCAATTCCATGACCGTGGACAGTCTTACGAAACAGTGATTTTTTATCATAATGAAGAACAACATAAAAAAGCAGAGGCTTCAAAAGAAGAGCTTGCAAGGAGTGGGCGCTTTTCAAAGCCGATTGCGACAAAAATATTGCCAGCTGCTACGTTTTATCCCGCAGAGGAATATCACCAAGGATATCATAAGAAAAATGAATTCCGCTACGAGTTATACCGTAAGGGCTCAGGGCGAGATGCGTTTATTAAGCAACATTGGCCAAAGGATAATGCTCATTTAAAGGGAAAACTGAGTGAGATGCAATTTTATGTAACACAGGAAAATGGTACAGAACCACCATTTCGAAATGAGTATTGGAATCATAAAGAAGAAGGTCTTTATGTAGATATCGTTTCAGGTGAACCTTTGTTTACTTCTCTAGATAAATTTGATAGTGGATGTGGATGGCCTAGTTTTACGAAGCCAGTTATGTCAGCTAGTGTGAAGGAAAAAATGGATGTGAGTCATAATATGACGCGTACAGAAGTGAGAAGTAAGGAAGGAGATTCACATCTCGGCCACGTATTTCCAGATGGTCCGGGGCCAAATGGACTTCGCTATTGTATAAATTCAGCAGCTCTTCGATTTATTCCAATAGAGGAATTAGAAAAAGAAGGCTATGGTGATTTCCTAATCTTGTTTGGAAATAAAAAATAACCTCGCAGTTAGCGAGGTTATTTTTTTGTTACTTTACTTTTTTCTTTTTAAACTTGCTTAATACTTCATAAACGATTGGAACAATAAGAAGTGTTAATAATGTTGAACTTGTTAATCCACCAATTACTGTTACACCAAGTCCTTTAGAAATTAAGCCGCTACCTTCAAATCCTAATGCGAGCGGGATAAGAGCACCGATTGTTGCAATTGCAGTCATTAAAATCGGGCGAAGGCGTGTTGCACCAGCTTCTAATAAAGCTTCACGTGTTGATAGACCTTCATTTTCTTTATGAATAACGCGGTCGATAAGCACGATTGCGTTTGTTACAACGATACCGATTAACATAAGGGCACCGATCATTGCAGAGACACTTAACGTTTCACCAGAGATTAATAAGGCAACAAGGGCTCCAATGATTGTAAATGGTAGCGAGAATAAAATTGCGAATGGTGCAAGAGCACCGCCAAATGTAACGACAAGAACGAAGTATACAATAGCAATCGCAGCTAACATCGCTAAGCCAAGTTGCTTGAATGATTCTTCAATATCTTTTGTAACGCCTCCCATAGAAACATCTACGCCAGAAGGAAGATCCATTTTATCTACTTCTTTTTGAACCGCGGCGGATGCTTTTGAAACGTCATCAGATGTTAGTTTTGCACTTACTTCCGCATAAACACGGCCATCGCGGTGTTTCACTGTATTCGAAGTTTCTCCTTCTTTTACAGTCATCACATCTTTTACAGCCACTTCACTACCAAGCGGCGTTGTAATTTTACGATTTGTTAAGTCATCGATTGTTTCATAATTTTGTTTTTCAGCTTCTACATATACATTGATATCTTTACCGTCTTTTTTAATTGTTGTCAGAACAGGGCGATCATGTTGATTAGAAAGTCCCATTCCAATTTGTGCAGCCGTTAGACCCATTTTACTTAGCTTTTCCTGATCTGCGACTAAAGTGTATTCTGCGTATGTTTTTGCAATACTAGAGTCTATATCTTTTAAGTCTTTGTTTTTCTTCATTATGTTTTGAATATCTTTTACGACAGGCTTAATGTCTTCTGAGCTATCTCCGTAAACGTATAACTTGATTTCGTTACTACCGCCACTTGCTCCGAAGTCTTGGTTTTTCCATTCGCCTTTTCCAGACATTTTCTGTAAGTCTTTAACGACTTGTTCTTTCTCTTTTTCGAAGTTTTTCGTGTCGTTATCATATTGTACGAAGAACATTGCCTGATTTGATTGACCAGGACTCATTGGGTTTTCGCCACCTAATGAGAATTGAATTGTTTTGACGTCTTTATTATCTTGGAAGTGCTTCTCAGCTTTCGTTGCAATTTTTTCAACGTCTTCTAACGTTTGACCTGGTTCAGGGTTGTACGTTGCAATAATCATTTTTTCTTCTTCAGATGGTAAGAAACTTACACCGATAATTGGAACAAGTGCAAGACTACCAACTAATAGAAGGACAGCAATACTTGATGTGATGATTTTATGATTTAAAGCCCATGCAAGTATACGTTTATAACCGTTTGCTAATTTACTTGGTTTTTCTTCATGATGTACTTCTTTTTCTCTCATGCTCTCTTTTTTAAATAAAGAATGAGCTAGCATCGGTACGATTGTAACTGCTACTAGTAACGATGCTAATAAAGCGAAGACGATAGTTAAGGCGAATGGTAAGAACATTTCACCAATCATACCTTTTACTAGTCCAAGCGGTAAAAATACAGCAATTGTTACAATGGTAGAAGACATAATCGGAATAAACATTTCTTTCGTAGCTTCACGAATTAAATCTTTCCCGCGTAGTTTCTCTCCTGATAACGACATACGTCGGTAAATATTTTCAATAACAACAATGGAGTCATCCACAACACGCCCGATAGCGACTGTCATTGCTCCAAGCGTCATAATGTTAAGTGTAATATCCATTTGCTTTATGACTAATACAGCAATTAATAAAGAAAGTGGTATGGAAACGACAGAGATTAATGTTGTTCGGATATTTCGTAGGAACAGCATAATAATAACAATCGCAAAAATAGCACCAAAAATGGCTTTGCTCAGCATTGTTTCTACTGATTTCTCAATAGGTGCACCTTGGTCGAATGTTGAAATAATCTCTAAGTCTTTATATTTTTTCTCAAGTTCTTTTACTTTATCTTTCACTGCATTTACAACATCAACTGTGTTGGCGTCAGCAGCTTTGACAATTTGAATTCCAATTGCTTCTTTTCCATTTGTTCGAGAAATAGATTCTGCTTTTCCGACTTCCTTAATGTCAGCAATTTCGTCTAATGTAACTGTCGGAATCCCGTTCATAGCAGCTGGATTCATTTGTGGCATTTGTGCACCAGCTCCAGCAGTTTGACTACTTTGACTGCTTGCTGATGAAGGAACAGCAGGGATTTTTAATTCTTTTAATGCTTTCATTGTTGTAATATTTCCATCTACAACAACTGATTTTTCTGTGTCTTTAAATGTATATAGGCCAAGTGGCAAAGATACGTCCGATCCTTTAATTACATTTTTTACAGTATCTTCACTTAAACCTAATTCTTTCATCTTATCTTTTTTAAAGACAAGTTGTACTTCATCTACTTGTTGACCTGAAATTTGAACAGATGCGACTCCATCAAGTCCTTTTAATCCTGGCACAACATTTTTTTCCACATTTTCAGTTAAGGTAGCTAAAGATTCATTTTTACTTGCTACGCTTAATGAAATAACAGGAAAGGCATTGAAGTTTACACGTGAAACTTTCGGGTCCTTTACGCCTTCTGGCAGTTTCACATTTGCGAGAGCTTCTTTTATTTCTGTTTCAGCCTTTTCCATATTTTTATCAAAATCATATTCTACCTGAATAGAAGATGCATTTTGAAAAGATGATGAACTAACAACGTTTACACCACTTAAATTTTGCAGTTGCTCTTCCATCGGTTTTGAAACTTTATCAGCTACTTCTTCTGGTGTAGCACCAGGATAAACCGTGGTTACTGTTACAACAGGTGTTGTAATATCAGGAATTGTTTCCAGCTTCATATTCAGCCCAGAATAAATACCTGCAATGGTAACGATAATGGTTAGTAGCCAAACTGCGAACTTATTTTTTAACGAAAAATTAATAATTTTGTTCATGTTTGCGCTCCCTTTGTATTATATTGACCAACTGGTCAGTCTAATACATAATATAACTGACTGATTGGTCAGCCGTCAATGAAAAGGGATGGTATAATACATTCATAATAAGATGCGAGATTAAATTTAGGAGAGACATGATATGAAAGAAAAAGAGCGCTTAATTATAGAGATGGCTATGAAGTTATTTGCGACTAAGGGTGTAAATGCGACATCGGTGCAGGAAATTGTGACAGCTTGTGGCATATCTAAGGGGGCCTTTTATTTATACTTTAAATCAAAAGAGGAACTTTTATTAGCGACACTTCGATATTACTATGACAAGATTCAAAACAAAATGATGGATATTGAAAAAGAGTCGTTATTGCCACGTGAAAAATTTGCAAAACAATTGCATTGCCAGTTTAATGATATACAAAAGCATAAAGAATTTATTATTATGCATGCAAGGGAAAATGCGATTCCTTTTAATAAAGAAGTAGAAGAATTTATGATGCGGATGAAGTTAGAGTCTCACGCATTTTATCGGAATAGTTTACTGTCTATTTATGGTGATAAGGTTATGCCATATTTATTAGATTTAGTCATTATGGTAGAAGGCATATGCCGTGGATATTTAGAACTAATTATTTTACAAGCACCAGAAATAGACTTATCTTACGTCTCTGCTTTTATTTTGAAAAGAGTGGATCATTTAGTAGATGGATTGGTAGAATCTTCAGAAGAACCTGTATTACATGAAGAAAAGCTTGGAGAATTTCTTTGTAAATCAGAGCTTATTAAGGAACAGGTTAAGGAACATTTTTTAAAAGAAATTATTGTGTTTAAACGTACTTTAGCGGATCAATTAGAAGATGAGGAATTGCTTGTTACATTAGATGTTTTGGAGGCAGAAATGAGGATGCAAAATCCAAGAATTCCAGTTATCCAAGGGATGTTGTTTAATTTAGAGGCATATCCAACTTTAAAAGAATTTTGTTTGAGGCTTATGGGCTATTACAATATAAAAAGGTAACAATGATAGTTTTCATTGTTACCTTTTTTATTATTTAGGTCTTTCATCTGAATTCACTAGCTTAGAAGTATCGAAACTCCGTATTTCATTAGAGAAGTTAGTTAATCTTTGTTCGTAATCTCGTTTAGTAGTAATCGGTTCAGTTGTAGCTAATTGTTTTACAATCCAATCATTTATATATCTGTAATAATGCGTTTGGTCAGACATATAATTAGAAAGATTATACGTAACTTCTTTTTGATCTTGGAAATCATAGAGCTTTACATTTTTTAGTTGTGCTAATTTAGCGTATACTTCTTTTTTAAATAACATATTTTCCTTTGTATGCTTTGAGTCGTTTTTATCCATAACTATGTGATATGTTACTGGATATGGCGCATAGAAAAATGTAAACTGTACTTCCGGGTTTTGTTTTACAAATTCAATAATATTAGAATCAAAAGATTTAAGCATTTGTTCATGATACCAACCATCGCTGATTGATTGATGAGGTGTTCCGTCAATAACCCTTTTAGCTATATCTACTGAGAAATTTGGCTCGTCATCTCCAAATTTGTATAGCCAGTGGGGATCCTGTGGAGATTTTGTTGGATCTAGTTTTAACTTCATATTTTGCAATGCTATTTTTCGAGAATACGGGCTAATTAAATATTGGATATCATTCAACTTATTTGTATCATACATGTAAGTTGGAAATGGTGAAGCACCTTCTGATACCCATTCAGGTTTTCCAGAGAATGAATATAAATTAAGCTCCCAAATAATATTTTTAACAGTTTTTGAATGCGTAGCTAACTGGGCTGTCATATTTTGTTCCCTAGCTGTTGAACCTGGAAGGGAACCATTAAAGCTGGTAGTATGAAGTAATTTATTAGCGTCAGGTTCAAGGAAGTTTCTTCCCATAGAAGTTCCTACAAATAAGGTATCATAATCCATATGTTTAATAAGTCCAGGCATTTGATAGCGTTCAGTAGCATAAAAATAATCGTTCTTCTTAAATTTATATACATATAATGGGTCAAGCTTATAAACAATAGAGCAAACTATTCCAGATAAAATGAAAAGGAATATAATAAACCAACATATAAAACGTTTATACATATTTTTCACCTACGGTTATTAGAAATTAAAGTATAAGAATGAACTTACACGATTTAAATACATCAAAGAAAGTATAAACATGCTAGCTAATGCAAGAGCATAAATCGGTTTTGGACGGAAAGATTCTAATTTTTCTATAGAATTTTTTGTAAATAATACAATAGCGATTCCAATTGCTAGGTATAAAATAGTTTGGAAGTTAAAATGATCACCAGTCACTTGGAACGGGAATAAATTACAAATTGAATAAATTAAATTATCCATTATAGACACACCAGTTAATGTTTCTGGACGGAATTGAATAAGTGCTGTTTGGATGTGTAAGTAATTTACGTTGAACATGCGATTTAACATAGTTAATGCATCTTCTACAGAAGTAGCTCTGAAGAACACCCATGTTACATGTACAAATCCCATTGTTAAAATCCAAGCAATAAATTTAGGCATTTTTCCACCTAAGTTTTTAAATAATCGATGTATTACAATAGCTAATCCGTGTAAAACGCCCCAAATGACAAACGTCCATCCAGCGCCATGCCAAATTCCACTTATAAGAAAAATTGTAAATAAATTTAAATAAGTACGAATTTGCCCTTTTCGACTCCCACCCAATGGAATATATACATATTGGGTGAAAAATCGTCCTAATGTCATATGCCAACGTCTCCAAAAATCTTGAATACTTAAAGATTTATAAGGAGAGAAGAAGTTAATTGGTAGTATAATGTTGAATAACAACGCTGCACCTATTGCCATATCACAATATCCACTAAAATCAAAATACAGTTGTAATGTATACGCAAGTGATGAAACCCATGCATCGGTCGTAGATAGTTGATTTACATTGCTAAAGCCAAAATCAGCCCATTGTGCTAGTGAATCAGCAATTATTACTTTTTTAGTAAGACCAATTCCGAATATGTAAAGTCCTTTTGTAATGTTTTCAATATTCGGCCTTCTTTTAGATTCATCTTGAAATTGAGGGAGGACCTTACTATGATGGACAATGGGTCCTGCAATAAGTTGCGGGAAAAACGTTACGAACAGGCAAAAATCAATAAAATTAAACTTTGTTAATTCCCTCTTATAACAATCTACTAAAAAACCTATCTTTTGGAAGGTAATAAAACTAATGCCTAAAGGCAGTAATAACTTTAATAAAGGTACATCAGTTCCAAATAGGGTATTTATATTATCTAAGAAGAAATCAGAGTATTTAAAGTATCCCAGTAATGAGATGTTAAATACTAAACCAACTATTAAAAATACTTTTCGGGTTTTTTGATTAATTTTTTGTATAATTTGTTGGCCTATAAATGCGTTTGTAAATAATGAAACTCCTATTAGCAATAGGTATTTCACCTCAAAATATGCATAAAAGTAAAGGGACATACCTACTAAAAAAATTTTTGCGAAATTTTTGTTGAATTTTTGCAATAGGAAATATCCAATTACTGCTATAGGCAAGAATAAAAGCATAAATTCAAAAGAATTAAAAAGCATAATATAGCCCCCAGCATTAATAAAATCTTACTCTATAAAAAACGTGACAACAGAGCAAGATGTTGTCACGCAAAGTATAGTATAGCATAAAATATGGATGAAAATCTTATATCTATTAACTTTTATTTTGAGACCATTCTTCTACATTCCAAACTTTTGTAATCCAATCTTCATAGAAGTCTGGTTCGTGACATACAAGGAGGATTGTTCCTTTATATGCTTTCATAGCCTTCTTAAGTTCCGCTTTTGCTGTAACATCAAGATGGTTTGTCGGCTCATCAAATAGTAGCCAGTTACTTTCTTCACCCATTAGTTTACATAAACGAACTTTTGCTTGTTCTCCACCACTTAATTGACTTAATGGGCGAGAAATATGTTCATTTTTTAATCCGCATTTTGCTAACATCGCACGAATTTGATGTTGGTCTAGGCCAGGGAATGTATTCCATACATCATCAATTGGTGTTATATTGTCAGCTTTAACTTCTTGCTCAAAGTATGCAGGCTCTAAGAAGTCACCAAGGCTTGTTTTACCGCTTAAAGGTTTAATTTTACCTAAGATTGTTTTTAGTAACGTGGATTTACCAACACCGTTACATCCAACAATGGCAATTTTTTCACCACGTTCGATTGTCATTGATAACTTTGGTAGTAGCGGATGTGTATATCCGATTTCTACATTTTCACCTTCAAAGACGAAGCGACTACTTGCACGACTTTCTTTAAATGAGAATTCCGGTTTAATTGCTGTTTCTGGGCGATCAATAAGCTCCATACGATCAAGTTGTTTTTGACGACTCTTTGCACGACCTGTCGTTGAATAACGAGCTTTATTCTTTGCAATGAAGTCCTCTTGCTTTTTGATAAACTCACGTTGTTTTTCATAAGCGTTTATATGTTGATTTTTATTGATTTCTGCTAGCTCTAGGAATTTTTCATATGTTGCTGTATAACGCGTCATTTTTGTGAATTCTAGATGGAAAATAACATCAACACATTTATTCATAAATTCCGTATCATGGGAAATCAACAGGAACGCATGTGGGTATTCTTTTAAATAATTCGTTAACCAATGAATATGTTCAACGTCTAAATAGTTGGTAGGTTCATCAAGTAATAATACTTCTGGTTGTTCAAGTAATAGCTTTGCAAGCAATACCTTTGTACGTTGTCCACCACTTAGTGCTGAAACATCACGATCTAAACCAATTGCATCAATTCCAAGACCACGTGCAGCCTCTTCAATTTTCATATCTAGTAAATAGAAACCACCTGCTTCAAGTGCATCTTGTATTTCTGCCATTTGCTCAAGAAGTTCTTCTAGCTCTTCTGGTGTAGCAGTTCCCATTTTTTCTGTAACTTCATTTAAAGCTTTTTCCTTTTCGAATAACGGTAAAAATGCATCCGCTAGTACGTCACGAATTGTACGTCCAGGCGTTAAAACAGTATGCTGATCTAAGTAGCCGTAATGTGTGCCCGGTGTCCATTCTACACGACCTTGGTCATGAATAAGTTGACCAGTAATGATATTCATAAATGTTGATTTACCAACGCCGTTTGCACCAACTAATCCAACGTGTTCACCTGCTAGTAATCGCATAGATACATCTTTAAATAATGTACGATCGCCAAATGTATGTCCTAATTTTTCAACTGTTAATAAGCTCATAGTATCCTCCGTCCAACTTGAAATAGTACCTTGAATCATGATACTAAATTCTTTCATATAATGCCATCATTTCAAAATGTATATATTTTCAAAATAAGCTAATGTACGAATGTTTATTGCTCATTTCCCAAACTTTTATGGCCCAAATGCAGAAAACACACTTGTCCATCATACATTAAAAGGAATACTTGCAAATAAAATGTCTAGCTTTATGGGAGGTAAAAAGATTGTCCGTGAATATAGTTTTACACCAGATGGTGCAAAAGCAATAGTTGAATTAGCTTCACATGGCGAAGCCTATGGACAAAATTGGAACATATCAGGTTATGGTGCCATTACAGGTGAGGAATTGATTTAACACATACGAGAATTAACGGGATATACCAAATGAGTAATAACTGTAAAGAGAGGAATAATCCAGTTCTTTGGTCTGTTTGATAAGCAGATCAATGAATTTGTGGAAATACTATATTTGACGGAAAAACCAGTTGTATTAAGTGGAGAGAAGTACGAGAAATATATTGGGGTTGTACCTAGAACCTTTTATTATGAAGGGGAATTGTATATAAGTAAAAAAACAAGCTTCTATTTACAATTTAGAAGCTTGCCTTGTTATTGTTTATCTACCTAGCTTTTTATTTACAAACCCTAAAATTAATCCACGTATTTGTGGATCAATTGCAAGGCCAATAATGCCATACAATATACCAGTAAGTACTAAAGCTACTAGTGGTGGTAAGCTAATTAATACTGTGCGATATATTGCATAACTAATTATAAATGCTAGTGTATTGAATATTATTCCTTTGAATAGCAATGAAAATCCTTTACGAACGAATAATGAAAATCCGATTAATAATGTAATCTCAGTAAGGATAGCAGCTACAGCAGCTCCCATCATTCCAAATTGGCTACCTAATATGATGTAACTTATGATAGCAACAGCTAATCCAATTGCCATAGTTGTCGCACGTTTCCATTGTTGACCAGCTGTTGTTAAATTATCAGCAAGCGGATAGTTGATAGATTGTAAAATGACCATAAAGGCTAAAATTGCAAGTGCATTACCAGCTGGCGCATATTTTTCACCTAATAGAGTTACAATCCAAAAACTTGGATCGGCAATAAACGGGATAGAAATTCCCATCCCTAAGAAAGACATAAGCTTTAATTCGAATTGAGATAGCTTTCTATGTTCATCAATATTATTTTCGTTTCCAAAAGCAAACAATTTTGGATAAAAGGCTGCTGCAATTACACCAGGTATTTGGTAAAGTACAGCAGGTATTTTATAGGCGGCCCCAAAGAATCCAACTTGTGCTTTCGTTGAAACTTTTTCTAAGATAATAGGACCTAACTGCGGTAAAAGCATAATGATAACGCCATTGACTGTGAAAATAAGTAATTGATCTAAAATGCCTTTATTCCAACCCTTATGAATTGTTGTATAGCGGATTGTCATTATAAAGGCAATGACTCCTGTTATAAGGCTAGATATTCCATACATAGCAGCAACCATCATAAGTGACCATTTAAATGACATCCCTAGCAGAAGAGCGGCTGCGGCCGTCACACCTTGTAGTACAGAAATAATCGCTGTGAATTGCATACGCTCTGTTACTTGGAAATAGGCCATCCCAACCCCTTGTAAAGTAGCTCCAAACATGGTTGGTAGTACGACCCAATATACCATGGCACGTAAGTAAGCATCAGTGTAGAAGAACTGAGCGAAAATGGCGAAGAGCACAGAAATTACGATAGCTAATACTAAACGAATTCGTAAATAACTGCTTATTAATACGCTAATGTTAGCGTTGCTTCTTGTTCCTTCACGCATAAACGTATGTGTCAAACCTGCATCCGTAAAATAGCAAATGACAGCGGAAACTGCTAATGCAACTGTAAACATCCCGTACTCATCTGGTGAAACATATCTTGCAAAGAGAATTGTTGCAATAGCCAGTACAAAACGAACAGTAATGTTTCCTACAAAGAGGTAGGATGCATTTTTTAGAATTTTATTTGTTTTCATGAGAAAAGACCTTTCTATTCTTTAGGACCCGGTTAGCTTGTCCTATTTATAATTTTGATTTGTTCACAGAAAGAGAGTATCGTTATATTTTCAGTTTAAGAAAACAGAAATTTAATTCGTACAAACCAAAGCATTGCATATAGTTTTTTACTACGCTTTCCATTCTTTGAATAGATTTTACGGCAATATTTCTTTATATCTTTTTTGATTAATTGAACTTGTGATTTATCTAATTGAGAGTTTTCTTTAATATATATACAAGAGTTATTGATGACTGTATAAGGAAATAAATAAGTCTCAAGAATCTCAATAAGTGACTGAGGGTCTTTTGTAATGAAATCTTGAGATTTATTATGTACCCAGTCTTTCATACGATTGAATACTTCCAGCTCTTTTGCCGTTTTTAATTCATAATCTTTATATTTAGAAGAAAGATTTCCTTCTGATAAGATTCTGTAATATGTTAAATATTCATCGACATAACATACATTTGTCACACTCATAAGTTTAAATAAAAACTCCAAGTCTTCGCCCCAACTACATCCTGGTGTAAAACGAATGTTATGATCTATTACGATAGATTTTTTGAAAATCCAAGTACTTGTTTGAGCAACAACTTGATGTGTTAGGAATGCTTTTGTCATATCACCTTTAATAAAGTTTGTTGTATGTTCAACCTTCTCGCCTGTTTCTTCGTAGAAATTCATATAACCACAATAGCACGCGTCCATGTTGTTTTTATGCATACTTTCGACTTGCTTCTCAATTTTAGTTGGATGCCATAAGTCATCACTATCAAGGAAAGCAATATATTCTCCACTAGCATTTTCAATTCCTGTATTACGAGCTACCGAAACACCTTGGTTTTTTTGATGAACATATTTTACTTGCCTTGGGTATTTTTCAGCAAGGTTTTTCACGATAGAAGGTGATTGATCTTTACTTCCATCATCTACAATTACAATTTCGATATTTTTATATGTTTGATCTAGTATTGACTGCATCGTCTCTTCAATATATTTTTCCGTGTTATACAGAGGTATGACAACAGAAACAAGTTGTTTTTGTTCCATCATAGAATTTTTATCTCCTCAAGTTTTTTATGTCTTGCACCATATATACAAGCCTTTTGAAAGGAAGAAGATTACAAGAACATCTGTATAATTTTAACGCATATAAACTTTGTAAATCAACTTTCTATTAAAAAGGTGGTGACTTATGGTTAAGTCTCGTATTTCAAACGGCTTTAATATGTTTATTGCATATAAATTCTTATTTATACTATTTTTACAGATTTTCCGAATAGGAAAGCCCACTACGGTGCGATAGTACCCCCTTTAGGGGTGGGATGATAGTGAGGTCAAATGCGATGTACAGATAAAATACCGAAAGTATGTTCTGTGCATCAAGTGTTTGAAATGGTATAATTTTCATAACAGACAAGTAAAAGTCTCTAAAACAATCTTGTTCTCTGAAAACAGAATACATATGAGGTTGGAGTAACAAATTCTTCTGCTCTGTAAAATGTATTGAGTCGTCAAGTACAAGACGCTAAAACACATTTGAGAACTCAAAATCTGACTCGTTTGGTAATAGAACGAGTGCCGTATCTGCTAGATGCACTGGATATGGAGTGGTGATGGCACACCGCAATCTTGCACGTCAGCGATACTAGAAATAGACTTCGCCTTTGGTAGCAAGAATCCCACTGACGTTAGTCAGCTTGCGGCTTTAGCCGTGGGAGTGTCAATTAGTTAGTAAGTAGGATATATTTATCGTAACGATTGTGAAGGGGAATAAATTATTATTGAGAATAAAAAACCTCTTAATTTTTGAAATAAATTAAGAGGTTTTTTTATATTGGTTTTGAACTATTAGGTTAATCTTTGTCTGGCTCAGTTGCATGTAATTTTTGCTTTAGTAACGCATAATCTTGCGTTAATGTTACAAGTTGATGATGTTGTTTAGAAATTTTTCTTGTTAGATCAAAAATTAAGATGAAACAGAATAATAATCCAAATAAAAATAAAATGGAAGGGGGATATTCTACTTTTAATAGTTTTCCAATCCAGTTTATAATTTTATCGGTAGAACTTAGAATAGCCATTGCAATACAAACAAAAATCCATAAAACAGCATATTTCGTTTCTAAAGTTCCGCGACGAATAGAATTAATAATTAATAATAATAATAATAAAATAAAGATGAATGAAAAGGTAATTATAGGCATTTATTATCAACCTTTCACGATTTTTTGCATCAATATAGCAAGACTTACCTTAATCATGTAATATGCAGATTTAAAAGGTGTGATAGAAGATTGTCCACCTTGTCGCTCTTGCATATTTACAGATATTTCATTAATGCGAAGTTTTTTCTTTTTTAAATGAATAAGAACTTCTGGTTCTGGATAATCTTTTGGATAATTGTGTGCAAAAATTGTAATTACTTCTCGATTGATAGCACGATATCCAGAAGTTGGATCCATAAATGTTTGTTTTGTTAGTACTTTCAATAGGGCAGTAAAATAAAAAATACCGATTCTTCTGGAAATACTACCTTTATATGCTGTTTTTTCTGTAAAACGTGACCCTAGTACCATATCGCATTCATCTTCAGCGATAGGCTTTATAATTTTATATAAATCATCTGGGTTATGTTGTCCATCAGCATCGAACTGAATCGCAATATCATATCCATTCTCATATGCGTATTTATATCCAGTTTGTACAGCTGAGCCAATACCTAGATTATACGGTAAATTCACAAGGTGAACAGGAAATTCTTTTACGATTTGAGCTGTTTTATCGTGTGATCCATCATTAATAACGCAAATGCTTAATCCAGTAAAATGCTGTTTTAGTTTTAATAATCTTGTTAATGTATCTGCAATTGCCTCTTCCTCGTTATACGCTGGAATAATAATTAACGTTTTTGGTATTGAAATTGGTACTTCAATAGTCATTACCGCACCATCCCTTATATACTTAATCATATTATGGTTATTTTTAAACGAACTTTCTTTAATATACCATTAACAGTATAACAAAATAAAGGAAAAGCTGGTGCATGATTTAAGAGGACAGATTGAGAATAAAAGGATAAGGGGAATATTTTACATAAAAAATACATGCAAGGAAGAAAGAACCTATGCATGTATATGGAAGAGTATCGTATTAAATATTCCAAGGTTTATTTAAAGTTAAAACCTCAGCCATTTCTTTACTTTTTAAACGTCCTTTTTTTCTATTTTCCGCGCGTTCTAAACCGGTTGTGTGTAACCAATGTTCTTCCTGAGTTTCAGGAAGTACTTGTGGTACGGACGAAGGTTTTCCGTCTTTTATTGCCACAAATGTAATGAAGCAAGTGGCGGCAATTCTACGCTCGCCTTCTAATAAATTTTCTGCGATTACTTTTACGAAAACTTCCATTGAAGATTTCCCTGTATAACATACAAATGCTTCATAACAAACAGAATCAGCTTGGTGAATTGGAGTTAAAAAATCAACTGAATCAATAGATGCTGTTACGCAATGTTTACGACTATGTCTTGCAGCCGCAATTGAAGCAATACTATCAATTTCTGCTAATAATTTCCCCCCAAAAAGTGTTTGGTGATTATTTAAATCGTTAGGAAAAACACGTGTTGTTTTAATTGCTTTAGATTCTCGCATGAATTTCTTTTCCATATATTCAGCCCCTATAGTCTGTTTTCAATCAGAATAATATGTGTAAGTGGATTACTCATATTAGATATTTAATAAAGTAAAGCGTATTCCAAAAGAGGATTATTTAAACTTCTGTATTTGTATTCATGTAACTGAAAGAAAATTTATTTTATCTAAAATGTAGTGTAAAAGAGGATTCGCTTACATTGCAAGCAAAAAGTAATGACTATGTATTTGTCATAGAAATTCCCTATCAGCCGTGTACCCATTCATGATAGAATCGTTTTGTTATGAATGGAAATAGAGGTGCAATGGACATATGAATCATATACAAACAAATTTTTCATCTTTCTTCAATAAAATTACGATTGGTGCGATGCTCGCATTTTTTGTTTATAGTTGTTGGACAGCATTTGAGACAAGTAAGCAATTTTTGGGGGGAAGTACAACAAGTGTAACAATCATATTGGCAATTTTCGTCATACTCATTTTGTTAGTGGCATCAATTTTACAATATCGTTTTACAGACAAACAATTTCTTATTTTTCTTATAAGTATATCTATAGTTGTGAGGCTTAGTATGCTGTTATTTGTAGATGCTCCAATAATTGGTGATATGAAAATGATGTATGAGTCTGCAAAGGAGATTGCAATTGGTAATAATATAGGGACTGTAACTCATTTGCCGTTTATTATATATGAGTCAGTAATTATTCGCATATTTGGTGATACATTATTCGCTTTACAACTATTTAATGTGTTATTTTGCGCAGGAACTGCATTTTTTATTTATCGTATTGCGGCAATAGTTTTTGGAGAAGAATGCGGTCGTATTGCTTCCACATTTTATGCTCTGTACATTCCAAATATATTCATGAGTTCCGTATTAACTCCTGAGTCACTTGCAATATTTTTATTTTATTTTGCTTGCTACATACTTTTATATAAAGGATTAGATCATCCTTATATGTGGGTGTTTTCAGCGATTTTATTTGCATGTAGTAATATGATTTTCCCAATGGGATTATTTCTTCCTATTTTTATCACGATATATGTATTATTAATTGAAGTGTTTCAATCAGCAACGAAACAAAAAGTGTTACTAAAGACGATAGGGATACTTATTCTATTTTATAGTGCTCATTTTAGTGTGAATTATGGAATTAAGACAATGGGACTGTCACAATATACGATTACGAATGAGACGTATGTTCAATCTGTCTTAATTGGAAAAACGCAACATGAGGAAAGAGTATCGAAAAATCAAAGTGTAACAGAGCATATTGATCAAAAGTTAAAAGAGATTGAGGGAGAAAGATTTAAACTTTTAGAACCGATGATAAATCAGTTTTCAGATGAGGGAATAAATTCTATTCTTTTTAAATGTGAAAAACTGATGTATATAGCCGTAACATTGTTTATGACTATAGCTCTATTACACTTCCTTATTAAGCAACAACAAAATGAGGGATATATGTTGTTCTTATTTTTAACTAGTGGCTACGTATTGTTAAAGCTCTTCCAAGTAGATATGGCATATTACAATGTAATTATGCCAGCATTGTTTATTTTGCAGAGCTTTGGTGTTTATATGAGTTATGTGTATTGTCAAAAAATATTTTTTAGAAAATAAAAAGAATCCAGTTTGGATTCTTTTTTTATGGATAGAAGATGAAAGCTAAGAGTCAGCAGGGATAAAATATCTCTACTGACATAAACTTCACTCTATCGATTTAATTCCAGTTGTAAACTATCGGCTGTTAGAGCCATTTTTGAGGAATCGTCTTGAATTCCTTTCATTACTTGTGAAATGGTTTCTAACTCATTCTCAATTTTTTTATTCTGTTCTTTCGAGTTAGACATGTCTTTTACGATTTCTTGGAAGTATTGATCCGTTGCAGACATACTATCAGTTCCTTCAGATACGAGAGAGCTAATTTGTTTCACGGAAGAAGAGACACGAACAATCTGTTCATTTGTTTTTTCAACGAGCTTTGTAACGTTAAATATAGATTCTTTCGTTTGCTCTGATAACTTTCTAATTTCTCCAGCTACAACAGAAAAGCCTTTGCCAAATTCCCCAGCACGCGCAGATTCAATTGCAGCATTTAGTGCGAGTAAATTTGTTTGCTCGGCAATTGATTTTACAATATCTATAATTTCGTTAATTTTGTTAGAAATATCGAGAAGTTCATGCGTATCTGTAATAATCGTTTCCATGTTCGTTTGAATGTATTCCATTCGTTTATTTTGCTCATTTAATTGTTCTTTACCTTTATTTGCTTTTTCTTCTGATGTTGTAGCTAATGACGTACCTGTTTTAGCAATTTCTACAATCGTTTCAGATCTAGCGGTTAACTGCTGAATAGAAGCGCTTGTTTTTTCAGATACAGATGCTAGTTCTGTTGCAATATGCGTAATGGTCATAGCTGTTATTTCTTTTTCTTTTTCAAGTTCTTTTTGCATTCTTTCATATTCAGATTCATAAGCCGCAATAACGAGTTCTTGTTCAAGAGTAAATAATTTGTTTATTACGTTTATGGAATAAGAAAAATCGTCAATTGTTGTAATTTTCGTTTTTAAAATCTTCATGATAGAGCGGAATAATTCTTGATAAGCGGCAGTATACCATTTTCTATGTAACCCGATTTGTACATGTCTTTTGGCAATTCTAACACGTTGTTCAATAAAGTCTTCATGCATATCTCCGCTAAATAATTCTTTTATATGTGTTTTTAAAGTTTGCTTTAGTTTTGGAATAGAGCTATAACGTTCGATAATCGTAATTAAATTAGGCTGTTTTGTAATATTGGAATAGAATTTTTCAGTAATCCAATCAATTTCTTCATAAATAAAGGGCTGTAGTACCTTTACGATTTGTAAATCTTCTTTTGAAATATGTAGCATATCCATTTGAATTTTCAGTTCAGAATTAGTAGGAACGTTAAAAGTGATTTGTTGATTCTTACTTAATTCAAGTATACTGACGTTTGTTTTATTGTTATGTTTTTTAAAAACCCCAAGCATCGTTCTTCCCCCTGTTTGTAAAGCGTTTTCATTTTTTAGTTCTAATATAATTATATATTTTTATATACAATTACTCTATATTAGTGTGTAGAATAGTATATAAATTAAGAGAATTCCATATAGAATTCTCTTAATGACCTTTATTAATTTTAGCATGTGTTTTAAAGAAAACTGGGAAATGTACATTATATATGACAGTGACAACACGAATAATGAATGTTACTAGTAAACAAACATAGAAAGCCAATACGTGTGCCCCCATTGCATATGTGATTAGGAAACTAATTGCCCCTAAAATAGAAGCGATGGCGTAAATTTCTTTTCGGAATACGTAGGGGATATCTTGAGCGCAAATGTCACGCAAAATACCGCCTCCAATACCTGTAATGACTCCCATTGAAACAACTAAAAATGAGGCGTCAACATGATGTGACATTGCCGCATTTGCACCAATAGCTGTAAAAACGCCTAAGCCAACAGCATCAGAAAGCATAATAACAACTTGAAGTTTATTGATACGCTCAAAAAACATACAAGTAAATAATGCTGATAATACGCTTACGAAAAAGTAAATGGGTTTAACAAATGCGACGGGAGGCAGGTTACCGATCATAATATCACGAATAATACCGCCGCCGAGCGCAGTAGCTACAGCTAAACAAAGGACACCGAATAAATCTAAATCTTTTTTTAAACCAACTAATGTACCGGAAATAGCAGCGGCGATAATGCCAAGAAACGTAAATATGTCGATTAATAACATTGCTGTAATCCCTTCCTCCTAAAGATGTTCCAGAGAAAAAATATACACTAAAGTATTGGAAATAACAATTACTTTTCGCTACATGTAGAAAAACGGATAAAATACATAAAGAAAGCGTTTGAAAATGTTTGGAAAATAGCTATAAAGTAATTTGAAAAAGATATGAAAAGATTAATTTTACATTTTTTTGATGTTACCTAGTTGGTAAAATGTTACAATGTTAGATATGTTGTTTACATCTGTATAAAATGATAAAAAAATATGTATATACTGACAAAAATAAGGGGATGGTTGTTAGATAGCTTTTGTAAAAATAGGGAGTATAGCTAAAGGACAGCAATTTCTATTACTGATTAATACTTGTCCTGGCTAGTTTTAGCCGGAAAAATAGTTCTCGATTTGAATATGAGTTATGTTATAATTGCTAGGTGTGTTTGAATGATAAAAAATTATGATTAAAAGATAATGTTAAGATTTTGTATGGAGGTCTTGGAATGTTAGCAAATCAAGCTAGGGTTAGATTTGAGCGTTTTTTGCTCTTTTTTATTATTTTACAGCCTGTTTTAGATTTATTAACGTCTCTTAGCATCACTTTATTAAAGTCAAGTGCTACCGTTGGAATTTTAGTAAGATTCCTTATTATGGCTGTTGGTGGTATTTACATTTTAATTCAGGCAAAAGAGAAGGAAAATAGAAAGTTTTTAATTTATCTTATATTATTAGCCGGAGTTTTAGGGGTAGGATTTATTAATAATAAACTAGTTAAGGATCCTATTGTACTTAGTGAAGAAGTTAAATTCGTTGCGAAAGCATTATATATATATATCATGCTGGGATCATACATTTTAGCTTTAAAATCATTGAAAAAGAAAGTTAATATTAGTGATAAGGTTCGAAATAGTATTGTATATGCTACATTAATCATTAATGCAATTATGGTTATTTCTATTTCAACATCTACTGATTTTGGTAGTTATGAATGGATGAAGGTAGGTTCTCGAGGTTGGTTCTATGCAGGGAATGAACTAGGTTCAATCTTAGCTATTATTTTCCCTATTGTGGTACTATATTCTATTCAAAAAACAAAGAGCTGGAAACACGTTTTATATTGGATTCCATCGCTTTTAATGATTTACTCATTAATTCAGGTCGGTACGAAAGTAGGAATGGGCTCAATTGGTGCTACGTTAGCGGCAGCAATCGGAATCATTGTACTACAATTATTATTTGATAGAAAAAATCCGAACAAAAAATCCCTTGCGTTTAATGCAGTAATTGCTATTGTCCTATTAGCTGGTGTAGTTGGAACGTTTAAACAAACGCCATTAGCACAAAATATGGGTATTCACAATAACTATTTATCAGAGCAAAATGTGGCACAGCAAGGTCAAAAGGAAAAAGAAATTAAAGAAAAGCTGAAAAAAGAGCAAGAACTTAAAGCAAAAGAAGAAAAGCATCATAAAGTTGAAAAGCCAGAAGAAAAGGCGAAGATAGAAGAGGAAGTTAAGAAAGAGCTTGAGAAAGAGCAAAAGAAAGAAAATCAAGAAAATCTTATTTTCAGCGGACGTCAAGTATATGAAGAAAGACATAAGCAGTTCTTTAAAGAAGCGCCAATGTCACAAAAGTTATTAGGAATGGGTTATGCAGGTAATTTTAAATATAATGAACAAAAGCAGCCAGATCCAAAGCTAATTGAAATGGACTTCCATGATTGGTTTTATGACTTTGGGATTATTGGTTTTGCATTACTAATGATTCCATTTATTTATTACGGCTTAAGAATCCTACTAGTATTTATTACAAGGTTTAAAGAGATATTTAATATAAAATATGGAATGATTGCAGCAAGCTTATTGTTAGCATTAGGTATTGCCTATATTGCAGGACATATTTTAACAGCACCAGGAGTTGGGATCTACTTTGTAGTGGTGTTAGCTTATCTAATTGTAGACTTAGAAATTGAATGATTAAAATAAAAGCTAACTTTTGTTAGCTTTTATTTTTTAGTACAGTAAAATAAAGATAGATGGAAATGTGGCGAGGATTTAAAGGAGGAAAAAATATGAGGATATTGCATATGAATGCAGGAGCAGAAGATGGGGGAGGGAAAACACATATTATTTCACTTCTCGATCAGTTTCCAACTGGTGAAGTAGAATTAGCGGTATTTGAAGATGGAATTGTTGCGAAAGAAGCAAGAGAGTTAGGGATAAAAGTCCATGTGTTTTCACAAAAATCCCGCTATGATTTATCTATTTTAAAGAATATAAGCGAATTCATTAATAATGAAAAATTTGATATAGTTCATACGCATGGTCCTAGGGCTAATTTCTATGTTTCTTTAATGAAAAAGAGAATAACGGCAAAATGGGTAACGACTATTCATAGTGATCCATTTGAAGACTTTACTAAACAAGGCTTAAAAGGTTGGATTTTTACGAAATTGAATTTGAAAGCCTTAAAAAATATAGATTTATTTTTTGTTGTAACAAATAGATTAAAGAAAAGTTTAGCTGCTTTAGGTATTTCTAATGAAAAGATGCATGTTATTTATAATGGAATTGAATACGATAAGGAAAAAGCAGAAGGTTATAATAAAAAAGAAATGTTCAATATTGATGAAGATGTATTTACGGCAATCCAAGTAGCACGATTGCATCCTGTGAAAGGACATGAAGTTCTATTTGATGCGTTACAACGAACAAAATTAGAGAAAATTAAAGTATTGTTAGTTGGCGATGGCCCGTTAGAAGAAAATCTAAAGTCATTGGCTACTGAAAAAGGGATTAATAATAAAGTCGAGTTTTTAGGGCATCGTCAAGATGTAAAACAATTATTTGCGTCGTCACATGTGAATTTATTAACCTCCCATAGTGAAGGGTTCCCACTAGTTTTATTAGAAGCGGCAAATCAACGCGTACCATCAATTGTGACTAGGGCTGGAGAGATTGAACCATTAATTGTAGATGAAACGTATGGATGGATTGTGCCAACAGATGATGGAAAGGCATTAGCATTAGCATTAGAAGAAGCGTATGATAAGTGGAAAACTGGAGAATTAGCAGCAATGGGGAAACATATTTATGAGCATGCTATTATGAATTTCTCACTTCAAAAACTATATGAAGATACAAAGGAAACATATAAGCAATTAATAGCGAAAAACTTGTAATGATAGAGAGGATAGTTAACTATGGCAGTACAAACAGTTGATATTCTAGGCGTTCCTTTTTCTACAATGACAATGGATGAAACGGTCCAATATTTAAAAGAACAACTAGAAGTGGAGCGAACACATACTTTTCAGGTAGTAACAGCAAATCCTGAAATTGTTATGTGTGCAAAAAAGGATGAAGCATTCCATCAAACATTATTAAATGCAGATTTAATTACACCTGATGGTATTGGAGTCGTAAAAGCAAGTGGTATGTTAGGTACACCTGTAAAGGAACGTGTAGCAGGTTTTGATTTAATGTGTAATTTACTTGCGGCGTTATCAGAAGACAATAAACCAGTATCAGTTTTCTTATTAGGTGCAAAACCGCATGTTGTACAAGCTGCAGCAGATCATTTAACGAAGACGTATTCAGCTGTATCTATTGTGGGTATACAAGATGGGTATTTTAAACAAGAAGAAGAAGAGAATATTGTTTCTCGTATTCAAAAGGCAAAACCAGACCTATTGCTTGTTGCACTTGGTTTCCCGAGACAAGAGAACTTTATCCAAACGAATAAGCATCGTTTAGAAACGAAAATGGCCGTTGGAGTAGGCGGAAGTTTAGATGTATGGGCTGGAGAGGTAAAACGTGCACCAAAATGGATTCAAGCGATCCATTTAGAGTGGTTTTATAGATTGTGTAGCAATCCAACGCGTTGGCGTCGTCAGTTAGTATTAGCGGAATTTTTAAAAGAAGTCATGCGTTCAAAAAAGTAGCGTTCTATCGCTACTTTTTTATTTGTCCATTTTTAATAAAGTGCGTTTTTATTCATCTACTACCGATTGCGGACACTCACTAATCGGGTGTTTAATGGCCATGTTTTTTTTATCTATCTCTCTTTGCTTCAGCTGAATTTTGAGGTGAGGGGTCTTACTGCCCTCAAATAGTCGGATAAGTATTTTACTTTTTGGGAATGATGAAGGAGAATTTTTACACGAAAGTATTTTACTTATACAATTCACACATGTAAAATGATGTGTAAAGACAGCTGTGTAAGGAGGACTTCTTGTGGGCAAGGTGAAAGAAATTTCGAAGCGAAAGCTACTTGGTATAGCGGGGCTTGGATGGTTATTTGATGCAATGGATGTTGGAATGCTTTCATTTGTAATGGTAGCGCTGCAAAAAGATTGGGGATTAAGTACCCAAGAAATGGGCTGGATAGGCAGTATTAATTCAATTGGTATGGCGGTCGGGGCGCTCGTTTTTGGAATACTATCAGATAAAATAGGGCGGAAATCAGTCTTTATTATTACATTATTATTATTTTCTATCGGTAGTGGTTTAACGGCTTTAACGACGACACTGGCTATGTTCCTTGTTTTACGATTTTTAATTGGTATGGGGCTTGGTGGAGAACTTCCAGTTGCTTCTACATTAGTATCGGAGAGTGTTGAAGCACATGAACGTGGCAAAATAGTTGTGCTATTAGAAAGTTTTTGGGCAGGTGGATGGCTAATCGCAGCTCTGATCTCGTATTTTGTTATACCGAAATATGGTTGGGAAGTTGCGATGATATTGAGTGCGGTTCCGGCGCTATATGCTTTATATTTAAGATGGAATTTACCGGATTCTCCAAGATTCCAAAAGGTTGAAAAAAGGCCATCCGTTATCGAAAATATAAAGTCAGTTTGGTCTGGGGAATATCGTAAGGCAACAATTATGTTATGGATTTTATGGTTTTCTGTTGTATTCTCCTATTATGGCATGTTTCTTTGGTTACCTAGTGTAATGGTATTAAAAGGATTTAGTTTAATAAAAAGTTTCCAATACGTACTTATTATGACGTTAGCTCAATTACCAGGTTATTTCACAGCTGCTTGGTTTATTGAACGTCTTGGTCGTAAGTTTGTTTTAGTTACGTATTTAATTGGTACAGCTTGCAGTGCTTACTTATTTGGAGTGGCAGAGTCATTAACGGTATTAATCGTAGCAGGCATGTTACTATCATTCTTTAATTTAGGTGCTTGGGGTGCATTATATGCTTATACACCTGAACAATACCCAACAGTTATTCGTGGTACAGGTGCAGGGATGGCGGCAGCATTCGGTCGTATTGGTGGTATTCTTGGACCGCTATTAGTAGGATATTTAGTTGCTTTACAGGCTTCACTATCACTAATATTTACGATTTTCTGTGGATCAATTTTAATAGGCGTATTTGCCGTAATTATACTTGGGCAAGAAACGAAACAACGAGAATTAGTATAAGGTAAAACTTTAATCGGTAAGTGATCTCAATTATTGGTCCGTACCAATTATGTTTTAGAGTAGTAAAACTAAGAGCCCATGTTTTCTCATTCAGTGGGTTTTACTGCCTACAAATAACGGAAAAAAGGGCAGGGGGAACCATGATGGTTCCCTTTTTTCTGTTTTTTTAGATAAATAATGGTATAGTAAGAAAAAGGGAATGTTCCTTATAAAAGCGAATGTATACAACAAGACATACGGACAAAAGAATTAGGTGGTTGAAGAAATGAAAATTTTACTGATCATGGAAGATGCAGAAGAGCGAAGAAGTTTAGTTGAAAAATTTACTGAAAATATAAGGAATGTAGAATGTTTTGAAGCAAATACAGGAACAGAATCATTATTTATGATGAAGAAGCATACACCAGATTTTGTTTTTTTAAATTCAAAATTACTAGATGGAACGGGTTTTGAATATGCGAGTTTATTACGGGAAGTAAATTGTTATACGAAATTTATTTTTATGGGTGAAGATATAGAAGAGTCCATTACAGCATTTCGTTTTCAAGCAGTTTATTATTTACTACGCCCATTTCGCGAGGAAGATTTGCAATTCCTTTTATATAGAATGGCTAAAGAGCAAGGTGAGAAAGCAAAGAGCTATTTGCGTAAACTACCGATAGAAGGTCAAGAGGGGATTCGGTATATTTTCCCTGAAGATATTGTATATGTAAGCAAAAATAAGGAAAACAAAACAGTTTCAATTTATACAACAAATAATCAGTATATTTCAACATATACACTCCAGGAGCTAGAAAATAAGCTAAATGCATATGATTTTTTACGTGTGCATAAAAGTTATTTAATTAATATGTCATATGTACAAGAGTTAAAGCCTTACTATAATGGCACATATAATCTGTATTTAGATAAATATGATGAGCAACCGATTCCAGTAAGTCGTAATTATGTGAAACGACTTCGAAATAAAATTGAATTATAGTAGATAATGCGAATTTTTTAACATGATAAACTAAAAATCCTTCATGATAGGGAGGATTCAAGTTAAATATTCAGAAAATTTAGTACAATCCCACTAAGAAATAGTATTGGGGGGATTGTATGTGAGAACATTGAAGTCGATTTTACTTTGGGGAGTTACTGCAGCAGTAGGAGCCGGGGCTTTTGGTGTAATAGCTTTATCACAAGGTGAAACTATTAATGCTGTATGGCTCTTAGTAGCTGCGGTATGTGTGTATGCAGTTGCTTATCGCTTTTATAGTAGATTTATAGCGAGAAAGGTATTCGGTTTAGATAATAATCGACAAACGCCAGCTCATACATTAAATGATGGAAAAGATTATGTTCCGACAAATAAATGGGTATTATTTGGGCATCATTTTGCAGCAATCGCTGGGGCTGGTCCTTTAGTAGGACCGATTTTGGCGGCACAAATGGGATATTTGCCAGGGACAATATGGATTATTGTAGGGGTAGTTGTCGCTGGAGCTGTGCAAGATTTTGTCATTTTATTTGCTTCGATGAGACGTAATGGTAAATCTCTCGGTGAAATGATTAAAGATGAGATTGGTCCTGTTACAGGACTTATTGCAATGATTGGTATTTTAGGCATTATGATTATTTTATTAGCAGTATTAGCATTAGTAGTAGTAAAGGCGCTTGTCGGAAGCCCTTGGGGAATGTTTACGATAGCAGCAACGATTCCTATTGCTATTTTAATGGGAGTATATATGCGCTACATTAGGCCTGGACGGGTTGGTGAAGGGTCAGTAATTGGAATTATCCTACTTATACTGTCTCTTATTGGAGGGCAGTATGTAGCGGAAAATCCAGCGCTTGCAAGCATGTTCACGTTTAGCGGAGAAACAATTGCTATAATGCTTATTGTATATGGATTTATCGCATCGGCATTACCAGTTTGGATGCTTTTAGCACCACGTGATTATTTAAGTACATTTTTAAAAGTCGGAACAATTGTAGGATTAGCAATCGGTATTTTAATTGTAGCACCAGATTTACAAATGCCAGCAGTTTCGAAATTTATTGATGGAACTGGTCCTGTGTTCTCTGGAAACTTATTCCCGTTCTTATTTATTACTATTGCTTGTGGTGCAGTGTCTGGATTCCATGCTCTTGTTTCATCAGGTACGACGCCGAAGATGATTGAGCAAGAGGGACACGCACAGCCAATCGGTTATGGAGCAATGTTAATGGAGTCGTTTGTAGCGGCGATGGCGATGATTGCAGCTTGTGTATTAACACCGGGAACGTATTTTGCAATTAATAGTCCCGCAGCACTTATCGGTACAGATGTCTCGCAGGCAGCTCAAGTTATTTCCTCATGGGGATTTGCTATTACACCAAATGAACTAAAAGATCTCGCTGTAAACGTTGGAGAGCAAACGATTTTATCACGTACAGGTGGTGCACCAACGTTAGCGATAGGTATGGCATATATTTTCTCAAAAGTAATAGGTGGAACGGCCATGATGGCATTTTGGTATCATTTTGCGATTCTCTTTGAAGCGTTATTCATTTTAACAACGATTGATGCTGGAACGCGCGTAGGTCGATTTATGATTCAAGATATTTTAGGGCATGTATATAAGCCATTTGGGAAAACGGATTCTACATTAGCGAATGTAATAGCTACAACGTTATGTGTGTTAGGATGGGGTTATTTCTTATATCAAGGGGTAGTTGATCCGCTTGGTGGAATTAATACATTATGGCCACTTTTCGGTATTGCAAATCAAATGTTAGCAGGTATTGCGTTATTACTTGGAACGACAATTTTGTTCAAAATGGGAAAAAAGGCATATGTTTGGGTGACGCTTATTCCAACTGTCGGATTGCTTATTGTAACGATGACGGCGGGTTATCAAAAGCTATTTCATGAAAACCCTAAAATAGGATTTCTATCCCACGCAAAGGTGTTTCAAGGAGCATTAGATGAGGGGAAAGTGTTAGCGCCAGCTAAAAATGTGGCTCAAATGAAGCAAATTATTTTCAATGATTATATTGATGCGGCACTTTGTGGAATTTTTATGATCGTTGTAATCGCTGTATTAATTTCTGCAATTCGAATTTGGATTCAAGTATTAAGAAATAAGCCGATGCCGCTAAAAGAGGCACCATATATCCCTAAAGATGAAAGTGAGTCGAGGAACTATGCTTAAAAGACTACGGAAAGTATGGGGACAAAGGAAACACTTTATTAGCTTACTTGTTGGGGTACCAAGCTATGAAACATATGTAGAGCATATGAAAAAGCATCATCCAGAAAAAGAAGTTGTATGTCAAAAACAATTTTTTGCAGAAGCGCAAGAAGCTAGATTTAATGCAAAGGGTGGAAAGATATCGCGCTGTTGTTAGTGAAAAGGACGAATTTTCGTCCTTTTTATTTTTTGCTGTTTCACGTGGAACAGCAAAAAATAAATAAAAATCTTTGGGAATTATAGGGATTTCGTATACAATAAAATAAGGAAAGGGATAGATAGAAAAGTAGGGAGATTATTTTATGTTAAGGGACTTATTTGTAAACACAACAATTATTCTTTCCTTTATTTTTATTGGAGGTCAGCTTTTAAGAGATAAACCGTTAAAAGAAGAGTTCTCTTTTTGGCAGAAATGTGTAGTAGGTATTTTTACTGGAATATTAAGTGTACTGTTGATGTACTTTGGCGTACATATTGGGGATATTATGTTAGATCTACGCTATTTAGCTGTTATTTTGGCAATTATAATTGGAGGTCCGATAGCTAGTAGTATAACAGTTACGATTATTTTAATTACCCGATTATTTTTAACCGAGTACTCTTTAGCCTCTGAATTGGCTTGTTATACTATTGTATTGATAGGTATTGGGGTTACTTTCATTTGGCGGATGAAAGCTTCTATATTTATAAGGTGGATCTGGTTTAATGTATATAGTTTATCTATTTTAATAGTGCCACTTTCCATGCTATTTAAAGATATGTCTATAGTAGCATTATATTTAGCTTGTAGTAGTGTTGCAGCATATATCACATTTATAAGCGCGAATTATGTATTGCAATCCAATGAGTTATTTCAAAAGATGAAGCAATATGCAACGATAGATGCATTGACAGGGTTAGGAAACGTAAGGCAGTTTGATTTAGAAATGAATCATCATATTGGTAATAAGCGCATGAAAAATGATTCACTTTGTTTACTACTTATAGATATTGATCATTTTAAGTCTGTAAACGATACGTACGGGCATCCTGCAGGAGATGAAGTATTAAAACAAATAGGGCGTATTTTACGAGAAGTTTCAACGTTTCCAGATTTGGCTTTTCGAAAGGGTGGAGAGGAGTTCGCGCTTCTTATACCAAAGAAGGGATTAGCTTACGGAATGCGTATGGGGGAACAAGTTCGCGCAGCTGTTGAAAAACATTCATTCCAATTGTTAGATGGAACAAAAATAAAAATTACAGTTTCAGTAGGAATTTCAGTATATGAACAATCACCAGAGCAATTTATTCAAGCTGCTGATGATGCATTATATTACTCCAAAAGAAATGGTAGAAATCAGGTTAGTTCTGCATCTTAAAGATAAGATGACCAGAAGAGCTTATAAATAAAAACACCCACAGAGAGGGAAAATACACACTCTGTGGGTGTTTTTATTTATAGGTTAGACAAGCTCTTTTGATACAACGAATTTACGATATGCACCGTGATGTGTTGGGCCTACGTATTCGTTGATCTTGAATGAATAACGGATAGCAGCTGTGATAAATTCTTTAGCAGTTTTTACTGCTTCTTTCACAGGTTTTCCTTTTGCAAGTTCTGCTGTAATTGCAGCAGAATATGTGCAACCTGCGCCGTGTGTATTTGTCGTATCAATTTTTTCTGATTCTAGAATGTCGAATGTCTCTCCATCATATAGGACGTCGATTGCAGTTTCGGTACCAAGCTTGCTACCGCCTTTAATTAGGACATATTTCGCACCTAAAGCATGGATTTTTTTCGCTGCTTCTTTCATGTCTTCAAGAGAATTAATCTTTACGCCACTTAATTGGTAAGCTTCAAATAAGTTTGGTGTGACAACTAATGCCTTTGGAACAAGAACGTCACGTAAGCAATCATTCGTTTCAGGATGTAATGCTTCATCAGCACCTTTACATACCATAACAGGGTCAACTACTACATTTTTGAAATTATGTTTTTCGATTGTTTCTGCAACCATTTCAATAATTTCTACCGATCCAAGCATACCTGTTTTTAAAGCATCTACGCCAACGCCCTCAATTGTCGTTTCTAATTGTGGTTTTAATGTAGAAGCTGGGATTGGGAATACGTTATGTGCCCAACCGTTATGTGGATCCATCGTTACGATTGTCGTAAGAGATGTCATTCCGTACACACCAAGTTCTTGGAATGTTTTTAAATCTGCTTGTATACCAGCACCGCCACTTGTGTCAGAACCAGCGATAGTAAGTGCTTTATTTAATGTCATTATGAAAAGCCCCCTCAGGTGATATAATGAAAACTATGTTTTCACCATTATATCAATGTTACGAATAAGTACAAAGTGAAAAGTAGATGATTTATGTTAGGAACTATGTAAAATCTTGTATGTAGGAGACGAATTATGTTTCAAGAGAATCGTACAAATGAATTAGTTATATTAAAAGAGATTGCAGAAACACTAAACACATCAAATGATACATATCATGTATTGCAAGCAGTGCTAGAAAAATTACTTAGTGTAACAGGTTTAACGACAGGATGGATATTTCTTGCGGATGAAAATGGTAGATATACAAAATTAATTGATTATCAATTACCAGAGGCACTTACATATGAAAACAAACGCCCGATGTGTGAAGGGGAATGTTGGTGTTTACGTGGCTTTGTGGAAGGAAAACTAGAGCGAGCTGTTAATATTATTGAATGTAAAAGAATTAATAATGCAATTGAATATAATTGGGGAGATACAGAAGGAATTCTTCATCATGCTACTGTTCCTTTAAAGGCTGGAGGGGAGAAATTTGGTTTGTTAAATGTGGCAAGCCCAGGTAAAACACATTTTTCAGAAGAGGAATTAGTATTGCTTCAAGCAGTTGCTTTTCAAATTGGGACAGCTTTAAAACGAGCAAAGTTATATGAAAATGAAAAGCGAAGAGCGCATTATTATGTGAAATTAGAACGATTTATTCAAGTTTTAAGAACGATTCATCAATTTAATATATTACCTGAAAAAGTTGTAGATCAATTAGGTGAAGTGTTTCAGTGGAATCAAGTCGCGTTCTTTATTAGGGAAGAGAAAGAATTATCCTTGCGGGCATCTTATTGCCAGGAAGAATGGCAGGAGGATATAAAAGAAGCAGCGAAAGAAGCGTTAGAAAAAGGTGAACCTATTTTATTAAACGATCAAATCAGTCATAAGATTGCCTCTAATAGGACGGTTATCGCCACCCCAATACAGATTCAAACTCACATATTTGGTGTTTTATGTGTTAGTTCAAATAATGGTGAATTTGATGTAAATACGTTAGATGTACTTCAAGCAATAACAAATCATATTTCTTTCGTGATAGAAAATTTAAGGTTAAATGAGCAACGACGTGAACTCGTACGAATGGAAGAAAGAAATCGATTAGCAAGGGACTTACATGACTCTGTTTCACAAAAGCTATTTTCGTTAACCTTTATGACAAAAGGCGCTGAGGCGGTTTTAAAAGGTCAAAACGAAAAAGTGGATCGATCTTTGCATGACATGCGTGAACTAGCGCAAGGAGCTTTAAAAGAAATGAGGACGTTAATTTGGCAATTACGTCCAGCGGGTTTGGAGAAAGGATTATTACCAGCTTTAAAGCAATATGGTGAAAGTTTGGGATTGAAAATTCGAGAACAAGTTACAGGTGTCCGTGATTTGCCACGCGTAGTAGAGGAAGCGCTATGGAGAATTGGACAAGAAGCTTTAAATAATGTAAGTAAGCATGCAAATGTTAGAGAAGCGACGATTTATTTCAAAGTGACGGAGAAGAATGTATCGTTAGAAATAGTCGATCAAGGAACCGGCTTCGTAGAAAAGGATATAAAAGAGAAGAAATCACTTGGCATGACTACGATGCGAGAAAGAGTAGAATTAGTCGGTGGAACAATTAAAATTGTAAGTGATAAGAAAAGGACAAGTGTAAAAGTAAACGTACCATTATGATGTGAAAATGAGGGAAGTTTGTGAAAATAAAAGTATTGTTAGTTGATGATCATACAGTCGTTTTAAAAGGATTAGCATTTTTCTTAAGTACACAGGAAGATATAGAGTTAGTTGGAGAAGCAAGTAATGGGAAAGAGGCACTAATGAAAGTAGGGGAGACGAATCCTGATGTTGTACTAATGGATTTATATATGCCCGAAATGGATGGCGTTGAGGCGACAGCGTGTATTAAAAAAGAATATCCGGATGTGAAAGTAATTGTATTAACTAGCTTTTCTGATCAGGCGCATGTGTTACCAGCATTAAGGGCTGGAGCAAGCGGGTATATTTTAAAAGATGTAGAACCGGATCAGCTTGTTGAGGCTATTCGAAGTGCATATAAAGGTAATATTCAATTACATCCTGATATAGCAAATGCTCTTCTCTCTCAAACATTACCTGTAGAAGAAAAGGAAGAAGAGCCTTCTATTCAAGTGGATGTGTTAACAGCGAGAGAAAATGAAGTATTGCAGCTATTAGCGAAAGGGATGAGTAATAAAGAAATCGCTTCTGTTTTAGTTATTACGGAAAAAACGGTAAAAGCTCATGTAAGTAGTATTTTGAGTAAGTTGAATTTATCTGATCGTACGCAAGCAGCATTATATGCAGTAAAAAATGGAATTGTATAAGACGAAAGTCGTAAGACCTAGTTCGCCTTTAGAAGGTGGACTTTTTTTATGGAAAAATACGTCTATGTGAGGACGAAATTGTCTCGATATGAAGATAAAATATGTTTTGTAAGCAACAAACAACAATTACAAGGGATACCTTTTTTAAAAGCATATAACAACAGAAGAGCTAGTAATAGGAGGAAAACATAATGACAAAAGTTTTATTCGTAAAAGCAAACAACCGTCCAGCGGAACAAGCAGTTAGTGTGAAATTATATGAAGCGTTTTTAGCAAGTTACAAAGAAGCGCATCCAAATGATACAGTAGTAGAACTTGATTTATATAAAGAAGAATTACCATACGTAGGCGTAGACATGATTAATGGTACATTCAAAGCAGGTAAAGGATTTGATTTAACAGAAGAAGAAGCAAAAGCAGTAGCAGTTGCTGATAAGTATTTAAATCAATTTTTAGAAGCTGATAAAGTCGTTTTCGGTTTCCCATTATGGAACTTAACGATTCCAGCAGTGTTACACACATATATTGATTATTTAAACCGTGCTGGTAAAACGTTTAAATATACGCCAGAAGGTCCAGTTGGTCTAATTGGAGATAAGAAGATTGCATTATTAAACGCGCGCGGCGGTGTATACTCTGAAGGTCCAGCAGCAGAAGTAGAAATGGCTGTTAAATATGTAGCAAGCATGATGGGCTTCTTCGGCGCAACAAACATGGAAACAGTAGTTATTGAAGGACATAACCAATTCCCAGATAAAGCAGAAGAAATCATTACAGCTGGTCTTGAAGAAGCAGCTAAAGTAGCAAGTAAATTTTAATTGAAAATAGAATCGTCACTCAAAAAAGTAGCATTAACAGATAAACGTTAATGCTGCTTTTTTATATTTTAAGTTCGTCAGCTAGTTTTTCTAACTGAATTCGATCTTGTATGTAATAGGTTCTTCCATCTTTCTTTAAGTAATTTTGTTGGCAAAATTGGTTTAATACATATAAAAGGTGACGGTAACTAACATTTAAGTATTCCGAAACCTCAGTATGTTTTTCTATATAACTGTTATTTTGTTCTGTTAATAGAATAAACGCCGCTAATCGATTTTCGAACGGATAACTATTATTTTTAGCATAACTTTCTGTTCGGGTAATGGTTTTCTCACCGATAAATTTGCATAGTTTCTGTAGAAAGGTAGCATCTTGTAACAAAAGATGCTGACAATCTTTAAGAGGAAGCGCTAAGCATATACAATCTTCCATTACTTCCACCGTTTTCGTAACAGATTCTACGCCAATTAATCCTAATTCCCCAATGAACGAAGGTGCCTGAATAAAGTTAATCAAGGAGACCTTTCCGTTTTTGTGACTCATATATATTTTTGCTTTCCCAGAAATTAAGTAATAAAGATAAGGAACATCGACCCCTTCATTACATATCTTTTCTCTCTTCTGAAAGGAATGTAGTTCAGCATACGGTAAGATATCAAAAGAAAAAAGAGTATGGAAATTGTAAGTTTGTATGTAATGAGAGATTTCTTCGCTATTTCTGCTGACTTTCATGTTTTCACCTCATGTTTAGTATGAGATATCTCCTATTATTTTTACAAGAAAGAATGATACGATTTACGTAAATTTGTTTTTGTAGAAAAGAGAGTGTGAAGGGCTTATGAAAAAATATAAAACATTATTATTCGATGTAGATGATACATTGTTGGATTTTCAAAAGGCAGAAAAATCGGCATTACGTATGCTTTTTGAAGAGAAAGGGATGTCTCTCACTAGCGAGATTGAAGCGCAATATAAAAAAATTAATAAAAGTCTTTGGACTGCTTTTGAAGAAGGTGAAATAAATCGTGATGAAGTTGTAAATACACGATTTTCAATTTTGTTTAAAGAATACGGGGAAGAAGTAGATGGGATATTATTCGAAAATAATTATCGCAGTTACTTAGAAGAAGGAAATCAGCTCATGGAAGGTGCTTTACAATTTATAAATCAAATTCAAAGTGAGTACGATTTATATATAGTGACAAACGGTATTTCTAAGACGCAAGATAAACGATTACGTAATGCAGGGTTACATGCCTTGTTTCAAGATATTTTCGTTTCTGAAGATACAGGTTATCAAAAGCCGATGAAAGAGTATTTTGATTATGTTTTTGAAAGGATTCCTAACTTTGTTCCTGAAGAAGGGCTCATTATTGGGGATTCGTTAAGCGCTGATATGAAAGGTGGATATGTAGCGGGAATTGATACTTGTTGGTTTAATCCAGAAAGGAAATTAAATGATAGTGGGATTATACCGACATATGAAGTGCATAATTTTGAGGAGTTATATGCATTATTGAAGCAACATGTGTAATGAGAATAGGCAGTGGAACTTTTGTCCACACTGCCTATTTTTTAATTTGTAGTTTCGTTATGTTTTGGAAGTGGAAATGCATTTCCGATAGTAGCTGCCCCAAGCATTGGTAATAGTAAATTAAGCGGAGGTTTTAAAAGGTCTTTTTCAAATGGATATAGAATATATTTCTTTTGTTATGCACATTAAGTTCTTTGTGTTTAATTTAGAACATTCAGAAAAACTAATTGACATTAGGAAATTATTGCTATAAAATCAACGGTAATTGCATAGTCTTATCAAGAAAAGGTGGAGGGACAGGCCCGATGAAACCTTGGCAACAGCCGTATAACGGAATTGTGCCAAATCCTGCAGGTAATAATCCTGAAAGATAAGAAAGAGCCTTTAGAGCGTGTTTTCAAACTGCTCCTTTCTTGTTTTCAGGAAAGGAGCAGTTTTTTATTTTGTATAAAAGAAAGGAGAATGAGAAATGGGAGAATCATGGGGAAAAGGAACGATTTGTGTGCAAGGTGGCTATACGCCAAAGAATGGTGAACCGCGTGTTTTGCCGCTTTATCAAAGTACAACGTATAAATACGACACTTCGGATGATTTAGCGGCACTATTTAATTTAGAGGCAGAAGGATATATATACACGCGTATTGGAAATCCTACTTTAGCTGCATTTGAGCAAAAGTTAGCGGATTTAGAGGGTGGTGTAGGTGCTGTTGCAACGGCTTCTGGGCAAGCTGCTATTATGCTTGCTGTTTTAAATATTTGTAGTAGCGGAGACCACTTGCTTTGTTCTTCCACAGTTTATGGCGGGACGTTTAATTTATTTGGGGTGAGTTTGCGTAAGCTTGGCATTGATGTTACGTTCTTTAATCCAAATTTAACAGCTGATGAAATTGTGGCCCTTGCTAATGATAAGACAAAACTTGTTTATGCAGAATCGCTAGGAAATCCAGCGATGAACGTTTTAAATTTCAAAGAACTTTCAGATGCAGCGAAAGAGTTGGAAGTACCTTTTATCGTGGATAATACATTAGCAACTCCTTATTTATGCCAAGCATTTGAACATGGAGCAAATATTATCGTTCATTCTACGACGAAATATATTGATGGTCATGCAAGTTCGTTAGGTGGCATTGTAATTGACGGAGGGAACTTCGATTGGACAAACGGGCAATATCCTGAACTAGTTGAACCGGATCCAAGTTATCACGGCGTAAGTTACGTTCAAAATTTTGGTGCAGCAGCTTATATTGTGAAGGCACGTGTTCAATTATTAAGAGACTACGGAAACTGTATGAGCCCATTTAATGCGTATATTAGCAATATTGGCTTAGAAACATTGCATTTACGAATGGAGCGTCATAGTGAAAATGCTCTTGCAGTTGCTAAATGGCTTGCTGATCATGAACGTATTGAATGGGTGAATTATCCGGGATTAAATAGTAATGAAAATTATTCGTTAGCACAAAAGTATTTGAAAAAAGGTGCGAGTGGTGTTTTAACATTCGGCATTAAGGGAGGATTAGAAGCAGCAAAAGAATTTATCGCAAATGTAAAACTAGCAACTCTCGTAACGCATGTAGCTGATGCACGAACTTGCGTTATACATCCTGCTAGTACAACGCATAGACAATTAAGTGCCGAAGATCAGCGCTTAGCTGGCGTCACATCAGATTTAATTCGTTTATCAGTTGGTATAGAAGATGTTTCGGATATTATTGCAGATTTAGAAGCAGCGCTAGTCGGAGGCAAACAACATGCCGATCATAATTGATAAAGATTTGCCAGCTCGCAAAGTGTTGCAGGAGGAAAATATTTTTGTAATGACAAAAGAGCGAGCAGAAACACAAGATATTCGGGCATTGAAAATTGCTATATTAAATTTAATGCCTACAAAGCAAGAAACAGAAGCGCAATTACTTCGTTTAATTGGAAATACACCGTTGCAATTAGATGTTCATTTACTTCATATGGAATCGCATTTGTCTCGTAATGTTGCACAGGAACATTTAACGAGTTTCTATAAAACATTCCGTGATATTGAGAATGAGAAATTTGATGGACTCATTATTACAGGAGCACCAGTTGAAACCCTTTCATTTGAAGAGGTAGATTATTGGGAAGAGCTTAAACGTATTATGGAGTATTCAAAAACGAATGTAACATCTACGCTTCATATTTGCTGGGGGGCACAGGCTGGTTTGTATCATCATTATGGCGTTCAAAAGTATCCTCTTAAGGAAAAAATGTTCGGTGTATTTGAACATGAAGTTCGTGAGCAACATGTGAAATTGTTACAAGGGTTTGATGAGTTATTTTTTGCCCCGCATTCTCGTCATACGGAAGTACGAGAGAGTGACATTAGAGAAGTGAAGGAGTTAACGTTATTAGCCAACTCTGAGGAAGCGGGCGTTCATCTTGTTATTGGGCAAGAAGGAAGACAAGTGTTTGCGCTCGGTCATAGTGAATATAGTTGTGATACGTTAAAGCAAGAATACGAACGGGACCGCCAAAAAGGGTTAAATATTGATGTGCCGAAAAACTATTTTAAGCATAATAATCCAAATGAGAAGCCGCTTGTAAGGTGGAGAAGCCATGGAAATCTATTATTCTCTAATTGGCTAAATTATTACGTGTATCAAGAAACCCCTTATGTATTATAAAAAAAGATTGTGTAACACGTGGCAACGTTTTCTCTGCAATGGTTAACTTATATTTTTCCGAATGTTCTAAAAATATTGTTTTTTAGATTTTTTACTCATATAATTTCATCTAAACACAATTTTTGAGGGGTGGACAGTATTATGAAAGAAATTCAAGTTGGCTTATTAGGTCTTGGGACAGTTGGTAGCGGTGTAGTTCGTATCATTACAGATCACCAAGAGCGACTTATACACCAAGTAGGTTGTCCTGTAAAAGTAACGAAAGTGCTAGTACAAAATATTGAAAAAGAGAGAGAAGTAGAGGTACCTTCTACTCTATTAACGCAAAATGCAAATGAAATTTTAGACAATCCAAACATCGACGTTGTCATCGAAGTAATGGGTGGCATTGACGATGCAAAAGCATATATTTTGCAAGCTTTACAAAGCGGGAAGCATGTTGTGACTGCCAATAAAGATTTAATGGCGTTACATGGGGCGGAACTCTTAGCGGTAGCAAAAGATAATAAAGCAGATTTGTTTTATGAAGCAAGTGTAGCCGGAGGGATTCCGATTTTACGAAGTATTGTAGAGGGACTTTCTTCAGATCTTATTACGAAAGTAATGGGAATTGTAAATGGAACGACAAATTTTATTTTGACGAAAATGTCAGATGAAGGGAGAGCATATAACGACGTGTTAAAAGAAGCCCAGCAACTTGGATTTGCAGAAGCGGATCCAACATCAGATGTAGAAGGTTTAGATGCAGCAAGAAAAATGACAATTTTGGCTACCCTTGGTTTCTCTACAAATGTAGAGCTTGGAGATGTGAAGGTAAAAGGGATTACTTCTATTACAGAGGAAGATATCGAATACAGTAAGAGTTTAGGTTACACGATTAAACTAATCGGTCTTGCGAAGCGAGATGGTGAAAAATTAGAGGTTACAGTTGAACCGACTTTACTTCCAAATACACATCCTCTTGCGGCCGTGCAAAATGAATATAACGCTGTATATGTGTATGGTGAAGCAGTTGGAGAAACGATGTTTTATGGACCAGGTGCAGGAAGTTTACCGACAGCAACAGCTGTTGTTTCCGATCTAGTAGCTGTAATGCAAAATATTAGATTAGGGGTAACAGGAAATAGTGCTGTAGTCCCGCAATATCAAAAAGTATTAAAAGAGCCAGACGAAATTGTTGTGAAGAAATTTTTAAGACTTCATGTGAAAGATGAAATTGGTGTATTTGCAAAAATTACTTCGTTATTCTCTGAGCGTGGCGTTAGCTTTGAAAAAATTATTCAAATGCCACTTGAAGAGAAAGGAAAAGCTGAAATTGTAATTGTAACGCATCGTGCTTCTCTTGCTGATTATGATTATATTCTATATACGTTGCAAGGGTATGAAGAAATAGATTGTTTGAAAGCAAATTACCGAATTGAAGGGGATGCAAAGTAGTATACCCTCTAAGAAAAAAACCTATTAAGCAGCTTGCTTAATAGGTTTTTTTCTATTCAAAATTTGCGTGCCAACTTGGATAAATGCTTGGATAATCCAGCCTGTTGTAAAGGATAAGATGATGGTTCCAAAATAGATAGGTCCATCTAATAAAAAGCTTAATGTTAAAAATAAAAATGCCAATGAAATTTCAGTTCTCCTAAATGTCCATTTTTTCTTCTCAGCAACTGTTAAAACGAAAGCTTCTTGCGGTGCTGCACAAAGGTTTGTAGAGACATAAAGACCAATTCCGGCTCCAACGAATAGATTTCCGCAAATAAGTGTTATATATTTTGGAAGAGAACGGACAGTGTCCATAATAGTTGTAATGGAACCAATCCAATCAACAAAAAGAGAGATAAGAACCATTGTTACGATTGTACCGATTGTAATTTGTCTTTTATTCCAAAAGAGGACGATAAGGGTAAAGGCAAAATTAATCATGAAAATCCAAAAACCGATACTTATCCCGAAATTTTGATATAGTGCAATAAAGAAGGAATCATAAGGGCTAAGTCCAAAGGAAGTAATGGTCGTCATCATATTAATACCGATGGCGAGAATGAGTAGACCACCAATGAAAAATATATATTCTAATTTGAATCGAAGCATAGTTGTATATCCTTTCAAAATGTATTTGCTAGGAAAGGATATATTGTGGAAAGCTTACCAGGTCAAGGGAGAATTTTTGCAGGGAAGGGGAAAATGAGATGACGAATATAAGAAAGATTGCTGAACTTGCTGGGGTATCTGTTTCAACTGTTTCACGTGTACTAAATAATCATCCATATGTGAATGAACAGAAGCGAAAAGAAATTTTAGCAATTATAGAAGAATTAAACTATACGCAAAATGTGAATGCAATTCATTTAGTGAAAGGAAAAACGAATGTAATTGGCGTTTTATTACCGCACGTTAATGATCAATATTATAGTGCCATTATTGAGGGAATATCAAAGGAAACAGCAAAGAATAATTATAATATGATGCTTTGTCAGACGAATTATAGCGAGGAAAGAGAATTAGAAATTTTGAATATGTTAAAAATGAAAAAGCTTGATGGGGTTATTATATGTTCTCGGGCAAATAGTAAGGAGAAGCTCGAAGAATATACGAAATTCGGCCCGATTGTTATGTGTGAAGAAATAGATTCAAAATGCATTTCAAGTGTACATGTTGATTACTATAAAGTGTTTTCACAAGGGATGAAAAACTTAATAGATGCTGGTCATACACGTATTGGGTATTGCATTGGAAGAAGTAATAGCATTAATAGCCAGAGAAGAAAACAAGCATATGCGGATTCACTTCAACAGATTGCTGAAAAACCGATAGGAACTTGGAAGTTTGAAGGCTGTTTTACGGTGGAAGATGGGCGTAATGTAATTAGGGAGTGGGCCTCTATGTCAGTAAAGCCAACTGCGTTTCTTGTATCTTGTAACCATATTGCAGCGGGAATGGTAACGGAGGCGAAAAAACAAAGAATTCGTATTCCAGAAGATGTTACGATTATCGGTTGTGATGATCAAGATGTAGCAGACATTTTAGGTATTACGACGATTTCATATTGTAGTAAAAATGTTGGCGTGAAGGCATTTGAATTATTATATGAAAAGATTAATGATGAGCAAATAGATGTAAAGCACGTGGAGTTATTACCAGAATTCGTAAAAAGGGAAACGACATAATAGATAAGGTGTGAAAATCGCTTTTCAAAATTGCGTTTGGTATAATTATGGACAATCTATGAGGGCTAAAAGGGGTTTTGATATGAGATCAAAAGTGGTAAAAGTAATTCTACTCATTACAATTGCATCTTTCTGTTTATTTGCATATGGCTTTGTTTCAGGTGTAAATGATGTATTAAATCCGAGAGCTTCAAATTTAATTAAAAAAACCGATGTAGTAGCAAAAGAGAAAAAGAAAACAGGAACGTTACAAATCGTTAGTTTAGGTGATTCATTAACACGCGGTGTTGGTGATAAAGAAGGAATTGGCTATATTGGACGAATGAAAGAAGATTTACAAAAAGATTATAAGCAAAAGGTTGCTTTAACGAACTTAGCTGTTAGTGGTGCGAAAATGCCTGACTTATTAAAACAAATTGAGAGTAATGGCGCTCAATATTCAATTAAACAAGCAGATGTAATCGTTTTAACGATTGGAGGAAATGATTTATTTCCGGGCTGGGAATCGCTTGGAAAGATAGATTTAGAAACATATCGTCCGGATACGGAAACATTCCAGAATGAAGCGAAGAAAATTATAGAAGAAATTCGTAAATTAAATACAGATAGCCCTATTTTTTGGCTAGGTTTATATAATCCCTTTGAAGATGTAGAAGATTTAAAGGGGTCTTCAAACATTGTTGTAGACTGGAATGCATCTTTAGAAAAGTTAGCGATAAATAATAAAAATGTGTATATTACACCGACATTTGATTTATTCCAAAATCGTGGGAAAGATTTATTATACTCCGATCATTTCCATCCGAATGAAGTAGGGTATACATATATGGCGGGCCGATTAGTTCAAAATGTTGTAAGTAAATTAAAACTAGAACAAGGAGGGGTAAAATGACAACGATACTTTCCGTACGAGACGTGAAGAAGGTAATTGGAAAGAAGACAATTGTAGAGAATATTTCCTTCGATGTAAAACAAGGAGAAGTGTTCGGCTTCCTAGGACCGAATGGCGCCGGAAAAACGACTACCATTCGAATGTTAGTCGGATTGATTAAAGAAACAGAAGGTACGATTTCTATCGGCGATTATTCTATTAAGGAAAATTTCAGGGAAGCGATGCGTCAAATTGGGAGTATCGTTGAAAACCCAGAACTGTATACATATTTAACAGGATGGGAAAATTTAAAACAATTTGCCCGTATGTTAGGTGGTATATCAGATGAACGTATTATTGAAATTGCTCACATGGTTCATTTGGATGAGAGAATTCATGATAAGGTAAAAACATACTCACTCGGTATGAAACAGCGCCTTGGCATTGCGCAAGCGCTTCTTGGAAATCCGAAACTACTCATATTAGATGAACCAACAAATGGTTTAGACCCAGCTGGAATTAGAGAGCTTAGGGAATTTATACATAAGCTTGTGAAAGAAGAAAATATGAGCGTGTTTATTTCAAGTCATTTGCTAAGCGAAGTACAAATGATATGCGATCGCGTTGCTATTATTCATAAAGGAAAAATGATAACAGTTGCCAAGGTTGAAGAGTTAATTAAAACAGCAAGTGATCGCGTAGAATGGATTGTTACACCAATTTCTAAGGCAAAGGATATGCTAGTAGATGCTGAGGAAGTAAGAGAAGTGAGTATAGAAGGTAATCGATTACTATGCCGGATGCATATTTCATCTATAAGTAATTGGAATAAAACCTTTGTAGAAAACGGGATAGATGTACATAGTGTTAAAGAGCTTGTGTTTACACTAGAAGATTTATTTATTGAACTCACAAGGGGTGAGCAGCATGCGTGAATTTGCGAATCTAGTTTTAAACGAATCGGAGAAAATTTATCGTAAGAAGCGTATTTTTGTTGTTATGCTTATTTTAGCAATCTTAATCCCGCTCTTCGTATATGCGCAGTATCGTGAAATAGAAACGACACAAAAAAGGCTAGGTACAACGGATTGGAAGGTTTCGCTGCAGCAACAAATTGTTGATTCTCAAAACCGTTTGAACAATTCTAGATTGCCAGAAGAATGGCGTGATTGGTTAAAGGTAAGAGTAGAGCAGCAACAATATTATTTAGATCATGATATTAATCCAATGGCACCAGGCGCACCAACTTTTGTAAGGGCATTTATTGAGCAAGGAATTACATTATTTATTCCACTTCTCGTCATGATTGTCGCCATTGATATTGTTTCAGGAGAACGAAGTGATGGAACGATGAAGATGTTACTTACTCGGCCGATTCGGCGCTGGAAAATACTCCTTAGTAAGTACGTGACGATGTTATTCTTCATTTCACTTATACTGCTTCTTGTAGGTGTGTTTGCATACATATTATCAGGGCTTGTATTTGGATACTCGGGATGGAATTTACCTGTTTTAACTGGGTTTATTATTGATAAGGAAACGTTAAATACGAATTTTGTACATCTTATTCCGCAATGGCAATATATCTTGATGGCGTATGGATTAGCTTGGTTTGTTGCTATCGTCGTCGGGACTATATCATTTATGGTTTCGGTTTTAATTCGAAATACACCAGCTGGGATGGGTGTTATGTTAGCGGCATTAATTGCAGGTGGCATTTTAAGCTCATTTGCAACATCTTGGGAAGGTGCGAAATATATTTTTAGTGTGAATTTATCATTAACAGATTATCTATCAGGGAAACTACCTGCATTACAAGGTTTATCGATGGGGTTTTCTTTAATGAATTTAACGGTTTGGGCAGTTGTTTCCCTTATTATTTCGTTCGTAGTATTTACAAAACAGGATATGGTGAATTAATTAGACAGGAAGTGACAGTATGGAAAATGTTTTAAAGAATGATTGGGGGCCATTATTGGCACCAGAATTTGAGAAAGAATATTATCGTAAGCTAGCTGATTTTTTGAAAGAAGAGTATAGTACACATGTTGTTTACCCAAAGAAAGAAGATATTTTTAACGCTCTAGAGTATACAAGTTATGAAAATACAAAGGTCGTTATTTTAGGACAAGATCCATATCATGGACCGAATCAAGCGCATGGTTTAAGCTTTTCTGTGCAACCCGGTATTAAAACGCCACCGTCGTTGTTAAATATGTATAAAGAACTTCGAAATGAATATGGGTATGATATTCCAAATAACGGTTATTTAGTAAAGTGGGCAGAGCAAGGCGTTTTATTATTAAATACTGTATTAACAGTTCGACAAGGTGAAGCAAATTCTCATAAGGGAAAAGGATGGGAGCATTTCACAGATCGCGTAATTGAGCTATTAAATGAACGTGAAAAGCCAGTTATTTTCATATTGTGGGGACGCCATGCACAGGCGAAGAAAAAATTAATTACAAATACGAAGCACCACATTATCGAATCTGTACATCCAAGCCCACTATCAGCAAGACGTGGTTTCTTCGGAAGTAAGCCATACTCTAAAGTAAATACGATTTTAGCTAATATGGGCGAGAGGGAAATTGATTGGGAAATTCCAAATTTGTAAATAAAAAAGGTAGTTAACAGTCGTTAACTACCTTTTCATTATTGTTGCTCATTCTTTAATTTTGCATCCAGTACAAACGTGCCAAATGGGATAACTGATGAAACGAATGCCCCAAGTGCCCATAAAATTGATTTACGGTGTACGATTGTTACTTGAATTACTGCGAAGATAAATAAAATAAATAAAACACCGTGAGCCATGCCTGTAATTTTAACAGCTGTTGCAAATCCTGCGAAATATTTTAATGGCATTGCTACAAATAATAGTAGTAGGAAAGAAATCCCCTCAATAAGTCCAATTGCTCTTAATCGTCCGATTGGTGTAGATAACATGTAAAATAGCCTCCCTTAACGTATGCTTGTTTATAGTAAATTTGTATTCTTTTTTAAAATAAAATAGTCTATTTTGTTTCATTATATACAAAAAGAAAGTTTACACTACGAGAATAGTGCAAAGTTCAAAATATAGTCACAAAAGCATGGTAATTTAAATAAAAACCTATTTGAAGTGTTTGACTTCAAATAGGTTTTATGAGTGGAAATATTAAACAAGTGCTTCTTTTTTTAGTACGAACTTCTCTACAACCTTTGCTACACCATCGTTCATATTTGTATCTGTTACATAGTTTGCAATTTCCTTAATATCATCAGGTGCATTGCCCATTGCGACACCAAGACCGGCGAATTCAATCATCGCCTGATCGTTATAGCTATCGCCCATTGCGATAACTTCTTCGCGCTTAATGCCAAGTTTTTGGATTAATTGGTTTAAGCTCGTTCCTTTTGTAACACCGGCTTCAGTAAATTCTAAGAAGAATGGTTTAGAACGCATAACGCTTAATTGTCCTTCTAGTTGTTTTTGTAATTTCTTTTCTACTTCAACAAGGCGTTCAGCTTCTTTATTCATTAATACTTTTACTACAGGCTCTTTAACAGCAGCTTTAAAGTCATCTACTACAACGATAGGCATACCAGTAATATCGCCCTCAATTTCAGTATAAGGATTATTTTCTTCCGTTACGATATCATCGCCTATATAAGTATGAATCCATACATCTTCAGTTTTACTAATTTCAAATAGGTTGTGAACGATTTCAGGAGATAGCGTACTACTAAAGATTTCTTCGTTTGTTTTACAGTTAATAATTTTTGCGCCATTAAAAGATAGAATGAAACTACCGTATTCCTCCAAACGAAGTTCTTTCGCCACATTGCGCATACCAAATGTTGGACGACCAGAAGCAAGTACAACTTTTACACCTTGTTCTTGTGCAGTCATTAGAGCTTCTTTCGTACGAGGTGAAATAGTATGGTCGTCACGTAATAAAGTATCATCTAAATCTAAAACAATCATTTTATAAGTCATATTGAAAATTCCCTTCTTTATTTAAATCAAATATATGTTCATGGAGATGTAAGAAATAATAGTAAGACATCGAACCTCTTTAAAAAGAAGTAGATTCATTTTTATGAGTGTTTTTCTCATCATATTAACTAATAATCAGTGGGGGGATGAAGAAAATCCCCACTGATTAAAGTTTCACTTTATCGTAACAACTCTAAAGGTAGAGTGCAATAATGGAAGTTTTCCAATTTACGATACTTGTTTTGTTGTCGAACGAGAAAATAGTATTTCTAGTAAGATTGCCATTACAGCCCCAAGAACGAGACCATTACTTAGGAATGAAGCTAGAAATGGTGGAAGCGTGGAATATGCTCCTGCTGGAACGAACATAACCCCAATTCCTGTGAAGATTGACAGACCCGCTACTTTAAATAATCGTTCTTTATCCTGTACTGTTTCGTATTCTCGAAAGGCGAGACCGATCATGCTTGCAAATACAGGGTAAATGGCAGCATAACCAACTGCAACTGGGATTGCCGCAAAGAATGAAGTGATCTTTGGGAATATACTAACGACAATAATAAAGCTTGACCCTAATATAAATGGGAGGCGTTTATAAATATTAGTCGTTGCAATAAAACCTGCTGATCCAGAAATAGCGACAGGTCCGATAGCCGAAAACAGGCCGCCTAGTAATTGATTGATTCCTGTTATAATACCGGCCTGTTTAAAACGATCTGATGCAGCATTTTCTTCATATTTAGAGACAACCTTTTGTACAACGCGAATACTTGCTAACATATTTGTTAGAAGTAAGAGTGTAACGAAAATGACCGTAATTACCATGTTCCATTCAACACGAGGCATTCCGAAAACAAATAAGGATGGAAAACGGATTATGTCTGTCACTGGTGTTATTGGATTGGATAATCCAAAGCATGCGAATAATATCCAGCCGCAAACGATACTGAAAAGAACAGAATATTGTCCGATAATAGGTAGCTTCATGATGAAAAAGGATAGTAAAATAACAATGAGTGAAAGAATAAATACGTTAGGTTGTACTTCTGTATGTTTTCCATCCAGGCCGAACATTCCTTTTAAGAAGGAACCACTAAGTTGTGCAACAAGAAGAAATAAGTACGTTCCAATGACTGTCGGTGTAAAATAGCGAACGAGTTTATCAATAAGTCCAAAAACGCTAAGAATAATACAAATGATACCGCTTAATAAGAAAGCGTATTGAAGAACTTTAAGTGTCTCATTGTTTGATCCAAATAATACGACACCTAAACTTGCATATAGGGAGAAAATTCCCCACCAAAGGCCAGCAGGACCTTCTTGAATAGGAAGTTTATGCCCAAATATAGCTTGTAAGAGACCAGCAAAGCCTAGAACAAATAATGTTCTTTGTACGAATGCGATAGCTTCAGCGCCATCAAGACCATAACTAGTTGCGACGCTAATTGGTACAATAAGACTCCCAGCTAAAATAAATAGTGCCCATTGTAAGGCGGAAAGAAATGTTTTCATTATATCAACCTCTTTCATAGATTCCGTATCTAGTATATATGTATTTCATTTCCACTGGCAAAGATTGTAGATAGAGAAAAGAGTTGAAACATGATATGAATGCACGTAAGCAATTATGGATAGCAGTTATATGTATGACTTTTGTTGTAATTCTAGGAACATTAGGATTTATGACAATTGAAGAGATTAGCTTATTTCAAGCATTTTGGATGACGATGATTACTGTATTAACGGTTGGATACGGAGACGCCATTCCTGTAACACATGCAGGAAAAGTTTTTGCGCTCCTTATCATACCGGTTGGAGTCGGTATTGTTACGTATGCAATTGGTGTAGTGGCAGCTATGATTATTGAAGGGAATTTATTTCATGCAGTACGGAGGAAGAAGATGGATAAACAAATAGCACAGTTACAAAATCATATTATCGTATGTGGTTGCGGTAGAGTAGGGCTACAAGTTGTACATGAATTGCAAGAAAAGAAGATCCCATTTGTCGTCGTGGATAAAGATGAAAGCATATTAGAGAAGGAAAAACTTTTATATGTACATGGAGATGCAACAGAAGACAAAGTGTTACAACATGCTGGAATTTCAAAGGCAGCTGGTTTAGTTGCTATCGTAGCAAATGACGCTGAAAATGTATTTATTACGTTAACTGCAAGAGGATTAAACGATGCAATTAAAATTGTGGCAAGAGCAGAAAAACCTGAAACCGAAGACAAGTTAAAGAGGGCTGGGGCAAATAAGGTGATTAATCCATCTAGTATGGCAGGGATTCATATTGCAAAAGGTATTGCGAATCCGTTAACAGTTCATTATATTGATACAGTACTGTATGGCGTGGAGCAGTCATTTGTAATTGAAGAAATTGCAGTAGGTAAGGGCTCTATTTTAACTAATAAATCGTTATTAGAGAGTGATGTTAGAAATCAATTTGATGTAACAATTTTAGCGATTTTGAGAAATGGAAATGTTATACATAATCCAACGGGGCAGGAAAAGTTGCAAGAACATGATATGATAATAGTATTTGGTTCAGTAGAGAAGCTGGGACAATTTGAGAAAGAACTACAAAGTACGAGGTGATAAGGGATGCAAATATCAAGCGATAAGATTTTAAATAAAATGGCGAATGAAATTGCAAAGGCAAAAAGTAGTGAAGGACAAAAATCAAAAGAACATGTATTAGTTGTGCGTGCTTTATGTGATTTATTATTAGATGAGCAAGTTGAATCTTCTACGTATAGAGAGCCACAAGTTCAATCACAAATAATTGGATCACAACCAATCACGATGCAACCAATTGCACCGGTTTCTAATGAGCCAGTATATATAAAAGAAAGTGATGCAAACGGTAATTCTTTATTTGATTTTTAGAGGATAAATCGTTTGGCTTATATGAAAAAATTGCTTATGATAAAAGTAAAAAAGGGGAATTAAGATGAAAATTTTCTTTTTACTAGGTTGTATTGCAGCGGGGCTATCTGTTGCGTTAGGGGCCTTCGGAGCACACGGTTTAGAAAATAAAGTTTCTGCAAAAATGTTAGAGGTTTGGAAAACAGGTGTTACATATCAAATGTTTCATGCGGGTGGACTATTTGTAGTTGCTTTATTGATGGATAAAATTCAATCATCACTCTTAACTACTGCTGGTTGGCTTATGGTAGCTGGGATCATTATGTTCTCGGGTAGTCTGTATGCATTAAGTACAACAGGTATTAAGTTCTTTGGTCCAATTACACCTCTTGGTGGTGTAGCGTTTATTGTGGCATGGATCTTAGTTGGAACTGCAGTTGTAAAAGGATTATAAAAAACAAAAGCTGGCATACGCCAGCTTTTTTTATGGTCTTGGAGCATAAGTTGCTTGTTGACTAGGCAAATACGTAATTTCTTCTGGGAATTCTACATAATCTAAGTAAATCATTAATAATAAATAACGTTTCCCTGATTGTGGCTCACTAATTACGATATGATCACGACCAGCCGCTTCGATAATACCCGTATAGGATTGTGTACCGAGTGAACTACCACGCTCATAAGTCATTACAACTGTGGCTTGCTTGCCCTTGTTCAAGCGAAGAATATTTTCAATATATGACTGTTCTAGAGGTAACATGCCTTGAGAAACAGCATATTGAGCTTGCGCAGCTTGTTGTTGCATTGCTTGCTGCTGTTGCTGTTGCTGTGGGGTCATTTGTTGCGGTTGTACGTAAGTTCCAGATGGTTGATAGAAACCTGTTCCGTAATACGGATTTTGTTGCTGTGCCATTCAAAAATCCCTCCTTGTTTTCATTCCTTAATATATGCTAGGGCAATCCCCAGCATTTGGCTGGAAGAAGCAGTGCTTTTTGAAGCGACCAGAGTTTTGCTGATTATACCAAGTTGGTGGACATGCACCTTCAGGCCTAAAAAACCATAAGGCAAAATTTGCAGGCCAAAAACGTTGTCCTTGAATCGTTCGCCTTGCTAATGCGATATCTTGTTCCCTTGCACGTTGATAAAAATAACCTTTTTGAGTTGCCTCAAAACCACCAGGATTTTGATACACCATTTGACGTAAATTACGAATATTTTTAAAGTCTAAACAATTCCCGCGGACACGATTTACTCCAACGTTTCCGACCATTAACATCCCCTGTTGTCCTTCACCTTCAGCTTCAGCACGCATCAGTCTAGCTAATAACTTTACATCTTCTTCGTTATACGCGATAACGCCCATTATGTGTCACCTCTCTTTTTGGAATACCTTGTGGAAAGAGGTTTATGTCTAGATGAAGTGTGTAACAATTACTAGTTCATACGTATGAGAAAAAGGACTCAGATATGACAACCAAACAAAGTTTTACATGGAGAGTGGAAAATAAAAAAAGCTAGCGTGAGCCAGCTTTTTTATTAAAAAACTTTAGACCATAAGTTTGAGAAGAAATCACCGATAGAGCGCATTGTTAATACAAACCAATTTGCTTTTTCAACTTCTTCTGTCGTTTTTGCAGTAACTTTCATACCTTTACTACCGTCTAAGAAACCATATTTATCGGTTGATTCTAAAGTAATCGATCCTACTTTTGCATCTTTCTTAATAGGAGCAATTAAATGACCATCTTCAGCAAGAGATTTATCTACTTCAGTTCCAATTTTATAAGGGTCTTTGCTACCTTTTTTTGCAATTACGGTTATTTCTTTTTCCGGTGCAACAGTTACTTGATTTTCTTTCCCTTGTACTACAGAGAGTGTATTGTTTTTATCGACCTTTAGTTTTTGTTTTTCGAAGTTATTAAACCCGTATTCGATTAACTCACGAGATTCTGTGAAGCGCTCGTCCATTGATTTTGTTTTAATAATAACCGAAATAAGACGTACATCACCACGTTTAGCAGTAATAGTAAATCCGTATCCAGCTGTATCAGAACTTCCGGTTTTTAAACCATCAGTACCTTCATAAGCGAAAGCAGCTCCTGGTAACATCCAGTTCCAGTTTTCCATACGAATTGGTTTCGGATGATTATCTGGGAAGTTTCTAAATCTTTGTTTTGTATCCTCTAGCATTTCTGGATACTTTGTAATCATTGCTTTTGAAAGTATACCCATATCGCGAGCTGACATAGAGTTTTCTGCATTTGGATCAGTACCCTCAGGATGTTTTCCTTTTAAGTCAGCGTTATTTAAACCAGTAGCGTTTACAAATTTATATTTCTTTAACCCTAGTTTTTTTGCATGTTCATTTGCAAGATTTAAGAAGTTTTTCTCACTTCCTGCAAGAAGTTCTGCTAAGGCAATACTAGATCCGTTTGCAGAGAAGATAACGATAGAATGATATAGTTCTCTTACAGTATATTGACGTCCTTTTTCGAACGGCACGTTAGAGAATTCATTATTACGTGAAACTTCATAAGCGTAATCGGAAATATTTACCTTTGTATCCCAAGTGATTTTTCCTTCTTTAATTGCTTCTAACACGGCATAAACAACAATTAATTTTGACATACTAGCGATAGCTAGTAATTCATCTGGATTTTGTTCATGCAGTATTTTTCCTGTATCTGCATCAAATAGAAGTGCAGCAGCTGCCTCAATGTGTATTTTTTCTTCCGCATGGGATGTTGTTACTCCTAAGGAAGAAATTGACAATAGAAACACTAGTAAAATAGAAAAGATTTTCTTCATATACATTATCACCTTCGCATCGTTATTAGCATATAGCTCGTACCATTTTAGCATAAATTTGGATATAGAAAGGTTACAATTTTGTAAGGTATTTAAAAGGATTTGTCGATTTTTGTTCAAATTTGCGGAAAAAAGAAGTTTTTTGAGGAGAAATATAGAGGGGAATAAAAAAAGGAACGAATTTCGTTCCTTTTTCACGATTTATATGTGTAAAAATTTCTCTACCTTTTCGTCTGGTAAAATGTTTCCGACGAAAAATGTTCCGAATTCACCATAACGAGCACTTACTTCATCGAAGCGCATTTCATATATAAGCTTTTTAAATTGAAGAACATCGTCAGCGAATAATGTTACGCCCCACTCAAAATCGTCGAATCCAACAGATCCTGAAATAACTTGGCGTACTTTACCTGCATACTGGCGACCAATTTTACTATGACTGTACATCATTTTCTTACGTTCCTCCATCGGAAGCATGTACCAGTTGTCATCACCTTGGCGACGCTTGTCCATTGGATAGAAGCAAATATGATTTGCTTTCGGTAACTCAGGATATAAGCGAGCTAAGATTTGTGGATTTTGGTATGGATCTTCATCAGCTGGAAGGTAGTTGCTTAGTTCAACAACAGATACGTAAGAGTATGCAGGAACCATATATTCAGCTAAAGTTGTTTTATTCAATTCTGTCTCAATTTCATTTAACTCTTCCATTGTTGGACGTAAAATCATAAGCATAATATCAGCTTTTTGGCCAACAACTGTATACATTGCGTGACTGCCCTTTTTTGCAGCAGCTACGTCGTTCCATTTTTCAACGACATTTAAAAATTCAGACACAGCTTGTCCGCGTTCGTCGCTAGATAATGTTTTCCATGCAGCCCAATCAATAGAACGTAAATCATGTAAACAATACCAGCCATCTAACGTTGTTGTTGCTTCACTCATTCTATTCACCTCAGTTAATGATAGTTTTACACGTTAACTATAGCATATATAGTTTTAAAATCATCTATATAAAACCTTGGCGCATAAAATTGTCACATTTATATTTATTTGAAAATAGGAAGAGACAAGGCTTAAAGGGGCTTTATTTCTATGCTGAATTTTATGAAAATATAATCATTTTTATTTTATCTATTTTTTGGGAGCTATAAGTTTAAAATATAGAGGAAAAGAAGTATTCTTAAAGATAGAGTTTTTTTAACATATGTAGGAGGGTTTATTCGTGAGCAACTTATTTACAACAGTAAAAGAAAAAGTTCAAGGAAAAGGCGTTTCTATCGTACTTCCTGAAGGAACTGATGAAAGAATTTTAGGCGCTGCAGAGCGTTTAGCAAAAGAAGAGTTAGTAAAACCAATCTTAGTTGGTAATAAAGAAGAAATTAGCGCAAAAGCTGCTAGCATGAATTTAACATTAGCAGGCGTTGATATTTACGATCCAGCTACATACGAAGAAATGGATGCAATGGTAGCATCTTTCGTTGAACGCCGTAAAGGTAAAGCAACTGAAGAAGACGCTCGCAAAATCCTTAAAGACGAAAACTACTTCGGTACAATGCTTGTATACATGGGCAAAGCACACGGTTTAGTAAGTGGTGCAGCTCACTCTACAGCTGATACAGTTCGTCCAGCACTTCAAATCATTAAAACAAAACCAGGCGTTACAAAAACTTCTGGCGTATTCATCATGGTACGTGAAGAAGAGAAATATGTATTCGCTGATTGTGCAATTAACATTGCACCGAATAGCCAAGATTTAGCTGAGATTGGTATCGAAAGTGCGAAAACTGCTGAACTATTCGGCATTGATCCACGCGTTGCTATGTTAAGCTTCTCTACAAAAGGTTCTGCGAAATCTCCAGAAACAGAAAAAGTTGTAGAAGCAACTCGCATTGCAAAAGAAATGGCTCCAGAATTAGCTCTAGATGGAGAATTCCAATTCGATGCTGCATTCGTACCATCTGTAGCTGAGAAAAAAGCTCCAGGTTCTACAATTAAAGGTGATGCTAACGTATTCGTATTCCCAAGCTTAGAAGCTGGTAATATCGGCTACAAAATCGCTCAACGTTTAGGTAACTTCGAAGCAGTAGGACCAATCTTACAAGGTTTAAACATGCCTGTAAACGACCTATCTCGTGGATGTAACGAAGAAGAAGTGTACAAGTTAGCTTTAATTACAGCAGCTCAAGCACTTTAATTCTATAACGAATTGAAATAAAGACCGTCGCTAAAATAGCGACGGTCTTTATTTTTCTAAGCCAAGTGCTTTATTGTTACGATCAATAATACGTTGTAAATTCGTCTCATATAAAGGTATTTCATCTATTGTTAATTGAGATGGTGTTAACTTTGGAGCGAATTGCTGCAATGTTTTTAAAAGGCGCATCATTAAATCTTGTACTGTAATGGTTTCGCCAAGTAATTCTGAAAGTGAAGCCATCGTACTCGGTACAATTTCAGGATAAGTAAAGCGTGTTTCTTCTCCTTGAATGGCTAGGTTGTAGAAATCACGAACGAGTGCGGCACGTTCAGAGCCACTTCCTGTAGCACAGAGATAAATTTGGACAGCGACACCACCGCGAATACGGCGCTGTGAAATACCAGCAAATTTTTGGTCGCGAATACTTAAATCGTAGCTACCAGGGCAGTAAGAACCAACGATTTCTTTTGCCTCAATTGTAACATCGTAATCCTTTAACATTTCCTGAATTAAATGCCACATTGTATCGTATCCAAGATCAATATCGATACCTTTTTCCGTCTCTTGGAATAAAAGTGATACGTTTAACACACCTTCATCAAGTACGACTGCAAGCCCGCCAGAATTACGAACGATAACATTGAAGTCGTTTTCTTTTAAAAAGGAAATACCTTCTTCTAAGTGTGGTAGGCGTGAATCTTGAATGCCAAGAACAATTGTATTGTGATGAACCCAAGAGCGCATTGTTGCAGCTGATTCGCCCTTTCCAATGCTTGTGCATAATGTATCATCCATTGCGAATGATTGAAGTGCATGGAATGTTGGTCCTAAACTAGACTGATCTACAATACGCCACTCTGGCTGAGATAAAATGGAACGGGAATTGCTCATATAACTAACCCCTTATCTTTAAAATGACAATCTCTATTATAGCAAAAAATAATGAAAGTAGTTTTTAAGAGAAAACCTTACTGAATTGTAAGGTTGTTGTAAGGAAAGTGAATTGGTTAAATGATCTAAGATGGCTAAACTAAGAGATGTAATTATTGATTTTAGGAGGCATACAAATGAAAAATGTTAAATTAGGAATCGTAGCGATTATGTCAGCTGCTGTATTTAGTGGCTGTTCTATTATGGATATGATTGCACCACAAGCAACGGGTGTTGTTATGTATGGAGATGAAACAGGCGTTCAACAAACAATGGATCAATATAAAGATAAAATTGAATCTCAAAATAAATTTGAAGCTAAACTAGGTACTGTTAATGAGAAAAAGGTTTTAATCATGAATAAAACAACGGCTGAGAAGATGGTAAAGGAAAACATGCTGAAAAAAGTAGTGAAAGAAGATGTAGAACCTATTAAAGCATTGCCGGCTATTTCTGATGAAGCTGGAATTGTATTTGCTAAAGAGGAACAAAAAGATGTAGTAATTGATGGAAAGAAAATGAAGTACGAAGGCAATGTAGTAATTGGTGATGCGCGTAAATATACAGATATGTATGCAGTTGTTAGTGATGCAGAATATGCAAAAATAAGTGAACCGGTAAAAACAATTGGTTTAGCATCCTTTAAAGAGAATCCAAAGGAAAAGATTTTTCCAGATATAAAGAGGGATTCTAAAGTAGAAGAAGCACATATGGTTGAAGTGAAATAACAAAAAGGATGCATGTAATGCATCCTTTTTACTCTGCAATTTTTTCTAAATTACCGTTTCGATCCATTCGGAAAGATGTTTGAGAACGTTCTTCTTCATCCATGACTGCCAGCTTACGAGCGCGGTTCATAATGTTCATAAGTGTTTCGTAATCTTCTTGTACAGTATGAGATTGTTTTTCTAATTTTTCCAGTTTCTTTTCTAGTTCTTCATTTCGAAGGATTTGTGATTTAATTTCTTGTTTCAATCTCGTATTCTCGTTTTCAAGAGCTGTCACTTTTATATTTGAAGATCCGACTGTTTGTAAAAAATAAATAACATCTTGCATTGTCATAGAGCCTTTTGCAGTAGGAACGGTAGTTTCTTGATATGGAGTAGCTTCTTTATATTGTACAATTGATTCCTCTTGTACGAACTCTTCATAATTAGTTATCGAATCTGAAGCTGGTGGTGTATAAAGTAAACGTTTTTTCGCTTGTTCACCACTTGCAGCACGCATTTTATCTTTACGATGTTTTTTTGCTAGTTGAAGAGCTTGTTCATAGCTATAGCGAACAACAGCATTCCAACGGAAACCACAGGCAGCCGATGTACGATTTAATCTGTCTCCTACTTCTTCAAATGCATTTAATTGAGTACTTCCTTCTCGAACGTGACGAAGTACAGTTTCAGCAAGTAATAAATCATCCTCATCCGTCCAAGCATCTTGTCTTACTTTCATAGATTCAACTCCCTTTCTTTTTATGAACTTCCTATTTTTATAATGGGCAAAAAAATGAGCTTTTATACAAAGCTTTTAAAAATATGGTAGATTTCGATGAGAGGTATAAAGTGAAACTTTCATCAGTGAGGAGGTTCTTCATCCCCTACCTAACTTCTTTGCTTTCGCTGAATTTTAAGGTGGGGATCTTACTGCCCATTAAAGCGGGATAAATTTTGCCAAGAATGATGGAAGGTGCTGTAGGAAAACATATAAATATGTAGCATTATATGAGGAAAGAGCGTCGAAAGGAAACTTGCAACGAGCTTCAAAGAGCGGTAAAATACCATTTAGTGTTTATTTTTAAATGTACTTGAGAAAAGTTTAAAATAGAGGAAGTGTTATATAATGGGAAACGAATTTCGTGTGTGTGATGATTGTCAGGCAACGAACGTTAAAACGCTGATTCCAAAGCTAAAAAAAGTAGATTCATGTGCAACGATTGAAGTTGGATGTCAGTCTTACTGTGGCCCTGGCCGTAAAAAATCATTCGCATTTGTAAATAATCGTCCAGTTGCAGCGCCAACAGAAGACGAATTAATTGTAAAAATTGAGGCAAAGTTAAATAAGTAAGGAAAAGAAGAGTGAACAGATTACTCTTCTTTTTTTATGCCCATAAGAGGAAGAGTCTATTCTGAGAAAGCTTAACTGGTGATGATAATAGTTCATGACAGATAGGCATTATCTATTTATTAAGGTCTCGGCCTATATGAATTTGTATTTCAAAATAATGGTTGACAGTCTTTTGAAGCGATAGGTAGAATAGAAGGTGTCTGATTCTGAGAATCATTATCAGAAAAGGGCCGATTCATTTAATTTTTTTATTGCTATTTGAGAATAAATTTCATTTCATTAAATTAAACATATGTTGTTGGTTAGGATGGTTGAGGGATGGAAGCGAGCGCAAGGAGTATAGAACAGCAAGATGTGAATGTTAAAGAGATTAAGAGCAGGCCGCTCATTGCTTCTATTATTTTAGTAGCAGGTACAATTTTGTTAGCTTTAAGCATGGCACTGTCTATTTCGTTTGGTGCTGCAGATATTAGTTTAAAGACTGTATGGCAAGCTGTATTTCAGTTTGACGGTTCTATTACGCATCATAATGTAATTCAAGAACTTCGCATGCCTAGAGCAATAGGGGGCGTAGTAGCAGGTGCCTTTTTAGCGGTATCAGGAGCAATTATGCAAGGTATGACGCGAAATCCACTTGCATCACCATCGTTAATGGGGATTACAGATGGGGCTGTATTTGGAATTGCAATTATGTATGCATTCTTCCCTAATTCACCTTATTTAATGTTCGTTATCGCATCTTTTATTGGTGCTGCGTTTGGAGCGAGCATTGTATATGGAATTGGATCTTCTTCACCAGGTGGATTAACGCCTGTGAAATTAGCTTTAGCGGGTGCCGCGATTAGTGCTTTATTAGGGGCCATATCATCTGGAATTGCGCTATATTTCAATCTTGCCCAAGAGGTAAGTATGTGGAATGCAGGCGGAGTTGCTGGAGTGAAATGGGAAAGTATTAATATGTTAGTACCGATTGGTCTAGTTTGTCTCTTCATTGCAATTATGATGTCGAGGTATATTACAATTTTAAGCTTCGGTGAAGAAATTGCGATTGGACTTGGTCAAAATACGACATTAATTAAATTTATCGGGACAGTACTTGTTCTTGTGTTAACAGGTTCGGCAGTTTCTATGGCAGGATCGGTTGGATTTGTTGGTCTTGTCATCCCACATATGACTCGTTTCCTTGTAGGCTCAGACTATAGATGGGTTATTCCATGTTCTGCGGTCTTAGGCGGGCTGTTAATTGAATGTGCAGATATGTTATCTCGCGTTATTAATCCGCCGTTTGAAACGCCAATTGGAGCAATTACAGCGCTAATTGGGGTTCCATTCTTCCTCTACTTAGCACGTAACGAAGGGAGAGGAAAAATGTGAGGACAAGTGTCTTAACAAAAAAGAACGTTTCGGTTTTAACAATTTTAGTAGGATTAATCGTTACTGTATTTTTAGTGAGTTTAAATACAGGGACATTTAAAATACCGCCAATGGACGTATTAAAGTCATTGGTTGGACTCGGGGCTGAGGATCAGTCTGTTATTTTATTTGAATTCCGTATGCCGCGTATGGTCATTGCTATATTAGTTGGATCTGCTTTAGCTATGTCAGGTGCAATTTTGCAAGGTTTATCACGAAATCCACTTGCTGATCCAGGTATTATCGGTATTAACGCTGGAGCGGGATTAACGGTTGTTATATTTGTCTACTTTTTCTTCGGGAAAGTTGGAACTGGTACATTTTTATCTGTATTTATCCTTCCATTCTTCGCGTTAGTTGGAGCGATATTAGCAGCGGTTATTATTTATTTACTAGCATGGAAAGACGGCGTTTCATCTACTCGATTGATACTAGTTGGTATCGCTGTTGCAGCCGGGTTTGGTGCTGTTAGTTTAATTTTTTCTATGAAGATGACATCTAACGATTTCCGTTTTGCTACGATTTGGTTAGCAGGAAGTCTTTGGGGCACAGATTGGAAGTTCGTGCTAAGTGTCCTTCCATGGATGGTTATTTTCTTGCCACTAGCTATTAGTAAAGCACACATATTAAATGTAATGAACCTAGGCGACTCTACAGCAGTTGGTCTTGGTGTAAACGTAGAAAAGGAAAGACGTAAATTATTATTTATTGCAGTTTGTTTAGCAGGTGCATCTGTCGCTGTTGCCGGAGGAATTGGCTTTATCGGTTTAATGGCTCCGCATTTAGCAAGGCGCCTTGTTGGTGGTAAGCATCAAATTATGTTGCCTACAGCTGCACTAATAGGAACGTTTTTACTTTTATTCGCAGACGTAATTTCAAGAAGTGTGTTACCAACTTCAGAAATACCGGTCGGTCTTGTTATTTCTGTAATTGGTGCACCGTATTTTATATACTTACTTATGAGGACAAAGTAAAGGGAGGCTTTTTGTATGGCAACTTTAGCAGTTGATGCGGTATCTGTTGGCTATAATGAAGGGTTAATTATTGATGGATTAACAGTTGAAATTCCGGAAGGGAAAATTACAACAATTATTGGACCAAATGGTTGTGGAAAGTCCACATTATTAAAAACGGCTTCTCGTATTTTGAAAGCAAAAAAAGGTACTGTTTATCTTGACGGAAAAGCAATCGAGAAACAACCAACGAAAGAAATCGCAAAGAAAATGGCAATTTTACCACAGACTGCAGAAGTACCAACTGGCCTTACTGTATTTGAACTCGTTTCATATGGACGCTTTCCTCATCAAAAAGGATTTGGAACGTTGAAAGAAGAGGATTATCGCTACATTCATTGGGCACTTGAAGTGACGGGAATGACAGAATTCGCAAATCGTCCAGCAGAGGCATTATCAGGTGGGCAACGTCAACGCGTATGGATTGCGATGGCTCTTGCACAAGGGACAGAATTACTCGTATTAGATGAACCGACAACGTACTTAGATATGGCTCATCAATTAGAAGTATTAAACTTATTGAAAAAGTTAAATGAAGAAGAAGGTAGAACGATTGTTATGGTTATCCATGACTTAAACCATGCTTCTCGTTTCTCAGATCATATGATTGCATTAAAAGCTGGTAAGTTAATGAAACAAGGAACACCAGATGAAGTGATGACGAGTGAAACACTTCGTAATGTATTTGAGATTGAAGCTCAAATTGTTCCATGTCCAGTAAACTGTAAGCCAATTTGTTTAACGTATGATTTAGCGATGATTAGTAATCAATTGCGTAAAAAAGCATAAGTAGAATCCCCCTCGTAAAGAGGGGGGGCTTCTAATGGACGTTGAGCTTCTTATTAGTAAATAGGAAGTTGAACACCCGTTAGAACGGGGGCATAAGCAACAATTAATCAATATATATTTATTAATTGTTAACCTTGTTTCTTATAGTTCACTGTAACTTATAAGAGAAATACAGCTAGAAGGAGTGGGAACATGAAGAATTTTAAAATGGCGTTATTAGCAATGGTACTAGTCTTTACTTCTGTACTATTTGCAGCTTGTTCTAACAAAGAAGAGAAGAAAGCAGATGCGAAGGATGCGAAGACTGAAGAGCGCACTGTACAACATGCAAAAGGGGAAATTAAAATCCCTGCAAATCCCAAGAAAATTGCTGACCTTAGTGGTTCAACAGAAGAATTATTAATCTTTGGTATGAAACCAATTATTACTGCTAATACATCTCAAGAAAAAATTGATGCACATATTGAAAAGAAATTAAAAGACGTAAAACCAGTTGGTTCTGCTTGGGGAGATAAAATTAACATCGAAGCAGTAGCTGCTGCAAAACCAGACTTAATTCTTGTAAATAATCGTCAAGAAAAGATTTATGATCAATTATCTAAAATTGCACCAACAGTTATGTTAAAAACTCCATTAGACCAATGGCGTCCAAAATTCGAAGAAGTAGGTCAAATCTTCGGTAAAGAGAAAGAAACAAAAGAATGGTTCAAACAGTATGACGAAAAAGCAAGCAAATTACATGACAAAATCGTTGCGAAAACTGGCGATGCTAAATTCATGAAAATGGCTGCATATCCAAATGCTTTCCGTGTATACGGTGACTACGGTTACGGTAGTGTAATCTTTAATGATTTAAAATTACCAGCAGTTAAAGGTACACCAACTGATAAACCGTTAGTACAAGTACAAAAAGAAGCTTTAATCGATTACAACCCAGATTACTTATTCGTATTTACGACTGGTGACGGTTCTCAGCGCCTAAAAGAATTCCAAGAAGAATCAATTTGGAAAAATATGAACGCTGTTAAAAACAACCACGTATTTACAATTAAAAACGAAGAATTAAACAAAGGTTACTTCCCACTAGGTAAAGAAATGATCTTAGATGAAGTTGCTGAGTTCGTTTTAGGGAAATAATATATAAAAAGAGATCACTTTTACTCCGGTAAAAGTGATTTTTTCTTTATATAAGGGTAATTAATATAGTCTTTCATTTCTTTCTGTTTCCTATTTCGTTTATAATATATAGTAAGAATGCAGTAAAGAAAGGGGGATGTCGGAAAGTGGTATATTTAAACGACAAACTCAGCGAAACAAAAGTGTTTAAAGACCCGGTACATAAATATGTGCACGTGCGCGATCGTGTTATTTGGGATTTAATCGGAACGAAAGAATTTCAACGCTTGCGCCGTATTAAGCAGCTTGGAACGACATTTTTTACATTTCACGGTGCAGAGCATAGTCGCTTTACTCATTCGTTAGGTGTATATGAAATTATTCGTCGTATGATTGATGATGTGTTTGATGGCAGACCGAATTGGAATGCTGAAGATAGATTGTTATGCTTATGTGCGGCATTACTTCATGATGTCGGTCACGGTCCGTTTTCTCATTCGTTTGAAAAAGTATTTTCATTAGACCATGAGAAATTCACGCAAAAGATTATCGTTGGAGATACGGAAATTAATCGTGTATTAAGTCGTGTGGATAAAGATTTCCCACAAAAGGTAGCCGATGTAATTGCGAAAACATCTACTAATAAATTAGCGATTAGCATGATTTCCAGTCAAATTGATGCAGATCGCATGGACTATTTATTAAGGGATGCGTACTTTACTGGCGTAAAGTATGGAAACTTTGATATGGAACGTATACTGCGCGTTATGCGTCCGTACGGAAATCAAGTAGTTATTAAAAATAGTGGTATGCATGCTGTTGAGCATTATATTATGAGTCGTTATCAAATGTATTGGCAAGTATATTTCCATCCAGTAACACGCAGTGCTGAAGTTATTTTAACGAAGATTTTACACCGTGCAAAATCATTGCACGAGAAGTACTATACATTTAAAAATCATCCGGTTCATTTCTATTCTTTATTTGAAGAAGAAGTAACAGTAGAGGATTATTTAAAGTTAGACGAGAACGTTATGTATTATTACTTCCAAGTATGGCAAGACGAAGAGGATCCAATTTTAAGTGATTTATGTCGCCGTTTTATGAATCGAAACTTATTTAAATATGTAGAGTTTACAGATAAGCACGGTTTAGATAATTGGATGGAATTAAGTAGCTTATTCAAAAAGATTGGACTCGATCCAGAATACTATTTAGTAGTTGATTCAACATCAGACTTACCGTACGACTTTTACCGTGCTGGTGAAGAAGAAGAACGTCTGCCAATCTTACTTCTTATGCCAAATGGAGAGCTTAGAGAGCTTTCACGTGAATCGGATATTGTTGAGGCAATTACTGGTAAGAAGAGAAGGGATCAAAAATTATTCTATCCGCATGATTTAATCTATGAAGATGGAAGAAAAGGAAAATATAAAGAGAGAATTATTGAGTTGTTAGAAGGAAAAAAATAAGAAGCAGCTAAGAGCTGCTTCTTATGAAAGAACTTGAAATTATTTGTCGCTTAAGCGTTTTCCGCCAACTGCATAATGGTTTTTAGACATTTCTTCGATGAAAACAACGATGTTTTCTTCAGGAGCACCAGTTGTTTCGCTTACTGCTGCTGTTACTTTCTCAGCAAGAGCTTTCTTTTGTTCCTCTGTGCGTCCTTCTAGCATTTTCACTGTTACGTATGGCATATATAATCGCTCCTTTTATGTAAGTTACACTCTTATTATAGCGGATTATGTGGAAGAACAATCAAAAAACAAATAATTTCTTTTTTTGACATATTGAAGAGGAGATGAAGCATGGATCAGTTATTTAGATACCCGTTGCACCAAATTCCTTTGGTAGCAATGGCCATTATTATCGCATTATCAGTGCATGAATTTGCGCATGCATATGTTGCATATAAATTTGGAGACGATACAGCAAAGAAGCAAGGACGTTTAACATTATCACCGATGGCACACTTAGATCCTATCGGTATGATTGCTGTATTAATTCTTGGTTTCGGTTGGGCAAGGCCGGTACCAGTTAACCCATATAACTTTAAAAGACCTCGTCTTGCAGGTATATTAGTTTCAATTGCAGGACCGATTAGTAACTTAATTTTAAGCGCAATCGGTTTAATTATTTGGTATAGCTTATTAACATTTGGTGTATTAGACTCAATTCCATTTGCAGTAGCAGATACGCTAGCTCAATTTTTCCAGATTTTTATTATGTTGAATATCGTTTTACTTGTCTTTAACTTATTACCAATCCCGCCACTTGATGGATATCGCGTAGTGGAGGATTTAGCACCAACAAATATTCGTGCGAAAATGACACAGTATGAAAAATACGGGGCAATTGCTTTATTAATTCTAGTTATTACACCGCTTAGCAATTACACAATCCAACCTATTTTTAATGTTGTCATTCCATACGTATTTGCATTTTTAAACAGTATTATTGCGCCTATCTTTGGCCTTTTATAATCATTAAGTGAGGAGGAATTTACATATGACAGAGAAAAAGAAAAAAATCGGTTTTAATATCGTGAAAAATGATTCAACAGATGGACATGGTGGTTTTGGCGTTGGGGCATTAAGTCTAGAAAACATTTCACCTGTATTTGTCGATGTACTAGAGAAAACAGCATTTGTTGATATCGGTGCGATGCATGCACGTAGTACAGTAGAAAAAGGTATTAAGTTTTTAACAAATAAAGATGAAGTTCCAAACGGAAAACCATACTGGCTTGTATGGGTAACGATTGAAAGAACAGCAACAGGTGCGTATTACGCAGGTGTAACAGCTTGTGAAATGACAGTTGACCGTGAAATTCGCCGCGGATATAAGTCACTTCCAGAGCACGTAAACAAAATGGATAAATCATTGAAGCGTCACATTATGGTTGAACATATGGACGAATCATCTAAAAAAGTACTTGGTACATTCTTAAAAGAACATAATGAAGCGATTTGGAACGAGTCTAGCGAAGAATTGCGCCGTGCTTTATTAAGTGAATAAAAAATAGCTGACGGATGTCCGTCAGCTATTTTTTTTTACCAAGGAAGATATTTTTTCCACCAACTTGTTTTTTTCTTTTCTTCAGTTGTCTTTTCAAATTCCTCTTTATCATCAACGTGATCCATACAATATTCAGTTGGTTCTGTACCTTTTGCAAAATACATTTTCACTGAAATTGGACAATTTTTTGTAGCGATTTTCCCGTTTTCAGGGTTAATATCGACTGCAACGACGTCACTTGGTTGTTTAAACTCTTTTTTAGGCTGTCCATCTAAGCCTTTCTCCATCGTATCAGTCCATATTCTTTTCGCATAGCCTTGTTCTGCTACGTTTGAAATTGATTTAGGTTGATCATATCCAACCCATACGCCAGTTACGAGTTGCGGGGTAAACCCAATCATCCAACTATCTGTTTCGGTAGAACCAGATTTTCCGGCATAGGTTCTTGATAGTTTAGATAACATTGATTGACCAGTTACAGCAGCATAACTGCTTAGTTTTTTATTAAACATGCCTGTCATCATTTCTTCCATCACAAATGCTTTGCTCTTATCAAGAACTTGTTTACTCTCCAAATGAGCATCGTATAAAATATTTCCTTCATGATCCATAATGCGGCGAATGAAAATAGGTTTTACTTCTTTTCCCCCGTTTGCGAACATGCTATAAGCGTTAACCATTTCAATTGGTTTTACAGGAGATGTACCGAGCGCGAGGGAAGGGACATCTTTTAATGCACTTTTAATGCCGAATTGCTTCGCTGTCTTTGTAAGAATGTCTTCGCCTAAAAATAAATTAGTCTTCACGGCATATACGTTATCAGAGACCGCAAGAGCTTGCGCCATTGTTACAAAATCGTCTGCATAATAGTCTTTATAGTTTTTCGGTTTATACTTTGAAACACCGTCACCTAAAGTGAACACGGTGTATTCGCTTTTTAAGCGCGTAGCAGGGGTGAATCCTCGTTCTAATGCCGCATAATATAGAAATGGCTTAAATGTAGATCCAGGCTGGCGAGCGGCCTGTGTAGCCCTGTTAAATTGACTTGTATTATAATCAGTTCCACCAACAAGGGCAGCTACTTCACCTGTTTTTGGATTCATAGAGACGAGCGCAGTTTGTATGTTTGTCGTGTCAGGTATGTGGTTTTTTACAGCTTGTTCTGCAACTGATTGTAATTTTGGGTCTAGCGTTGTATAAATACGCAAGCCGCCTTTTTGTAACGCTTGCTCATCTAATCCGACATCGCGAAGAAGAGAAGCTTGTACAGCATCTTGGAAATAAGGCGCAACCTCTGCGACTTTTTTCGTATCTAATGAAGCGAAAGTTAGTGATTCTTTCTTTGCTGAAGCTGCTTGTTTCTTCGTAATATAGCCTTGTTCTACCATTTCATCTAATATAAGAGATTGTCGTTCTTTCGCACGATCTTTTTTTAAAAAGGGAGAGTAGACACTAGGTCCTTTTGGTATACCCGCGAGCATACTAGCTTCCGCTAATGTTAATTCTTTTGCTGTTTTATCAAAATATAGACGGGACGCAGCTTCGATTCCATAAGCACCATGCCCGTAATAAATTGTATTTAAATATCCTTCTAAAATATGATTTTTATTATAATTCACTTCAAGACGGATTGTGTACATTGCTTCTAATAGTTTACGTTTCCACGTTTTATCATGATCTAAGTATAGGTTACGGGCATACTGTTGTGTAATTGTACTAGCGCCTTGGACTTTTGCCATCGCTTTTAAATCAGCAACAATGGCACCAGCGATACGCTTCATATCAAAGCCATGATGTTTGTAGAATCTTTGATCTTCGATAGAAAGTGTTGCCTCTTTTACGTAAGGAGAAATTTCCTTGAGAGATACATTGTATCGTTTTTGTACCTCATTACTTTGTCCTATAACAGTGTCATCATTAGCATAAAAGACACTTGTTTGCGGGACAGCGACAGGAGGAGGTCCCATAATTTTTGCAACTATAATAATAACAAAAAAGGAAAAAACGAAAAAAAGAACAGAAGAAAACATTACGGTGAAGAAAAGACGTTTATATTTTCTAATTTTTGGATTCATAGTTTGATCCATCTTTTTCAGCCCCTCATTCATACAAACATTATTGTATTAGTATTGAGGGTTTTCGATTATTTTAAACAATGAAATTTCGAAAATAAAGAGCTCCTTCAATTAAGAAAGGAGCTCAAATGCACGTGCTGGCCAATCGGTAATAATGACATCTACGCCATAATCAATCATAGTTTGCAAATCTTTGTATTCGTTAATTGTATAAGGGCGGAAAACATACCCTTGCTTTTGCGCGAGTTGAACAAATTCCTTTGTTAGTAGTTGAAAGTTTGGATGTAAACCAGTTGCTTCTCTAGTTTTTGCTTCAGCGATAGGATCAGCAAGTGGCTGGTCATATAAAATGGCTCTTGGGATTTCAGGAGCAATTTCTGCTAATAATGAAACAGAGTCGTGATTAAATGAAGAGAATACAATTTGATTAGAAAGATGGTATTCTCGAACGAGAGCAACAGCCTTTTCTTCAATATTTGGATAATGAATCACGTCTGTCTTTAATTCAATATTGAGTTGTAAGCTTGTTGTAGATAGCCAAATAAATACTTCTCGTAACGTCGGAATTTTTGCTTCATGGAAAGAAGCGTCTTTATGACTACCAGCATCTAAAGCTTGTAACTCCTCTACCGTTTTTTCAGAAACAAGTCCTACATCATTCGTTGTACGATCGACTGTTTCATCGTGAATTACGACAAGTTCACCATCTTTTGATAGGTGGACATCAAGTTCAATGCCATGGGCGCCGATGCGTTCAGCTTCTTGGAAGGCAATCATCGTATTTTCTGGATGTGTTCCTTTTACACCGCGATGGGCGAAAATAAGTGGTTTACTCATGTGAAATTCTCCTTATCATTTCTTTTCTTTCATTATGAAACTGCTTTTGAAAAAATACAATTTAATATGACAAACATTTACAAAAGTCTAACAGTTGCACAAAAGTTAACGTTAACGTAAAATGTAATAATCGAGTGAAGGGAGGAATAAACATGTATAAGATTGATGAAGTTACAAAGCAAGTTGGTTTAACAAAACGTACACTTCGTTATTATGAGGAAATTGGTTTAATTCATCCCCCAGAACGTAGTGAGGGGAACATTCGCCTGTATACAGACGAAGATATCGCTAGAATTAAAAGAATTGTGGAAGCGAAAGAAGTGTTAGGGATTACGCTTCAAGAAATGCAACATTTTTTATCGTTAAAAGAAAGAATGGAGCAAAGAAGAAATAGTGAGAATCCCCGTGATCGTGAAGTGATTCAAGAAATTAAAGAGATGCTTCAAAAACAAGTGCAAACGCTAGACGAGAAAATGGAGCAAATGCAGCGTGTAAAGGGAGAACTTGAAGACAGCTTACATCGTGCAGTGACATTTTTAGAGAATACAAAAGGAGAGTAATCAAAATGGAGAGCAAACAAAAACTAGGGAGATTGATTACAGTGTTGGCTACTTTCCTTGCCTTTTCAGGTATAGGGGTAGTCGATCCAATTTTGCCAATTATTGCTGAAAAGATTGGTGCATCGCATTGGCAAGTAGAGATGTTATTTACAGCGTATATTTTGACGATGGCAATTATGATGTTACCAGCTGGAATATTTGCATCGAGATTTGGTGATAAACGAATGATGACAATCGGTCTTGCGATCGTGACTGTATTTGCGTTTATATGCGGTATATCGCAAACGATTGCTCAGCTATCTCTTTTCCGCGCTGGATGGGGATTAGGGAATGCGATGTTCTTCGCAACGGCGATGACTTTATTGATTGCATTAAGTAAAGAAGTTCATGAAGCAGTAGGGTTATATGAAGCAGCTATCGGTTTAGGAATGGCAGGTGGACCATTATTAGGTGGGATATTAGGTGGACATTCTTGGCGTTACCCATTTTTTGCGACGAGTATTTTAATTTTCTTAGCATTTATTTTAGTTTTCTTCTTTGTGAAAGAACCAGAGCGAAAAGTGAAGCGTAAAGCGGCAGGCGTAGGAGAATTACTTAACCTGGTGAAGTATAAGCCGTTTATGCAAGGCGCCATTTCAGGAATGTTATACTACTACGGATTTTTCGTTGTGTTAGCATATTCACCACTTATTATGCATTTATCTGCTATTCAATTAGGTTTTGTATTTTGTGGATGGGGACTCGCGTTAGCTTACGGTTCTGCAATTTTAGCACATAAGCTAGAAGGGAAATATGAGCCGAAAACATTGTTGAAAGGCAGTTTACTCGTATTTGCGCTGTTCTTAATTGCACTATTCTTCGTGAAAATTATGTGGTTACAAATTGTATTAATTGTTCTATCAGGATTAGCATCAGGATTAAATAATGCATTATTTACAAGTTATGTAATGGATATTTCACCTTATGAAAGATCTGTTACATCTGGTGTTTATAACTTCGTTCGTTGGTTAGGTGGCGCAATTGCTCCCATTTTATCAGGGATTATCGGCCACACTGTTTCACCACAAAGTCCATTTTTAGTAGGTGGGATTGTTGTATTAGTTGGTTGTGTAATGATTTTAATTCCGATTCGAAAGCAGGTAGAAGTAGAGACAAAAGCCCTTTCTTAAGAAAGGGTTTTCTTTATATGTATATGTTAGAACCCTCTGACTAAAATATATTTTCGGTATTTTTGTACTTTTAACTATACATTTTGGATGTTTTGTTTTATTTTTGTTAGGGGACATTAATGATGTCCCTATTATAAATTTGCATTGAAAGGCGTGATTGTACGATGGAACTATGGTTCACTGAAAAACAAACAAAACATTTTGGGATTACGGCGCGTATTAACCGCACATTACATACGGAGCAAACAGAATTCCAAAAACTTGATATGGTCGAAACGGAAGAGTTCGGAAACATGCTTATTTTAGATGGCATGGTTATGACAACAGAAAAAGATGAGTTCGTTTATCATGAAATGGTAGCGCACGTACCTTTATTTACACATCCAAACCCTGAAAACGTATTAGTTGTAGGTGGCGGCGATGGCGGTGTTATTCGTGAAGTGTTAAAACACCCAAGCGTAAAGAAAGCAACTCTTGTTGAAATCGATGGAAAAGTAATTGAGTACTCTAAACAGTACTTACCATCAATTGCAGGTGCATTAGATAATGAGCGTGTAGAAGTAAAAGTAGGAGACGGTTTCCTACATATCGCAGAAAGCGAAAATGAATATGACGTAATTATGGTAGATTCTACTGAGCCAGTAGGACCAGCAGTAAACCTATTTACAAAAGGCTTCTACGCTGGAATTTCAAAAGCGTTAAAAGAAGATGGTATCTTCGTTGCACAAACGGACAACCCTTGGTTTACGCCAGAACTAATTACAACTGTGTTTAAAGATGTAAAAGAGATTTTCCCAATTACTCGTTTATACACAGCGAACATTCCAACTTACCCAAGCGGTCTTTGGACGTTCACAATCGGATCTAAAAAACATGATCCATTAGAAGTAAGTGAAGAGCGTTTCCACGAAATCGAAACGAAATACTACACAAAAGAATTACACAATGCAGCATTCGCATTACCGAAATTTGTTGGCGATTTAATTAAGTAAGAGAATCGCACGGAACAAATAAAGTGTAAATAGCTCATTTAAGGTGTTTGTCCAGAAGACTTGAACATGCTAGCTATTTACACTTCTGTAAAGAAAATTGTCTTCTTTGTATGAAATAGAAGACCCGGTAAATCGAGAAAGAGGAGCAACTCGCTCCAAATTTGAGAAATAATGAAAGGTTGGGATACCTTAAGTTCCACATAAGGAGGAAAAGAATATGCGTTTTGATGAAGCTTATTCAGGTAAAGTATTTATTAAAAGTCATCCAAGTTTTGAAGAGTCGAAGGTAGTTATTTATGGGATGCCTATGGATTGGACAGTAAGTTACCGTCCGGGATCTCGTTTTGGCCCTGCACGTATTCGTGAAGTATCAATCGGTCTTGAAGAATATAGTCCGTATTTAGATCGTGAACTAGAAGAGGTAAAATATTTTGATGCGGGTGATATCCCATTACCATTCGGAAACGCACAGCGCAGCTTAGACATGATTGAAGAATATGTATCAAAACTTTTAGATGCCGATAAGTTTCCACTAGGTCTCGGCGGTGAGCACTTAGTGTCTTGGCCAATTTTTAAGGCAATGGCAAAAAAATATCCGGATTTAGCAATCATCCATATGGATGCTCATACTGATTTACGTGAATCGTATGAAGGGGAGCCTTTATCCCACTCTACACCAATTCGTAAAGTGTGTGATTTAATTGGTCCGGAAAACGTATATTCTTTCGGAATTCGTTCTGGAATGAAGGAAGAATTTGAATGGGCGAAAGAAGTAGGTATGAACTTATATAAATTTGACGTATTAGAACCGTTAAAAGAAGTATTACCGAAACTTGCAGGACGCCCAGTCTATGTCACAATCGACATTGATGTACTAGACCCAGCTCACGCTCCAGGAACAGGAACGTTAGAAGCTGGTGGTATCACATCTAAAGAATTATTAGATTCCATCGTAGCAATTGCAAATTCAAATATAAATGTAGTTGGAGCAGACTTAGTAGAAGTAGCTCCTGTCTACGACCATAGTGATCAAACACCAGTCGCAGCAAGCAAATTCGTGCGGGAAATGCTGCTCGGTTGGGTGAAATAAAAGCGGAATCGGCTCGCCCAGAATGTGAGGGGGATGGAGCTTCAGACATAGAGGCGTTTTTTGCCTCGAAGGAAGAAGCGAAGCCACCGATCATTCTAGCCGCTGCAGCTAGATAAAATAAGAGTCTCCTATGATTAGGGGGCTCTTATTTTGTCGTTATGTGTCGGTAAGTCGATATATTTAAAAAACCGCTGATATAATTCGAGTTACGCTGATATATTTAAAAAATCGCCGATATAATTCGAGTTGCGCCGATATAATTGAAAAACCGCTGATATAATTGTATTTACTGTCACGCAACACACAAAAAAGAGCTATTCCAAAACAACGGGAATAGCTCTTTTTCTTATGCAACCTTCTCTTCCGAATTAATGCCGCGAATGTCATCAGCAGAGCGAATTGGATATTTACGGAACACAATTGATCCGATGTATCCAACAATCGTGGTAACGATTCCACATAATATAGCAGCAATTGTTACTTTTACAACGTCATTAAATCCGAATAAAACAAGAAGTCCTGGGATTGGTGATGCTGTTCCTGGTGCATTATTAACGAGCTGGAACAGAGATGTAATAATACCAGCAAGTGCACCGCCAACGAAGTTTGTCGCATAAATTGGAATTGGATTTGCTGAAACAACATCGGCTTGTGTTAAAGGCTCGATTGCTACAGCAATTGTGTCTTTCTTTGAACAAATCTTTAGTCGTTTAAAGAAAATAAAGTTCATTGGGGCTGAGGCTGCTACGGCAAGACTACCAATTGCCATTGGTAAACCTGTTAATCCAAGCATTGCAGTGAGTGCCATAGAACTCAGTGGAGAGGTAGAAATAACTGTTATTAATCCACCAAGCATAATACCCATGATAATAGGGCTTTCTGTAGTTGCAACTGAAATCATAGAACCGATTTTACCAAGTGTTGCGTTAACGAGCGGATCCATAAGCATTGCCATTCCGCGTGAGATTGGTGCAGCGATAAATAAAATTGCTAAAAACTCTACACCAGCCGGTAATTTCTTTTCGAGAAATTTCACGACGAAGGCACAAACGTATCCAGCGAAAAATCCTGGTAAAATACCAAATCCACTAGTAGCGATACCGATTAAAACAGCATATACGGGGGAAACACCGATTGCTAATGCGACTAAAATTGCTGCTGCGACACCGCTCATACTACCGGAAGCTTTTCCTACTGATTGTAAAAAGTCATTATGAAACATTTCTCCACCTATATAACGATGAAATGCTTCAATAAGAAAACTTGCGATTGCTGCATTAGCTAAAGCACCCATTGCTTTCATGCCGTAAGGAGCACGGTAACTAAAAAGTGTAAATAGACAAAGTACAACAAGTAATAGTGCTAAACCTTGCAAGATAGCCATTTGAAAACTGTCTCCTTTGATTTTTGTAATAAAAATTTGTATCATTCAATAATAATATAAAAGTGTATGAAACGGAAAAATTTTTTCTTGGGAAATTGCTATAAGGTGAAAATGCCTTACAATAATGTAAGGAAAGTGTAAGACTTTTAGATAGAGTATAGTATTCCATTTTTCGTATAATACAAGTATAGATATATGACTAGGGAAAAAGAAGTGCAAACAGGAGGTTCATGTATGAAATTGGTAATTAAAGTTTTAGTTGTATTCGCCATTATTCTAGGTGGAACAGCGTATTATTTGAACACAAAAACAGAAGGTGTACATGCTTTTGTAGACAACTTCTTTTCAAATAAAGAAATACAAGATTATTATGCGGTTATAGATAAAGGTGAGAAAAAAGACGGAGAATACTTGTATACTTTTAAAGGGTATACAGAAGACGGAAAGTTACAGGTTATTAAAAGAATGATGAACCGTGAATTGCATACGGGTGCTTTTATAAAAATTTATGCAAAAGGTATGCAAGGAAAAGGATGGGCTGAAATCCCGAAAGAATCAATTCCGCAAAAAGCGTTGGAAAAAATAGAAAAACGATAAAAGGAGCGACTCATTCGCTCCTTTTTTAGTGCGTTAAAATCGTGATAGATGTTTTTTCTTTGTTAGAAATGATTGTTGCACGTCCGCCAATTGGGAAAGTGAAAATCGGGGTTGTATGACCGAAACTTGCGTTTGCAATGATAGGGATATGTGCAAGCTCAGGCTTTGAAGCAATCATTTCTTGCACGTCTTCTATCGTACATTCTGCGCCTTTTTGCATCTTTCCTATAACGATGCCTTTTACATGTTCAAAATCTTGCTGCTGCATAAGAGAATGTAAATATCGATCAAAAGTTTTAAGAGTAGCTCTTCCAGTTAAACTATCCTCTTCAAGAAATAAAATTTTATCCTTTAAGTTTGGCATATATGGTGTACCTTGCAGTAAGTTCAATGTGCTCATATTACCACCGATAATATTTCCCGTAGCTTCTCCTTCGTGAATCGAAATGTATCCTTCATTTTTAATAAATTCTCGATTTTCTTGATCTATATACCAAGAATCATCGCTCCATGTTTCAGATGGCAGGACTTCAATAGTCTCATTAGAGGTTAAGCATTTTAAAAAGTAATCGGTTGTATACTCGAGCCCTTTCTCCATTCCAAATGAAGAGAAATGGGGTCCTGAATATGTAACAAGTCCTGTTTTAGTGTAAATTGCATTATTTAGTGCAGTGATATCCGAATAGCCACAGAAAAATTTCGGGTTTTCTCGAATTAAATCGTAATCGAGATGTTTTAATAAGCCGTTAGAATTGTATCCGCCAAGTGTCGTCAAAATAGCTTTTACATTCGGATCTCTAAATGCTTCGTGAAGGTCTTGAATGCGTGAAGAAATAGAAGAGGAAGCAAATCTGTCTATCTCATCAGCATATGTTGAAAATGTAACGTGAAAACCCATTTCGGTTAACCTTTTTACAGCAAGCTCCCTGTTTTCAGTTGAGACAATACTTAAACTACAAGATGGTGAAATAACTCTAATTTCATCACCTGTTTTTAATTTTGTTGGTAGCACTTCATTCACCTCTTTAAAAGAAAGAATATTTAGATTTAAAAAATATTTTATCATATGAAATAAAGTGAAAGTGAATTATTTTTTGAAATGGAGTTTTCCTGATTTTTCAGCAGACAGACAGAGGTTTTTTTTGATATGATAGGAAAAGTGATTTATTATAAGTAGTATTTAATATCTATAACATTTGAAAGGTGTGCAAGACGTGGAGAAACAACTTGCAGGCTTGCCGGTACACGTTCATTTCGTAACAGAAATCCGTGAAGGGGCGAGGAAGGAAACCGTTGCTTTTGAAGCAAATGGTCAATACTATGTAAAAGGTCAAGGTACATACGTAACATTCCAAGAGCCGAACGAACAAGGCGAAGTGAAAACAATTATTAAAATTCAAGATGAACAAGTTCTCATTATGCGTTCAGGTGCTGTTTCTATGCGTCAAACGCATGTGAAAGGTGAATGGACAACTGGTACGTACACGAGTGAACTTGGTACGTTTGCATTGCAAACAAAGACTGATAACGTTCTTTTTAAATGGTCGGATGAAAAGAAAAAAGGACAACTCTTCTTAACGTACGCATTGCTTCTAAGTGAACAAGAAGCTGGCAGATATACAATTACGATTAATTTGAAGGAGGCAAAATAATGAATTCTTTAGAACAAGTAAAAGGATTAATTAAAGAAGAAATTCAAGCTGCTGTATTAAAGGCAGAATTAGCGACAGAAGAACAGATTCCAAATGTAGTATTAGAATCTCCAAAAGATAAAACAAATGGTGACTTCTCTACAAATATGGCAATGCAACTTGCACGTGTTGCGAAAAAAGCACCTCGTATGATTGCAGAAGAATTAGTTGCAAACTTCGATAAAGCAAAAGCTTCTATTGAAAAAATTGAAATCGCAGGTCCTGGTTTCATTAACTTCTACATGGATAATAGCTACTTAACAGACTTAATCCCAACGATCGTTAATGCTGGTGAAGCTTACGGTGAAACGAATACTGGTAAAGGTGAAAAAGTACAAGTTGAGTTCGTATCTGCGAATCCAACAGGTGACCTTCACTTAGGACATGCACGTGGTGCTGCAGTAGGTGACACTTTATGTAATCTATTAGCAAAAGCAGGATATGATGTATCTCGTGAGTACTATATTAATGATGCTGGTAACCAAATCCATAACTTAGCTCTTTCTGTTGAAGCTCGTTACATGCAAGCTTTAGGCTTAGAGAAAGAAATGCCAGAAGACGGATACCATGGTGCGGACATTATTGGAATCGGTAAACGTTTAGCAGAAGAGTTTGGCGATCGTTATGCGAAAGCTGATGAAAAAGAAAGCTATGAATTCTACCGTGAGTACGGTTTAAAATATGAGTTAGCAAAACTTCAAAAAGACTTAGAAAGCTTCCGTGTTAAATTCGATGTATGGTTCTCAGAAACATCATTATACAAAAACGGAAAAATCGATCAAGCTCTTGCGGTATTAAAAGAGCGTGACGAGATCTTTGAAGAAGATGGAGCAACTTGGTTCCGTTCAATGACTTACGGCGATGATAAAAACCGTGTATTAATTAAAAACGATGGTTCTTACACGTACTTAACGCCAGATATCGCGTATCACCGTGATAAATTAGAGCGTGGTTTCGATAAGTTAATCAACATTTGGGGTGCTGACCACCACGGTTACATTCCACGTATGAAAGCTGCTATTCAAGCGTTAGGTTACGATAAAGAAACACTTGAAGTAGAAATCATCCAAATGGTACAACTGTATCAAAATGGTGAAAAAATGAAAATGAGTAAACGTACAGGTAAAGCAGTTACACTTCGTGAGCTTATGGAAGAAGTAGGCGTGGACGCAATGCGTTACTTCTTCGCAATGCGTAGCGGTGACTCTCATTTAGACTTCGATATGGACTTAGCTGTATCAAAATCTAATGAAAACCCAGTATACTATGCACAATACGCTCACGCTCGCGTATGCAGTATCCTTCGTCAAGGTGAAGAATTAGGATTAGCTACAGGCGGAGACGTTAACTACAAACTTGTTACTTCTGAGAAAGAAGTAGAGTTACTGAAAAAACTTGGTGAATTCCCAGCAGTAGTTGCGGATGCGGCACAAAAACGTTTACCACACCGTATTACAAACTATGCATTTGAATTAGCAGCAACATTACACAGCTTCTACAATGCAGAAAAAGTATTAAACCAAGATAACTTAGAATTAAGTAAAGCTCGCTACGAGTTAATGAAAGCAGTACGCACTACACTTCAAAACGCATTAGCAATCGTAGGAGTATCTGCACCAGAAAAAATGTAATTAAGAAAAGCGGAGCCGATTTTTCGCTTTCAGTAAAAGGCAATCACACGATGTTGTGATTGCCTTTTTGTATGAAAATAATAAAAAAATAAAATTTTATCAAACAAAAGGAGAATTTGCGTCGTCTTATAGAAATGACAGGAGGTTTATGATGGAAGAAAAGGTAGAAGAATTAATTGATATATATAAGCAGCAAATATATTCCTTATGCTATAAGTTAGCGAAAACGAAAGAAGATGCGGAAGATATTTTTCAAGAGACATGGATAAAAGTTTTTTCATCGCGGCACCAACTTTCTTACGTGGAAAATTATAAAAAGTGGATTACTACGATTTGTATTCGTACGTTTTATGATTTTTATCGTAAAAAGAAAAGATGGAAAGATCGTGTATTGGATTTATTTCATAAAGAAGATGGCGGAGAAATTGAGCATGCAGATGATGTGAATATATCAGAAGAATTTATTCAAAAAATCGAAGCAGAAATGATACGAGAAGTTATACAGTTATTAAATGAAAAATATAAAACAGTGCTCGTACTCTACTACTATGAACAATATTCTTACAAAGAAATGAGTGAAATATTAAATATACCAATTGGTACAGTGAAATACCGCCTTAATTATGCGAAGAAGCAAATGCGAGAACATTTGGAGGGGTTCGTTTATGAAGGAAGATAAATTTGATCAAAAGATAAAAAGTAGTTTAGCGGAAGAGATGATTCCTAGCGAAGAGCTAATAAATAATACGAAGCAGGGCATGCGAAATGCTCGGAAATTAGAGAAGAGATGGGTTGTTTTCATTCATGCTATTTGGATGATTGTATTAACAGTCACCCTAGAGCAGTTTGTTAGTCATTTGGAGCATAAAATATCTGTCATTATAACGATAGTTATTATGATGCACCTATACATTCCTATATATGTTGTCATACAGTCGTTTTTAAAGAAGGAGTATAAATTACATGATAGAGTTCGCTAATCCATTTGTAGTATTTGAGATAGCTGGGATTACAATGTTTTTAGCTTTTATAGCACTTTTAGTATGTGTAGCATCATGGGTGTATACAGATGCGAAAACGCGTGGAATAAGTAAGTGGTGGAGTGTTGTAGCAATTATATTGCCGTTTTTTATTGGAGTTTTGTTATATATGATACGAAGAAGTAACAAGAAAATAGAAGGAGAGCATACGATGAATGCTATGAAAAAACAAAAGATAACATTAGTTGTCATATTTGCAAGTGCGATGTTTGTATTACTGAGCGGCTTTGCTTTTCTTCAAACGTTAGATGATATGTGGAGAGCTGGTGATATATATTTAGAGAGTGAGCAACAAGGAGAGACAAGCTATGAGGCAAAATTCTCATCATGGGATATTGCTGGGAAAGGTATTGAACTTGAGTATGCCAAAGACACAGAAGTAACATTTTCTTATGAGACGGATGCAAAACGTGGGAATTTATGCTTTAGCTTGTATGAAAGGAAAGGAGAAGGAGAAGGTATAAGGGAGTTAAAAGAAATCTGTGAATCAAAAAAAGGTACTTTTAAAGCTACATTGAAAGCGAATGAAAAGTATGTATTTAGTATAAGTGGTTTAATGGTGAAAGATGGTTTTGTAAAAGTGAATTGGGAAACAAAATAAAGGCCCTTGGGAAGGGCCCTTTATTTTATCGGATTGTATACGTAACCGAAAAGCTAACAGGACTATAGTAAACATAAGGTGCATGAAATTGAACGTACATATTCCCATCTGCTTTTGCAGTGAAAATTCGGCCGTAGCCATCAGAATAACGTCCAATAAGGTTATGATTTGAGTCATAAACACTGTAACTAGGGGTTTTGCTGTTAGGTTGAATTGTTAACTCTTGTCCCTTTTGAAGGAAAACAGGTTCTTGTTCAGAACTACTTCCAGTTTGCAAAGAATAAAATTTTGTAAAGCTTTGTTCTTGAGTAGCGGCAGCGGCCTTTGTTTCAGGAATAAACGCGGTAGCACCAGTAATTCCTGCTAAAGTTAACGCACCTGCTAAAATCATTTTTTTCATAGTAGAAAAAACCTCCTTATTAGTTGTAATCATTTTTGTTACAGTTAATATTGTATACGATAATGAGTAGGAGAAAATATGCTTTTATGCATATATATTTTTTCTCAATAAAAGACCACTGATTTTTATCAGTGGTCTTTTACAAATGATTAAGCAGCTTTCTGTTCGGTTTGCGTAACAGGTTTTTGAAGAGTGTTATAAACACCAGTTCCGATTACTTCTAGTGCCATTTTCATACGTTCAGGTGAAATGTTCTCAAATACGTTATCTTGAGGTGTGTGATATACCTTCTCGATATGATAGATTAATGGATTCCAGCTATCGACACCCATCCAAATAAATAGAGCGGCAGGAATGCCAACTTCAGCAAATGGTACGTGATCACTAGAGCCGAATTTTCCTTGCAGTACAAGGTCATTATTTAACTGTTTACCTGCTTGCAAGGCCGCATCTGTTACAAGGTTTGGAGAACCGTTAGGCGTCATAGCATATAGATTCTTTGCTTTATCGTAATTTGTTGCAACCATGTCTGCATTAAAGACACCTAAAATCCGATCGCGTTCTTTTTGAGACAGACTACTAACATAATAATCGGAGCCAAGTAAGCCAGTTTCCTCAGAACCAAAAGCAATAAAGCGAATTTCTTTATCAGTTTCTACATTTTGAAAAGCACGAGCTAACTCTAATACTAATCCTGTACCAGAAGCATTATCGTTTGCTCCAGGTGCCCCAACGACACTATCGTAGTGTGAACTTACAACGACAGCTTTTTCATTACCTGTACTATTTTTTGGTTTCTTTTTAGCGATGACGTTTAAGGATGTTAAATTAGATTCATGTCTTGCTTTTAGGGAAAGAATTGTCGCTCCTTTTTTAGCGATTTCTTCTTTAAATGCATTTCCTTGCGCATAAGCAAGACCGAAGACAGGGATAGATTGCTTTTTCGTTAGACGAGGATTGAAAGTTTGTCCGTAGTTCCCACGACCGCCAATTAAACTGTATAAAAGAACACCTTTTGCACCTTTGCTAACAGCATTTTCAACTTGTTTATTGTAGTCTGCTACTGTTGTTCCTCTTTCGAATAAAACAATTTTTCCGTTTACTTCATTTGGGATATCCTCTAATTTTGTCCCATCTTGAACAAAGATAAGAGGAGCTGTAACAGCCTCTGTAGAAATTAGTGCGTTAGGAGCAGCACCAGCTTGCCAATTACGTTTTGTGGATAATGGTGATTCAATAAATCCAACGTATTGATCCGGCACTTGGAATGGTTGATATTCTACTTCATAGCCCATTGATTTAAGCTGCATACCGACGTAGCGAGAAGCCCATTCTTCTGATTTTGTCCCACCAGGTCGAGGACCAATTGTTTCGGATAAGAAACGGATGTGTTCGATAGCGCGGTTTGCATCAACTTGTTTTGTGATAGATGAAGTCTGCTTGATTTCTGACGTGGAATCAGCTTTAGCTTGTCCAATTGGAGCTAAACTAACAGCGAGTGATACAGCAAGCAAAGAGCTTACTATTTTTTGTTTCAAAGATTTTTTCATTTTTCCCTCTCCTATTCTTCTATTCTCTCTGACTGACAAAAGAAGACGGATAACGACTTCATTTTACCCTTATCTTTATTGTTTTTCAATATTCTGACATTGAGAAATAAAAAACGCTATATGCACATTTGCATATTTTTGACGGAGATATGTATGCTATCATTTTAAACGAAGGTTCGCTTTCTATTTGGAAAGCTCCTACATTGCATGAATCTAGTGTACCCAAACTTTAGATTATGTAGAGAAAAGAATCCACTGTAGGGTTTCTTTTCTCGTGTTTGAATCATGTGATGATAAATATGTTTCCGCATTTCATAATTATCATCAGTGATATATGTAAGGCATCCATATGAAAATACGAGGCTGTTCAAAGGTTTTCCGTACTTTTGGACAGCCTCACCCCGTTAAAAGGACGATACGCTATGTATCGTCCTTTTTTGTATAAAAAAACACCCAATCAAATGTTCACTTGATTGGGTGTGAAAAACTATTAATAATATTTTTTTCGTTTTGTAGCTAAAATACTTAACAATCCAGCTAGTAGAAGTACGATGCCTACTGTTTGAGTAGGATCTTTTTTGTGACCTGTATTTGGAAGTTCTTTACCTGTATTTCGGTCATCTTGCTGTTTGTTTGTCTGTGTTTTAGGATTTCCGTTTTTTCGTTCTTCAGAAGTTTCCTTACCATGTGTTTCAGGATTTCCTTTTTCTAGTTCTTCAGAAGTTTCCTTACCTGGTTTCTCTTCTTTATTCGGAGGAGTAATTGATTCATTATCTCCACCTGATGAAGATTCAATCTTTTTATTTGAAACTGTAATTTGTAGTGGTGCAGCTTGGGCTTTTTCAATTGTAAAGCTTATTGGTGATGCATCTAATTGATAGCCTTCAGGAGCTTTTGTTTCCACTAGTTGATAATTGCCAGGTTTCAAATCATTTATGATTAATTTACCATGCCCATCTGTTTTTAAGCCTTCTCGTACTACTTTTCCATCTTGATCTAAAATATTGAAAATGGCACCCTCAAGTGTTCCATTGTGATCCATATCAACTTTAGTTAATTCTATTGAACCTGTTGTTAAACTATTTAACGCTGTAACAGAAGTAACTTGAGATTGTCCTTTCGTAATTGTGAAAGGAATTGGCTTAGCATTTAAATCGTACCCAGTAGGAGCTTTCGTTTCAATAAACTGATAGTCACCCGGACGTAAATCAGAAACAGAAATTTTTCCGTCTTTATCAGTAGTTAAATCAGCGCGAACGTCATTGCCGTTCATATCAACGATTTTAAAGATAGCTCCTTCAAGAGTAGAGCCGTCGATGTCATCGACTTTCGTTAATTCCACAGCGCCCTTCGTTAAGCTATTCTTAGCAGTAACAGAAGCTATTTTTTCTTGTCCTTTTTTAACTGTGAACTTAATAGGTGTTTCGTTTAAGTCATAATGGTTAGGAGCTTTTGTTTCGATAAACTCATAGTCTCCTGGCGGTAATTCATCCACAACTAAACGGCCGTTTTTATCAGTAGTTAAATCAGTACGGACGTCGTGTCCATCCTTATTAACAATTTTAAATACCGCACCTTCAAGAGCTGTACCGTCGATATCATCCATTTTAGAAAGTTCTACAGCACCTTTTGTTAAACTATTTTTAGCAGTAACAGAAATCGGTTCAGCTTGTCCTTTTTCGATAGTGAAAGGAATTGGTTCTTTATTTAAATCGTAATGTTTTGGAGCCTTTGTCTCGATGAATTGATAATCACCTGGACGTAGGTCATTAATTTCAATTTTTCCTTTACTATTTGTAACAAGGTCTTTATGAATTACCGTACCATTCATATCAACAATGTTAAATACTGCGCCTTCAAGAGTAGTACCATCGACGTCATCTACTTTAGAAAGTTCAACTCCGCCTTTTGTTAAACTATTTTTCATAGTAACAGTAGCAATATCTTTTTGGCTTTTTTCAACTGTAACTACAATTGGTTTTTTGTCTAAATCATAATGTTTCGGAGCGGTTGTTTCGACAAATTGATACGTACCAGGACGTAAATTTTCAACAACGATCTTTCCTTCATTATTTGTTTTTAAATCTGTTTTAAGCACTTTTCCGTTTTGGTCTAGTAAATTAAATACCGCATCAGAAAGTTTCATTTGATCGTTTAGATCATCTACTTTAAGTAGTTCAATACTACCTTGTTGTAAGCTATTTTTAGCAGTTAAAGAAATAGCTTTCTTCTGTCCTTTTTCAATAGTGAAATGGATTGGCGTTTCATCTAAAACGTAATGCTTAGGAGCTTTCGTTTCGATGAATTGATAATCACCCGGACGTAGGTCATCGATTTCGATTTTTCCTTTATTATTTGTAACAAGACCTTTATGAATTACAGTACCGTTCATATCAACAATGTTAAATACAGCACCTTCAAGTTTAGTATCATCGATGTCATCTACTTTAGAAAGTTCAACGCCACCTTTTGTTAGAGCGTTTTTAGCCGTAACATGAAGCGTTTCAGTTTGGCTTTTCTTAATTGTAAATTTGATCGGTTTTTTATTTAAATCGTAATGTTCAGGAGCTATTGTCTCAATGAATTGATACGTGCCAGGACGTAGGTTTTCAACAACAATTTTCCCTTCATTATTTGTTTTTAAACCTTTTTCAACTAGCTGTCCGTCTGCATCTAATAAATCAAATACAGCATTAGCGAGCTTCGTATCAGTATCAATATCGTCAATTTTTATTAATTCAACGCTACCTTTTTTCAAAGTATTTTTCCCTGTAACATTGATCTCTTTCGTTTGACTTCTTTCAATTGTAAATGGAATCGGTGTTTCGTCTAATACATAGTGCTCAGGAGCCTTTGTTTCAATGAACTGATAGTCTCCAGGACGTAAATCAGGAACGTAAATTTTTCCATTTTTATCTGTAACAAGATTTGTACGAACTTCAGTACCCTTCATATCAACAACTTTAAAGATTGCACCTTTCAGCATTGTACGATCTATGTCGTCGATTTTGGTTAAAATGACGCCACCCTTCGTTAAGCTGTTAGTAGCGGTAACGCTAATATTTTCTTTTTGACTTTTTCCGATAGTGAACGGGATAGGATCTTGTCTTAAGTCATAGTCTTTTGGAGCTTTTACTTCAATAAATTGATAGTCACCTGGACGTAAATCAGAAGCAGAAACTTTACCATGTTCATCGGTAGTTAATCCTTTACGAACTACCTTTTTCGTATCATGAGCATCAACAATGATAAATTCTGCGCCTTCAAGAGTAACGCCATCAATGTCATCAACCTTTGTTAAAGTAACGCCACCTGTAAGTAAACTATTTGTTACAGTGACAGGGACTGGAAGGTCATCCTTGCTACCTTTTTTAATCGTGAACTTAATAGGCGTTTGATCTAATTTATAATGTTCAGGAGCTGAGGTTTCAATAAATTGATAATCTCCTGGTGCTAAATCAGGAATAACTATTACTCCGTAATCATCTGTTTTTAAATCTTTCGCAATTTCTTTGCCTGTTGCGTCTTGTAATGTGAACACTGCGCCGGCAAGAGCGATACTACTCTCCACATCATCTTCTTTAATAAGTTTAACTTTTCCTTTCGTTAAACTATTTTTAAATGTAAGTGGAAGAAGTTTTTGTTGTCCTTTTTCGATTGTAAATTCAATTGGTTCTACATTTACATCGTAATAAGTTGGGGCCTTTGTTTCGATAAGTTTATAGTTACCAGGACGTAAGTCGCCTACAACTAACTTTCCTTCACTATTCGTAACAAGTTCCGCACGAACATCTTCATTTGTATCTCTATTAACAATTTTAAATACCGCACCTTCAAGTGTTTCCTTTTCATCTGCAGCATTCACTTTTGTTAATTCAATACCGCCTTTTGTTAAGCTGTTTTTAGCAGTAACAGTAGCCGACGTTGTTTGACTTTCTGTAATTGTGAACTTGATTGGATTTGTATTTTTATCGTAATACTTCGGTGCTGTTACTTCGATAAATTTATAATCGCCAGGGCGTAAGCCAGTAACGATGGCTTTACCATCCGCACCAGTTTTTATATTTTCGCGAATGACTTTCTTTTCATCATTAGCATCGACAATTTTAAATACAGCACCTTCAAGAGCTGTACCATCGATATCATCAACTTTCGTTAATTCAACATCTCCTGGTTTTAAAGCATTTTCAGCTTTCACAAGTAGAGTTTCTTTCTGACTTCTATCGATTGTAAATTCAATAGGTTCTGCTCGTAAAACGTAATGTTCAGGAGCAGCTGTTTCAATAAATTTATACGTACCAGGACGTAGCTTATCAGCTTTTGTTTTTCCATCAGCATCTGTAGTTAAGTCAGTACGAACATCATTATTATTTACATCGACAATTTTAAATACGGCACCTGCAAGAGGTTTTTTATCACCGAATTCATCAACTTTTAATAATTCAACTTCTCCTGTTTTTAAACTGTTTGTTGCCGTAACAGTAGCAAAAGACTGTTGGCTTTTATCGATTGTAAACTCGATCGGCTTTGTATTTAACACATAATCCTTAGGAGCTTCTGTTTCAGTAAATTTATACGTACCAGGCTCTAAGTCTTTAACAGTTACTTTACCATCGGCACCAGTTTTTACATTTTCGCGAATGACTTTCTTTTCATCGTTAGCATCGACAATTTTAAATATAGCACCTGCAAGAGCTGTACCATCGATATCATCAGTTTTTGTTAAAGTGACGCCACCTTTAATGAGGTGATTTGTCGCAGTAACAGTAACTGCCTTCTGTTGACTTTTTACAATTGTAAACTCAATTGGTGTTTTATCTATGTCGTAATCTTTAGGAGCCTTTTCTTCAACAAATTGATAGTCTCCAGGACGTAAATTTGTTGCTTCGATTTGTCCCTGATCATTTGTCGTTAATTTTCCATAGCCGGGGATTATTTTGTTTTTTCGGTCCCGTACACTGAACTCCGCACCTGCTAAAGTTTTTCCATCTTTATCGACTTTTGTTAAAATGGCCGAACCTGGAATCAAGCTGTTTGTTGCAGTGCGGTTTATTACTGTTGTTTGATCTTCCGCGATTTTAACCTCAATCAGTCGATCATCTAATTTATAATGCTCAGGAGCCTTTGTTTCTTGTAAGTAGTAAGTTCCTGGTTTTAAATGATCTACAGTAATTTGTCCTTTATCATTTGTTATTAATTCTTTATGTTCAGGAATAACCTGTTTGTTTTGATCCAGTAAAGAGAAAACAGCATGTTCAAGTCTCTCTCTACTCGTAGCATCAGTTTTTGTAAGTACTACTTTCCCAACAAACTTTTTATTTGTAAGGGTATATTTTGTAATTTCTTCAGAACCTAGCTCGACAAGTATACCTTTTCGTAATTCGTTACTAATTACATAACCTTTAGGTGCTTTCGTTTCTTTAATTAAATATTTATCACGTCGTAAGTTGTTAAACTTAGCGACACCGTCATCACCTGTTGTAATTGGTCGAATAGCGGTTGTACCTGTTTGATCATATAAAGTAAATTCTGCTCCAGCTAATCTTACTGTTTGATCTTTGTCATCAACCTTTATAATTTGAAGGCTTCCGCGTCCTTTATTAGCAGAACCACCCCCAGATCCAGAAGATACTTTAACTTCAACAAAATTAACATCTTCCACTTTCTCTAATGTTAAGCGATGACCAGTAATCGTCGCTTTATTACTTACTCGTTCATTATGGTCTGCATTAATGAGTGAGCGGTATTCTAAAATATAAGCTTGATCAATGGTATGAAGGAATTCAATTTTAAATTGTTGTTTTCCTGTATCGTTGTCTGTTGTTATTTTGAGTTTATAGTCTGTTCCTTCTTTTAATTCATTTGTTGTGTCTTTTGTTAAAGTGCCATCCACAGCTACTGTTGTTGGGTATAGGTGGAAGGACTTTTCATCAAGAATTTGATTGTTTGTTGGTTCGTCTGTTACGACAGCATTTTCGATAGTTGATTGACTCGGATTAATGGAAACACTCCAATCAATATACTTGTCATTTTGTTTTGCTGTTTTCGTAACACCGCTACCACCGTTTTTGATCTCAAATGCACCATGGATAGTAGTAACAGTTTTCGATCCATCTTTTAAATCGGCATAATTATCGTAGCGTTTATTAATTTGTTCACCTACAAGTGAAGTTTTAAAGCTAATATAATATGCAGAATTAATTTCGTTTTTAAAATGCACCGTTAATGTATTGTTGTTCTCTTTTGCTGGATGTTCTATCGTATATTCGCTAGGAGGAACAGGATCGCCTACTTCAAATCCATGTGCACCACCAGTTAATTTCATATGTCGAACTTCAATAGATTCTGGTATTAATTTTTGGTTATCTCTTAATACATCAACGATAGAAGGATCCTTAATCGGTCTATTATTATAGTTAAACCCTATGTCCCATTTAATTTCTTTCTTTTGGGCATTGTAAGAACCGTATTTAAATCCGTTTCCTTTTGTGTAGTAATCAGGATCAAATGTATCATCAGATGAACTATTGTTCTTTTTATCATTTATGTCTATCCATGATAAATTTGCTGTATTTTTGAATGATTTATTATCCTTCTCTTTGGATAAATTTTCATAATTGAAGTCTGTTGTGTATGTGATAGTTAAAGTTTTATCCATATTGGACTTATAATCACCAGTTAGTTTTACTTCAAATCCCTTATCGGTTACATGAAGTATGTAGTCATGTCCTAATTTAAGTTCATTTGATCCGTCAGTAATCTTGAAACTATTCTCCTGTAACGTTAGGCCACCAAAGTCAAATGTATCAGTAATAACAGCGTCGTTTAACACGTAGTTATTATCATTTACAATAATGGTCCATTTTGTTGTTTTCGCATTGTAATCTGTATCGCCTGCATTTTTATTGTGTTTCTTTATGATATTTTGTTGTTTTAACGTAACTTTGTTTGTTTTGCTTGAGCCACCATCTGCGATAATTTCATTTTTGATTGCGCCATCTCTTATGACATCATTCGTAGCTTTTGATGTATAAGTAATGACATAGGCGCTATTGATATCTTCAGTAAATTGCAAATCAAATCCATCATCGTTTTCCTTTACAGTAAAGTTTGTGGCGTTGTCACCTGTAACAAGTTTTCCTGCATCATCATAAGAAGCATTTTTTACCACGATAGAATTTTTATCAACTTTATGAGATTTATCCAAAACATCTTTTAAAAGCGCATCAGCTTTTTTAATATCTCTCTGATCACCGTTATAAGTAATTGTCCATTCGATTGTTTGTGTTTTTGGATTGTACTTACTAGTTTTTTTAAGATGTGTACCGCGTGAAACAGTTACAGTGGCATTCGCAGCTACACTACCTTGGTTATCACTGGATACTTTTGCGTTGTTTTTGAAACTAGTAACACTTTCATCTGTAATCTTTGTTGCATATTCAATTTCATATGCTTTATTCGTTTCTTTTTTGAAAGCGATATTTAATTTATTAGAGGATGAAGTAAGTTCATATTCTTCTTTAGGAACTTCTGCACCACGAGTTGTGTTTCCGTTAATATCTACTTCTAAATAGTAAACCTTAATAGAATCTTCTTTGAGACTAGCTCCATTTGGAATGTCATCTTGAAAGACGGCATTTGTAAGCTTATCTTTTGTCTTGTTCATTTCTACTTTCCAATTAATTTGATTCGTATTAATTGGTCTATCAGGTACACCTTTTTTATCTATAGATTTTGTTACTTTAGGTTTGAAATCAAGCTCAATAATAACGTCTTTTTCTTTAATAGGGAATGGAATTTGTTTTTCTGTAGTCCCTGTAATTTTTACTTCATTAAACTCCGTACGAATGTTTAAATGTCCAGATATATCGGGATGATCTTCAACGTATTCGTTAAAAGTCATTGTTACTTTGCCATCAGGTGTAACAACGAACGATCCAATCGTATGACCTTCTCCATCTATTAAATCTTCTGTAATAGTATTGTGGACAATAAAATATTCTGGGAGTTGGAAAGTGAAGTAATCACCTTTTTTGACGTTCAACGATTTAAAAACTTCCCATGTGAAATTGATTTGGGTAATAGAATCTGGATTTGGACGATTATCAGTATCATTAAATGGCTTACCGTCTTTATCCGTTAGTGTGACACCTGTTAAAATATTTTCTGTAATTTGCTTAGGTGATGGGGCGGGATTATCAACAGGCTGTTCTGTTGTATTATCACCATTTTTTTGCTCTTCTGTAGGTTGCTGAGCATCATCGTTTTTTTGCTCTTCCGTAGGTTGTTGAGCATCACTGTTTTTTTGCTCTTCCGTAGGTTGCTGAGCATCACCGTTTTTTTGCTCTTCCGTAGGTTGTTGAGCATCACTGTTCTTTTGCTCTTCTGCAGGTTGCTGAGCATCACCGTTCTTTTGCTCTTCCGCAGGTTGTTGAGTATCGCCATTCTTTTGCTCTTCCGCAGGTTGTTGAGTATCGCCATTCTTTTGCTCTTTTGCAGGTTGTTGAGCATCACCATCTTTTTGCTCTTCTGCAGGTTGTTGAGCAGTATCCTTATCCGTAGTAGGTGAAGCCGAGTTATCTACTTGAACAGGAACTGAAATAGGCTTAGCTGTTGCACCTAAAGGGAAAGAGAGTTGAACAGATTTTGCACCAGATTTTAAATCTGGATTGAATACTACATCAATACTGATTTTTCCGTTAGCACCTTTGGAATCTTTTACTTGGTCGTTAAATACTAGTTTCATTTTGTTATCGTTTGCTTTAACAAAATATTGACCAATAATTTGTTGCTCTGCCATCAGATTTCCCTGTTGGTCACTTTTTACTTTTAATGCGTTAGGTATTTGGAGCACTGCTGAGTCTGTTTGTTGATCTTTTATTGACCAAGCATATTCTAGGTGAATGGTTGATCCTACTTTTATTAAGTTTTTAGGATTTAATGCTTCGTCAATAATATGATTTGTTGCATCTTTCATTTCAACAGTGTCAAATAATGAATTCCCTGCTAAGGTTTCCGCTTTTACTTGATTGTATGGAAAACTAGCAAGTTGCGAAAATAGTACGAATACAATTAAACATATATTGAAAAGTTTTTTCATTGTGCCTCCTTTATGAATCCTTCTATTGCATAACAATGCTTTATGAAGAGATTATTTGTCATAGATCAATGTGCTTTACGTGATGCCTCCTTTACTACGTATACTCTTATAGAAAAAGTGTTCATATTGATGTCTTGTAACGTAAAACAAATGTATATTTTAATAATATAGGGAATGAATATACAAATTTCGACAAAAAATGCCGAATGAAGTGCTGATAAGGAATGATATCAGACCTTTATAGAATGCGAGTTGTTATGTGGTTCTTTATAAAATAGGTACATACAAAAAATATGCAGTGAAATGCTTAAACTATTTTATAAGGATTTGTATTCTTGCAATGTGTAAAGAATCGTTATAAAGGTGAGTTTTACGATACATACTAACCAAAATAATGTATCTCATTGTAAAAAGTTCTTTCGTATTGAGGTAGTGATAAAATGTAGCTTGAATTTGGTCAGAATGAAGAAAATATGTACTATCTAAAAGAGTATACAATTCGTAGATTAAAGTGAAGACAGCGTCTTATAATAAATAGAACGCATTACTTTAATCGATGCTGTTAAATAAAAAAAGAAGGTACTCCCTTGATTATCTTCTATAAGAGATAATCATCAAACCTTCGTTAAAAATTATATACGTAAATGAAAAAGAGTTCAACCGTATTGCTTCTTTTCAAAAAAGTATGTAAAAAGAACCGCTTCTTAGTAAGAAGCGGTTCTTTTTTATACTTCTGTTAAAATAATCGGTTCGCCACGTGTTACGACAACTGTATGTTCACATTGTGCAACAAGGCTTTTATCAGGTGTAACGAATGTCCAACCATCATCGCCACGTTCGATAATGTGATCAGCTTTCATAGAAATGAATGGCTCTACAGCGATAACAAGACCGTCTTTTAGAAGCGCATTATCCATTGGATCAAAATAGCTTAAAATGTGGTTTGGTGCTTCATGTAAGCTAAGACCAATACCGTGACCAGTTAAATTTTGAATAACATTGTATCCATTTGTATGTGCAAAGTTTGAAACGGCACGACCAATTTGGTTTTGTTTTGAACCAGCTTTCACCTTTTTCATTGCTGCCCAAAAGGCATCAACAGCTGCTTGGCAAAGCTTTTCTTTTGCTTCATCTTCTCCAAGTACAAATGAAATACCTGTATCTGCATAATAACCATCAAGTGCTGCAGATACGTCGACATTTACAAGGTCGCCTTCTTTTAATACACGATCACCTGGAATACCGTGAGCAACTTCTTCATTTACACTGATGCAAGTTACGCCAGGGAAATCATATTCTTTTTCAGGCGCAGAAATAGCACCATGCTCATCTAATACTTTTTTGCCAATCAAATCAAGCTCTTTCGTTGTCATACCTGGCTTCGCTTCTTTTTTCATTTCTTCACGTGCAAGCGCAACGATGCGGCCGATTTTTCGTAAGCCTTCTAAATCTTGTTCATTACGAATAATCATGAAAACCACTGTCCTTCCTCGAATATATATCTTACCCGATTGTATCATGTTTATTTTCGTCCTGCTACTCGCTTGCAGTATGGTGGATTGATTCCTCTCATAAAGAATACATGACAATTGTCATATCGATGTCATGACGCATCATACTGTTTCCTAAGTTTTCCAAGGAATACAATGTAAATATAAGAAACAGCGGGGGTGGAGAGATGGAAAAGATTATTGAAGTAAATAGTGTTTCTAAAACATTTAAACATAAAAAAGCAGTAAATAACGTTTCATTTCATGTGAATAAAGGAGAAATCGTAGCATTGCTTGGACCGAATGGTGCAGGGAAAACGACGACGATGTCGATGATGCTTGGATTAAAGGATCCAACGGAAGGAACGGTTTCTATATTCGGAAAGAGTCCAAAGCATAGAGATGTTCGTAATAGCCTCGGTGCGATGCTACAAGAAGTAAGTGTCATTGATAGCATTACAGTGGAAGAGGCAATTGAGTTATTCCGTAGCTATTATACGAATCCGGTAGCGAAAGAAACGTTACTACAGTTATCAAATTTAGAATCGGAGCGAAAGCAAAGATGTGAGAAATTATCAGGTGGGCAAAAAAGAAGATTAAACTTTGCACTCGCACTTGCAGGAAATCCAGACTTGTTATTTTTAGATGAGCCGACAGTTGGAATGGATATTACGTCTCGAAGAACGTTTTGGGAAACAATTCGAAAATTAGCAAGTGAAGGGAAAACAATTATTTTAACAACGCACTATTTAGAAGAAGCAGATGCATTGGCAGATCGTATTTTACTGTTTGCGAATGGAAAGATTATCGCAGATGGTACACCAGATGAGATGAAAGCAACGATTTCTCGAAAAACGATTTCATTTTATTCGAAAGAAAAAATTCCTAAGAGTGTACTAAAGGAATTGCCGAATGTAACAGAAGTACAGTCAAATGAAGGACGTTTCATCTTAACAACTGAGGATACCGATGCAACTTTACAAGCAATTTATAAAAGGAATTTACCTGTCACAGACGTTTCTGTTGAACGTGGGAGTCTTGATGAAGCATTTGAACAGTTTGTCGCAAATCAGAAGGGGGAAATAGCATGAAAGCACTATGGATGCAATGCAAAATAGAAATTTTACGTACATTCCGCAATAAATTATTTATCTTTTTCTCATTATTAATGCCCGTTATGTTTTATTACATTTTCACAAACGTTATTCAAGTACCGCAAAACGGTGATGCATGGAAGGCGCATTATTTAATTTCAATGGCTACTTTCAGTATTGTAGGGACTGCGTTGTTTAGTTTCGGTGTAAGAATTTCTCAAGAAAAAGGGCAGGGATGGACACACCTTTTAAAAATTACACCGCTTCCAGAAGGTGCATATTTAACAGCAAAGATCATCGCTCAAACAGTAGTAAATGCTTTTTCAATATTAGTTATCTTTATTGCAGGGATATTAATTAATCATGTGGAGTTAACGGTAGGGCAGTGGATTGGTGCTGGATTATGGTTATTGTTAGGGGTAACACCATTTTTAGCACTTGGAACAGTAATTGGTTCTATTAAGAAGGCGGATGCAGCTGCTGGCTTAGCAAATATTTTAAATATGAGCTTAGCTGTAATTGGTGGGCTATGGATGCCGATTGAAGTATTTCCAAAAATATTGAGAACGATTGGTGAATGGACACCGACATATCATTTCGGAAGTGGTGCGTGGGACATTGTAGCTGGAAAATCAATTGGATGGGAAAATATCGCGGTACTAGGAGGTTATTTCCTTATATTTGTTGTAATATCAATATATATAAGAAAAAGACAGGAAGCGGTATAAATGACAGAGAAGAAGAGGATTGAGATTTTTCCGAAACATATGGGATTCTTTCCGTATATGTGGCTCGTTTATTTGTTATTTCCAATTTATAATTTAACACAAGTATCGGGATGGAAGCTTGTAATAGGAAGCGGTATGTTGATAGTTTTCATGATCACATACCGTCAACTTTATTTTGTTCAGAAGACGTTCATTTTGTGGGCTTGTATTCAAATGATACTTACGCTTTTATTTGCTTTATTTTATAATCCCTTCATGATATTCTTTGGCTTTTTCACAGCAAGTGCAATGGGGTTTGCACCAAGTAAGAAAGTATTTCGGATATTACTATTTTTGTTAGTTGTAATGCTTGGAGTATTTGTATTTGTAAATATGAATCAACTAACACCGACAAGTTTAGTAAATATCGTTCCGATGTTTATTTTAATGCTTCTTACACCATTTGGTATGCGCAATTTTAACCAGAAAAAGATGTTAAGAAATCAATTAAACGAAGCGAATGAGCAAATTAAGGACTTAGTAAAACGTGAAGAGAGGCAGCGTATTGCAAGAGATCTTCATGATACGTTAGGGCATACATTATCACTCATTACTTTAAAAAGTCAGCTCGTGGAGAAGTTAATTGTAAAAAATCCGGAGCGTGCAAGTACGGAAGCGAAGGAAATTACACAAACATCTCGCACTGCTTTAAAGCAGCTAAGGGAATTAATTTCTGATATGCGCATGATTACGGTAGAAGAAGAGCTTGAGCAAATAAAAGCGATCTTACAAGCTGCTAATATTGAATTAGAGATCAAACAAGAAACAAGTGCAAGTTTGCTATCACCCATTGAACAAAATATTTTAGGAATGTGTTTACGTGAAGCTGTTACGAATGTTGTAAAGCATAGTAAGGCAACGCATTGCACAGTTTCTTTACTAGAATCACAAGGTGAATTGATTTTGACAGTAAAAGATAACGGAATCGGTTTAGCGGATCAAAATCACGATGGGAATGGTATTCGTGGTATGAAGGAGCGAATCGCTCTTATTGATGGATTTGTTGAACTAGGTACGATTAATCCAGGAACACTATTAACAGTAAAAGTTCCAGTTGTTATTCGAACAGGAAAAGATGAGGTGAAGGCATGATTCGAATTATTATTGCAGAAGATCAGCGGATGCTTCGTGGTGCATTAGGGGCCCTGCTTGATCTAGAAGATGATATTGAAGTAATTGGGCAGGCTGCAAACGGGGAAGAGGCGCTAAAACTAATTGAATCGTTAAAGCCTGATGTAAGCATTATGGATATTGAAATGCCAATTCAAAGTGGATTAGATGTTGCGGAAACGTTGAAGAAAGAAAAATCGGCATGTAAAGTAATGATTTTAACAACATTTGCGCGCCCGGGATATTTTGAACGAGCAATGAAAGCTGGTGTGCACGGATATTTATTAAAAGATAGCCCAAGCGAGGATTTAGCTGCATCGATTCGTAATGTAATGAAAGGAAAACGAGAGATTTCTCAAGATTTAATGTTCGGCTTATGGCAGGAGCAAAATCCGTTATCGGATCGTGAAAAAGAAGTATTGCTACTTGCGAAAGAGGGAAAGACGGCAAATGAAATCGCCAAGGCACTTTATCTTTCGCCAGGTACAGTACGTAATTATATTTCTGAAGTATTAACGAAGCTTGATGCGAAAAATAGAATTGAGGCAATTACAATTGCGGAAGAAAAGGGATGGATATAAAAAGAAGTTTACCTATGAATGGTAAACTTCTTTTTCTTGTAATTCCGTCTTAGTTACATGGCCCTTAATTAGGGGTGTATGGTGTCATGTAGATTTTACTTCATTTTTCGACAAAAAATTTGTTATAGTAAGATTAGGTTGTTGATCTAAGTTTTGGACAACTTTACCACTAACAGTTGTGATTACTCCATTTTTATCTACTTTTACAATGAGATCTTGGCCATATACTTTATAGTTTTTATATGTTTGTGCAAGGCGAGCTTCGGTTTGATTTTCTTTTGTTGCTTTATTTGTAGGTTGGGAATCTATATTCATTTCAGTTGTCATTCACTTTTGTGGAGCTTCCGCCTCATTTATCTCACCTTTTAAATACCTTTTCAGTATGTTTTTTTCGTATCATTTTGAGGTTGTGTAATTTTTTAAGCGTTAAATTAGGCTAAGTAATTTCAAATTTTACTTCATTTCTGTCTAATTCTTGGGTGTGAATAACTTCTGCTACTGCTAATAAAGGAAAAAGAGGACCGAATGTAACGAAGGCACGGACGAATCTTCTATAATTTATTTATAAAACTACTAATCTATTATTATATGTGAGACGAATTGTATGAAGAATTTGCCGAATTTTATATATATTATGCATTATTTCATGTCAAAAATTGTCGAACTCACATTATTGTAGTGGTATGACAACTTAACAAATTATATTGTTATAATGGGATGGTGAGTAAGTATGCACGCAGAAAAATTAGGAAGTGAAATTAAGAAAATTAGGGTAATGCGGGGATTAACACAAAAACAGTTATCCGAGAACATATGTCATCAATCGGAAGTGAGCCGAATTGAATCAGGCGCAGTATACCCAAGTATGGATATATTGCAAGGTATTGCAGCAAAGTTACAAGTTCCCATTATTCATTTTTATGAGGTACTCATTTATTCAGATATTGAGAGAAAAAAGCAGTTTAAAGATCAAGTCATTACGCTATGTAAGCAAAAAAAATATAAAGAGATTTATAATAGAGTATGGAATGAGCTGAAAAAGGAAGAATATCATCCCGAATTCCAGCAGTTTCTTCAATGGCAATATCATGTAGCAGCTTACATGTTGAAGAAAATTGATTACGAATATTGTATTTTAGAATTGAAAAAATTGTTAAACCAACAACTAGCTGGAATAGATGTATACCAAAACCTCTATATAGAAAATGCAATCGCAAATATTTATGCTGAAAATGGCTATTTTAAGAAGAGTATTGAGTTATTTGAAGGTATATTGAAACAATTAGAGTCATTGCATGATAATGAAGAATTCGACGTGAAGGTAAGATATAATCATGCAAAAGCACTATACTTAGATAATCAATATGAACAAGCCTTATATCAAGTGAATAAGGCGATTGAAATATCTTGCCGAATTAATAGTATGGCATTAATTGGGCAGCTGTACTATCAAAGAGGTGAATGTCTAGAAAGGTTGGAGTATGATGAGGCAGAGATTGAAGATACATATAAGAAAGCAAGTTTCTTTTTTGATATATTAGAAATGCATGCATATAAAGAGGCAATCGTAAATAAAATCAATGAATGAATAACCCTAAAAAATGGATATGCATAATTGCATACGGCATGGATAAACTTTCATGATATATTAAAAGAAAAAATGTGGGTGATGGAATATGAAAAAATTACTTATTGGTAGTTTATTAACGTTAGCAATGGCATGGGGTATTTCATTAACAGATACAGCTTTAGAGAAAAGCCAAGTAATTTCTCATAATGATCAAGAGGTACAATTAGCTTCGGACCTACCTTTTGAATATTAAAAAAACAACCGTCTTACTTAGACGGTTGTTTTTTTGTGGAGTAACCTCCAAACGTCTTTACTAGAAACGGGCTTGCTAATAAAGAATCCTTGAATGTGGTCACAGTTTTGCTCATATAAAAACTTCCATTGTTCTTCGGTTTCTACACCTTCTGCGATAACTTCTAAATTTAGTTCTTTTGATAGTGTAATAATGGAAGAAATAATCGCTTCCTCTAAAGGACTAGTTGTAATTCCGCAAATAAATTCTCGAGCAATTTTTAATGTATTAATTGGATATTTTGTTAAATAAGCTAAAGAACTATAACCAGTTCCAAAGTCATCAATTGAAATTTGAATACCGAGATTTTGAAGTTGTTCTAGTTTTGCAACTACAGATTGATTTTGGTTAATGGCGATACTTTCTGTAATTTCGATATCTAGTGCTTCTGGTTGTAACTCTGTTTCTTCTAAAACTTTTGAAATAGTTGGGATTAAATCTGCATGATTAAATTGAACTACAGATAAATTTACACCGACTTTTAAGTGAGAGAAACCTTGATTATGCCATCTTTTCGCTTCTAAGCAAGCAGTACGTAAAATCCAATTTCCAAGTTCAATAATGAATCCAGTTTCCTCTGCTAGAGGGATAAATTGGGCTGGGGATACGATACCGAGCTTTGGATGTTTCCAACGAATTAATGCTTCAAAACCAATAACTTGTTTTGTTTTTGTGCTTACTTGTGGCTGATATTCAAGGAAAAATTCATTTTGTTGTAATGCTTTTGAAAGTTCTCCTTCTAAGAAGTTACTCTCATTTTGAGCGATACTCATTTCTTTTGAGAAGAAAACAAATCGGTTTTTTCCATTTGCTTTCGCGCGATACATAGCCATATCAGCATTTTTCATTAATGCTGTTACATCAGTTCCACAATCAGGGTACATTGCAATTCCGATACTTGGTGTAATAGACAGTTCTTCATCTTTAATGAAGAATGGTTTGTTTAAAATATTTAAAATCTGTTCAGCTATAAAGGCCGCACTTTTTTCTGAGTACATATCTGGTAATAGAATTGTAAACTCATCTCCGCCTTGGCGAGCAACGACATCTTTTGAACGTAGGCAACTGCGTAATCGTTTTGCCACTTCAATTAATAACAAGTCTCCGACGTCATGACCGAGTCTATCGTTAATTTTTTTGAATCGATCTAAATCAAGAAATATGACGGCAACATCATTTGCGCTAGCCTGAGCGGTATTTAAAATGTTTTTTAAATCTTTTTCAAACTTACGGCGATTTGGTAATCCGGTAAGTGCATCATGAAAGGCTAAATGTTCTACTTGTTTTTGTTTTTCATATAAAGTTGTAATATCACGTGCTATACCGAACATCCCAACAACTTCCTTGTTTATGAAAGTAGGGATGAGTGTAATGTGAAGGTAATAGTAATAACCTTCTTTTTCTTTTGTACGAACTTCTAAAGTTTGTGGTCTACCTTCTTTCGTTAGTTGTAAAGCTTTCTGCAGTAAATCATGGTCTTTTGGGTCAATAAAGTGTAAAAGAGAATAGCTTTCTACTTCACAATAGTAGGCTGTAAATAAGCTTTCACAAGCTTTATTAGATTGTTGGAAAATACCATACATGTTTAAAGAGAAAACAGCATCCGGGTGATCTTCGAATAAAGATTTATAACGTTGTTCACTTTTTGATAACGCAGATGCACCTTCTTCTACTTTATCTTCTAGTTGTGTAGTCAACTGCTCGTATGTATCGATTAGTGCCTGATTATCTTTCCACATATAAAGTTGTCGTAAGAATAATAAGATGAGAGATAATACTAGACCGATCAACATGAACTTATCATCCCAAGGTTGAAAGATAATAAAAGAAAAAGTAATGATTATACTAAAATAGGGTAATATAAAGCGCACATAATCAAACCGATAATATTTTGTTTTCGTTTCATGCTGTATTGGTTTATCTAAAATATATAGTATGGATGACAAACCAATTAATAAAATCGAAGCAGTATGTATTAAGTAAGAGACTTCAGAAGAAGTTTCCATCCCTGCGTTTAATTGAAAGAGATGTATATATCCGTATACAAGTATGATAGTAAAGCCGATAATTAATGAGATTCTACTAGCAGAATATTGTTCTCGTCTATATAGACTAATAACGGCGTAAATGACTAATGATTGTGCAATAAAGTATCCAATTAAAACCCAGGTATCTGTTGTTAACATACGAAAGCTTGAAATGTCCAAAATAAAAGTTAAGGTAAAATAAATATTCATAATAACGATAAAGATGCTATCGAATGAAAATTGAGCTAGTCCTCTAATAGAGTAATGTTTTATGAACTTTATAGCAAAGCCAGAAAAGAGCAAAATATATTGTACGATAAAAAAGGGCAATGCCTTATATGAGAATATGACTTGGTCATATATAGAAAGTGAATGAAGAAATAGAGTTATCTCCATTGTCAATCCACATAGGCAAGTGCATAGTACTAAAACCCAAAATAATTTGTCACCGCGCTTCATTTTCTTAATTGCTTTATATAGGCAATAGCAAGAAAAGAGTGTAGCGAAAAAAAATAAGAAGAGAATTCCAATTTCTTTTATATTTAAGTCCTTAGGGATAAGAAATATCCAAAGAGAAAATATAATTATGTACATCGTGACAAAGTGTACGTATTTTTTTTGATTAATCATATTATGACTCCGTTTCAATAAAGTTGAATCACAGGTGGAAAATGCTAATTCCAATCATAGCATATAAAATAGGGTGTTTTTTACTAAAAAAATTACTTTTTTTGAAAAAAATAGCTCAACATTACAATTTACCATTGTAATGTTGAGCTACTTATTCTTTTTACCCCTCTTATAGAGGATAATTCATGTATGAATTGCAGCATCGCTAAATCTTTCTGTTTACTTTCAATCATAATATCGAAATTATGATTGATTTTTTTTGCAACGTGTAAGAAAGGTTTAATAAACTCTAAATCAATATATTCCGCGTGAGCCCTAAATTCTTTTTTTGATTTAGGAGAGGAAATGTGAACTTTAGGAACAATATTTGTATGTGACCAAGTTTCAAAAATTGCAGGAAGTAACTCTTCTAACGGTTCCTCGCAAAGATTTGCCATGTGATGGTGATAATCAAATACGAATGGGATCTTTTCTTTTTGGCAAATAGATAAAGTTTCAGCAGTTGTATATGTTTTATCATCATTTTCAAGTGTCATTTGCCTCTTTATATGTGCAGGAAGTTTTTTTATGTTTTCATGGAAACGCTCAACCGCTTTTTCTTTATTTCCGTAGGCACCACCTACATGGATGTTAATATAAGAAGAATCTGCAATGCCTATTGCATCTAATACTTTATAATGATAGGTCATATCTGTAATAGCGTTAGTCGTAATGTGTGGTTTGTCGCTTGTAAATAGTGTAAATTGATTCGGATGAAAACTTACTCGTAAATTATGTTCTTTAATTAATGCCCCAATTGTACACCAAAGCGGTGTGAACAATCCGATGTAATCAAACTCGACTTCGGGATGTGTTGCAAGTGGGACGATGGAAGAAGATAAGCGATATAATGGAATTTCATGCGCTATATTGTAATGAAGAATACGTATTGTATGCTCAAGATTCTGCCGCGTAACATCGTATAATTTATCTTCTCGTTCTTGTTTACTAAGCTTTTGAAAGCTTGTAAATGTCATCGTTTTAGCCGGAGAACAGTCCCAGAGTGCCATTGCATGTGAGACATATCCGAAACGCATAATCATAATGAATACATCTCCTTTATGCATTATCTTTCCTATAGGAAGAAAGCAAGTATTGTTCCTATCCATTCTTTGCCTCTATTAATGAGAGAATTCGGACTAACATCTTTCAAGGAAAGTAATGACGCATTTTCTAGATCTTCGTGGAATTTATTTTTTACTGTTTGTATAAAATGTTCATCATATAAAAGGCAGTTGATTTCATGGTTAATATATAAACTTCTCATATCAAAGTTTGCAGTTCCGATATCACAGATATAGTCATCAACTATAATAACTTTAGCGTGAAAAAAACCTTGTTGAAATGCGTAAATATTACAGCCAGCTTGTATTAACTTTCGGCAATATGGGAATTTTGCTTCTCGAACAAGGGGGTGATCCGCTTTTTCTGGAACGAGAATCGTGATTTGAACCCCGCGTTTTCGTGCTTCTAATAATGCGTTCATAATTTTTCTTCCAGGAATGAAATAGGGTGTACCGATAAAGAGTTCCTTTTTTGCACCTTCAATTAAATGTAAAAAAGTATGTTGTAAATAGGCACCATCAGTTGGAATAAATTGATGTTCGATAGTACCGGGTTGCTGTTTCGGAAAATAAAGAGAAGCGTCCAATAAATTTTGGTTTGTATCATCAAACCAGTCATGTAAAAATTGCTTTTGTAAATCTTGTACTCCTTCGCCTGTAAGACGTAAATGATAGTCCCTCCATAATCCTAACCGCTCATTATGTCCCAAATACTCTTCACCAATATTAAATCCCCCAATGTAACCAATTTTCCCGTCGATAACTGTAATTTTTCTATGGTTTCTTTGATTTGCAGAAAAGAAAGGAAAAGGAAACTTTACTTTGTGACAAAATGAAAAAGAGACACCATGTTTTTGCAGGGAGCGAACGGCCTCGTTTGATAAATGATGGCTTCCCAATCTATCGAGTAAAAGTCTTACTTCAATTCCTTCCTTTGCCTTATCAATAAGTAACTTTAAAAATTCTCGGCTGATTTTATCGTTTTTTACAATGAAAAACAAAACATGCACATGGTGTTTCGCCTGTTTTATATCAGTAAATAGAGTGTCATACAAATCTTTTCCGTATGTATAAAGGTGAAAATCACTTTGACGTAAAGGGAAAGAACGAGAACGTACACGCCTTAAATGAACAATTCTCCCATAAGAAAGATCAATTACAATCCAGAGAGCAATACCTATTAATAAGAGAGATAAGAAGAACATGAGTAAATTCCCTCCTTCACGGTCTTTTCACCATTTGTTTTTTATAAATCAAACATTCATTTTATTCGGTTATTTGTGGGCTAATAATTAGTAGGGAGTAAATAACTTCTAATGATTAAAGTTTCACTTTATAGTTTCACCGAAATAAACAGCTTTATTAAAAAATATGTTGTTGTATAACAAAAAACTGTTGACTGAATGCTCACTCATTATATAATGAAGGTAGGGGATAAAATTCAGAAAATTATATGTTTTTGAAGATTCTAAAAAAGAAAGAGGGCTTACAAAGAGAGGGGTAGCATAAAAATGAATAGCTTACTGATCATGAATTGGCTGGCTGCCATTGCTGTTATTGCTTATGCGGGATATTTGTTTGTGTATCTTATACGAACGAGGATGGCCTACATACAGTTAGGAAAAAAGATTGAATTTGACCGTCGTTTTAAAGAGCGTTGGGATCTCCTTAAGGTCAATGTTTTCGGTCAGAAAAAGCTGCTGAAAGATAAAAAGAGCGGCATTATTCACGTTATGTTCTTTTACGGATTTATTCTTGTCCAATTTGGAGCAATTGACTTCGTTTGGAAAGGACTCGCACCAGGATCACATCTTCCACTTGGACCACTATACCCTGCATTTACATTCTTCCAGGAAATTGTCACACTTGTTATTTTAATTGCAGTCTTTTGGGCTTTTCATCGACGTTATGTTGAGAAGCTAGTTCGTTTAAAACGTAATTTCAAATCAGGCCTTGTTCTTATCTTTATCGGTGGCTTAATGATTTCTGTGCTACTCGGTAATGGGATGGGAATTATATGGCATGGCGAGGAGCTTTCATGGAGTGAGCCAATCGCTTCTGCAATCGCTTACGTTTTCTCAGGGATAAATGAAACCGCAGCCATTTCTGTGTTCTATTTCTCTTGGTGGGTGCATTTACTAATTTTGTTAACATTTTTAGTTTATGTTCCACAATCGAAACACGCGCATTTAATTGCGGGACCAGCTAACGTTTTCTTCGGCCGTCTTTCAAATCCAGGGAAACTTGAAAAGATTGACTTTGAAGATGAAACACAAGAAACATTTGGTGTTGGTAAAATCGAAGATTTTAGACAAAATCAGCTTATTGACTTATACGCTTGCGTAGAGTGTGGTCGTTGTACAAATATGTGTCCGGCAACAGGAACAGGTAAAATGTTATCGCCGATGGATTTAATTTTAAAACTTCGCGATCATTTAACTGATAAAGGAGCTGCAGTGACATCAAAAGCACCGTGGGTTCCAGTAGTTGCTTTTAATAATACACAAGGAAATCAGTTAGCGATGATGGCAGCTGGGAAAGGACAACAAGAATCTGCAGCTACAACACTCGCTTACGATCCGAGTTTAATCGGAGATGTTATTACAGAAGAAGAGATTTGGGCTTGTACAACGTGTCGTAACTGTGAGGATCAGTGTCCGGTTATGAATGAGCACGTTGATAAAATTATTGATTTACGCCGCTATCTCGTTTTAACAGAAGGAAAGATGGATGCGGAAGCACAGCGTGCGATGACAAACATCGAGCGTCAAGGGAATCCGTGGGGTCTAAACCGTAAAGAGCGTGAAACTTGGCGCCAAGGTGATGATGAAGTAACGGTTCCAACTGTAAAAGAAAAATCGAAAGCTGGCGAGGAGTTCGAATATTTATTCTGGGTTGGTTCAATGGGATCATATGATAATCGTAGTCAGAAGATTGCGATATCGTTTGCGAAGTTGATGAACGAAGCAGGTATTTCATTTGCGATACTCGGTAATAAGGAAAAGAACTCTGGAGATACACCGCGCCGCCTTGGAAATGAATTTGTCTTCCAAGAGATGGCGACAAAAAATATCGAGGAATTTGAAAAAGCAGGAGTGAAGAAAATCGTTACGATTGACCCTCATGCTTATAACACATTTAAAAATGAGTATCCGGACTTTGGCTTGCAAGCAGAAGTCTATCATCATACAGAACTGTTAGCTCAGTGGGTGAAAGAAGGACGCTTAAAACCGGTTCACGCTATTGAGGAAACAGTTACGTACCATGATTCCTGCTACTTAGGAAGATACAACGAAGTATACGAAGCCCCGCGTGACATTTTGAAAGCGATTCCTGGTGTGAATCTTGTAGAAATGGCACGTAACCGTGAAACGGGAATGTGCTGTGGAGCAGGTGGTGGCTTAATGTGGATGGAGGAAACAACAGGTTCACGCATTAACGTTGCTCGTACAGAACAAGCATTAGCTGTACAGCCATCCATTATCGGTACAGGATGTCCGTATTGCTTAACGATGATTAGTGATGGGACGAAAGCGAAAGAAGTTGAAGAGAAAGTTCAAACTCTCGATGTAACAGAGATTTTAGAACGCTCAGTGATTGGACAGAAGAAAGAAGCAATCTAGTTTGTAGGAATGTATACAACTTTAGAAAGAGGTGCAATTATTGCACCTCTTCTCAACGTAGGAACACTGAGCGTCCGCTCAGTGATAAAAGGAAATGGGGGAAAGAGGAATGAGTAAAACAGTTATTTTAAGTGCAGCAAGAACACCGGTTGGGAAATTTGGAGGATCTTTAAAAGATGTAAAAGCAACAGAACTTGGAGGGATTGCAATTAAAGCGGCGCTTGAAAGAGCAAATGTTTCTGCTAGTGATGTTGAGGAAGTTATATTCGGAACGGTTATTCAAGGTGGGCAGGGGCAAATTCCATCGCGCCAAGCGGCGAGGGCTGCTGGAATCCCTTGGGAAGTGCAGACGGAAACAGTGAATAAAGTTTGTGCATCGGGGCTTCGTGCGGTTACGTTAGCGGATCAAATTATTCGTACTGGCGATCAATCATTGATTGTAGCTGGTGGTATGGAGTCGATGAGTAACAGTCCTTACATTTTACGAGGAGCAAGATGGGGATATAGAATGGGCAACAACGAAGTCGTTGATTTAAACGTTGCTGACGGTTTAACATGCGCATTTTCAGGTATACACATGGGTGTTTATGGCGGAGAAGTTGCGAAGGAAGATGGAATTTCTCGCGAAGCGCAAGATGAATGGGCATATCGTAGCCACCAGCGTGCGGTTTCAGCACATAATGAAGGACGTTTTGAAGAGGAAATCGTGCCAGTAACGATTCCGCAAAGAAAAGGCGACCCTATTGTCGTTGCAAAGGATGAGGCGCCACGCGCGGATACAACAATTGAAAAGTTAGCAAAATTAAAACCTGTATTTGATAAAACAGCGACAGTGACAGCTGGTAATGCACCAGGCTTAAACGATGGTGGTGCTGCACTTGTATTAATGAGCGAAGACAGAGCGAAGCAAGAAGGAAGAAAGCCGTTAGCGACAATTTTGGCACATACAGCAATTGCAGTGGAGTCTAAAGATTTCCCGAGAACGCCAGGTTATGCAATTAACGCATTGCTTGAAAAAACAGGCAAGACAATTGAAGACATCGATTTATTCGAGATTAATGAAGCATTTGCAGCAGTAGCAATTGCAAGTACAGAAATCGCGGGAATTGACCCGGAAAAATTGAATGTAAATGGCGGCGCAGTAGCGATGGGACATCCGATTGGAGCAAGCGGAGCGCGCATTATCGTTACACTAATCCATGCACTTAAGCAACGCGGCGGTGGAATTGGAATTGCTTCGATTTGTAGTGGTGGCGGTCAAGGCGATGCAGTGATGATTGAAGTTCACTAATTAAGATTAGAAGATATATAGTTTATTAAAAATTAAGGGGGAAGAAGAAATGGGTGTACAAAAAATTGTTGTAATTGGTGCAGGACAAATGGGATCAGGAATTGCGCAAGTATGTGCAATGGCAGGATACGATGTGAAGGTACAAGATTTAAAACAGGAGCAATTAGATAGAGGATTGGCTATTATTACGAAAAACTTAGCACGCCAAGTAGAAAAGGGGCGCATGAAGGAAGAAGAAAAGGAAGCGACATTAAACCGTCTTGCAGTAACGCTTGATTTAGATTGTGTGAAGGAAGCGGATCTTATTATCGAAGCAGCTGTCGAGAAAATGGATATTAAAAAGAAAATCTTTGCGAATTTAGATGAAATTGCTCCAGAACACGCAATTTTAGCGACAAATACGTCATCTTTGCCAATTACAGAAATTGCCGCGGTAACGAAACGTCCGGAAAAAGTAATCGGTATGCACTTTATGAATCCGGTTCCGGTTATGAAACTTGTTGAAATTATTCGTGGTTTGGCTACAGATGATGCGGTATACAAAACAATTGAAGATATTACGAAGAAAATTGGCAAAGTACCAGTTGAAGTAAATGATTTCCCAGGATTTGTATCGAATCGTATTTTATTACCGATGATTAACGAAGCAATTTATACGTTATATGAAGGTGTAGCGACAAAAGAAGCGATTGATGAAGTAATGAAACTTGGTATGAATCACCCGATGGGTCCTTTAACGCTCGCTGATTTTATCGGTTTAGACACGTGTTTATATATTATGGAAGTGTTGCATGAAGGTTTAGGTGATAGTAAATACCGCCCATGTCCATTACTGCGTAAGTACGTAAATGCAGGATGGTTAGGACGTAAAACAGGTCGTGGTTTCTACGTTTACGAATAAATCCCCCTTTGTTACAAAATAGTGGTCTTACCAAATTATTAAAAGGATTTATAGCAAATGGAGGCGGAGTATATGAACTTTCGTTTTAATGAAGAGCAGCAAATGATGAGAAAAATGGTTCGAGATTTTGCACAGAAGGAAATTGCTCCCTTTGTTCCTAGTATGGAACAAGGGGTGTTCCCAAAAGAGGTTTTGCAGAAGATGGGTGAGCTTGGATTAATGGGAATTCCAGCGCCTGCAAAATACGGCGGTGCAGAAATGGATTTTATTTCTTATATTTTAGCAATTGAAGAAATTTCAAAGGTAAGTGCAACGGTTGGTGTAATTTTAGCTGTACATACGTCAGTTGGAATGAACCCGATTTTATATTTCGGAACAGAAGAACAGAAAGAGAAATACGTTTCTAAACTTGCGACTGGTGAATATTTAGGTGCATTTGCATTAACAGAACCAAATGCAGGATCGGATGCAGGAAGTTTGAAATCAAGAGCTGTGAAGAAAGGCGATCATTACATTATTAATGGATCGAAGGTGTTCATTACAAATGGTGGTGAAGCAAGTACATATATTGTATTCGCTTCTACAAATCCAGAGGCAGGAAAGAGTGGGATTTCTGCATTCATAGTAGAGAAAGATACACCAGGCTTAATTATCGGTAAAGATGAGCATAAAATGGGACTGCTCGGTTCTCGCACTGTACAACTTACGTTCGAGGATATGAAGGTACCGGCTGAGAATTTACTTGGTGAAGAAGGACAAGGATTTAAGGTAGCAATGGCGAATTTAGATGTTGGAAGAATTGGGATTGGGGCGCAAGCATTAGGGATTGCTGAAGCGGCGCTTGCATGTGCGATTGATTATGCGAAAGAACGTGAGCAATTCGGAAAGCCAATTGCGGCGCAGCAAGGGATTGGCTTCAAACTTGCAGATATGGCAACTAGTGTAGAAGCGGCGCGATTACTCGTATATAGGGCGGCATCGCTAAGAGCGCAAGGATTACCATGTGGTAAGGAAGCATCTATTGCGAAATTATTCGCTTCTAAAACAGCTGTTGAAGTTGCGATTGAAGCGGTGCAAGTATTTGGGGGATACGGTTATACGAAGGACTATCCAGTAGAAAGATTTTTCCGTGATGCGAAAATCACGCAAATATATGAAGGAACGAGCGAAATACAGAAACTTGTTATTAGCCGAGCTTTATAAAAGCACAAGGGGGAGACGGGCATGCATTTTAAACTATCAGAAGAACATGAAATGATAAGAAAAATGGTTCGAGACTTTGCTAAGAATGAAGTAGCACCGACGGCAGCTGAGCGTGATGAAGAAGAGAGATTTGATCGTGCAATATTTGATCAAATGGCCGAGCTTGGTTTAACGGGTATTCTGTGGCCTGAAGAATACGGCGGAATTGGAAGCGATTACTTAGCATATGTAATTGCTATTGAAGAATTATCGCGTGTATGTGCTTCTACAGGTGTAACATTGTCTGCACATACTTCGCTTGCTGGTTGGCCAATTTTTAAATTTGGAACAGAAGAGCAAAAGCAAACATTTTTACGACCGATGGCTGAAGGAAAGAAAATTGGTGCGTACGGCTTAACGGAGCCAGGGTCTGGATCGGATGCTGGTGGAATGAAGACGATCGCCAAAAGAGATGGAGACCATTATGTATTAAATGGATCAAAAATATTTATCACTAATAGTGGTATTGCTGATATTTATGTTGTTTTCGCATTAACTGATCCTGAATCGAAGCAGCGTGGCACGAGTGCATTTATAGTGGAAAGTGATACACCAGGATTTTCAGTTGGGAAGAAGGAGAGTAAATTAGGGATTCGCTCTTCACCAACAACTGAAATTATGTTCGAAGATTGCCGTATTCCTGTAGAGAATTTACTAGGGGAAGAAGGACAAGGGTTTAAGATAGCGATGCAAACATTAGATGGTGGCCGTAACGGTATTGCGGCGCAAGCGGTCGGTATTGCACAAGGGGCTTTAGATGCTTCCGTAGAATATGCAAGAGAGCGTCATCAGTTTGGGAAGCCGATTGCGGCGCAGCAAGGGATTGGCTTTAAACTTGCAGATATGGCAACGGATGTGGAGGCGGCGCGTCTTCTAACATATCAAGCAGCTTGGCTGGAATCGGAAGGGCTTCCGTATGGGAAAGAGTCAGCGATGTCAAAAGTATTTGCAGGTGATGCAGCGATGAAGGTGACGACGGAAGCGGTACAAGTATTTGGTGGTTACGGTTATACGAAAGATTATCCAGTAGAGCGATACATGCGAGATGCAAAGATTACACAGATATATGAAGGAACACAAGAGATTCAAAGGCTCGTAATTTCTCGTATGTTAACGAAGTAGGATCAAAGGCGTAGGTATTTTCCTACGCTTTTTCCTTCCAAAAAATAATAGAGAGGTGAAGGGGATGGTTAAACATAATGTGCATGCATCAGTGAAAGATGAAAAATTAGTTGCGTTAAGGCGTGAACAAATGATTAAAGGTGCAGTACAACTGTTTAAACAAAAAGGATTTCCGCGTACAACAACGAGAGAGATTGCAAAGGCAGCTGGATTTAGTATTGGAACGCTTTATGAATACATTCGTACAAAAGATGATGTTTTGTATTTAGTTTGTGATAGTATTTATGAACATGTAAAAGAAAGATTAGAGGAAGTAGTTTGTACGGAAAAAGGAAGTGTAGAAAGTTTAAAGATAGCAATAACGAATTATTTTAAAGTGATGGACGAATTGCAGGAAGAAGTATTAATAATGTATCAAGAGGTACGCTTTTTACCGAAAGAATCACTCCCGTACGTATTAGAAAAGGAGTTTCAAATGGTAGGAATGTTTGAGAATATTTTAGAACAGTGTACGGAAAACGGAACATTTACATTAAATAAAAAAGAAATACAGCTTCTTGCGCATAATATTTTTATACAAGGACAGATGTGGGGATTTCGACGTTGGGCGTTGCAAAAGCTATATACGCTCGAGGAATATACAGACATGCAAATTAGGTATGTATTACAAGGGGCCCATATGCTTCCGAAATAAGGAATGCACAAATTATAATTTTACTACCCTATAAAAGTTTCCCGTTTTTTTTGTAGCATATTTGTGCGACTTTTGTTTATAATGAATAGTATGGATTTTTTTAAGCAGGCCGTTATATATAAGGTTATATTTGATGAAAGGAAGTGCCGCATAAGTGGATTTTAAGCAATATTCACCAGAAGAGCTAAAAGAATGTTCAATGATTGAAGTTGTACATAGCGTTTTAGGGGATAAAAAACAAGCAACGACATTCAACGAGTTGGTTCAAGAAATCGCTCAAGTGCTGGGACTATCTCAAGAGCAAGTTAATGCGAAGATCGCACAATTTTATACAGACTTAAACATCGATGGACGTTTCATTAATTTAGGAGAAAATCGTTGGGGATTACGTAGCTGGTACCCATATGAGCAAATTGATGAAGAAATCTTGCCTCAACCAAAACCGAAGAAGAAACGTAAAGTTGAAGAAGACGGTTTTGACGACTACATTGAAGAAGATGAAGATGACTTTGATGATGTAGACGGAAATGAAGACGAAGATGATGATGTAGAAGATTTGGACAAGGTTCTTGAAGACGAAGACGGAGACGACGATGATCTTGATGATTTAGAGGACGATGAAGATGACTTCGCTGAAGAAGAACTTGAGTATGATGAAACTGAAGAAGAAGAAGAGGAAGAACTGTAGTTCTTGACTTTTCATTATCGTCCATGTAGAATCATTTTTGGGCTCTTTAAAAAAGGACGATAATACTTTTAAAGTGTAAATATAAAAGAAAATTGCTCCCTACTTATTACTTTATGTGATGAGGGGAGCAATTTTCTTTTTTGTTTTTTGTTTAGAAAATAAAAAGAGTCTAACAATAAGATGGATACAGTGTTATCTACATACGTTGCGCTTTGCAACGGTGATTATATAACAGCAAAATAGAAGGGAGCTTTTTCATGACTAAGTATATTTTTGTAACAGGCGGTGTAGTATCGTCTTTAGGTAAAGGTATTACAGCAGCATCTCTTGGAAGACTTTTAAAAAATCGTGGTTTAAACGTAACAATTCAAAAGTTTGATCCATACATTAACGTAGACCCAGGGACTATGAGCCCATACCAACACGGTGAGGTATTCGTAACAGATGATGGTGCAGAAACTGACTTAGACCTTGGTCACTATGAGCGTTTCATCGACATCAACTTAAACAAATACAGCAACGTAACAACAGGTAAAATTTACTCTTCAGTTCTTCAAAAAGAGCGTCGTGGTGAATACCTAGGAGGAACAGTTCAAGTTATTCCTCACATTACTAACGAAATTAAAGAGCGCGTATACCGTTCTGGTCGCGAAACAAACGCGGACGTTGTTATTACAGAAATCGGTGGAACTGTTGGTGACATCGAGTCTCTACCATTCTTAGAAGCAATCCGTCAAATTAAGAGCGACATCGGTCGTGACAATGTAATGTACATTCACTGTACGTTAATCCCGTACTTAAAAGCAGCGGGTGAAATGAAAACAAAACCAACGCAACATAGCGTTAAAGAGCTTCGCAGTTTAGGTATTCAACCAAATATTATCGTTGTTCGTACAGAAATGCCTGTTTCTCAAGATATGAAAGACAAGCTTGCATTATTCTGTGACATTGATACAAAAGCAGTTATTGAAGCACGCGATGCAGATACTTTATATGCAGTTCCATTATCTCTTCAAGAGCAAAATATGGACCAAATCGTTTGCGATCACTTAAAATTAGACAATCCAGCTGCAGATATGACAGAGTGGACTGCGCTAGTTGAAAAAGTACGTAATCTTTCTAAGAAAACAAAAATCGCTCTTGTTGGTAAATACGTAGAGCTTCAAGATGCATACATTTCTGTTGTAGAAGCACTTCGTCATGCGGGTTACTCTTTCGACACAGATGTAGAAGTGAAATGGGTAAATGCTGAGCACGTAACAGCAGAGAACGTACAAGAATTAGTAGGAGACACAGATGGTATCCTTGTACCAGGTGGCTTCGGTGATCGTGGTGTAGAAGGTAAAATCGTTGCAATTCAATATGCTCGTGAAAACAAAGTTCCATTCCTAGGAATTTGCTTAGGTATGCAACTTGCATCAATCGAATTCGCACGTAACGTATTAGGATTAGAAGGAGCTAACTCTTCTGAAATCAATCCTGACACACCTTATGCAATCATCGACTTATTACCAGAACAAAAAGATGTAGAAGACTTAGGTGGTACACTTCGTCTTGGTCTATATCCATGTAAGCTTGCTGAAGAAACAAATGCATACAATGCTTACAATGAGCCGGTTGTATATGAGCGTCATCGTCATCGTTATGAGTTCAACAATCAATTCCGTCCGGATATGGAAAAAGAAGGATTTGTATTCTCTGGTACAAGCCCAGATGGCCGTCTAGTTGAAATCATTGAATTAAAAGATCACCCTTGGTTCGTGGCAGCACAGTTCCACCCAGAACTTGTTTCTCGTCCAAACCGTCCACAGCCATTGTTCCATGACTTCGTAAAAGCTTCTATTACGAATAAAGAGAGCAAGTAATAAAAAAGCGCCTGAAATAGGGCGCTTTTTTTAATATTCATTTAACATTTCATCGATTGTAAATTTGATTCCGTGATATGCAAATAAAGCTATCATTAAGCTTGGGAATCCGTAGCGATTACCTTCATCGTCTGGAATAAGTCCTTTTAACAGCTTTGTATCAATATGTACGTCTGTATATTGTTCTAGTGATTCAGTGCCTTCTTGAATAGCAGAGATGCCGACAATAGAGTGTCCATCTGCTTGCAGTTTTTTTGCTATTGCTACAACTTCTTCATCTGTTGAAAAACGGCTAATAAGAAGCACACGATCTGCAGAAGTTACTTCTACTTCTTTACCATTTTCAAAAAATCGTTTTGCTTGCTTCATTGGTTCAGCACCGAATAGTGCTTCAGCAACAACGCCCTCCATTTCATTTGTACCATGTAAATAAATGAAACCTTCGCCAACTAATGCTTGAGCAAGTAGACGGGCGCTATCTTCTATATTCATTTCCTCTTTTTGAGAAACTCTGGAGAAATAACCGCTTAATTGGGTTGAAAAAATTTTTAACATAATGTTACTCCCTTCGTACGTGTTTACCGGCTTTCATTATAGTTTATTTTTTTAGAAAGGTGAAATCGAAGGTGGCATAACAAAATAGGAAACGGTAAAATAAGAAAGAAATAGGAAGGAATTTGGTAAAGAATAGCGAAAATTAATCGTTAAGATATAAGAAGCTTTAAATCTTGTACTTACACAGAAAGGTTGGGAGTTATGGAAGGGAAAATTTTAATCGTTGATGATCAATATGGCATTCGTGTGTTATTACATGAAGTGTTCCAAAAAGAAGGTTATCAGACATTCCAAGCAGCGAATGGATTTCAAGCTTTAGATATCGTGAAAAAAGATAATCCAGATTTAGTTGTGTTAGATATGAAAATTCCAGGTATGGATGGTATAGAGATTTTAAAGCATGTAAAAGAAATTGATGAGAGTATTAAAGTGATTTTAATGACTGCTTATGGAGAGCTTGATATGATCCAAGAAGCAAAAGATTTAGGTGCTTTAATGCATTTTGCTAAACCATTTGATATTGATGAAATTCGTCAAGCGGTGAGAAATGAACTCGCTGTAGAGGCTTAAAAATGAATTTTTTATAAAAAATATGGAAAAAAGCGTTTACATGGACTATTGTGCAGGTGAATACGGTTGAGTTTTTGAGTACAAGTTGTTATCCTATTGAGTGTAGAAAAAAGTCCGGTATGTAGATATACATATTTTACCTTATTCTGGTCATACTACCAGCGATAAGAACTTATCGGATACAAAAAACGTTTTTTAGGAGGATTCACCATGCCTTTAGTTTCTATGAAAGAAATGCTAAACAAAGCACTAGAAGGAAAATACGCAGTTGGTCAATTCAATATGAACAACTTAGAGTGGACTCAAGCTATCTTAGCTGCTGCGGAAGAAGAAAAATCTCCTGTAATCCTAGGTGTATCTGAGGGTGCAGCTCGTCATATGACTGGTTTCAAAACAGTTGTAGCTATGGTTAAAGCTTTAATCGAAGAAATGAACATCACTGTTCCTGTAGCGATTCACCTTGACCATGGTTCAAGCTTCGAAAAATGTAAAGAAGCAATCGATGCAGGTTTCACATCTGTAATGATCGACGCTTCTCACCACCCATTCGAAGAAAACGTAGAAACTACTAAAAAAGTAGTAGAATACGCACACGCTCGTAACGTATCTGTTGAAGCTGAGCTTGGAACAGTTGGCGGACAAGAAGACGACGTAATCGCTGAAGGCGTAATTTACGCTGACCCAGCTGAGTGTAAGCACCTTGTTGAAGCAACAGGTATCGATTGCCTAGCTCCAGCTTTAGGTTCTGTACACGGTCCTTACAAAGGTGAGCCTAACTTAGGATTCGCTGAAATGGAACAAGTTCGTGACTTCACTGGCGTACCTTTAGTATTACACGGTGGTACTGGTATCCCAACTGCTGATATCGAAAAAGCTATCTCTTTAGGTACTTCAAAAATCAACGTAAACACTGAGAACCAAATTGAGTTTACAAAAGCTGTTCGTGAAGTATTAAACAAAGACCAAGAAGTTTACGATCCTCGTAAATTTATCGGACCTGGCCGCGACGCTATCAAAGCAACTGTTATTGGTAAAATTCGCGAATTCGGTTCTAACGGTAAAGCGTAAGAATAAAATTCCGTTTTGGAAACCGTCTACTCTTTTAGACGGTTTCCTTTCGTTGTATAATGAAAGCGTGAACAAGTCTAAAGATTTTATCATTTTGTTTTTGAAATAGAAAATAATGTGCATAGTCCTATTAATAAATGTGATAATGTATCTAAATTGATAAAGTAAATTCGATAAATAGTTAATCTTTATCTTTTTGTATTACAGGAGAAATGAAGATGATGGTTTCCTATTTATTGAGTGTTAGGGTGGAAAGAGTAATTGAGATTCTTAAGGGGGAGCTTTCTATAAAATTATAGAAAGTAAATACATTCACAAGAAGGGAGCTCAATATGGAAAAATTGCTAATTGAAGGCGGAAGAGCTTTAAATGGAACAATTCGTGTGAGTGGTGCAAAGAACAGCGCTGTTGCATTAATTCCAGCGACAATTTTAGCAGATACTCCAGTAACTATTGGTGGTGTCCCTAATATTTCGGACGTGAAAATGTTAGGAGACTTACTAGAGGAAATTGGAGGAAGAGTAACGTATGGACAGGAGGAAGAGATGGTAGTCGATCCTTCTAACATGGTTGCAATGCCTTTACCAAATGGAAAAGTGAAAAAATTGCGTGCTTCTTATTATTTAATGGGTGCGATGCTTGGCCGTTTTAAAAAAGCTGTTATTGGGCTTCCAGGTGGATGTCACTTAGGACCGAGGCCGATTGATCAGCACATTAAAGGATTTGAAGCGTTAGGTGCACATGTTACGAATGAACAAGGTGCTATCTATTTAAGAGCAGATGAACTACGAGGGGCACGTATTTATTTAGATGTTGTTAGTGTAGGAGCTACGATTAATATTATGCTAGCAGCTGTACGAGCGAAAGGTAGAACTGTTATTGAAAACGCAGCGAAAGAACCAGAGATTATTGATGTAGCTACACTGTTAACTAGCATGGGAGCACGCATTAAAGGTGCTGGTACAGATGTAATCCGAATTGATGGTGTGGATTCATTGCACGGTTGTCATCATACGATCATTCCAGATCGTATTGAAGCGGGTACGTATATGATTTTAGGTGCTGCGTCAGGAGGAGAAGTAACAGTTGATAATGTTATTCCTCAGCATTTGGAGTCAGTTACTGCAAAATTAAGAGAAGCTGGTGTCCAAGTTGAAACGAATGATGACCAGATTACAGTGAACGGTGATAGAAGATTAAAAGTAGTTGATATAAAAACGCTTGTATATCCAGGTTTCCCAACAGATTTACAACAGCCATTTACAACACTTTTAACAAAGGCGCATGGAACGGGTGTTGTAACGGATACGATTTATGGCGCACGTTTTAAACATATTGATGAATTACGTCGCATGAATGCGCAAATTAAAGTAGAAGGTCGGTCAGCTATCGTAACTGGTCCTGTTTTATTACAAGGTGCAAAAGTGAAAGCGAGTGATTTGCGAGCTGGAGCAGCTCTTGTTATTGCAGGATTGATGGCGGATGGAATTACAGAAGTAACCGGACTTGAGCATATTGATCGTGGCTATGAAAATATAGTAGACAAGCTTAAAGGGCTTGGTGCAAACATTTGGCGAGAACAAATGACAAAGCAAGAAATTGAAGAAATGAAGAACGCATAAGTGATACTTCCGCGAGGGGGAAGCGAAGCATCACTACTTGCGGAAGTACACTTTATAGAAAAACACGGTTCACAAAATACGGCAGAAATATAAAGACTTAAAGGAGAGGGATTATCGTGGAAAGAAGTTTATCTATGGAGTTAGTACGTGTAACAGAGGCTGCAGCTTTATCATCAGCGCGTTGGATGGGACGCGGGAAAAAGGATGAGGCAGACGGTGCAGCAACATCAGCTATGCGTGATGTATTTGATACAATTCCGATGAAAGGTACAGTTGTAATTGGTGAAGGTGAAATGGATGAAGCACCAATGCTATATATCGGAGAAAAATTAGGTACAGGATATGGTCCGCGTGTAGACGTTGCAGTTGATCCTTTAGAAGGGACAAACATTGTAGCAGCTGGTGGATGGAATGCTCTTGCTGTTATTGCAATTGCAGATCATGGTAATTTGTTACATGCTCCTGACATGTACATGGATAAAATCGCGGTTGGCCCAGAAGCGGTTGGGGCGGTCGATATTGATGCGCCTATTATCGATAACTTACGTGCAGTTGCGAAAGCGAAAAACAAAGATATTGAAGATGTTGTAGCGACAGTTTTAAACCGTCCACGTCATCAAGCAATTATTGAAGAAATTCGTAAAGCTGGTGCTCGCATTAAATTGATTAATGATGGAGACGTAGCTGGTGCAATCAACACCGCATTTGATCGTACAGGTGTAGATATTTTATTCGGATCTGGTGGTGCGCCTGAGGGTGTATTAGCGGCAGTTGCATTAAAATGTTTAGGTGGAGAAATTCACGGGAAATTATTACCACAAAACGAAGCTGAATTGGCGCGTTGCAAAAAGATGGGCATAGAAGACATCAACCGCATCCTTCGCATGGAGGACTTAGTAAAAGGTGACGATGCAATCTTCGCAGCAACAGGCGTAACAGACGGAGAACTACTACGCGGCGTTCAATTTAAAGGTAGCGTAGGAACAACACAATCTCTTGTTATGCGTGCAAAATCAGGCACAGTACGCTTCGTAGACGGACGTCACAGCTTAAATAAAAAACCGAACTTGGTTATTAAGTAAAAAGCGGAGGTGGCTTGCTCAGAAGGGGAAGGCATTGGAACTCCTGACGAAGAGGCGTTTTGTGCCTCGCAGGAAGGGGTGAAATGACTGATCCTTCTAGCCACCGGAGCTGGATTAAGTAAAAAGCGTAGGCAGCTCGTTCAGAATGGGAGGGGGATGGAGCTTCTGACGAAGAGGCGCTTTTTGCCTCGTAGGAAGAAGTGAAGCCACCGACCATTCTAGCTGATGAAACTAGATTAAATAAAAAGCGAAGACAAATTTTCTTGTCTTCGCTTCTTGTATTTGTGTTTCAACGTATTGATTAAAACTAGATAAAAGGGTTACAATAGTGAATATTACCCTACTTGAACTTATTGCCTTTCATTATTAATTATTTGCCTTCCGTATTTTTTCCCTTTACCCATGTGAAAAGAGAATAACGTTAAAGTGTGGTGTCTGAATGAATTTGTCAATTGCAGCATTAGAAAACATGAAATTAAAAGAGTTATACGAGCTTGCGAAAGAATTTAAAATTTCGTATTATAGCAAATTAACGAAAAAAGAGTTAATCTTCGCCATTTTAAAAGCTCGAGCAGAAAAAGAAGGTTTCTTCTTCATGGAAGGCGTATTAGAAATTATTCAATCAGAAGGATTTGGATTCCTACGTCCTATCAACTACTCTCCAAGCTCAGAAGATATTTATATCTCAGCTTCGCAAATTCGTCGTTTCGATTTACGTAATGGAGATAAGGTTTCTGGTAAAGTACGACCTCCGAAAGAAAATGAACGCTACTTTGGGTTATTACAAGTTGAAGCTGTAAACGGAGATGATCCAGAGTCAGCAAAAGAGCGTGTGCATTTCCCTGCATTAACACCATTATACCCAGATCGCCAAATGAAATTGGAAACGGAACCGAAAAAGTTACCGACACGCATCATGGATTTAATTGCACCAGTTGGATTTGGACAACGTGGTTTAATTGTCGCGCCTCCAAAGGCTGGTAAAACTAGTCTATTAAAAGAAATCGCACACAGTGTTACAACAAATCATCCGGAAGCTGAATTAATTGTCCTTTTAATTGATGAGCGTCCAGAGGAAGTAACAGATATTGAACGTTCTGTTAAAGGAGATGTTGTAAGCTCTACTTTTGATGAAGTACCAGAAAATCATATTAAAGTAGCAGAACTTGTGTTAGAACGTGCAATGCGTCTTGTAGAGCACAAAAAAGATGTTATCATTTTAATGGATAGTATTACCCGTTTAGCGCGAGCTTACAACCTTGTTATTCCGCCAAGTGGTAGAACATTATCGGGTGGTATCGACCCAGCTGCCTTCCATAGACCGAAGCGTTTCTTTGGAGCTGCACGTAATATCGAAGAAGGCGGTAGCTTAACAATTTTAGCAACAGCTCTTGTTGATACAGGATCTCGTATGGACGATGTAATTTACGAAGAATTTAAAGGAACTGGAAATATGGAACTTCATTTAGATCGTTCATTAGCTGAGCGTCGTATCTTCCCGGCAATTGATATTCGCCGTTCTGGTACACGTAAAGAGGATCTATTAATTCCGAAAGAACATTTAGACAAACTATGGGGTATTCGTAAAACAATGCGTGATACACCAGACTTTGTTGAAGGTTTCTTACGTAAACTTCGTCAAACAAAGACAAATGAAGAATTTTTACAAAACATTGTTGCAGATTCGAAAAGATATGTAACAACGAAGTAAAGGGAAAAGATTGGGACTCGCTTATTTTATGGTAAGCGAGTTTTTTATGTTTTTTAGGTGATCTTAAAGAGAGATGAGTGGAAGGGCATTAGTTGGTTCTAGTTGGATGAGTGGCCTCCATTTTAAGATAATATCCAGCTTCAGCGGCTAGAATGGTCGGTGGCTTCGCGTCTTCCTACGAGGCAAAAAGCGCCTCTACGTCAGAAGCTCCATCCCCCTCCCATTCTGAACGAGCCGCTTGCGCTTTTAAAATTAAAAAGACAAAAACAGGTAGTTGCAAAATGAAGTTAGCCTTGTTATAATTTCATCATATGTGTTTCATCAATATAGTTGTGTATGCAGCTGAAGATGAAAAACTCTGTTTCGAAAATGATTCAGGGCGGAAGGAGATGAAAAGAATGAAAGCAGGAATTCACCCAGATTACAAGAAAGTTGTATTCATGGACACAAACACAGGCTTCAAATTCTTAAGCGGATCTACTAGAGGATCTAACGAAACTGTTGAGTGGGAAGATGGTAACACTTATCCATTACTAAAAGTTGAGATCAGTTCTGATTCTCACCCATTCTACACTGGACGTCAGAAGTTTGCTACTGCAGACGGACGCGTTGACCGCTTCAATAAGAAATACGGTCTTAAGTAATAAAAACATAAAACAGGCAAGTGTATCTATTCGCTTGTCTGTTTTTTTTGCGAAAATATTATACCTTTACCCTACTTTTAATTAAAAAGTAGATGAAAGGAGAGCTTCATGTACTTAATAAATCAGAACGGTTGGATTGAAGTGATTTGCGGTAGTATGTTTTCTGGTAAATCAGAAGAGCTTATCCGCCGTGTGCGTCGTACGCAATTTGCGAAACAACATGCAATTGTATTTAAACCATGTATTGATAATCGCTATAGTGAAGAAGACGTTGTATCACATAACGGATTAAAGGTAAAAGCAGTTCCTGTTTCAGCTTCAAAAGATATATTTGAACATATCACTGAAGAAATGGATGTAATTGCAATCGATGAGGTGCAATTCTTTGATGGGGACATTGTGGAAGTGGTGCAAGTATTGGCAAATCGTGGCTATCGTGTCATTGTAGCTGGTTTAGACCAAGATTTCCGTGGTCTACCATTTGGACAAGTTCCTCAGCTGATGGCGATTGCTGAACATGTAACAAAACTACAAGCAGTATGTTCTGCATGTGGATCTCCGGCAAGTCGTACACAACGATTAATTGATGGAGAACCAGCGGCATTTGATGATCCGATTATTTTAGTTGGTGCTTCAGAATCGTATGAACCACGCTGTCGTCATTGTCATGCAGTTCCTACAAACAAAGATAAGTAAAACTCGCTGCGCAAGGCGGGTTTTTTTCAGAATAGAGAGTGTGAGTGGTGTGAGCCACTTGCGCTTTAAGTTGTAATATCTAGCTCCAGCGGCTAGAATCTCCGGCCATTTCACTCTCTCGCTTGAAGCAAAAAGTACTTCAAGCGAGAGGGTTCCAATGGCCTGCGATTCTGAGCAAGCCGCTTACGCTTTTAAATATAATTTGCGTTTTTTTGAGTAAGTACCATATACTATTTGTATTAGATACTAGGATGTAGAGGTGAATGATGTGTTAGATCGTTTGCAAGCTGTAGAAAATCGTTATGAGAAGTTAAATGAATTGCTAAGCGACCCAGCAATTATTAGTGATTCAAATAAGCTTCGTGAATATTCAAAGGAACAGTCTGATATACAGGAAACGGTAGAGGTGTATCGTGAGTATAAGGATGTTCGTGAGCAATTAAAAGATGCGAAAGCAATGTTAGAAGATAAGTTAGACGCAGAAATGCGTGAAATGGTAAAAGAAGAGGTTTCTGAGTTAGAATCACAAGAAAAAACATTATCAGAGCGTCTGAAAATTTTACTTGTACCAAAAGACCCTAACGATGATAAGAACGTTATCGTTGAGGTTCGTGGAGCTGCTGGTGGCGACGAGGCCGCTTTATTTGCTGGTGACTTATATCGTATGTATAGCCGTTATGCTGAGGTGCAAGGTTGGAAAACGGAGATTATCGAGGCTAGCTATACAGAGTTAGGTGGATATAAAGAGATTATCTTTATGATTAACGGTAAAGGTGCTTTCGCGAAGCTGAAATTCGAGAATGGCGCTCACCGTGTACAACGTGTTCCTGAAACGGAATCTGGTGGACGTATCCATACATCTACAGCAACTGTAGCTGTATTACCAGAGGCAGAAGAAGTAGAAATTGATATTCATGAGAAAGATGTTCGTGTTGATACATTCGCTTCTAGTGGACCTGGTGGACAGAGCGTTAATACAACGATGTCAGCGGTACGTTTAACGCATTTACCGACTGGTGTAGTTGTATCATGTCAGGATGAGAAATCACAAATTAAGAATAAAGAAAAAGCGATGAAAGTATTACGCGCACGTGTTTATGATAAGTTTAGACAAGAAGCACAAGCTGAGTATGATCAAAACCGTAAACAAGCTGTTGGTACGGGTGATCGTTCAGAGCGTATTCGTACGTATAACTTCCCGCAAAACCGTGTTACAGACCATCGAATCGGTTTAACGATTCAAAAGTTAGATCAAATCTTACAAGGTAAGTTAGATGATTTCATCAATGCCTTAGTAATGGAAGATCAGGCTCAAAGGATGGAGGCAGCTGAGTAATGCGTGTCTATGAAGCCCTGAAATGGGCTTCTTCTTTTTTACAGGAGAATGGACGAGATGAAAATGCGGGAGAAATTGTCCTTTGTCATGTATTAAAGACGAATAGAACAGGATTATTGATGAACATGCGTGAAGAAATAACTGCGGAACAAGAAAAAAGTTTTACAGAGTTTATCCACAAGCATGTAGAAGGTATTCCTATTCAATATATGATTGGTCATGAAATGTTTTATGGAAGATCGTTCTTTGTGAATGAAGAAGTATTAATACCAAGACCAGAAACAGAAGAGCTTATAGTAGGAGTGTTAGAAAGAATCGAGCGTCATTTTGGTGATGAGAAAATACATGTAGCAGATATTGGTACAGGTAGCGGAGCAATTTCGATTACACTTGCTTTAGAAAATAAAAATCTTCATGTGTATACGGTAGATATTGCGCAGGAGTCGATTGAAGTTGCAAAAGAAAATGCGAAAACTTTGGGCGCAGAAGTAACGTTCTATCATGGTGATTTATTATCACCATTTTATGAAACGGGTCAAAAGTTAGATGTTGTTGTTTCAAATCCTCCATATATACCGGAAGAAGATTGGCGTGGTCTTTCTCCCGTGGTGAAAGAGCATGAGCCAAAGAGAGCGCTTGTTGGTGGTGAAGACGGATTAGATTTCTATCGCCGCTTTATGGAAGAGTTGCCGAATGTGTTGCAGAAGAAAGCAATTGTCGCATTTGAAATTGGGGTAGGGCAAGGTGAGGACGTGAAAGGGCTGTTACAACAAGCATTTCCACATGCTCATGTTGAGGTTGTTTTTGATATTAATGGAAAAGATCGTATGGTATTTGCGGAGATGGAGTAAGGTTTACACCTTACTCTATTTTTTTTGTGGAAAAATTCATATAGATTTTGAATTTAATAGTTTAGAAAGATGAAAGTCTGTCCACACTGTTTGTAGAAGGGACGGTGGAGGAAATGAAAAAACAAGTTATTGCTTATCTTCTTCTATTATTAATTGGTGCACAGTTACTTGTGCAGTTTGGATATATGAAAGCTGATGCGAAAGGGCCTTCAGTTATTCCGAAAGAGGCCGTTCGATTACGGATTTTAGCAAATAGTGATTCAGATAAAGACCAGGCGTTAAAGCGCAAAGTGCGTGATGAAGTAAAAGCACAAATTGATGGATGGGTAGCTGATTTAACTTCATTTGAAGAGGCACGCAAGGTCATTCAAAGTCATATTCCAGAAATCGAAAAAACAGTAGCAAATACGTTGAAAAAAGAAGGAAGTAAAGATTCATTTCAAGTGAAATTCAGTAAAAATGTAAAGTTTCCTACAAAGGTATATGGGAATTTTATTTATCCGGCAGGGGAATATGAAGCAGTCTTAATTACAATTGGGAAAGGTGAAGGGGCAAACTGGTGGTGTGTACTATTTCCACCAATGTGTTTCTTAGATTTTTCAAGTGGTACAGCTGTAAGGAAAGAAGAACATGTTGTGAAGGCTGAATCTCCTGAAGAGGAGCAAGTGAAACAAATAGATGATGAAGAAGTAGTAAATGCAGAAGAGAAAAAAGAGGATGAGGTGAAAGAAAAGAAAGTTGTAAAGCAGGAAGTCGCAAAAAAAGTAACGGCTTCTGAAAAAAAAGTAGTAAAAAATGAAACGAAAGTAGAAGAACAACCTGCAAGTAAAGAGGAAACAAAAACTGTGGAAAAAGTGGAGAAACCTGTGGAACAAAAACAAGAAAAGCGAAATGAGTATGTAAAAGTAGAGGAGGAAGAAGAAAAGCCGGAAGTTAAGTTATTTATTGTAGAAGCTTTTACATCTTTATTCTCTAAATAGTACTATTCGTAAATCCCTTCTCATATATAAAAAAGAGGAGGGATTTATTATGAAGAAGGTATATTTTGCGACAAAGGCAGATGTGGAAAGATTGCATTCTTTTTTCGGACAAGCTAATAAAAAAGATGATAAAATAAATGAGTTGTACGCACAGTTTATGATTTTGGAAGAGGCGGAAGAAATACGGGCAGTCATTGGATATGAACAAAGTGAAGAAAACGCACTTATTCGTTCTTGTTTATTCACACCTAATGTGGATAAACAGACTTTCTTATATTTTTTTGAAATGTTTTTGCAGTATATGAAAGAAAAAAATATTCGACAATTGTACTTACTAACAAATCATCCACAATCTATAACGATCTTTCAGTTTTTTGACTTTGTTACGATAGAGAAAGAGAACGTACCAGAGGGAATTCGACAGTTAGAACACTTTTGTAAAAATATAAAAGAGCCAAATGCAATAATACTAAATTGTCAGCTATTCACAAAGTTATCCACGGATTAATTAGGTTTATCCACATTTTGTGGATAAACCTTGTTTGTCTTTTGGATAAATCTCATAGTAAACTAAAAATAGACAAGTATTTCAGGGTAGAAAAGGACGTGGGAAAAAATGCATACAAATATGTGGGTTGTGGATAATGTTGTGGAAAGAAAAAAATATTATCCACAGTTACAAGAAGCAGCAAAATTATTAAGGGAAAATGAGGCGATTGCCTTCCCTACAGAAACGGTATATGGACTAGGTGCAAACGCGATGAATGATGAAGCGATTGCGAAAATTTTTGAGGCGAAAGGAAGACCGAGTGATAATCCACTTATTGTCCACATCGGTACAAAATCGCAGTTAGATGGTATTGTGAAGGAAATTCCGCCAGTTGCAGAACAGTTAATGGAGCATTTTTGGCCGGGCCCTTTAACAATTATTTTACCTAGAAAAGAAGGGATTTCAGAGAAGGTAACGGCAGGACTTAATACGGTTGGAGTAAGAATGCCTGATCATCCGGTAGCTCTTGCTCTTATTGAAGAGGCAAATGTACCTGTTGCAGCACCTAGTGCAAATCGTTCAGGTCGTCCAAGTCCGACGTTAGCATCTCACGTATATGAAGATTTAAATGAGAAAATCGCAGGTATTGTAGATGGTGGTGCAACAGGAGTCGGTGTTGAATCGACTGTAATTGATTGTACGAGCGCTGTTCCAACGATATTACGCCCAGGTGGAATTACGAAAGAACAATTGGAAGCGGTGATTGGCACGGTTTCTTTAGATCCGGCTCTAAAGGATGAGAAGGAAAAACCTAAATCACCTGGAATGAAATATACACATTATGCACCGAAAGCGCCGCTCAGTATCGTTGAAGGATCACGTGAGTTTATCCAGCGCCTTGTGGATGAGAAGAAGGAAGAAGGATTCAAAGTAGGTGTATTAACGACAGAAGAGTATCACCATATATATAATGCGGATGTTGTATTATCATGTGGTGTTCGAAGTGATTTAGCTAGCGTTGCGACTAAATTATATGATGTACTTAGAACGTTTGATGCAAGTGAAGTGGATGTTATTTTTAGTGAATCGTTCCCGAATGAAGGAATAGGAAACGCGATTATGAATCGCTTAACAAAAGCGGCAGGACATCATATTATTACTGAATGATAAGGTACGATTAGCAAACAGAATATTTCTCCTCGGATAAGCATATTGTGAAGTAGCACGTCCGAGGAGGGACATGAATGACGTTTGAACAGCTAATACCTTTAATAATTATGGCATTCGCCTTAGGGATGGATGCATTTTCGGTGAGTCTTGGTATGGGAATGATGGCCTTAAAGATAAGACAGATCCTGTATATCGGTGTGACGATAGGGATATTTCATATTATCATGCCATTTATTGGGATGGTATTAGGTCGTTTTTTATCAGAGCAGTATGGAGACATTGCACATTTTGCAGGTGCTATTTTATTAATAGGACTAGGATTTTATATTGTGTATTCCTCTATTTTAGAGAATGAAGAGACTAGAACAGCCCCTATTGGAATTAGTTTATTCGTATTTGCATTTGGTGTTAGTATAGATAGTTTTTCAGTAGGGCTTAGTCTTGGTATTTACGGAGCACAGACAGTTATTACGATATTACTCTTTGGATTTATTAGTATGTTATTAGCGTGGACTGGTTTATTCATTGGTAGGCATGCGAAAGGTATGCTCGGTACATATGGTGAGATAGTAGGTGGTATCATTTTGGTTGGATTTGGATTATATCTCCTTTTTCCTATATAATTTTAAGGGGGAGGGCGTTATGAACAAATTATTGGAATGGTATATTCGATTTGTAACTTTTTTTCCGAGATGGTTACGACTACTTATTATTTGGGGTATTATTTTACAAATTTCAATTTTAGGTTGGATTAAATTAATTCGCGAATGGTAAGATAGTTCCTTTCTGTGCATAGTTTTGTTTGTACTATACTGATTGCGCTAAAAAATTAAACATATAGAAAGGATGAGATGGATGACGAGATTGAAGCAAGTTTTTGGTATTATTATTAGTTTTTTTGTTTTTTGGTTTAGTATGCTCGGTGTACAAATGTTTGCTGAGTTTTTAGATATTGAGTCATTGAAGTTTGTTGCGGGGAAAACGGAGGCAGCGCGTGCTTTTTATTCTCCATACCCGTTTTTAATTGTTTTTCTTATTACATTGCTTTCCCTATATTTCTTAGTCATTAAGCTTGGGAAACCTAAAAAAGAGAAAGTACCTACTTTAGAGGAGCAGAAAGAAGAGATATAAGGGGGATACTATGTCTAACATTTCTTTGGCAGAAGCTGTAAAATTAAAAAGTGTATTATCGAAAAGAATACATGAATTAGAAGAAGAGATGAACCAAATTGGATTTGTTGAAATTGAAAAAGGTGATACACTTCCAAAACAGACGCGTACATTGGTACAAGTTGAACAGGAGCTAGATGAAGTTCGCGCTGATTTTCGTCTTTTAGATAAATTAATGTATGAAGCAAATATCCGAAATGAAGTGAATTTCAACGGAGAGAATATAACGATTGTTGAAGCGATAGAACTTGCAACGCAGTTACGTGCAAAAGCTCGAAAGTGTAAAGAGTTTGGCGTGAGTAAGAAAGAAGAACATGTATATTCTTACGGTGAAACATCATCGCTTGTAAAAGTAGCCATGTTTGATCCTGAAGTATATCGTGTAAAAGGTTTAGAGTTAGAGAGACAGGCTAATAGGTTATCTAACTTAATTAATGCGAAAAACTACGCCATTGAACTAGACTTTGATGGTGAAAAATACTTTTAAACCTTGAAGTGGTGAGACTCCGCTTCAAGGCATAGAAGAAGACCACTTTTGTAAAAATGAGATTTGTGATGGCCAAAGGACAACCAATCATCCAATAACCGATCACACTGTTACTTTTTACCGATGACCAATAATGGGAAAAGAGGTCGATGACCAATATTGAAAATTATTTTTCTTCTTCTATGAAAAGGGTGTACCAAATTAATTTGGTACACCCTTTTATATTATTGTTACTTCTATTCTGAACGAGCTGTTTTCGCTTTTAGTTGTTATCCAGCTCCAGCGGCTAGAATCTCCGGTCATTTCGCTCTCTCGCTCGAAGCAAAGAACGCTTCAAGGTCGAGAGTTCCAAATAGCCTGCGATTCTGAGTGAGCCGCTTCCGCTTTTAGATATTATCCAGCTCCAGTGGCCAGCTCTTCGCATCTAAGAACCTCCCGCACGAAAGGTAAAAAGCACCTTTTGTGCGAGAGAACCTTAGCTGGTCAGAGCTAAACGGGCCCCTTCCACTTTTAAACTGGCCTCACTAATTCAAATTGTTCTCCTAGTTTTGCGTAGTTGTGTCCTGCTAGGCGGCTTACTGGTTTTAGTCCTTCTGCGTGAATGCGTCCTTTTTCGTATAGGTGGTCTGCGACGTGGAAGCGAACGACGCGTCCGATTAGTAAATCGCAAGCTGGTGAGTCTTCTGTTCCGCCAAGGGGGATTGCGCGTTCTAGCACGCATTCCATTCGAATATTTGCTTCTTTTACACCTGGAACGGAGATGACATCACTTTCAATTGGTGTTAATTTTGCTAATTCAATTTCACTTTCATTTGGAGGGAGATTTGCTGCTGTTTCGTTAATTGCCGCTACATATGATTCATCAGAGATATGTACGACAAATTCTCCTTTTTCAATTGCGTTTCGGGAAGTGTCTTTTCTTTCTCCAGCTTTTCGTTGTACAGAAACTGAAATAAGTGGTGGATTTGCAGCAACGATGTTGAAGTAACTATATGGTGCACCGTTTAAGACGCCGTCTTTTGTTACAGAAGTAACGAATGCGACAGGGCGTGGAATAATACTTCCTGTAAGTAATTTGTAATTCTCTTTTTCCGATTGTTCATTTGGATTAATGGATAACATGATTGAAATCCCCTTTCTAAATATGACGACTTATTGTTTGTTTACAAGATGTTAGTGGAAAACTCCTGCTGAAAATAATATTTTTATTACATAAAAAGAACTTACTTCAACCACAATGAAGTAAGTTCCACCTAAATAATCTCGAATTCAAGATAAAAATTATAGTAAAACGTATGCGCCAGGACCGATTAAAGCTACACCGATAGCAACAGCGATTAACATTAAGTTATATTCATATCCATTTTGAGTTACCCAGTAACCGTTTTTTCCATGAACAGTGAAGATCGCCATTAACATTGTTCCAACGATAAATAATGAACCGATTGCAGTGAAAATACCTGATGCGAATAAGAAACCACCTAATAGTTCAGTTGCGCCAGCCATAAATGCCATAAATACACCAGGGCGTAAACCGATGGATTCCATCCAGCCACCTGTTCCTTTTAAACCGTAACCGCCGAACCAACCAAATAATTTTTGAGCACCATGACCCATGAATGTAATACCTATAATAAGACGAATAATAAGAAGACCGAAATCCATCATTTTTGAAAACCTCCTAAAAGTTATTAACTTATCTTACGTAAGTAATAATAAAATAGTTACTTACTTTAGTCAAGTGGATTTCGAAAAAAGTTTGAAATTAATTTTACAAATTAGCGACAAAAAATAAAATGTAGTAAAGACCTCTAGACAAGTTGGGTAAAAAAAGAGAAAATATAAGTAGAAGTTAACTTCTTATTGTTATTCAGACAATCAGAATTGACTGGAATTTTGTGAGACGCTACAATAAGAGTCTAGTAGCAATGACGTAATTTATTTCGAAAGCGTTTTTACAGTATAATATTCGAAGTATGAAGTCTTACGTTTATTCTGATCTTTAATAGAGATTGCCCTATAAACTTTTAGGTAAATTATAAGGAGGACTATCCTATGTTTAAAAAATTATTCGGTCTTGGTTCAAAAACAAATGAAGAAACAATTGTAGCTCCATTAACTGGAGCGGTGAAAAATATTGAAGAAGTACCAGATCCAGTATTCGCTGGTCGTATGATGGGTGACGGTGTTGCAATCGATCCTACTGAAGGTGTAGTTGTATCTCCGGTTGATGGTGAAATCGTACAATTATTCCATACGAAACATGCAATTGGAATTAAAGCGAAAAACGGCACAGAAATTTTAATCCACGTTGGATTAGAAACTGTAAAAATGGAAGGCGAAGGTTTTGAAGCTCACGTTTCTGAAGGACAAGCTGTAAAAGCTGGAGATAAATTAATCTCATTCGACTTAGAATTAATTCGTGAAAAAGCGAAAAGCACAATTACTCCAATCGTTATTACAAACACAGATGCAGCTGAGTCTATTAAGACAACTGTAGGTGTAACTGCTACAAAAGGTTCAACAGAAGTAATGAAAGTTACAATGAAATAATTATCACATGAAAGGAATCCGTTTCATATGAAATGGATTCCTTATTTTGTTTTGTAGTCTGTTCCTTATATATGGTAAAATACTTTGGGCACTTGGAAATAGGGTTTCACATATATGTGGATAAGGCGCATTTTTCTTAGAAAAAATATAAGAGAAATGCGCCTTTCGTATATTCACATTTCTTTTGTTCTATTGTAAGGTACGCTATGATAAAAGGAAGGAAATAGAGAAAAGGGGTGGGTTTAGATGAAACGAGTATTATTTGTTTGCACTGGAAATACATGCCGTAGTCCGATGGCTGAGGCGTTACTGCGCCATTATGGAGAAGGTAAGTTTGAAGTGCAATCTGCTGGTGTTTTCGCCTATCCTGGAAGTGATGCGTCGGTACATGCAAAGGAAGCTTTAGCTGAAAAGGGAATTGCAATCGATCATGCTTCGCAGCAGGTAAACGAAGCCTTAATTGATTGGGCAGATATTGTAGTAACAATGACGGAAAACCATAAGGAAATTATCCTTGGGCATTATCCAAGTGTTGAAGGGAAAGTAGATACATTATATGGAGTAACTGAGGGGATGAGTAAGGATATTTCAGATCCGTTCGGCGGATCTCTCTCTATTTATAAAGAAACATTAAAAGAGATGGAAAAACTTGTACAAACTTTACTGAAAAAACATTCAGAAGGTTGATGTTTCGTGTATAATACGATATTGGAGATCACTTCGTCCCATTAAAGGATTAAGTGAGAATGAAGATAATGGATTGAAACTTTGGAGGGGTAAAAATGAAAGTAGTAGTAGCATCTGATCACGGCGGTATGAATATCCGTAAAGAACTTGTAAGTTTATTAGAAGAGTTAAATATTGAATATATTGATTTAGGTTGTGAATGTGAAGCTGGTTCTGTTGATTACCCTGATTTTGCGTTTCCAGCAGCGGAAATGGTAGCAAATGGCGAAGTAGATCGTGGTATTTTAGTTTGTGGGACAGGCATCGGTATGTCAATTGCTGCAAACAAAGTAAATGGTATTCGTTGTGCGTTAGTTCATGATACTTTCAGTGCGAGAGCAACGAGAGAGCATAACGATACAAACATGTTAGCAATGGGCGAGCGTGTAATTGGTGCTGGTCTAGCACGCGACATCGCAAAAATTTGGTTAACAACTGAATTTGAAGGCGGCCGTCACGAAAACCGCGTAGGAAAAATTAAAACATACGAAGCAAAGTAATAGATTCTAACTAGAAGCAGTAGGAAATATAATTTGGTGAACCAACCTGTGAAAGGAAGAGGCGTAATGACAGAAATCGTAAAGGTAAGAGAACAGCTACAAATTTCGCTTTCTGATTTCCAAGAACAAGCTTCATTACAAAGTGGTCAAATTTTTGTAGTGGGGTGTAGTACGAGCGAAGTGCTAGGAGAAAGAATTGGGACATCAGGAACGATGGAAGTAGCAGAGGCGATTTTTTCTGAGTTAAAACAATTTCAAGAACAAACAGGTATTGAGTTGGCGTTTCAATGTTGTGAGCATTTAAACCGTGCTTTAGTAGTTGAGAAAGAGTTGGCGATGAAATATCAATTTGAAATTGTAACAGTTACGCCTGTTAGATCAGCAGGTGGTGCATTAGCAACATATGCTTATCACAATTTGAAAGATCCGGTAGTAATTGAGTTTATTAAAGCAGATGCGGGAATGGATATTGGTGATACATTTATCGGTATGCATTTAAAGCACGTAGCTGTTCCGGTTCGTACTAGTGTGAAGGAAATTGGAAGTGCACATGTAACGATGGCAACAACACGTGGAAAGCTAATTGGTGGAGCACGTGCTGTTTATGCGGCGAAGGAAGAGACTATCACTTGCCGTTAAAGTTATGAATAAGGTATGTTGTCTGACTTTATTATAGAAGAAAGAAAAGACCGATTTTCGGTCTTTTTTTTCTTTTATGATATAGAAAGTCATGTTAGAATGTAGTTGAAAACATGAAGGTTCGAAAGAATTACAACCTGAATTTTCGTTTTTTCTGAATAAATAAGAAAAAACTGTTGGGAATCGATGTAATTCGTTCAGAAAAGGGGGATTTTGGTGGATCATTTAAAACGTCAAGATGAAAAGGTATTTGCTGCAATTGAGGCAGAACTAGGAAGACAGCGTTCGAAGATTGAGTTAATTGCTTCGGAAAACTTCGTAAGTGAAGCAGTAATGGAGGCGCAAGGTTCTGTTTTAACGAATAAGTATGCTGAAGGATATCCTGGGAAACGTTACTATGGTGGTTGTGAACATGTAGACGTAGTAGAAGATATCGCACGTGATCGCGTAAAAGAAATTTTCGGCGCAGAGCACGTAAATGTTCAACCGCATTCTGGTGCACAAGCGAACATGGCAGTATACTTCACGATTTTAGAGCAAGGCGATACAGTACTTGGTATGAATTTATCTCATGGTGGTCACTTAACACACGGAAGCCCTGTTAACTTCAGTGGAGTACAATATAATTTCGTAGAATATGGCGTGGATGCTGAATCTCACCGTATTAATTACGATGATGTATTAGCAAAAGCGAAAGAACATAAACCAAAATTAATCGTTGCAGGTGCAAGTGCATACCCTCGTGTTATCGATTTCAAACGATTCCGTGAGATTGCAGATGAAGTGGGCGCATACTTAATGGTTGATATGGCACATATCGCTGGTTTAGTAGCTGCTGGTTTACATCCAAACCCAGTACCACATGCACATTTCGTTACAACGACAACACATAAAACGTTACGTGGCCCACGTGGTGGTATGATTTTATGTGAAGAACAATTTGCAAAACAAATTGATAAATCCATCTTCCCTGGTATTCAAGGTGGTCCACTTATGCACGTAATCGCTGCAAAAGCTGTTGCGTTTGGTGAGGCACTTCAAGATGATTTCAAAACATATGCACAAAATATCATTAACAATGCGAACCGCTTAGCTGAAGGTCTTCAAAAAGAAGGACTTACACTTGTTTCTGGTGGAACAGACAATCACTTAATCTTAATTGATGTTCGTAACTTAGAAATCACAGGTAAAGTAGCAGAGCATGTATTAGACGAAGTTGGTATTACTGTGAACAAAAATACAATTCCATTTGAAACAGCAAGCCCATTTGTAACAAGTGGTGTACGTATCGGTACAGCAGCTGTAACATCTCGCGGTTTCGGTTTAGAAGACATGGATGAAATTGCTTCACTTATTGCTTACACATTAAAAAATCATGAAAATGAAGCTGCATTAGAAGAAGCGCGTAAGCGTGTAGAAGCGTTAACGAGCAAATTCCCAATGTACACAGATCTATAATAGATTGAAGAAGGCTGCTGAGACATAATTGTTTTAGCAGTCTTTTTTGTGGACATATATTGTTCTTTAAGTATGTATACAAATGATGAATAAATTTTGGCGATATAATGAAGGATACAGCTCCCATAATTGGTAAAGATACTAGATAGATTCATCGGAAATCATGACTTTTCCAAATTTGCCCTTGAATATTAGGAGTGTTTTCTTTACAATCGTAAATAGTGTAAAAAAGCGTGCAAACGCATGAATATCATCTAAAGGAGAGATTCACATGGGAAAACTGTATGTATTTGATCACCCGTTAATTCAACATAAGATTACATATATTCGCGACAAGAATACAGGTACGAAAGATTTTCGTGAATTAGTGGACGAAGTAGCAAGCTTAATGGCTTTTGAAATTACTCGCGACCTTCCACTTAAAGACATTGAAATTGAGACTCCTGTAAGCAAAGCGACAACAAAAGTGATCGCTGGTAAAAAACTTGGTTTAATTCCGATTTTACGTGCAGGTTTAGGAATGGTTGATGGAATTCTGAAATTAATTCCAGCAGCAAAAGTAGGACACGTTGGCTTATACCGCGACCCTAAAACATTGCAACCGGTAGAATACTATGTGAAACTTCCAACGGATGTAGAAGAGCGTGACTTTATCGTACTAGATCCGATGCTAGCAACAGGTGGTTCTGCAGCTGAAGCAATTAACTCTCTGAAAAAGCGCGGTGCAAAACAAATTAAATTAATGTGTATCGTTGCAGCTCCAGAAGGAGTAAAAGTAGTACAAGAAGAACATCCTGATGTTGATATTTATGTAGCAGCATTAGATGAGAAATTAAATGACCACGGATATGTAGTACCAGGTCTTGGTGATGCTGGTGACCGTTTATTCGGAACGAAGTAAGACAACTGACGAGCAGGGGGATTCCTCAGCTCGTCTTTTTTTGATGTAAGCAAGTAGGGGAGGGGAGAGGATAAATATACATAGTATATACAACATAAGGTGCATACACATCACATATAATATAGAAGTCTTACGTCTAAAGAGCACTATATTATGGAAGGAAAGCGTTATATCGTAAAAATATAATAGTGACAAACTTGTGAACATTTCCTTCTATTATAAAGAGAAAACTGTTAGAAATTTCATATCTCTAACCAGTATTTAGAAGGGGAACGTTTTCATTTTTGGGAGGAAATGACTAATACTCAAATTTTTTGATTTTTTACGATTTCTCGTTGACACTGTTAATACCCTATTGTATGCTAACAACGGGGATAGATGGTAGGGCTTTCAGTGACAAAAATACATCTATTCCGTGACGAAAATGTAAACTTTTTATTTTGTCTAGGATTTATGCAAAAAAATGAGTTATTATTAACACATCGTGAATGAGGGTTACATATTGGAGGGATGAATCCTTGCAAAAAAACGATCGCAGCCATATAAAAGCTTATGCTTTAATGTCAGGTATTCTTGCTCAGTTAGTCGGTTCTATTCTTGTTGGGATCTTTGGTGGGCAGTGGATTGATAATAAGGTTGGAACGTTTCCATTGTTTCTTATTATAGGGTTATTACTCGGATTAGGAACAGGGGTATACGCAATGATTCGACTCATTCGACATTACTATTCGGGAGAGCAATGATGATAGACGTACATGGACTTGTCCAAAGACAAAAGAAATATATGTACTACTTGCTTGCGCTTCTAGTGCTAGGATGGGGATTCACCTCTTACAAGGATGTATTTCTTGGACTGATTATCGGAACGATTTTCAGTTTTCTTAGTTTGCGCATCATTGCACGTAGGACAGACAAGCTGTTGGATCGCGTGACAAATGGAGAAAACGTGAAGTTTAAGGCGACAGCGGTAAGTACATATTCAAGATTCGCCACGATTGGGTTATTAATTTTATTTGCAGCCAAATATCAAGAGTTAATTGCGATGTGGGGCTTAGGTGTAGGATTGCTGACAGGATACCTTGTCATGATCATAGATTTTCTTTATTTAGAGTATAAGAGCAGGGAAGAGAGGTGAATTACTAGTGGAACACGGTAAATTAGTTGAATTTCTAGGTTTAACGTTCGATTTGTCATCAGTTATGATGGTTACTGTAGCAGCAGTTATTGTTTTCTTAATCGCTGTTATCGGAACTCGCAGCTTAGCTCTTCGCCCAACAGGAATGCAAAACTTCATGGAATGGGTGTTTGACTTCGTGAAAGGGATTATCAATAGTACGATGGACTGGAAAACAGGTGGACGTTTCTTAACGCTTGGCGTTACGCTTATCATGTTTATCATCGTATCGAACTTCCTTGGTTTACCATTCATGTATTCAGCAACTGAAGCTGGCGAACATATTGCATGGTGGAGATCACCAACGTCTGATCCAGCAGTTACATTAACATTAGCCGTGATGGTAGTTACCCTCACCCATTATTATGGAATTAAGATGAAGGGTACGAAAGAATACGTAAAAGGTTATTTCCAACCTATGAAATTCTTATTCCCATTAAAGGTTATTGAGGAGTTTGCTAACACATTAACGTTAGGTCTTCGTTTATTTGGTAACATTTATGCAGGTGAGATCTTATTAGGATTACTTGCTAAGTTGGGCGGAGCATCATTCCTTGGAGCATTAGGTGCACTTGTACCGATGTTAGCATGGATGGGATTCAGTGTATTCGTTGGATCAATCCAAGCATTTATTTTCGTTATGTTAACGATGGTTTATATGGCTCATAAAGTAAGCCATGACCATTAATATAATTTAAGTAAGAAAAAATTTATTTTTTTATAATACAAAGGAGGACAAATTAAATGAGTTTAGGTGTAATCGCAGCTGCAATTGCAATTGGTTTATCAGCATTAGGTGCAGGTATTGGTAACGGTCTTATCGTATCACGTACAATCGAAGGTGTTGCTCGTCAACCAGAATTAAAAGGCGCACTTCAAACAATTATGTTCATCGGGGTTGCTTTAGTTGAGGCACTTCCAATCATCGGTGTAGTTATTGCATTCATCGTAATGAACAAATAAGGGAGACTCCCCTTACATAGATGGCGAAGAGTGTTTTTCCGAACTTTCTTCGCCATTGCTTTATGAACGAAACGTATGTCTTTTTTTTTCATATGATCAATTTAGATATTTTGAAGGGAGTGAATCCTTGTGCCAACTTTATTATTAGGGGCTGCCATTCCATTTGGAACGATTGCTTATACATTGTTCATTTTCTTACTTCTATTAGTAATGCTACGCAAATTCGCGTGGGGTCCTTTAATGGGGATTATGAAAGAACGTGAAGAGCATGTTACTAATGAAATCGACGCTGCAGAAAGAAGTAACGCTGAAGCGAAGAAGTTAGTAGAAGAACAACGTGAAATGTTAAAACAATCACGTGTTGAAGCACAAGAGTTAATCGAAAGAGCGAAAAAACAAGCTGTAGATCAAAAGGATGCTATTGTTGCTGCTGCGAAAGAAGAAGCAGAATCAATTAAAGCATCTGCTGTACAAGAAATTCAACGCGAAAAAGAGCAAGCGATTGCTGCTTTACAAGAACAAGTTGCTTCTTTATCTGTTCAAATTGCTTCTAAAGTAATTGAAAAAGAATTAAAAGAAGAAGATCAAGTGAAGTTAATTCGCGATTATATTAAAGAAGTAGGAGAAGCGCGATGAGCAATGGGATTGTAGCAAAACGTTATGCTGTCGCTCTTTTTAAAATTGCTAAAGAAAAACACGTATTAGAAATGTTTGAAGAGGAATTAAGCCTTGTACAAAACGTTTATGTAAAGAACGGAGAACTACATAGCTTTTTAACGCAACCAAACATTTCAAAGGAACAAAAGAAAACGTTTCTTGCAAACGTATTCGGGTCTGTTTCTGAATCTATTTTAAATACGTTATATATTTTAATTGATAACAAACGCATTGATATCTTACCTGAAATTGCAGATGAATATGTTGTTCTTGCTAATGAAGAACGTAACGTAGCGGACGCAACTGTATATTCTACTCGTCTTCTATCGGAAGAAGAGAAGCTTAACATTGCAGAAGCATTTGCAAAGAGAACAGGAAAAGATGCAATTCGCGTAAAAAATGTTGTAGATGAAGATTTACTAGGCGGCATTAAAGTACGTATTGGAAATCGCATTTATGACGGAAGTTTACAAGGAAAATTAGCACGTATTCAGCGTGAATTAATGAAGAATAGATAGGGGTGAAGCACATGAGCATCAGAGCTGAAGAAATTAGCGCACTGATAAAGCAACAAATCGAGAACTATCAGTCTGAAATCGAAGTTAGTGATGTTGGTACAGTTATCCAAGTTGGTGACGGTATCGCGCGTGCTCATGGTCTTGATAACGTTATGGCTGGTGAACTTGTAGAGTTCTCTAACGGCGTTATGGGACTAGCACAAAATTTAGAGGAAAACAACGTAGGTATTATCATTTTAGGACCTTACACAGAAATCCGTGAAGGTGACGAAGTTCGTCGTACTGGTCGCATCATGCAAGTACCAGTAGGAAAAGAACTAATTGGTCGTGTTGTAAACCCATTAGGTCAACCAGTTGATGGTTTAGGCCCAATCAATACAACAAACACTCGTCCAATCGAAAGTCCAGCACCAGGTGTAATGGATCGTAAATCTGTTCATGAGCCACTTCAAACAGGTATTAAAGCGATCGACGCTCTTGTACCAATTGGCCGTGGTCAACGTGAGTTAATCATCGGTGACCGTCAAACAGGTAAAACAGCAGTTGCACTAGATACAATCATTAACCAAAAAGATGAAGATATGATTTGTATCTACGTAGCAATCGGACAAAAAGAATCAACTGTACGTAACGTAGTAGAAACACTACGTAAGCATGGTGCATTAGAGTACACAATCGTTGTAACTGCATCTGCTTCTCAACCAGCTCCATTATTATACCTAGCTCCTTATGCTGGTGTAACAATGGGTGAAGAGTTCATGTACAATGGTAAACACGTATTAGTAGTATATGATGACTTATCAAAACAAGCAGCAGCTTACCGTGAGCTGTCATTACTATTACGTCGTCCTCCAGGTCGTGAAGCTTACCCAGGGGATGTATTCTACTTACATTCTCGCTTATTAGAGCGTGCAGCAAAATTAAGTGATGCAAAAGGCGGCGGTTCTTTAACTGCACTACCTTTCATCGAAACACAAGCAGGGGACGTATCAGCTTACATCCCAACAAACGTAATCTCAATTACGGATGGACAAATCTTCTTACAATCTGACCTATTCTTCTCTGGCGTACGTCCAGCGATCGATGCGGGTACTTCTGTATCTCGTGTAGGTGGATCTGCTCAGATTAAAGCAATGAGTAAAGTATCAGGTACACTTCGTCTTGACCTTGCATCTTACCGTGAGTTAGAAGCGTTCGCTCAGTTCGGTTCTGACCTAGATAAAGCAACTCAAGCGAAACTAAACCGTGGTGCTCGTACTGTTGAGGTATTAAAACAAGGATTACACAAACCGTTACGTGTAGAGAAACAAGTTATCATTCTTTACGCTTTAACACGTGGATTCCTAGATGATATCCCAGTAGTAGATATCACTCGTTTCGAAGAAGAATTCCATGCTTGGTTAGATTCTAATGCGACTGACTTATTAGAAGAAATCCGCACAACTAAGAAACTTGCGGATGACGACAAATTTGCAGCAGCAATTAACGGATTTAAAAAAGTATTCGTAGCTTCTGAGTAATAAAAAGTGAAGCCGACTGTTTAGCCCCATCGGCTAAGAGGCGGAACTAGATTAATAAAAGCGGAAGCGGCTCGTCCTGAATGTGAGGGGGATGGAGCTTCTGACGAAGAGGCGGTTTTTGCCTCGTAGGAAGAAGTGAAGCCACCGAGCATTCAAGCCGCTGGAGCTAGATAATATATAAAGGCATCTCAATTTCTGAGATTGCTGACGGTTATGTAAAGGAAAAGAGTAGGTGCACCTATTCTTTTCCTTCAATCATGAGCAAGAATATCTTGCAACGTAGATTAGGAAGAGAATTCTTACTAATCGTGCCAACTTCCGGAAAAAAGGTGGTGAAAACCTGTGGCATCTTTACGCGATATAAAAGCGAAGATTAACTCGACAAAGAAAACGAGTCAAATTACGAAAGCGATGGAGATGGTATCTGCATCTAAGTTAAACCGTGCAGAGCAAAATGCTAAATCTTTCGTTCCGTATATGGAAAAGATTCAAGAAGTAGTAGCGAGCATTGCGCAAGGAAGTAAAGGAATTAATCATCCAATGCTAAATGCGCGTCCTGTAAAGCGTACAGGATACATCGTTATTACATCTGATCGCGGACTAGCAGGTGGTTATAACAGTAACGTATTACGTACAGTAAGTAACGTAATTCGTGAACGTCATAATATGGATTCAAACCAATATTCAATTATTGTGCTTGGACGACTAGGACGTGATTATTTAAAACGTCGCGGCTTTAACATCATTGATGAAGTAGTTGGATTATCTGACCACCCATCATTTACTGATATTAAAGACCTTGCTTCTCGAGCAATTGCGATGTTCGCAGATGGTGCTTATGATGAGCTGTATATTTACTACAACCATTACGTAAGTAAAATTTCACAAGAAGTAACGGAAAATAAAATTTTACCGCTTACTGATGTGGCGTCTGATAAACCGACGACAGCTTATGAATTCGAACCTTCTGAAGAAGAAATTTTAAAAGTACTATTGCCACAATACGCAGAAAGCTTAGTGTACGGTGCATTACTAGACGGTAAAGCAAGTGAGCACGCAGCGCGTATGACAGCAATGAAGAGTGCTACAGACAACGCAATGGAAGTTATCGATTCACTTACACTTTCATTCAACCGTGCGCGTCAGGCAGCGATTACGCAAGAAATTACGGAAATCGTTGGTGGAGCAGCAGCGTTAGAATAGTAATAAAAAGCGTAGGCGGTTCGTTCAGAATGAGAGGGGGATGGAGCTTTTGACGTAGAGGCGATTTGTGCCTCGCAGGAAAAAGCGAAGCCTCCGAACATTCTAACCGCCGGAGCTAGATTCAATAAAAAGCGTAGGTGGCTTGCCCAGAAGGGGAGGGCATTGGAACTCCTGACAAAGAGGCGTTCTTTGCCTCGTAGGAAGGCGCGAAATGACCGACTGTTCTAGCCGCTGGAACTAGATTCAATAAAAAGCGGAAGCGGCTCTGTCAAAAGAGTCGCGTAAGCTATAAACTAATAAAAAATGAAAAGCTAACTGCTCGTAGAAAGTTGGCTAATTAAAAGAAAGCTAGGAGGGAACCCGATGAATAAAGGGCGCGTTACGCAAATCATGGGTCCGGTTGTAGACGTTAAGTTTGATGGCGGAAAGCTACCAGAAATCTACAACGCCCTTACGGTAAAACAGAGCAACGAAAACGGAACAAGCATTAACTTAACATTTGAAGTTGCACTTCATTTAGGTGATGACACAGTTCGTACAGTTGCAATGTCTTCCACAGATGGACTTGTTCGTGGCACAGAAGTAGAAGATACTGGTAAAGCAATTTCTGTACCAGTTGGTGATGCAACACTTGGTCGTGTATTTAACGTATTAGGTGATGCAATTGACTTAGATGGTGAGGTTCCTGCGGATGTACGTCGTGATCCAATTCACCGTCAAGCACCTGCATTCGAAGAATTATCTACTAAAGTAGAAATTCTTGAAACTGGTATTAAAGTAGTAGACTTACTTGCTCCTTACATTAAGGGTGGTAAGATCGGTCTATTCGGTGGTGCCGGTGTAGGTAAAACGGTATTAATTCAGGAATTAATCAACAACATCGCACAAGAACACGGTGGTATCTCTGTATTCGCTGGTGTAGGTGAGCGTACTCGTGAGGGTAATGACTTATACCACGAAATGAGCGATTCTGGCGTAATTAAGAAAACTGCGATGGTATTCGGACAAATGAACGAGCCACCTGGAGCACGTCAACGTGTTGCATTAACAGGTTTAACAATGGCTGAGCATTTCCGTGATGAGCAAGGACAAGACGTTCTTCTGTTCATCGATAACATCTTCCGTTTCACGCAAGCGGGTTCTGAAGTATCTGCCCTTCTTGGTCGTATGCCATCTGCGGTAGGTTACCAACCAACACTTGCAACAGAAATGGGTCAATTACAAGAGCGTATTACATCTACAAATAAAGGGTCTATCACGTCTATCCAAGCGGTATATGTACCAGCCGATGACTATACTGACCCAGCACCAGCTACAACGTTCGCTCACTTAGATGCAACAACAAACTTAGAGCGTCGTTTAACGCAAATGGGTATTTACCCAGCCGTAGATCCATTAGCATCTACATCTCGTGCACTTTCTCCAGAAATCGTAGGAGAAGAGCATTATGAAGTGGCTCGTCAAGTACAGCAAACTTTACAACGTTACAAAGAGCTTCAAGATATCATCGCTATCTTAGGTATGGATGAGTTATCTGAAGAAGATAAGTTAGTTGTACATCGTGCTCGTCGTATTCAATTCTTCTTATCTCAAAACTTCCACGTAGCGGAGCAGTTTACAGGTCAAAAAGGTTCTTACGTACCTGTAAAAGAAACAGTTCGTGGTTTCAAAGAAATTCTAGAAGGAAAATATGATGACCTTCCAGAAGATGCATTCCGCCTTGTTGGTAGCATTGAAGAAGTTATTGAAAACGCGAAGAAAATGATGGCGTAAGGCCTTAGGAGGGACGAAGTATGAAGACATTTCCAGTCAGTATTGTAACTCCTGATGGACCGGTTTACGAAAAAGAAGTAGAGATGGTAAGTGTAAAAGCAGAGAGTGGGGAAATGGGGATTTTACCAGGTCACATTCCAACTGTTGCACCATTAAAAATTAGTGCAGTTCGTCTGAAAAATGGTGGACACACTGATTATGTAGCAGTAAGTGGTGGCTTTATCGAAGTTCGTCCAGATAAAGTAACTGTATTATCATCATCTGCTGAAGAAGCAAACCATATCGATATCCATCGTGCAAATGAAGCGAAGCGTCGTGCTGAGCAACGTCTGCAAGATAAACAAGCACATGTTGACTTTAAACGTGCAGAAATGGCATTACAACGTGCTGTGAACCGTTTAAACGTTTCCGATATGAAATAAAAAAATCCGTAAAGGCTTTGCCTTTACGGATTTTTTTATGTAGTTTATGGATAATTTTACAAAAATGGTATAATTATATTGGTGCTTGTATAAGTAGAGAATGTACAACAATTTATAAAGGGGATGAATAAATGATCGGTGAAATGAAGCGAGAAGCATTGCACTCTTTAAAAGGAAAATGGGGACTAGGTGTTGGATCAACGATTTTATATCATATTATAAGTTACGTCGTTTCAATGGCTGTAATGCTTATCCTATCAATTCCAGCAGTTATAATAGTTCTTTTATTGTCTATTTCAACTGGTTCCATTGAAGAAGACGCGATGGCAATTGGAGCTGCTATTACGTTTGGGCTTTTTTACTGCCTTATGATAATTTTAAGTTATGCGGCTTATGGCATTACCTCATACGGTTATACGAATTTGTTTCTACAAATAAGTAAACGAGAAGATGCTAGAGTAGATTATTTATTTGAAGGATTTCGTGGTTTTAAAAGAATGATGAAAACAATGTGGGCTATGCTTGCGATTTTGTTATATACAGGTACATGGGTTCCGATGTTAGGAACGATTGTATTTGGGCTATTAGGTTTTCTTGATGAGAATGCAAATCCATCATTTATAATTGTTTTCTTTATTTTATTAGCTATTTCGTTTATTGTAATGGCTATTTTGTATTTTTCATATTCGATGACATATTATGTGATGGTTGAAAAACCAGAATATAGTGTTTCGCAGGCAATGAAAGAAAGTAAGAATCTGATGAAGGGGCACAAATTAGATCTATTTCTTTTATGGCTAAGCTTTATAGGGTGGGCCATTTTAGCGATTTTTACACTTGGAATAGGATTTCTATGGCTTAGTCCGTACGTGAGTACAACGACAGCGCATTTTTATCGCTACATTTCAAAGGGTGAATTGCAGTAGGAGTATGCTATACTAATAGAATTATTGTGTATAGGAGGCGAGGCTAAACATGATTAGTGATTTAAAAGGAGAAGCACTGGATTCATTAGAAGGGAAATGGGGATTAGCTGTCGGGGCGACATTACTTATTTCAATTCTAATCATGATTTTTAGTTTTAGTATTGAGTGGGGATTTTCTTCAATTTTTGATTGGAAAGAAACGAAAAATTCAATTTCAATAAATATCATTACATTTTTTGTTACTGGGCCTTTAACTTTAGGTGGATATTATCTTGCTTTAAATATCCTTCGTGAAAAGCAAGCTAGTATCGGTAATGTGTTCATTTGGTTTTCAGAGGGAAAGAGATTTTTAAAGTCATTTTTATTATATTTATTAGTAAATTTTTATCTTTTCTTATGGACGTTACTGTTCATTATCCCAGGCATTATTAAATCATTTTCTTATGCGATGACGTACTTTATAATAAATGATCACCCTGAGTATTCTATGAATCAAGCGATTACAGAAAGCCGTCGTATGATGGATGGACATAAGATGGAGTATTTCATTTTATGTTTGAGCTTTATTGGTTGGTTTATATTAAGTTGTATTACACTCGGGATTGGATTCCTATGGCTAATTCCATATTTTTATACGACGTCAGCAGCCTTTTATGAAGAGATTGCAGAGGAGTATTACGAGAAAAAAACTCCGACATTTTAAAGTAAATAGCATGATAAAAACACCCAGTATGAGCTATTGATTCATACTAGGTGTTTTTTGTAGAAATCTTATAAATTGATGACTAGTAAGTGGTTTACTGAAATAGTAACCTTGCATATATTTACAGTTGTTCTTTTGTAGAAACTTAAGTTGTTTTTCTGTTTCAATTCCTTCAGCAACGACAGAAAGGTTTAACGTATTTGCAAGGGAAAGGATAGTGGAAACGATGGCCCTTTCTTCAGGCCGATGATCAGCTAGTTGTGTAAATTCTCTCGGTACTTTTAATGTATCAATAGGGAAAATGGATAAATAAGCGAGAGAAGAATAGCCGGTCCCGAAGTCATCAATGGACGTTTGAATACCATATTCCTTTAATTGCTTTAGCTTGGATAATGTTTCTTTTTCATCGATCATTGCAATTCGTTCTGTTAACTCAAGTGTTACATCTTTTGGATCGACTTTAACGTCTGTTATTATTTGTAAAATATTTGTGATTAAATTATTTTGTTGGAACTCTTTAGCTGATAAGTTAACACTTATTTTTAAATCTTTATAGCCAAAAGTATGCCATATTTTTAGCTGACGACAAGATTCATTTAATACCCAATGACCAAGTGGAATGACTTGAGGAGTCTCCTCTACAATTGGAATGAACTCACATGGTGGAATTTCACCTAGGAGTGGGTGTTTCCAGCGTAGTAATGCTTCAGCACCAATAATCTTTTTCGTCGTAATATCAATTTGTGGTTGATAGACGAGATAAAATTCTTCTTTTACTAAAGCGAGTGGTAAATCTTTTTCAATTCGAGCTTTTCGTTCCATTTTTTTATACAATTCTTTTGTGTACAGAGAGCTACCATTTTTTCCTTTATTTTTTGCTTCGTACATGGCCATATCAGCATGTTGTAAAATTGATAACGGATCTTCACCTGCTTCAGGGTATATTGCTATCCCGATGCTCGGTGAGATTTGTAAATGTTGATTTTCAATTTCGAATGGTTCGTTCATGGCTGCTACAATTGTATCAGCTATTTTTTTTACATCTGGCCTCTTTTTATAATTTTCGATAAGGATTGTGAACTCATCTCCAGCTAATCGGGCAAGCTTCATATTTGGTGTCGCTATACTTTCGAGTCTTTTTGCTACTGCAATTAATAGAAGGTCTCCTACCCTATGACCGAGGGTATCGTTAATAACTTTAAAGCGATCTAGGTCAAGAAACATAACAGCAAAAGGCATTTTTGATATTTTGGATCGCGCAATTGCTTGTTCTACATATTGATGAAATGCACGTCGATTTGCAAGCTCTGTTAGTGTATCATGATATGCTAAAAAATTAATTTGTTCTTGTTGTTGTTTGCTTTCTGTAATATCTTTAATCATTAAATAAACTCCAGAAATATGATCCTTTAAAAAGATAGGAACAGCTGTCACATGCAAGTAGTAAATATCTCTATTTTTATGATATGCCCGTATTTCTAAAGAAATAGATTTCCCCTTTTTTACGCGATGAAAGGCATTAATGATTTCTTCCAAATCTTCTTCATACGTAAGTGAATAGTAAGGCTGATTTAATAATTCATTCGTTTGATAACCGAGTAAAGTCGTACCAGCGTTATTCACGTTAAGAAAATTACCGTATAAATCTAATGTGAAGATTGGATCTGGATGATGCTCGTATAAAGATTTAAACATTTGTTGGTTATGATACAGTTCATTTTTTTGTTCTACTAAATCTTCTGTACGCAGTTCAATTTGTTTTTCGAGTTCTGAGTTGAATTGCATTTGGGCTAATAATAATATTTTATTTTGTTTTCGAACTAAACTATGGCGTATGAGAACGAAGGAGAAAGTTATCATAAGCCCAATTACTATAATAGGCGCAAAAACATATTCGACTAATATGAAAACAATAAGCATTACGACAGAAATATAAGGTAATGATAATCTGATCGCTTCCCCAAATTTAGGTGTTAATAGCACTTGTTCTTGTTTTTCAGGTTCTTTTGTATGGATAATACATGCGATTGCTACTAGTACTAAAGTTACTTGATAAAGAGGAGTAACTGTAAACATAGAATACTCGGGTATGAAGTATTTGATATAAGCATAAATCGCATCTGTAGTAGCATATAAAAGTAAAGCACTGCCAAGAAGTGCGCCAACCTTTTTGGATAATAAAGATAAAGGCTTGAATAACAGATTAATTCCTATGAGGAAAAAGAGTAAATCGGTCATTGGATAAGTAAGTTGAACAAATATGTCGATATAGGATGTTGAAGAAATGTGAATGGTTCTTTCAATAAGTAAGTAGTAACTTAAAGTAAATTGTGCTGTAACAATAATACAAATATCACATATCATAAAAAGCTTTTCTAATAAATCTCGGTTATAAATGATTTCATATAGAAAGGCGAATGCAAAGCTAATTAAAAAAAGTAAATAAAAAAAGTCGGAGGGATCAACGAATGTATAGTAGTCCTTTAAAATTAAACGTTGATAGGCAACGACGATATCCCCGATGAAATAAGAGAGAGTTCCAACGCATAATATCGTCCAAAATAAACGAGGTAACCCTTCTTTCATATTTGAAAAATAAAGTATATAACTACAAGCGATAATATCAATGAATAAGGTACTCATTCCAATTAATATTTGAAAGGGAAATGAGTATTCATATAGAAAAGGCATTGCCACGTAATGAATTACTATAGATAGCAATGTAATGCTTATAAGAATACTTACATGTGTTTGTTTTTTCATCTATCTCACCCACGGTATATACATATAAATTCCTCTTTTGTATTTTTTATAGTTTCTTAAAAAACATATATAACCTATATACTTATTTTGCGCAAGTATAGCAAGTTATAAAAACAGATTTTAATAATTCTCGTTTCTGTCCCCAACATATCGACATAGGAATTTGAAGTTTGCTATAATGATTAAAATAGTTGCATTATTTAGAAAAATTTAAAAATAATAATTACTGCAACTAGGACATATTGTTTACTAAGTGAACTTGTTCTTAATTTAGGGGGGAGGGTTTCACAATGGCAAGTGTATATGAAAATAGTTATATGATCGTTTTGATTTTCTTGCTATTAGGTATATTGCTGCCGGTAGTGGCTCTTACATTAGGAAGGATGCTGCGCCCAAATAAACCAAGTGCAGCGAAAGCGACGACGTATGAGAGCGGGATTGAGCCTTTTCATGATGCGAATATTCGGTTTCATGCTCGTTATTATATTTTTGCTTTATTGTTTGTCATCTTTGATGTAGAAACTTTATTTTTATATCCATGGGCTGTTGCATATGACAACCTCGGTTTATTTGCACTGATTGAAATGCTCATCTTTGTTGTAATGTTGCTAGTTGGATTAGCGTATGCTTGGAAAAAGAAGGTGTTACAATGGTTATAAATTTTGAGGAATTACATCCAAATGAGCGAGCGGAATTAGAACGAAATATCTTTTTTTCTACATTGGAACAGTTGAAAGGATGGGCGCGAAGTAATTCTTTATGGCCGATGACATTCGGACTGGCATGCTGTGCAATTGAAATGATGGGAGTAGGTTCATCACATTATGATTTAGATCGATTTGGGTCATTTTTTCGGACTTCACCAAGGCAATCGGACGTTATGATTGTATCGGGAACGGTAACGAAGAAGATGGCTCCTATTGTTCGGCGCTTATATGACCAAATGCCTGAACCGAAATGGGTTATTGCAATGGGATCTTGTGCGACAGCAGGTGGTCCATATGTAAATTCGTACGCTGTTGTGAAAGGTGTAGATCAAATTGTGCCAGTTGACGTGTATATCCCTGGTTGCCCACCAAATCCTGCAGCTTTAATTTATGGAATTAATAAATTAAAAGAAAAAATTCGTTACGAAGCAAAGACGGGAAAGCAGGTGACGAATAAATGAGTGATCCTAACAAAGACTTAGAGGATTTAAAAAGAGAAGCGGCTAGGCGTGCGAAAGAAGAGGCGAGAAAGCGTCTCGTTGCGAAACATGGTGTGGGAATAAGTAAACTTGAGGAAGAAAATCACGAAAAAGAGAAAGCGCTACCAAAAAATGACGATATGACTATAGAAGAAGCAAAACGACGTGCAGCCGCGGCGGCAAAAGTAAAAGCAGCGGCGTTAGCGAAACAGAAAAGAGAAGGAATAGAAGAAGTAACGGAAGAGGAAAAGGCAAAAGCGAAAGCGGCGGCGTTAGCAAAACAAAAAAGAGAAGGAACAGAAGAAGTGACGGAAGAGGAAAAGGCCAAAGCAAAGGCGAAGGCAGCAGCGGCGGCAAAAGCGAAAGCGGCGGCGTTAGCGAAGCAAAAAAGAGAAGGAACAGAAGAAGTGACGGAAGAGGAAAAGGCCAAAGCAAAGGCGAAGGCAGCAGCGGCGGCAAAAGCGAAAGCGGCGGCGTTAGCGAAACAAAAAAGAGAAGGAACAGAAGAAGGAACAGAAGAAGAAAAGGCCAAAGCAAAGGCGAAGGCAGCAGCAGCCGCAAAAGCGAAAGCAGCGGCGTTAGCGAAGCAAAAAAGAGAAGGAACAGAAGAAGTGACGGAAGAAGAAAAGGCCAAGGCGAAAGCAAAGGCTGTGGCGGCCGCAAAGGCAAAAGCAGCGGCGCTAGCGAAGCAGAAAGCTTCGCAAGGTGATGGGGATTCGGGAGATGAAAAGGAGAAGGCAATTGCAGCAGCGAAGGCAAAAGCGGCAGCGGCTGCAAGGGCGAAGATGAAGGGTGCTGAAGGTAAGAAGGAAGAGGAAGCGAAGCAGGAAGAGCCATCTGTGAATCAACCGTATTTAAATCAGTATGTTGAAGTTATTAAGGGAAAAGTAGGAGAGGGTGCTATAGTAGATTGCTACATTAATAAACTTTCCAAAGATGTACCAACTCTTGTAGTGGAGTCCTCAAAATATTATGAAGTAATGGAGTTACTGCGATTCCATGAGGGACTTGCATTTGATTATATGTCAGAGCTACATGCGACGGATTTTATGACACATATGGAAGTGTATGTTCATTTATTTTCATATGGAAAGAAACAGTCAGTAGCGGTGAAGGTGAAGTTGGATAGGGAAGCACCGCAAGTGGAATCGGTGACAGCGCTTTGGAAAGGGGCAGATTGGCCAGAGCGGGAAGCGTATGATTTGCTCGGCATTGTATTTAAGGGGCATCCGAATTTATCACGTATTTTAATGCCTGATGATTGGATAGGACATCCGCTTAGGAAAGATTATGAGCCGTATGATGTGGAGGTGTAGCTAATGATCCGTACGGAAGAAATGCTTTTGAATGTAGGTCCTCAGCATCCGAGTACGCACGGTGTGTTCAGGCTCGTTATTAAAATTGACGGGGAAATTATTAAAGAAGCTACACCGGTTATTGGATATTTGCATCGCGGGACCGAAAAGATTGCAGAGAGCTTACAGTATACGCAAATTATCCCTTATACAGATCGGATGGATTATTTATCGGCTATGACGAATAATTACGTCATTTGCCATGCTGTAGAGACGATGATGGGGATTGAAATCCCAGAGCGTGCCGAATACTTGCGAGTACTTGCGATGGAGCTAGGAAGAATTGCAAGCCATCTCGTTTGGTGGGGGACGAATCTTCTTGATATAGGAGCGGTCAGCCCGTTTCTGTACGCGTTTCGTGAACGAGAGATGATTATAAATTTATTAAATGAATTATGCGGGGCCCGGCTTACTTTTAACTATATGAGAGTTGGTGGTGTGAAGTGGGATGCGCCAGATGGTTGGATTGAAAAGGTGGAAGAGTTTGTTCCGTATATGAGAGAGCAATTGGCAGGGTATCATGATCTTGTTAGCGGTAATGAGATTTTCTTAAATCGTGTGAAAGGCGTTGGTATATATAGCGCGGAAGAAGCGATCTCGTATTCTTTAAGCGGAGCAAATTTGCGGTGCACTGGAGTAAACTGGGATCTTCGCAAAGATGAGCCATATTCGATTTATGATCGTTTTGATTTTGATATTCCTGTTGGGAGCGTGGGGGATGCTTGGGATCGCTACGTTTGCCGAATGCAAGAAATCGAGGAGTCTTTAAAGATTGTTGAGCAAGCGGTTCAACAGTTCCCGAAAGAAGGAGCAGTACTTGCGAAAGTACCGAAAATTATTAAGGCTCCTAAAGGGGAAGCATTCGTCCGTATAGAGTCGCCGCGAGGAGAGATTGGTTGCTATATTGCTAGTGACGGAAAGAAAGAGCCGTACCGCTTGAAGTTTCGCAGGCCGTCTTTTTACAATTTGCAAATTTTACCGAAGTTATTGAAAGGCGAAAACATCGCCAATTTAATTACGATTTTAGGTGGAGTGGATATTGTACTTGGGGAGGTTGATGGCTAATGATTGAAACGCTCTTACAATCACCTTCTAGCTGGACGAATTTCTTCATTTTTTTCGGATTAGCGGTGCTCCTATTATTTGCAGTCCTTGGTTTCGTTACATATGGTATTTTGGCAGAACGGAAAGTGATGGGTTTTATGCAAGGGCGGATTGGGCCAAACCAAGTCGGGGGCCGGTTTGGTCTGTTGCAAACGGTAGCCGATGTTTTAAAACTATTATTGAAAGAAGATAGTATTCCGAAGGCGGCAGATAAACCGTTGTTTATATTAGCACCTGTCATTGCGTTCGCACCAGCATTTATGGTGCTTGCAGTCATCCCATTTACTGATAAATTTCAGTTTGCGGATATTGGCGTAGGCTTACTGTATTACATTGCCGTTTCTGGCATTACGACGATTGGTGTCGTAACCGGAGGATGGGCATCGAATAATAAATATTCCCTTTTAGGAGGGATGCGTGCAGCGGCGCAAATGATTTCTTATGAAATTCCGCTCGTAATGAGTGTAATTGGGATCGTTTTGTTAGCTGGTAGCTTAAATTTAAATGAAATCGTAGCAGCGCAGGAAAATGTTTGGTACATTTTCGTGCAACCAATCGGTTTCATCGTATTTTTAATCGCAGCAGTAGCAGAGTTAAATAGGACGCCGTTTGATTTACCAGAAGCTGAGTCGGAGCTTGTTTCTGGATATCATACGGAATACTCAGGGTTTCGCTGGGCGTTCTTTATGCTTTCAGAGTACGTATATTTCTTCGGGATGGCATCTTTAATTACAGTGCTCTTTTTAGGCGGATGGAATCCAGTTATGTTCCTTGGATTTATCCCAGGTGCCGTATGGTTTGCTTTAAAGTTTAGCAGTGTAGTTTTTCTATTAATTTGGTTCCGCGTTACGTTTCCGCGTATAAGAGGTGATCAGTTAATGGAGTTTGGCTGGAAAGTATTATTGCCAATTGCGCTTGCAAATATTTTCTTAACGGCATTGATTAAGGAGTTATTCTTCTAATCTATGAAGGGGGTGCCAGTAAGAGATGAAAGGGCTATTTAAAGGATTAAAATATACATTAAGCAATTTGAGTAAAAAGAAAGTGACGTATGATTATCCGAATCAACCGTTGCCATTGCCAGATCGTTTTCGAGGGATTCAAAAGTTTTATCCAGAAAAGTGTATCGTTTGTAACCAGTGCTCCAATATTTGTCCGACAGACTGTATTCAGTTAACGGGGAAAAAACATCCGGATCCTACGAAAAAAGGAAAAATTATCGACACGTACGATATTAATTTTGAAATTTGTATTCTTTGTGATTTATGTACAGAAGTTTGTCCGACAGAGGCGATTGTTATGACAAATAACTTTGAACTCGCGGAATATTCACGGGATGACTTATTTAAAAATTTGCAGTGGCTTGATGAAAACGACGAAAACGTCAGGAAGGAGAATAAAGCATGAATGGCGAGTTTATAGCATTCTTTATACTATCCTTGTCTGCAATTATCGGCGGCATTCTTATGTTGAATTTAACGAAAGTCATGCATATGATGCTAGCTCTCGTTCTGACATTTCTCAGCATTGCAGGTTTGTACTTTCTTTTATCAGCTGAATTTATCGGGGTTGCACAAATTTTACTATACTCGGGTGCGATCACCATTATTATGATTTTTGGCATTATGTTAACGAAACATAACGCAGAAAATGAATCGCGTCTTACTCTTCGAAAATGGATTATCTTCTTTGCGGTTGTAGCATTTGGGGCCGTTATGTATTTCGCTGTTAACAATATTGATTTTGCAAATGAAAGCACACAAGGAAGTTTACCTCTCCATGAAAAAAACACACTTCAAATCGGTACACTTCTCTATTCAAAATATATTATTCCATTTGAGCTAACCTCAGTTATTTTACTTGTAGCACTTGTCGGTGCAATTATTCTTGCGAAGAAGGATGAGAAAGAGGAGGATTCCAATGAGTAGCGTTCCTGCTTCTGCATATTTAACGCTTGCGATTATTTTATTTTGCATCGGTTTATTTGGAGCTTTAACGAAGCGAAATACAGTGATTGTATTAGTTTGTATCGAATTAATGCTGAACGCAGCCAATTTAAATTTAGTAGCGTTTAGTAAATTAGGTTTGTTCCCAAATGTAACAGGGCAAATTTTCTCTTTGTTTACGATGGCCGTAGCGGCAGCGGAAGCGGCGGTAGGACTCGCCATTTTAATTGCTTTATATCGTAACCGTACGACAGTTCATGTAGATGAAATGGATACGCTCAAAGGATAACATTGTGACCGAAAAGGGGGAAGGAAACAATGATCGATTATGCATGGCTCATACCGCTTTTCCCGCTTGTTTCGTTTTTGTTATTAATTATATTCGGGAAGAAAATTAGAGAAGGAAGCAGTGTACTTAGTATTTTCTTCGTCTTTCTCTCCTTTATATGTGCGGTACTTGTATTAATAGAAAGACTTTCGACAGTACCAGTGAAGCATAAGTGGGTATGGCTTAGAGCTGGAGATATTGATATATCATTTGGCTTTGAAGTGACAGCATTAGGGGCTTTAATGTTGTTTATCGTTACACTTGTGAGTTTACTTGTACACGTGTATTCGAAAGGTTATATGAAAGGTGAGGAAAGATTACCGACCTTTTATGCTTATTTAGGGCTCTTTACATTTGCGATGCTCGGGCTTGTTATATCACCGAATTTATTACAGCTTTATATATTTTGGGAGTTAGTCGGCCTCGGTTCGTTCTTACTCATCGGTTTTTACTTCTTTAAAGAAGAAGCGAGGGCTGCTGCGAAAAAAGCTTTTATTATGACACGTATTGGCGATGTCGGTTTATTTATTGGGATGATCTTAATTTTTTGGCATGCAGGTAGTTTTGAATATGACGCAATATTTAGGGCGATTCATACGGGTGATCTTACCCCTACAATGATTACAATAACGGCGATTTTAATTTTTATCGGAGCGATGGGGAAATCAGGTCAGTTCCCGCTTCATACGTGGTTACCGGATGCGATGGAAGGGCCGACACCTGTTTCGGCACTTATTCATGCGGCGACAATGGTCGCAGCTGGCGTATATTTAGTGGCAACGATGTTTCCGCTATTTTCAGCAAGTGCGGTGGCGATGCAGACGGTAGCAATTGTTGGCGCCTTTACTGCAATCTTTGCAGCTTCCATCGGTCTTGTACAAACGGATATAAAGAGAGTACTTGCTTATTCTACAGTTAGCCAGCTCGGGTATATGATGCTTGCATTAGGATCTGCCGGTTATGTAGCTGGTGTGTTCCATTTAACGACACACGCTTTTTTTAAAGCGCTACTATTTTTGGCAGCAGGAAGTGTCATTCATGCAGTGCATACGCAAAACATTAATAAAATGGGCGGTTTACAGAAGAAGATGAAAGTAACGGGTGCACTATTTTTAATCGGTACCCTTGCAATTAGTGGTGTACCACTCCTTTCTGGCTTCTTTAGTAAAGATGAAATTTTAGCGGCGGCTTGGATGAACGGCAATTACGTTTTATTCGTCTTAGCGATAATTGCAGCATTCCTAACAGCGTTCTACATGTTCCGCCTATACTTTCTTGTCTTTACTGGGGAAGCAAAGACGAAGGAAGATGTGCATGAATCGCCCCGCATCATGACGTATCCGATGATTGTCCTTGGCGTTCTTGCAGTCGTGGCAGGCTATATAAATACACCGTGGTTTGGAACGTTTCTTGGAGATTGGCTTACGAAAGATGTAGCATTTAAAGTGCGAGAGGCACACGGACCAGTTTGGATTATGATTGTTGCGACGCTCGTTTCTTTGACAGGGATTGCTCTTGCATATGTCATATATGGCAAGAAATCTATTGCTAGAGATTGGGCTGGTGGCGAGGACTCGCCTCTTTATAAACTTTTGAAAGAAAAATATTATGTGGATGAACTATACAATATGACGGTGCTTCCTATTACGAAAGGAATCGCTCATGTGCTTCGCCTATTTGAAGTGTATGTAGTCGAAGGAATTGCCGTTTTAATAGGGAGTTTAGTGAAAGGGATAAGTGCAATTGGCTCTAGACTCCAAAACGGAAATGTACAAGTGTACGGGACTGTAACAGCTGTTTCACTTGCAGTACTCTTCATTATTTTGCTCTATACGGGAGGGGATTTACGATGAATGATTTGTTATTAACGTTCTTCATTTTTTCCCCGCTTTTAGGAATTCTCTTACTTACATTCACACCGAAAAAAGAATCACGTACAGTGCGAGCGCTCGGTTTATTTGGAACGGTGCTTCCATTCGGAATGGCTATCGTCCTCGCTTGTACATATGCTTCTGGAAAGAGTTTGTCTCTATTTGATGAAAAAGTGAAATGGATTAAATTTGGGGATTTTGCAGCGGTGGATAAAAGGTGGTTTTCCATTTATTACGAGCTTGGTATTGATGGTTTATCGCTCGTTATGATGGTACTGACGGCCCTTCTAGCGATGCTTGCAGCAATTGCGGCATTTACGATTAAAAGGAATTTGAAAGCATTTTATATGCTGTTACTCATGTTAGAAATAGGGATGCTCGGTGTCTTCGCTGCTCAAAATTTAATGTTGTTCTTTATCTTCTTTGAAATTACATTGCCACCGATGTTTTTATTAATTGGGAAGTGGGGGAAATTGTCGAGTGAAAAGGCTGCTTATAGTTATTTAATATATAACGGTATTGGCTCCGCTATTTTGCTTATCGTTTTCTCGGTTTTATTTGCGAAAACAGGTACAACAAATATTACAGAGCTTAAAGAAATATTAACGAGTGTAGGTGCTGGCGGAGGAATGGCTGTCCCAAATAGCTTACAGTTCGGCTTGTTTCTTAGCATAATGATCGCTTTTGCGATTAAACTACCCGTTTTCCCGTTACATCGCTGGATGGTCAATGTACATATTGAAGCACATCCGGCTGTAGTTATGCTTCATGCAGGTGTTTTACTGAAGATTGGAGCATACGGTATAATCCGCTTTGGCCAGGGGCTATTCCCGGAATACTTTCGCGAGGTTGCAACGCTCATTGCGATTTTAGGAGTCATCAATTTATTGTACGGAGCCTTCTTGGCACTCATTCAAACGGACTTCCGGAAGGTGCTTGCTTACTCTAGTATTTCACATATGGGTATTGTATTAATGGGCCTTGGGGCGTTAAATGCACCAGGTACACAAGGCGCTCTATTCCAAGTTGTTTCGCACGGTTTAATTGCAGCTTTACTCTTTTTCTTACTTGGTGTTATAGAACAGCGCTTTGGAACGTCGGATATTACAGCACTTGGCGGACTTGCAAAAAGTGTACCGGTACTTAGCGGATTCTTCTTAGCGGGAGGAATGGCATCGCTTGGATTGCCGGGGATGTCCGGATTTGTTAGCGAATTTCTTGCCTTTCTCGGTTTATTCCAAGGAGAGCCAGTTATTGCTGCGGCCGGAGTACTTGGCATCATTTTAACCGCTGTATACGTATTAAGAGCAACACTGCAAGTAACATTCGGTAAGAAAGAGTGGGAAGTGAAAGCTGATATACACGGATGGGAGTATGTCCCGATTTTGCTACTTATCTTCTGCATTATTGCAATTGGAGTAATGCCAGAAATACTAGGGGATCCGCTTCAAAATACATTGAAAACATTGGGGGTGAAGTAGGATGGATATGAATACGTTACTTAGCTTATCATGGCATCTCATGGTGCCAGAATTCATTATTCTCGGAGCTGCCATCCTTCTTTCCATATGTGATTTGTTTTTTAAGCTGAACCATAGATACGTAGCGCTTGGTGCCATCGCGGCGATCGTATTAGCAATCGTGTCACTAATTACGCTATATAGCGAACCAGCAGGAGATATTTTAAATGGATCGTTTGTGTTAGATGGATTTTCAAAAGGATTTAAAACGTTGTTGTTAGGCGGTGCTGCCCTCATTTTATGCATCGCAATGAGCGATGATAAGAAAAATCCAATTGAAGATAAGGGAGAATATTATTACTTATTTTTAATGGCGCTCCTTGGGGCGATGTTTATGGCTTCTAGCGTTGATTTCATTACACTTTTCGTCGGTTTAGAATTGCTTTCACTTTCTTCCTACATTTTAGTAGGAATACGAAAAAAGAACCGTGCATCAAATGAGGCAGCAATGAAATATGTCATTAATGGAGGAATTGGAACGGCAATTACGCTCTTTGGAATGAGTTATTTGTACGGTATTACAGGGTCAACCAATATCGTGGATATGCAAAAAGTATTTGCCGGGGAACTGGCTAGTGGTATTCAGTTATTGCTAGCTCTCGCATTTCTACTATTACTCGTTGGCCTCTCATTCAAAATTGCGACAGTGCCGTTTCATATGTGGGCACCTGATGTGTATGAAGGGGCAGCTACACCCGTTACTGCTTTTCTTGGAACAATTTCTAAAATTGCTGGGTTTTTACTCATTATTCGTCTGTTCCTCATGGTTTTTGCAAGTGTATCGGTGCAAGGAGACATGCAATCTTTATACGGACGTATGAGCATATACATCGCTGTGCTAGCTAGTATTACGATGATTATTGGAAATGTAGTCGCATTAAAGCAATATAACGTAAAGCGCTTATTTGCTTATTCAGGAATCGCGCATGCAGGATATTTACTCGTACCGCTTGTAGCATTATCGCCATTTACGATGGATAGCATGTGGTTTTACATGCTTGCGTATATGCTTATGAATATAGGCGCGTTTGCAATTATCCACGCCTTAATCTTACAAAGCGACAAAGAAAATATCACCATTTTCACCGGATTATATAAAAGATCGCCATTTACAGCAATCGTGATGACGATTTTTATTTTATCGCTAGCGGGGATACCAGGAACAGCTGGTTTTATTGGGAAAATTAACATCTTTTTAGGGGCCCTTCATGTAGAGCCAGCTCATTACGTACTAGCTTCTATTATGATGGGGACGACAGTCATTTCATTCGTATATTATTTCCGTATTTTACAGCAAATGTTTTTCCGTACGGGAGAAGTAGAAGAGAAAATTCGGTTGCCACTCAATATAAAGGTTGTGATGAGCCTTTGCGCAATTTCGATTGTAATACTAGGGATTATGCCGATGGTTGGGTACAATTTCTTTTATGAATATTTTCCATTAATGAAAGATTTCTTCTTCTTAGGGAACGTGGTACAATAGTGAAAATAAAAGGTGTGGAGTCGTTACTCTGCGCTTTTTATTTTGTGTGAATTACAATTGAAAATGCATATAAGTATACGCTTTTAAAGAGAAAAATTACGATGTAACATGTAAGATGCTTATTTGTATTTGAAAAAGTGTGGCTTCTACTTATTATGGTATCGTTTTTATAAGATTTCGTAAGTAGTAGCTAGGTAAAAAGGGGTCGGTTTTTTGGCACATCTTTTAGGGCAACAAGCACTGATTGCCATCGTTTCGCATTTATTGTTTATTACCATTACGTGGTGGGCCTTACAAGGTATTCACATTGAGCGTTTAATGAAGCCTGGAAAGGTGATGCAGACGAGAGTATTACTCATCTTAATTACAATTGCAATTGGGACATCTGTAAGTAACTTTTTCCTTGATTATTTAGGCTATTCAAAGAGTTTAACGTATTTAGTAAAGTAAGTGTATAGAACCTCAAATCTCCGTTAACAATGGGGATAGGAGGGGATGAAATTGAAGCTTAAAGCCATTCTTATTGTTGCACTTAGTGTTGTTTTATTTTTGGTTGGATATAGAGAGATGAAACCGATAAGCGATGAACAGAAGATGGAGAACATGATCGCAGCTGTAGAGAAAAATGATGCTAAAGTAGAGAAATGGTCATGGTTAGCACGAGAAACAAAAACAATTTCTAATATACATACGTTTCAAAAGTTGTTAAACGATGTGAAGGATAAGGCGAATATTCAAAAGTGGGAATTAGAGCAATCTCCAGATGGATATAAAGCTACATCCTATAAAAAATTTTCTTCCTATGAAGAACGAGTAGTAGTAACTTGGAGTAAGGAAAATACTAAAGAAAACACTTTCATTATCTTTGAAGTAAGCGGGGCAAAATGGGACCCGAAGTATATTCAGAAAACGAATAAAATTTTTAGTGAAAAACCTATAATTTACACTTGTGTTCAAGGTGTACTGAATGATAAGATTGAAGGTGTTTTGCAAAATAAAACCAATCAGGTTTTGAAAGATCTTTCAGCAAGAGCGATCGAACAGATAGAAGAAAGAGCATTTGTGTCAGTCTCCGCATACAATAAAAAGTGGGATGACGCTCTTTCAACAAATAGAGAGAAAATAAATGTGCAAATAGCAATACGTTCTACAAACAACAAAGATACAATTGTGGTTGGCACACCGATCATAACTTCTGAGTATTGAGTGAATAGATACTGAAAAAAGGACACGGAGGGGAATAATTTGGAAAAGATCATCGTCCGTGGCGGAAAGCGGTTAAACGGCACAGTGCGTGTTGAGGGCGCAAAAAATGCTGTATTACCTATAATCGCTGCAGCCCTATTAGCGAGTGATGGAAAGAATGTACTATCTGAAGTACCAGTTTTGTCTGATGTATACACAATTAATGAGGTATTACGTCATTTAAATGCTGAAGTCGTATTTGAAAATAACAAAGTAACAATCGATGCTTCTAAAGAGCTAAACATTGAAGCACCATTTGAATATGTACGTAAAATGCGTGCATCTGTTCAAGTAATGGGACCTTTATTAGCACGTAACGGTCGTGCTCGTATTGCACTTCCTGGTGGATGTGCAATTGGTTCACGTCCAATTGACCAACATTTAAAAGGCTTCGAAGCAATGGGAGCAAAAGTACAGGTTGGTAACGGTTTTGTTGAGGCATACGTTGAGGGAGAACTAAAAGGAGCTAAAATTTATTTAGACTTCCCAAGCGTGGGCGCGACAGAAAACATTATGTCTGCAGCTACATTAGCAAAAGGGACAACAATCCTTGAAAACGCAGCGAAAGAACCAGAAATCGTTGACTTAGCTAACTTCTTAAATGCGATGGGAGCGAAAGTACGCGGAGCTGGAACTGGAACGATTCGTATCGAAGGCGTTGATAAATTATATGGTGCAAACCACTCTATTATTCCTGACCGTATTGAAGCGGGAACATTCATGGTTGCAGCGGCAATTACTGGTGGAGACATCTTAATTGAAAATGCTGTGCCTGAACATTTACGCTCAATTACAGCGAAGATGGAAGAAATGGGTGTTAAAATTATTGAGGAAAATGAAGGTGTACGTGTTATCGGCCCAGATAAGTTAAAAGCGGTTGATATTAAAACTATGCCTCACCCAGGTTTCCCAACAGACATGCAATCACAAATGATGGCATTATTACTACAAGCTGATGGAACAAGTATGATTACAGAAACGGTATTTGAAAACCGCTTTATGCACGTTGAAGAATTCCGTCGTATGAATGCTGATATTAAAATCGAAGGTCGTTCTGTTATTATGAACGGTCCAAACAGCTTACAAGGTGCTGAAGTAGCAGCAACTGATTTACGTGCTGCAGCTGCATTAATCTTAGCTGGTTTAGTATCAGAAGGTTACACTCGTGTAACTGAGTTAAAACATCTTGACCGTGGCTATGTAAACTTCCATAAGAAATTAGCTGCATTAGGTGCAACTATTGAACGTGTAAACGAAAAAGTAGAAGAAGTGAAAGAACAAGAAGTTTCTGATCTTCACGCTTAATTGAAATAGTCTCTACGTCTTTTGACGTAGAGGCTATTTTTTTGGGCTTATTACTGTTATAGTCAAGAAATTCTATACTTATGCACGTACCAGTAAAAATATTTAGAAAATTTTTGTTTTATATGGTTCCCCTTAAGTATGTTCTAAAAGAAAGAGTTGTTCCATAAGAATGAATGGAGTAAAGCTTTTTCATATTGGGGGAAATAAGATGAAATTTTCAAAGCCACTTTTTATTACAGTAGCGCTTCTCATAGCGCTCGTTATCATTGTACCTGCTGCTCTTGTGATTCCGTTTGCGAAAGCAAAAGTAGAGGAAAAAGCAGCTTCTAACACTCCTCCAGCGATAGAAAGTATACCAGCTCCAGGGAAAGTGGATACAGCGGTTCAAGTTGCTGTATATCGCGAGAAACAGAAAAAGGTAGAGTCATTACCTATGGAGGAGTATGTGACCGGTGTAGTAGCTTCTGAGATGAATGCCAGTTTTGAAATAGAGGCGCTAAAGGCGCAGGCATTAGCAGCGAGAACATTTGTCGTGCAGCGTATGCTAAGCGGAGGTAAGAAAAACAATGCGGACGTGACAGATACGGTGAAAGATCAAGTGTACAAAAGCAAAGAAGAATTGAAAAAACAATGGGGCAATAACTACGAAAATAATTTGAAGAAAATCGAAGAAGCTGTTTCGAAAACCGCAGGACAAGTTTTAACGTATGACGGAAAGCCAATCTCAGCATCCTTCTTCTCAACGAGTAATGGCCGGACAGAAAATGCAGCCGATTATTGGGGAAATGATTATCCGTACTTAAAGAGTGTAGATAGTCCGTGGGATCAAGCTTCTCCGAAATTTACGAGTGAGCAAACCTTTACCGTAGCTGACTTTCAAAAACGTCTCGGTGTGAAAGTGTTAGCAGACGGAAAAGTTGGCGACATTAAAGGGCGTACGGAAGGAAAACGTGTAAAAGATGTAGCATTTCAAGGGAAAACATTAACCGGAAGAGATGTGCGTGACAAATTAGATTTACGCTCCTCTGATTTCACGTGGAAACAAGAGGGAGATAAAATCGTTGTTACGACGAAGGGCTTCGGTCACGGCGTTGGCATGAGCCAATACGGCGCGAACGGCATGGCAGCAGAAGGCAAGAAATATACAGATATCGTCGCTCATTACTACAAAGGCGTTGAAATAAAGACGATGAACGATTATGAAGGTAAGTTGATGGTGAAGAAGTAGGTGTCAGGGTCTCCTGGCACCTGATTTTTGTTTAAAATATCATAATTTTCCATTAATTGTTTGGTATAATAAGATAAAAAGTATTTGGGGGAGACAAAATGGCGTTACTGGAGTTGAAACAATTAGGTAAGACGAACCAGTTACCGGCAGTTGAACTGAAGGTTGAGAAGAGGCAATGTGTTGTTTTGCAATGTAATAACCATACAGCTAAAGTGTTACACCGCATTATTATTGGTGAGGAAGAAGCTTCAACTGGCAATGTGCTATTTGAAGATGAAGTGATTGGAAAGAGAAATTATTCTCGCATCGGCTTTTGTTTTTTGAGAGATGAAGCATATGATCGTTTGAAGGTAAAGGAATACTATAAGTTTTTATTAGGGCTGTATGAATCAAATATGAGTATAGAAGAAGTTGTACAATATATCGGCCTTTTAGATAAATTAAACGTTAAAATAGAAAAACTATCATTTTCAGAGAAACGTCGTCTTCATATTGGGCGAGTTATGATCCATAATCCAGATTTAGTTATTTTGGAAGAACCAGAGCAAAATGTAGATATAGAGAGTACGATTATTATTCGAAAAGCGATTATGAAAATGAAAGAGCAAGGAAAGGCGATTTTTATTACATCATCTTTCCTATCGGACGCCCTTTCGTTAACAGAAGATGTATACATATTAAACAATGATGGTGTGAAAAAAGTAGAAATTGAACAAGAGGAAGCAGAAGAAGTTGATGAAGAAAAAGTCATTCAAATGATTCCACAAATGAAGTTAGAAAGAATACCAGCGAAAGTGAACGATAAAATCATTTTATTAGACCCGATGGAAATTCATTTTATTGAAACGCAAAACGGAGTAACACATATTCATGTGCGCGAAGGTGATTTCGTATGTGCATTAACATTAAGTGAACTAGAAGCGAGATTAACAGGTTTTGGTTTCTTTAGATGTCACCGCTCTTATCTTGTAAATCTACAAAGAGTACGAGAAGTGATTACGTGGACTCGTAATAGTTTTAGTTTAATTTTGGATGACGAAAGAAAAAGTTCAATTCCGCTTTCGAAAGGACGAATGGATGAATTAAAAGGCGTGATTGGGCTATAAAAAGTGCTCCTATAAGCTCAAAATACGATTCATTCACCGGTAAAAATACTCCTTTTACCGGTATTTTACTGCGTAAACCCTTTGATTTTCATATGATTGAGTCAAGAAAAGCGAAACAAACAAACGAAAAGCGCTAAAGCGACTTTCATCTATAAAAGAAAAAACAAAGGGGATGACGAGATGACATTGGCAATTGAAATGAAAGATGTAATGAAAAGCTTCAATGAAAAAACGGCACTTCGAAATGTAAATATTGAGGTGAAGCAAGGAGAGATTTTCGGATTCCTCGGACCGAGTGGATCTGGGAAAACGACGACAGTAAAAATATTAACTTCTCAATTACTTCATAGCGTTGGAACGGTAAAGGTATTAGGGAAAGATATTACAGGGCCAAGCAGCATCGATTATAAACGAATTGGTATTTTAACAGACAACAGTGGCTTATATGAAAGGCTTAGCATTTATGATAACCTACTATTATTTTGTGACTTATACGATTGTAAAAAAGAACGAATTGATGAAGTGCTAGCGCAAGTGAACTTATTAGATGATAAAAAAACATTAGTAAAGAAACTATCAAAAGGAATGAAGCAGCGCGTTACATTAGCTAGAGCAATCCTTCATAAACCAGATATCCTCTTCTTAGACGAACCAACATCTGCACTCGATCCAGTTAACGTACAAAACATTCATAAAGTCTTAAAAGATTTAAATAAAGAAGGAACGACAATTTTTTTAACGACGCACAATATGGACGAAGCAGAAACACTTTGTAACCGCATTGCCTTTCTATGCGGCGGAGAAATTGTAGCGCTTGATACACCGGAGAACCTTCGCTTACAATACGCGAAAGATCAAATACAAGTCGTATTAAAAGATAAGCAAAAAGAAGTGGTGCAAAAAGATGAATTAGGTGCAAAACGTATTTCAGAATGGATGAAAAAAGGTGAATTACTATCCATTCATTCACACGAACCAACGCTAGGCGATATCTTTATTGAAGTTACTGGGAGGGGATTATAATGACATTTTCAATGAGACGTGTATCAGCTATTTTTAGAAAAGAAGTACAAGATTTTAAGACGAATTCACAAGTGCTGCTAATGGCATCTTTACCAATTATATTTGCATTTATATATAGCAGGTTTGGACAAGGGAGTGCAGGGGTTGGCATTATTACTTTAATGGCCTTTCTATTTGTTGCAGGGTTTGTTCAATCAATGGTAATTGCAGAAGAGAAAGAAAAGCATACGTTACGTGTGTTAATGCTATCACCAGCTTCATCTGTTGAAGTTCTTTTTGGGAAAAGTATATTAACAGTATGTTTAACGTTAGGTATTTCTATTGTAAACTTATTCATTTTGGATCAATTAAGTGGAAATTTCTTATTACTAGCATTTGTTTTCTTATGTGGAACAATTCTATTTACTTTAATTGGAACGATGATTGGATTACTAGCTGAGTCTGTCCCACAAACATCACTAATTGGAATGCCAATATTAATGACGATGTATTTAGCTGTACAATTTGAGCCAATGGTTGAAAATAAAGTAATTAAGACAATGATTAGTTATCTTCCAACATCTCATCTCGAAAAGGCAATTAAAAGCTTAGTAGAGGGTGCAGGATTTAGTAGTATTAGTGGCCATATGATAAATGTTGGAGCTTGGCTTATTATTTCACTTATTGCATGTTTAATCGTGTATAAAAAGAAACAATTAGATTAAAAACTGAGCCGAAATGCTCAGTTTTTTCTTTTTTCTATCATTTCCTCGGAAATTTTACAATTCCTATACATATTTTTACAGATTTTGTCGAAAAGTAATTAGTTATAGGTTGTATAGGATGCGTGAATATTGTTCAAAATGATTGCTGAGGTGATGATGGAATGCGAGGAAGAAATAATAAAAAGTCGCAAAAGGTAGTACATTTATTTCAAAAAAGATGGGTATTTCCGGCACTATACATTGCTTGTGCAGCGGTAATTTTAATGGTTGCACTATGGTTCCAAGGAGCTAATCCGAAGAAGACTCCGAACCAAGATCAAGCAACGCCGTATACACAAACGGAAGATCCAGCAGTACCAGTAACGAAGTCTTCAGAAGTAGTGAAAATGCCAGCTCCTGCTAATGCAGAAGTAGTCGTACAGAAGAAGTTCTATGAAGATGCAGCAACTGAGGCGGAACAAGAAAAAGCACTTGTCTTTTATAACAACACATATTCCCCAAATAAAGGAATTGACATTGCTGCGAAGAATGGAAAAGAATTCAATGTTACAGCTGCTTTAAGTGGTACAGTAACGAAAGCTGAAAAAGATTCACTTCTTGGTTATGTTGTAACAGTTGATAGCGGAAATGGTGTAGCAGCTTCTTATCAAAGCTTAGGTAGTGTAAAAGTAGAAAAAGGTGCACGAGTTGTACAAGGTGAAGTATTAGGAAAATCCGGTCTAAGTGCAATGAATAAAGAAGCAGGTTCTCACGTTCACTTTGAAGTACGTAAAGACAATGTGGCTGTGAACCCTGAGCGTTACTTAAATAAATCAGTAGCAGAAATTAAAGCTGATGCAGGTGCTGCAAAGGCAACGAACGCTTCTGGTAAAAAAGCTGATGACAAATCTCAAAAAGAAGAAAAGTCAACGAGCACGAAACCAGAAAGTAAAACAGAAGACAAGTCTCAAAAAGAAGAGAAATCAACTAGCGGTTCAACTAGTGACAAAAAAGAAGAACCGAAGAAAGAAGAAAAATCAACAAATGGTTCTACAGAATCATCTAACAGTTCTTCTTCACAAGAATAAGAAAGTGAAAAAATCAGTTCTCACTAGGAGAGCTGATTTTTTTATTTCCATATAAAAATACTCAATTTCGAGAAAAAAGTTGCAATAACAAGGAAAAATGACGAGATTCTCGAATATATATTACAAAAAGGAGGGGATACTGTGTCATTTTTGTTTGTTCTGTCGACTGCTATTATTTTATTGTTTGTTTTATTTACTTTATATTATTACATTGCCGGTAAGAAAGAGGTTCCCCACCATCAATTGTTAGAAGAAGAGTTAGAACGAGAAGAATGACACCTTGTATACAAGGTGTCATTTTTTTCGCCAAAATAGTCACTGTTAACGTATTTCTCACAAAAAAACGTAATTTTTCTTAACTTAGTCCGCAAAAATAGTGAACATGTAGCATATATCAGTAGTGCGGGCAATACAATGGTATAAACCAAAGCAAAGAGAGTGTTTGAGGTGAGAAATCGTGAATCATTTCATTATAAATCCAAGAATGTTTAACGCTTACAAACAGCACTCACACTTACTTCTAAGTCGTATGCAGCGAGGCTCATTTCACCCTTCTCACATCCAATTTAGGGAGGCGAGTGGTGTGCACGATTACATCAAAGAGAGAACTATCAAGATTGGTAAGTATATCGTGGAGACAAGAAAGACAGTGCGTGTCATTGCAAAGGAATTTGGGGTATCAAAGAGTACAGTCCATAAAGATTTAACGGAACGTCTACCAGAAATTAATCCAGAGCTCGCAAATGAAGTGAAAGAAATTCTTGATTATCATAAGTCTATTCGTCATTTAAGAGGCGGAGAAGCAACAAAGCAAAAGTATAGAAAAGAAGATGTAGAAAAGCCGGTACGTCAATAAGTATGCGATCGCAAACATTCCGTTTCAATTCGGTAATATTTTTCAGAAGAATTCTTTTTGCGAATATTACGTTTCTGTTAAATTTATGATAAAATCAGAAATTAGGTGTAAAAGAATTCGGGTGTAACCTGATTTTGAATATCGAGGAGGAAAAAACGGGAATGTTTGCGCGAGATATCGGAATTGACCTAGGTACGGCTAACGTATTAATCCATGTTAAAGGTAAGGGTATTGTATTAAATGAGCCATCTGTTGTTGCTATTGATCGTAACACAGGTAAAGTATTAGCAGTAGGTGAAGAAGCAAGAAGTATGGTGGGACGTACGCCTGGTAATATTGTAGCCATTCGTCCACTAAAAGATGGTGTAATCGCAGATTTCGAAATTACAGAAGCAATGTTAAAGTATTTCATTAACAAATTGGACGTAAAGAGCTTCTTTTCAAAACCTCGCATTTTAATTTGTTGTCCAACAAATATCACATCAGTAGAACAAAAAGCAATTCGTGAGGCTGCTGAACGTTCAGGTGGTAAAACAGTATTTTTAGAAGAAGAACCAAAAGTAGCCGCAGTTGGAGCTGGAATGGAAATCTTCCAACCAAGCGGTAACATGGTTGTTGATATTGGTGGAGGTACAACAGATATCGCTGTACTATCTATGGGTGATATTGTTACCTCTTCCTCTATCAAAATGGCTGGCGATAAGTTTGATATGGAGATCTTAAACTACATTAAACGTAAGTATAAGCTATTAATCGGAGAACGTACTTCAGAAGATATTAAAATTAAAGTTGGTACAGTATTCCCAGGTGCACGTAGCGAAGAACTTGAAATTCGCGGACGTGACATGGTAACAGGTTTACCACGCACAATTACAGTATGCTCAGAAGAAATTACAGAAGCATTAAAAGAAAATGCAGCTGTTATTGTACAAGCTGCAAAAGGCGTACTAGAGCGCACACCACCAGAATTATCAGCGGACATCATCGACCGCGGTGTCATTCTAACAGGCGGTGGAGCTTTACTACACGGCATTGACATGCTCCTAGCAGAAGAACTAAAAGTACCAGTATTAATTGCTGAAAACCCAATGCACTGCGTTGCGGTTGGTACAGGTATTATGTTAGAGAATATCGATAGATTACCAAAGCGTGCTTTACGATAAAGTGAAAGGAACTAAGGTGTAAACCTTAGTTCTTTTTTTTGTATTTTTATTTTTTTATTTCGATTTTTTGAGAAAATAGAAGGAAAATAAAGAAAAACGAAGAATATAGGTAAAATATTCATATATATGGTTAAATTTAATATTTCCGTATTTGAAAACGTTTATAATATAATGAGTCGAATACGACATTAAGGCAAATCATGTGTTAATACATATTGCCTTTCCCTAATCTGGGCATACACTCTTTTCTACCTCCGTGTCAGTTGCAAGGATATGCAACTATTTTAAGAGGATAGAGTGTATGCATTTTTTTATAAATAGGAAGTAAAGTTTCACTTTACCCCGCATTAACGGGCAGTAAGATTCCCACCTCTAAATTTGGAGAATACAAGGGAGTTAGGTGGGAGATCAACTGCCCGTAAAAGCCCGATTGGTGAGGGCTGATAATCAGTGGGGGTGAATCTCCCACTGATTAAAGTTTCACTTTATAATGACAAACAATAAACAAAATGGGATAATAGACAATATGTCCAAGTGGTAAGACCAATATTACAAAAGGGGCGATTGTTATATGCTAAATATAGAACAAATTAAAGAAATCATTCCTCACCGCTATCCATTTTTACTTGTTGATAAAATATTAGAAGTAGATGAAGGGAAAAGAGCGGTTGGAATTAAAAATGTATCCGCAAACGAAGAATTCTTTAACGGGCACTTCCCTGACTACGCAGTTATGCCTGGTGTACTTATTGTAGAAGCATTGGCACAAGTTGGAGCAGTTGCTGTATTAAAGAAAGAAGAAAACCGCGGAAGACTTGCTTTCTTCGCAGGTATCGACAATTGTCGTTTCAAAAAACAAGTACGTCCAGGTGATCAACTTCGCCTAGAAGTTGAAATGACACGTGTACGTGGTCCAATCGGAAAAGGAAAAGCAATCGCAACAGTAGATGGTGAAATTGCTTGTGAAGCTGAAATTACATTTGCGATTGGTGATAAAAAAGAATAGATGTGAATTAAAAAAATTCTTCTGCAACATGCAGGAGAATTTTTTTAATTCATATATCTTTTATCCGAAATATTAAAATACAGATTAATCAGAATTCTTGTTGTAAATGAATGGAAGTTCGTATATAATGACGCTATAAATATCTTGAAATTAAGATAAAGTGAAACTTTAATCAGTGGGGGTTTTCTTCATCCCCCACTGATTATTAGTTGAACCAATCGGACTTTTATGGGCAGTTGATCCCCCACCTAATTTCGTTGCTTTCGCTGAATTTTGAGGTGGGGGTCTTACTGCCCATTAAAGCGGGATAAATGATAGCGCGATAAAAATAGAGACGCGGTTGTCACATTATAAAGGGTATGAGCTAGGACAAAGCTTATTATGATTGGTTATGATGAAGTGTAGAGGAAAGTGATGGGGGAAATTAACAGTATAAAAAAATGAAAAATGAGCGTAGCATATCGAACATAGAGAGATAAAGGGGAAAGTGTCGCATTTTGAAAAGAGGAGATCATACCATGTTCGGGAGAAAAAAAAGAAAACCATTACGACAATTAATTACACATAAAGAGCCTAAGTCACGTATTGCGGAACAGTACCGTAACATCCGTACAAACATTGAGTTTACATCTATAGATAGCAGTATCCGTTCTATTGTTGTCACTTCGGCAAATCCGGGTGAAGGAAAAACAACGACCGTTTCCAATCTAGCAGTTGTTTTCGGTCAACAAGGGAAAAAGGTATTGTTAATTGGAGCAGACTTACGTAAGCCAACAATTCAAAACTTATTTGCTGTTCATAGCCCTAATGGCTTAACGAACCTATTATCAGGACAAGCGAAATTCATGCAATGTATTCAAAAAACAGATATAGAGAATGTATATTTAATGACTTCAGGTCCAATTCCGCCAAACCCGGCTGAACTATTAGGTAGCCGGGCGATGGACGAGCTATTACTAGAAGCATATAACATGTTTGATATTATTTTAATCGACACACCACCAGTCCTTGCGGTTACTGATGCACAAATACTTGCAAATAAATGTGATGGAATTGTACTGGTCGTACGTAGTGAAAAAACAGAAAAAGATAAAATCGTAAAGGCGAAGCAAATATTAGACAAGGCATCTGGTAAACAACTTGGTGTCGTTTTAAACGATAAGAGAGAAGAAAAGGAACAATATGGATATTATTAGGAAATAATGTGTAGAATAGTAAATTCGGAGCTGATAAATAATTTTATCGGCTTTTTCGAATTTTTGTAAAGTATATAATTGCATTATATAAAAAACATGATATAATGGAAATTTTGGAAATTTGTTGGAATGTGTTGTCAGATTTAAGATTATTTTGTAAGATTATATGTGCTTGATGTGAATAAATGTCGAACGAAATCAATCAAAATAAAAAATGTAAGATTTATATGTTATAATTTTTCTTATGTGCAAATTTTAGAAAGTTGGAGGAACTTATGGAAGAAACAATTAGTTTGAAAGAGTTATTTCATATTTTAAAAAAACGTTTAGCAATGATCCTCGTAATCGCCTTTGGTGCAGCCATTGTAAGTGCTATCATTAGCTTCTTCTTTATGACACCAATCTATCAATCTTCGACGCAAATTCTTGTTAACCAGAAGAAGCAAGAGGGTGCAATGTTCCAAGCTGGTGAGATTCAAACGAATATTCAATTAACGAATACATATAAGGTTATTATTAAAAGTCCAGTAATCTTAGAACAAGTAAATGAAAAATTAAATTTAAATATGACAGCGCAAGCGTTAACAGGAAAGATTAATGTTGCGAATGAAAAAGATTCACAAGTAATCTCTGTAACAGCTGAGGACAAAGATCCAAAATTAGCTCGTGATATTGCAAATGCTACTGCAGATGTATTTAAAGGTGAAGTTGCAAAAATTATGAACGTGGATAACGTAACAGTACTATCTAAAGCAGAAGTTGCAGAAAATCAATCTCCGATTAAACCACGTCCAATGTTAAATGTAGCAATTGCCTTCGTTGTTGGCTTAATGGCTGCAGTTGGTCTTGCATTCTTACTAGAATACTTAGATAACACAGTGAAAAAAGAAGAAGATGTAGAAAACTTACTTGGTTTACCAGTGTTAGGTATTGTAGCTCGCATGGATGAAGAAACACCAAGTGTGAAATCGCACGCTCCATCATCAAGAAAAGTGAGGGGACAAACAATTGGCTCTTAATTTATTTAAAAAGAAAAAGAATCATCGTCAACGTCGTCAATTAATTGCTCATCAACAACCGAAATCACCAATTTCCGAACAGTATCGTAATATTCGAACGAATGTTGAGTTTGCGTCTGTTGATACAAATTTACATTCATTAATGGTAACGTCTGCAAACCCGAGTGAAGGGAAAACAACGACGACAGCGAATATGGCAGTTGTATTTGCTCAACAAGGTAAGAAAGTATTATTAATTGATGCAGATATGCGTAAACCGGCGATGCATCAAATGTTCCAAGTTGATAATATTTTTGGATTGACGAACGTATTAACACATAGTGAGCGTTTAGAAAAATGTGTACAAACTACATCTGTAGAGAATTTACACTTTTTAGCGTGTGGACCAATTCCACCGAATCCAGCAGAATTGTTAGGCTCAAAATCAATGCAGGAGCTTCTGGCACAAGCATACAGTACGTACGATTTAGTTATTTTCGATTTACCACCGATTTTAGCTGTTACGGATGCGCAAATTATGGCAAATGTATGTGATGCATCTATTCTTGTCGTACGTAGTGAAGCAACAGAAAAGGAAACGGCGCTAAAAGCAAAAGGATTATTAGAATCTGCAAAAGGTAAATTGTTAGGTGTTGTTCTGAACGATCGTGAACGAGAACATGGCTTATATTATTACTACGGTGCAAATTAATGAAAAGAGTGAGATATGGGAAGAACATATCTCCTTTTTTCCCTTGAATATGAGGGATGCCTCATATTCAAGGGAAAAAAGATTACTATAAGCGAGGGAGGACAAAACAGATGATTGATTTACATTGCCACATTTTATCTGGTATCGATGACGGTGCACAAACAGTAACTGATAGCTTAGCAATGGCACAGCAAGCTGTGGCAGAAGGAATACATACAATTGTCGCAACACCACATCATCAAAATGGAAAATATGTAAATGAGCGTACTTCTATTATTCATCAAGTGAAGCAATTAAATGATGAATTAGAGCAACATGAAATCCCACTGAAAGTTTTACCAGGACAAGAAGTCAGGTTATACGGTGATTTATTAGAAGACTATGAAGCTGGTAAAATCGTTACTTTAAATGAAACAAACAAATACATATTCATTGAATTCCCATCTAATCATGTACCTCGTTATACAGAACAACTATTCTATGAACTACGTGTAAAAGGAATGATCCCAATTATCGTTCACCCCGAACGTAATGCCGAGTTAATCGAGCGGCCAGATAAGTTATATAACCTTGTCAATAAAGGTGCATTAACACAAGTGACAGCAGGTAGTTTACTAGGTAAGTTTGGTAAAAAAATCAAAAAAATTTCATTGCAGCTTGTGGAATATAATTTAACCCATATGATCGCATCAGATGCACATAACACAACAACAAGAGGATTTCATCTAGCAGAAAGCTATGAACTAATTGAAAAAGAATTTGGAATGAGTGTTATGAGTGATTTAAAAGAGAATCCATATTTATTAATTAGCGGGAAAGCGATTTATAAAGAAGATCCGGAACAAATCCGTCGGAAAAAGTTATTTGGTATTTTTTAAATAAAGAATTGGTGATGTCTCCTAACCGTTATCAACGGGGGCACTCGGTCGTGCTGTGGGTAAAAATTTTTATTTCGAACCTACCTTAGACGCTTGTCGTCGGGGGTATGACGTGAGGATGGGTTAGATGCCCAAATATTGTATTGCTAAAAGAAATCCTAATTATATTCTTTTTCATTTATATAAATGAATATAATTAGGATTTTTTATTTTCTAAATTAAATAGAGAAAGGAATAGGTGCTTTGAGTTACAAAAAAAGATTTTCATTTTTAGTATTAGTAGACTCTTTAATTGTGCTAACATCAGTTTATTTAAGTTATTGGTTTTTACACCCAAATTTGTTGGAACGTTTACCTAAACCACTTATTATTAGTTCAATTATTTTACTATGCTCGCATCATTTTTTCGCATCAAGGTATAAGTTATATAATAAGGCATGGGAATATGCAAGTGTAGGAGAATTAACCCAAATTTTTAAAGCTATTACTGGCTCAATTATCATTACTGCAGTAATACAAGAAATTATTAATCAAAGCGTTTATGTGAGGATTTTAGCAATAGCATGGATGATACATATGTTATTAATTGGTGGATCACGCTTTGTGTGGCGCGTTTGTAGAGATGAGAACTTTAAGAAGCATGGTGAAAAAACACATACATTAATCGTTGGAGCGGGTGCGGCTGGTGCAATGGTTGTAAGGCAGTTACAACAAAATAAAGAAGCGGATTTACAGCCAATTATTTTTGTAGATGATGATTTGAATAAGCAAAAATTAGAATTGTATAGTGTACCAGTGGTTGGTACAACAGAAGATATTCAATCAATTGTGGAGGAGTATAAAATAGAGCATATTATTATTGCAATCCCTTCTTTAAATAGAAAACGAATTAATGAAGTTTTTGAAAAATGTATTCAAACTAAAGCGAAAACGCAAATCATACCAATGTTAGAAGATATTTTAGATGGAAAAGTTTCAGTAAATGAATTTCGAGATGTGCAAGTAGAAGATTTATTAGGACGCGAACCTGTTAAATTAGATGATGCAGGTATTGGTGAAAAAATTAATGGAAAAACAATTTTAGTTACAGGAGCAGGGGGATCTATTGGATCAGAACTTTGTCGTCAAATTATGAAGTTTAAACCAGGTAAAATTGTATTACTTGGTCATGGAGAGAATAGTATTTATACAATTGAAATGGAATTATGTTCTTTATATAAAGATTCTATTAAAATTATTACAGAAATTGCAGATGTACAAGACCGAAATAAAATATTTGAAGTTATGGAAAAGCATAAACCCTATGTTGTGTATCACGCAGCAGCGCATAAGCATGTACCGCTTATGGAACGTAATCCTGAAGAAGCTGTAAAAAATAATATTATTGGAACAAAAAACGTGGCAGAGGCTTCTGATGTATTTGGAGTAAATACTTTTGTTATGGTTTCGACGGATAAGGCTGTCAATCCAACAAGTGTAATGGGTGCGACAAAACGTATTGCTGAAATGATCGTACAACATATGGATACTGTAAGTGATACTCGTTTTGTTGCTGTTCGATTTGGTAATGTACTTGGAAGTAGGGGGAGTGTAATCCCTTTATTTAAGAAACAAATTCAAAAGGGCGGACCTGTTACGGTAACCCATCCTGATATGATTCGCTATTTTATGACTATCCCTGAGGCCTCACGCTTGGTTATTCAAGCTGGTTCTCTAGCAAAAGGTGGAGAAATCTTTGTACTCGACATGGGTGAACCAGTAAAGATTGTAGATTTGGCAAAGAATCTTATTACGCTTTCAGGCTATAAAATTGAGGATATTGGAATTGAATTTAGTGGAATTAGACCGGGAGAGAAGTTATTTGAAGAGTTATTAGCTAAAGATGAAGTACAGAAAAATCAAGTATATCCTAAGATTTATGTGGGACATCCATGTGAGATACCACTTGAAAAAATATTTAGTTTGCTGGAAGAAAAAAATCTAGAATCTTCTCTTTTGAGGAATAAATTAATATCTTTAGCTACTCAAGGTGACAAAAGCAAGGTAGCTAATTAAATAAAAATTAAGTGAGGGTATATATAATAAATGATTTTAGGAAATATAAAGAAAAGAATTGGCAGTAATTCATATTTGAAAAATATATTTATTATTGCTAGTGGAACAGCACTTGGACAACTAATAGCTTTTCTTGCCTCACCTATTATTTCAAGAATATATTCTCCAAGTGATTTTGGGATAGTATCTGTGTACTCTTCAATATTAGCTGTATTTCTGGTAATTGCTTCATTAAGGTATGAATTTGCTATTTCGTTACCTAAGAGAGATGAAGATGCAATTAATTTAGTAACTTTATCTTTAATTATAGTGATAATACTAAGTTTATTTTCAGGAATAGTAATTTGGATAATGAGTAATTTGGAGATAACACGTATCTATTTGAATAAATTAGGCCTTTATAAATGGTTAATCCCTATAAGTATTTTGGGAATGGGAAGCTATCAAGTGTTGAACTATTGGGCAATACGCAAAAGCGAATATAAATTAATTGCAAAGACTAAAATTACGCAAAATGTTAGTCAGGTAGCAACTTATATTAGTGTGGGTTTATTCAAATCAGGGCCGATAGGTCTTATTCTAGGTGATATTATAGGGAAAACTAGCGGAGTAAGAAATTTTTGTTCATTAATTTTAAAAGAGAACAAAAACCTCTTTAAATCTATAAAAATAAAAGAAATTATTAAAGTAGGTAAAAGATACAAAGAATTCCCTTTAATTTCCAGTGTTTCCTCGGTAATTAATATTTTAGGTTTACAGATAGCACCAATAGCTTTTGTACTTTTGTTCGGGGAAAGAGAAGCGGGTCTCTATTCTTTTGGACACAAAATGATCACTATTCCGTTAATGGTACTGGGTCAAGCGGTGGCTCAAGTCTACATTGGAGAAGTGTCTAAGGTTGTTAAGGGAAAGAAAAAAGAGCTCAAACCTTTTTTTGTAAATACTATAAAAAAGCTGTTTTTAATTGGAATAGTTCCAATTGTGGTGTTAAGTGTAGGTGGTAGATTGTTATTTAGTATAGTCTTTGGTAGCGAGTGGGGGGAAGCTGGATACTTTTTACAACTAATGTCCCCTATGTATTTAGCCTTTTTTATTGTATTTCCTATCTCACAAACCTTAAACATATTAGAAATGCAAAAAAAACAATTCATATGGGATTTATTACGTTTAGTATTAGTAATAACAATTTTTAGTGTAGTATATTTGTTTAATATCTCTATTTATAATGCAATAATATTGTACTCGTTTGTTATGGCGGTTACATATTTATTGTTATTATTAATAGTATACAAGTCTATTAATAATATATTTAAAGGTGCAAATGAGGAGGGGCTATGAATATAGCTAAATTAAAAATATTTTTAGGGGTTATCTTATATTCTGTTTTTATTAATATATCGTATATATATATTATTCATCCTGAATTTAACTATATGGGTCTAATTTATAAGGAAGTACCATTATATATTTTATTGATTGCAACCTTACTTTCATTGGTTCCTATTTTATTTTTGCCGAACTCTATAAGTAGACCATCTCAAGTTATCGTATGGATATTATATTTAGTAATTATTATTCCTAATACTTACGTCTCTTTATATACATTATATTTGGATTATATCAACATCCTATTTATACAAGGTGTTTTAATAGTAAATATATTAGTATTAAACTTAATGTGTCGTTTACCTCGAATTAAATTGCCTATTATTAAGATAAAGTTGAGTGTTTTTGTATTTTTAATAATATGTGTTAGCTTGGTAAATTATTGTTACTTATTTTTTGTATTTGGATTTCGATTTAACCTGGGGGTATTTGCAGACATTTCAAATGCTTATGACCTTAGAGAGGGATTTAGAGAAGCTGGTACCAAGTTGTCTATGTATCTAATTAATTGGCAGTCGAAAGTATTTAATATATTACTTATTGCAATTGGATTAGTGTACAGGAAGAAATCACTATTAGTAATAGCTTTATTTGGACAGCTATTGTTGTTTATGATCTCTGGGCATAAAACTTTTATCTTTTCTTTCGTCTTCCTGATAGGTCTAATTTATTGTCTAAAAAATCAAGGGAAAAATTTTGGCATGAAGATGACTTATTGTTTATTAGCGCTAGTAGCATCTACTCTTATAATAGATCAATTATTACAATCAACAATTTTTAGTACATTATTTGTGAGGAGATTTTTAATTGTACCAAGTCATTTAACCGGATTATATTTTGAATTCTTCTCTTTAAATGAAAAAGGATATTGGGCTTATAGTTTTTTAAAAGGTTTTTTTGATTACCCATATGATGTCACACCACCATTTTTAATAGGTTATATATACTTTCATAAAATTAACATGTCAGCAAATGCAAATTTGTGGGCTGATGGTTTTGCAAATCTAGGTATACTAGGGGTATTTTTAGTTACCTTCATATTAGGAATGATTTTATGGGTATATGATAATTTAGTAGGTCGAAAAGATATAGTATTATATGGCCTGTTTTTAGGAATGGCTTCAATAGATCTAACTAATGGTTCATTATTTACAGTTTTAATAACACATGGTTTGATTTTAGTGGTTTTATTAGCTATATTTGCGCCAAATGTTAATAATGGAAAATAAGATGCAATCGAAAATTTTGCGGTTGGGAGGAGCGTGAGAATGAGACTTCAAGAACTGGATTCTATTAGAGGATTAGCAGCTATATCTGTAGTAATAGGGCATATATTATTGATTGTTCCCTTTGCATCTACATATATAGAGGCTTCCCCTCTTAGGATTTTTTGGGCTGGAGGGGAAGCTGTAATTTTATTTTTTATTTTAAGTGGACTAGTTTTATCACTTCCTCTTTACAATATTAAAGGTAAGTTTTTATATAAGGAATATTTAATCAAGAGATTTTTTAGAATATATACCCCGTATATATTCTGGCTTGTTTTTTCATTTTATATGAGTTCAATCTTTTTAGGAGTAAATATCCCGGAATTGGGAGAATGGTTTAATGGAAAATGGGGCCTGGAGTTTGATTGGAGTTTATTATTACAACATTTATTTTTAATTGGTAATTTTCCTACAACAGAAGTAAATCCTGTAGTGTGGTCTTTAGTGCATGAAATAAGAATTTCGATAATATTTCCTTTATTGGTATTGATTATAAAAAGAATCAAATCAACATATGTAATTGTATTAGCTGTTTCTTGTTCTATTGTTGGATTCTTAGGGGATAGTATGCATTTAAATGAGGGATTAGGTTATAAGAATAGCTATTTTGATACATTACACTATACTTCCATGTTTATAATGGGTGCACTATTAGCAAAAAAACTAAAACAAGTAAAAGAAACTTGGGCAGGGTTATCGACTAGGCTACGGATAGTATTATTTTGTTTAGGGCTGGTACTCTATACGTATTCTAAGGGTATTTATTATATTTTAAATAACGATGTGAAATTAATATTAATAGATTGGGGTGTAATGTTAGGCTCTTTATTAATAATAATTTCAGCCTTGGGTTCAAATAAGATTTCAAAGGTGCTAAACAAAAGAATTCTATTATTTAATGGGAGAATATCATATAGCATGTATTTATGCCATGTTCCAATTTTATTAATAGTATTTCACAATACTTACGGTTTGTTACCTAATTTTATAATTATTTTGTTATGTATCTTATGTATTTTTGTTTGTTCCTATTTATCTAATAGGTTTTTAGAAGAGCCATCAATTAGAATTGGGAGAGGTGTTGCCAAAAAATTATTAACTATAAAAAGAAAAAAAGAATTAAATAATGATTTGATTCAAGGGTCAACACAAAAAAATTAAAAGTAGATAGAAAAACATAGCAATAAAATTAGCTGTTTTTTGTAATGTTATTTTATAAATTAAGTGCAATGCTTAATATTGTTTTTACAGGTTAATTACTAGTTATAGTGTTAAATAGGGACTTTGAAATGGAATTTCATAAAAAATAGTTATAAAGAATTAAATAATTACTTGGTTATATTAAGATTTTAAATGAGTCTAGCTATCAATTTTTGTTGATGAAGGAGTATAAATTAAATGAATAATTACTATGAACAATTAAAAGGGAAAATAGAAAATAGAAATGCTAAAGTAGGTGTTATTGGACTGGGTTATGTCGGTCTACCATTAGCGGTAGAGTTGGCGAAATCAGGATATGATGTATATGGAATTGATTTAGATACTCGAAAAATAAATCAACTTACTAATAATAATTCTTATATTATTGACATTAGTAATGATGAAATCGAATTTATTAATACATCATGTCACTTTACTCCTACGAGTAATTTTGAAATTATTAAGGAGTTAGATGCAATTAGTATTTGTGTACCAACGCCTCTAACTAAGTCACAGGAACCGGATATGAGTTATATTATTGCAGTAATGAATGAAATAAAGAAATATATGCATAAAGGCTTATTGATTACGTTAGAAAGTACTACATATCCTGGAACCACTGAAGAATTAATTGAAGAAGAATTAAATGCTCAAGGATATATGGTAGGTGAAGATTATTTCCTTTGTTTTTCACCAGAACGAGTTGATCCGGGAAATCAATACTATAATACAAAGAATACGCCTAAAGTCTTAGGTGGAACTACTGGGAAATGTACAGAATTAGGTGTTAATTTATATAGCAACTTTATAGATACTATTGTTCCGGTTTCATCACCCAAGGTAGCAGAGATGAGTAAACTTCTTGAAAATACGTTTCGTAGTGTAAATATAGCTTTTATTAATGAGATGGCTATGTTATGTGATAAATTAGGTATTGATATTTGGGAAACGGTTGATGCAGCAAATACAAAACCATTTGGATTTATGAAGTTTACGCCTGGTCCTGGGATTGGCGGACATTGTATTCCACTAGATCCTATGTATTTGGCTTGGAAGGCAAAAGGTTCTAATTTCTTTAGCAGATTTATTGAAACTGCACAAGAGATTAATAAACATATGCCAGAATATGTTTATAATAAGGTGAGCTATGCTTTGAATACTCACCAAAAATCTGTAATGGGTTCAAGGGTGTTATTATTAGGTATGGCTTATAAACCAGACATTGACGATTTACGTGAATCACCAGGTTTAGAAATTTATGAGTTATTAAGAGACGGTGGAGCTCGTGTAGAATATAATGATCCACATGCTCATTCATTTAAGGATAAATATGGTGAAAGAATTGATTCGGTTGAATTGGATTATTCAAGTTTAATGGAATATGATTGTATAATTTTAATTACAAATCATAAAGCATATGATAATAATATGATAGTTGAAAACAGTAAATTAATTGTAGATACAAGAAATGCATTTAAAGAGTTTGATGATGCGAAAATTATTAAGATAGGTGCTAATGAAAAACCGAAAAAGGTTCTTCAATTGCAATAAATAATAAAAAAGAGGTATTTTTATAAAAATACCTCTTTTTTATTAGGAATGAGGGATATTTTGAAAGTATTTATTTTTAGTTCAGTTCATCCATGGAATGATACGAGAGTATTTTATAAGGAAACAATTAGTTTAGCGAAACAAGGATATGAAGTGAAATTATGTGCAGTTCAAAATGACGTGAAATATGAGGGGACATATGAAAATTTAACAATTGAGTATCTTCCTAAGGTGAAAAGATTATCAAGACCATTGTTATGGATACGTTTGTTTATTAAAGCGCTGCGAGAAAAGGCAGATATATATCATTTCCATGACCCAGAATTATTGGTAGTAGGGTATTTTTTAAAAGTATTCACTAAATCTAAGGTTATTTATGATATGCATGAGGATTTTCCAGCAGCTATAAAAAGTAAACCGTGGATTCCTAAATTTATTAGAGGGAAGTTATCTAGGGTGGTAGGGCGTATAGAGAAATTCTTAATAAAAAAGTGTGACGCTGTTATTTATGCAGAAAAATATTATAAGAATAACTACACTAATATAAGTATTGTAAAAGAAGATATTTTAAACTATCCATTAGATAATAATAATACTCTACATATTACTCGAAATAAAATACCTAATATTATTTATGCAGGTGCTATTAGTAGAACTAGAGGTTTGGAAGAGATGCTACAAATGGCAAGGGAATTAAAGAATAAAGATGTAAAATTCAAGTTGATTTTAATTGGGGGTTTTTCAGAACAATTAAAGCAAGATACCTTGAATTTTATAAAGATGAATAATCTTAGTGAGTATGTTGAAATTCCGGGTAGACTACCATTGCATGAAGTATTTGAATATTACGATAAATCAGATGTAGGTTTGGCCATTTTGCATCCGGAAAAAAATTACCTTCAATCTTTAGCAACAAAAATATTTGAATACATGTCATTTGGTATCCCGGTAGTTGCTTCTAATTTTCCAGATTGGAAAGAATTAATTGAAAGCAGTGAAAGTGGTATAGTTGTTAACCCTCTTGAGGTAAAAGAGATAACAGAAGCTGTTTATAAGATTTTAAGTGATAAAGAATTGAGTATGCAATTTGGAGAAAACGGTTTTAAAGCATATCAAGAACAATATAATTGGAACGTTGAAGAGAAGAAGTTAATAAAGTTATATGAACATATTTTAGGAGAAAACTAATGAATATTTTGTATATACATCAATATTTTCAGGTGAACTCTGGTGGTACAAGATCCTTTGAATTTTCAAAGTACCTTGCGGAAGAGGGAAATAAGGTAACGGTATTAACAGGTAATAAAGTTGATATAAATCAATATAATGGAATTAATATTATTTCAACGAATACAGAGTACAAGCAAGGTTATTCTTTCTTAAAGAGGGTATATGCCTTTTTACATTTTATGATAAAAAGTATCCTTTTAGGCATCAAAAAAAAAGATACAGATATAATTTTTGTCACATCGACACCATTAACAATTGGGATAACAGGTTTATTGGTATCAAAAATTTTAAGGAAAAAATATGTTTTTGAAGTAAGGGATGTTTGGCCGGATATACCAATTCAGTTAGGATTTATCAAAAATAAATTTTTAATAAAAATGTTAAGTAAACTAGAATTAGTAATTTATAAGCATGCAGCTCATATTATTGTCCTATCAACAGGAATGAGGGATAATTTAATAGGAAAAGGGGTTCCCTCAGAAAAAATTTCTGTAATTACCAATTTAGCTAATAATCGTTTGATGGAAGAGATTGATGTGGACAAAGAAAGAATCCTTAAGCAATATCCATTTTTAAAAGATAAGTTTGTATGTATTCATTCAGGAACTATGGGATTTGTAAATGGTTTAGAACATATATTAGATATTGCAAATGATTATAGAGACGAAGATATAGTTTATTTGTTAATAGGAGAGGGAAAAGAGAAAGAGAATTTAAAAAAAATCAAAGAAAGCTATAACATAGATAATGTATATATTTTAAATCAGATGCCTAAGACAGAGGTTTTGGAATTAGTGAAATTTAGTGATGTGGGTATTATGTCAGTTAGTGATTATGCGATATTACAAGATAATAGTGCTAATAAATTTTTTGATTACCTTGCGGCAGGAAAGCCTATTATATTAAATTATTTGGGCTGGCAAAATGAGGTTTTGAGAAAGGGGAATGCGGGAAAAGGGTTTAGATATCAGGATAAAAAGGAATATTACTCTTATCTAAAAGAATTAAAGGAAAACGTGGGTTTGTATGAAAAAACTAGTGAAAATGCTAAAGCTTTAGCAGAGAAAGAATATGATTCTATAAAGTTATCAAAAAAATTATATGAAATTTTAAGAGAGATTTAGTTAGGTGATGCAAATGAAGAGATTTTTTGATTTTGTAATATCTAGTATATTATGTATTCTGTTATGTGTACCTTTTTTAATAATTGCTATTCTAGTTAGGAGTAAGTTAGGAAGTCCTATTATTTTCAAACAACAACGTCCAGGTTTATACGGGAAAAAATTCTATGTATATAAATTTCGTACAATGACAGATGAAAAAGATAAGGAAGGAAATTTTTTACCGGATGATGTTCGCTTGACGTCATTTGGTAAGCTACTTAGGAAGTTAAGTCTAGATGAATTGCCACAGCTTATTAATGTAGTTAAAGGGGATATTAGTTTAGTGGGCCCTCGTCCATTGCTGATGGATTATCTGCCCTTGTATACAGCTGAACAGGCTAGGCGTCATGAGGTACGCCCTGGTATTACTGGATGGGCTCAAGTAAATGGTCGAAATGCAATTTCTTGGGAAGAGAAGTTTAAATTAGATGTTTGGTATGTAGATAATCAATCCTTCTGGTTAGATATAAAAATTTTATTTTTAACAGTTGTAAAGGTTTTTAAATCGGAGGGTATTAGTCAACAAGGTCATGTAACGATGCAAAAGTTTACAGGATCAAATCCAAATAAAGAAGTGGTAAAATGAAAAAAATAGCTTTAGTTGGTCAAGGTGGACATGCAAAAGTTATTACAGATATATTGCATGCAAATATAGGTTATAAGATTGTTGCAGTATTTGATGATAAATACGAAGGCTTAGTTGAAGAGCAAGGGATATACTATGGTCCAGTTTCTTCTATTAAAGAAACAATAGAAGAGATTGGATTTAAACTTGTAATTTCAATTGGCAATAATACTGTACGAAAAAAAATAGTTAAGCAACTAGCATTGAAAGAAACAAATTATGAAACAATCATTCATCCAACTGCTGTAGTGAGCGAGTCTGCTTCAATTGGATTCGGGACTGTTATTATGCCTAAAGCCGTTATTAATGCAGAAACTATCATTGGAAATCATGTTATTGTAAATACTGCTGCAGTAATAGAACATGATAATCAGATTGGCGATTTTGCGCATATCTCTCCAAATGCTACATTAACGGGAACCATTTATGTCGATGAAGGTACACAAATAGGTGCAGGAGCAATAGTTATACCAAATCGGAAAATTGGTGAATGGAGTATAATAGGTGCAGGGGCAACAGTCATTCATGATATACCATCTAATTGTACAGCAGTAGGTTTACCGGCAAAGGTTATAAAATAAGTCACCTTACGTTAAGGAGTGTAATGGAATCATGGAAAAGAAAAGAATCTTTTTATCACCACCACATATGAGTGGAAATGAACAGAAATATGTAAATCAGGCATTTGAGCAGAACTGGATTGCACCATTAGGTCCTAACGTAGATGCTTTTGAACATCAAATTGCTGAGTACATTGGTGTAAAAAGTGCGGCAGCGGTTAGTGCGGGCACAGCGGCTATACATTTAGCTTTGGAGTTATTAGGAGTTAGTCGAGGAGATACTGTTTTTTGTTCTTCTTTAACTTTTGCAGCAAGTGCAAATCCAATTGCATATCAAGGAGCAGAACCTATTTTCATAGATTCTGAACCTGAAACATGGAATATGTCCCCGCTAGCCCTTGAAAAGGCATTTGAAGTGGAACAAGCAGCTGGAAGACTGCCTAAAGCAGTTATTGTGGTTCATTTATTTGGACAGAGTGCAAAGATGGATGAAATTATGGAGATCTGTAATAGATATGGAGTTCCTGTTGTCGAGGATGCAGCTGAGTCCTTGGGTACAACTTATAAAGGAAAACAAACAGGTTCATTTGGTAAATTTGGTATTTTTTCTTTTAATGGTAACAAGATAATTACTACATCTGGCGGGGGAATGTTAGTATCAAATGATGAAGCTGCTATTCAAAAGGCCCGTTTCTTATCCACGCAAGCCCGCGATCCAGCTGTTCATTATGAACATAGTCATATTGGATATAATTATCGAATGAGTAATATTGTTGCAGGGGTTGGTAGAGCACAATTAGAGGTATTAGATGAGCGTGTAAAAGCCCGTCGCAATATCTTTGAAGGATATAATAAGGCTTTAGGTAAGATACCAGGCGTTACATTTATGCCGGAATTTAAGGATGCTGTACCAAACTGTTGGCTTTCAACGCTACTTATTAATAGTGAAATAACAGGGGTTACATATCTCGATATTATTGAGGCTTTATCAAATGAGAATATTGAAGCACGTCCAGTTTGGAAGCCATTGCATAAACAACCAGTATTCCAAGGTACAAAGTACTATCAGCATAGTGAAACCGAAAATATTTCGGAGCAATTATTTAGCGAAGGGTTATGTTTGCCATCAGGATCGAGCATGACAATTGAAGATCAGGATAGAGTTATTGGCGTAATTAAAAATAGATTAAGCCTGGCTACGATAAATAAGTAGTTTATAAAAATAAAAGGTGATAGTACAAGAAACTGTATTATCACCTTTATTATTTAGGGGATTAATATGATATTAGTAATTGGTGGTACCGATTATATAGGTAGGCATATTGTGAGGGAAATACGAACAAAGCAATACAGGGTTGTAGTGTTAGGAAAGACAACTGCTAATTATCAAGACGGGATTGATCATAAGGTAGTGTTCGAAAGGTGTAATTTCCATAATATTGAAGAATTGGATTTGATATTTTCTCGATATAGTATTGAAGCTGTTGTGTATTGTAAAAAGGATGATAAGGATAGTATGGTAGGTTTAATTCATAAAATGTTAGAATATAAGGTGGAATATTTTATCTTTTCTGAAGAAATAGTTTCTATGCATATGTCTTATAAAAATCTTATGATGGAAAAGTATAAACAATATTCCATAGGATTAGGTGGTACTAGTCTAACTGCTGAACAAATATTAGAAGGTTTTTATAAGGTATATAATTTAAGGTATGTATTAACGCGTTATTATAATGTTCAGGGTGATGGAATAAGTAAGGGATATAATTTTATTCCAGCGATGTTTGTCAGCTCGAATACACAGCTGGGGAAATTTTGGGATAAGGGATATATTACGATGAAAAAAGATAGTATTCATATAGTTGATATTGCCAAAGCCCATACTTTAGCCCTAAGTTATCTTTTAAGCGAGTAAAAAATAATTGATTTTGGTGATAAGGTTAAGAAAGAAATTTGGATTGGTTACTAGTGAGATTTTAGATTTGTTATATAATAAGGTTTGTTGGTGGTATAGTAATTTAATTGAATATAAACAAAATCTTTAATTTACAAGTGGAAAGAAGGTTAAGATAGTGAAAAAGAAAATCCTATTATGGATACTGGGGATTATAGGAGTAATAATTATAGGCGGTGGAGTATATGCCTATAATGTATATTCAAAAGTCTCAAAAACATTAGATGAAGTTCATAAACCATTAAAACGTGATCAAGATAATAAACAAGAAGAAAAGATTAGTAAATCTGAACCAGTTTCAATCCTATTATTAGGAGCCGATGAACGTGGTGATGATAAAGGCCGCTCAGATTCTTTAATGCTTATTACATTAAACCCTAAAAATAATTCAATGAAAACTGTAAGTATTCCTCGTGATACGTATACTGAAATTGTTGGAAAAGGGAAAAGTGATAAAATTAACCATGCTTATGCATTTGGTGGAGTAGATATGTCTGTCGCAACTGTAGAAAAGTTCTTAAATGTACCTATTAACTACTATATTGAAGTGAATATGGAAGGATTTAAGGATATTGTCGATGCAGTAGGCGGTGTAGATGTAAATAATGATTTAGAGTTTTCTCTAGAAGGAAAGCACTTCCAAAAAGGGAATATCCACTTAACTGGTGATCAAGCTCTAGCATTCACACGTATGCGTAAAGAAGATCCACGCGGCGACTTCGGGCGTCAAATGCGTCAACGTCAAGTGATGCAGGCTGTTATTAAGAAAGGCGCAAGTTTCTCCTCTTTATCAAGTTATGGTGATGTGTTAACAGCGATTCAAAAGAATGTGAAGACAAACTTAACACAAGATCAAATGTTTGATATGCAAAAGAATTATAAAGATTGCTTGAAAAATAGTGAGGATATTCAAATTCCAGGTGACGGTCACAAAGCCGCTGATGGTATTTGGTACTACTATGTTCCAGATGCAGCGAAACAAGATTTAACGAATAAGTTAAGAGCGCATCTTGAAGTGACTAAGTAATATGTAATAACCCAACTCCTTTGGTAGGAGTTGGGTTTATTTTTGCGTGAATTTATATTAGTATTATATGTTGTGAGAATAATAGATGAGGTGAATCGATGAATAAGAAAGCAGTACTTGTCCTAGTTATTTTTGTATTGTTTGTCGCTTCGGTTGTGAGTGGTAAATTATATTGGAATAAGAAGATTGCGAATGCGACGGGACAGACGAGTGAAGTAACGAAAGCGAAGTCTGAAGTGAAAGATAGTGGGGCGAAGAAAGCAGAGAAGAAACAAGATGCAAAGTCATCTTTTAATGAAGCATATGCGAAGAATTTACCAGATGAAGTGAAAGAGAAGGTAAAGAAAGCTGCTGAGGATAAAAAGGCAGTAAATCTTGTTATTGTTGGTGATGAAGCTTCTTCATCTGCAAAAGATGCTTGGGCAGCTAAGTTAACTGCTAACCTAGATGCTTCTTATGGTAAAGGGTTATGGAATGTGACAGTCAAAGAATATAAGGGTGAAAGTACAGAAGAGTTAATCGCAAATAAGCGTGATAAAGAGATTGCGAAAGAAAATCCAGATGTGATTTTATTCGAGCCACCATTTATTACCGACAATGGTAAGACTGGTAATGGAAACTCAGTTCCGAGTACGCAGAAATTTGTACAAGCACTTTCTACTAGTGCGAAGGGTGCTACGATTATGATTCAACCACCAAACCCAGTGTATGGTGCGAAGAATTATCCGAAAGCGATTGAAGCGTTAAAACAATTTGCGATGCAAAATAATTATACATATATTGATCATTGGGGAGCGTGGCCAGATGCAACAACAAAGGCTATCCTACCATACTTAAAAGAAGAGTTTGGTTTCCCAACTGCTAAAGGTCATGAAGTTTGGGCACAATATGTAACGGATTATTTTGTAGCTAAATAATAAAAGGGGAGAGGGTATCGTCGACAAAATATGTTCGACAATACCCTCTCTTTTTTTATAAGATTTTTGCTATACTAAACTGTACTATAATACAGGATGGAAGGAGGAGAACAATGAAAATACTTGTAGTGGATGACGAGTCGAGTATTCGTAATTTGATTCGGATGCAGCTTGAGATGGAAGGATATGAAGTGCTTACGGCGGCTGACGGGAGAGAAGCTTTAGAGAGATGGAATGAAGGGCCGGATGTTTTGATTTTGGATGTTATGCTTCCGGATACAGATGGGTATGAGTTACTTCGTTTGTTCCGGGAGAAGGATCGGGATATTCCAGTGCTCATGTTAACTGCGAAGAGTCAGATGAATGATAAATTGCTCGGTTTGCAGCTTGGTGCAGATGATTATGTGACGAAGCCGTTTAATTATGCGGAGCTTATTCTTCGGGTTAAGAATATGACGCGCCGCGTGAAGAAGAAAGAGGTAACGGTAAGCCATGAAGTAATCGGAGCGGGAGAGATAACGATTTGTCCTAAGGAAAGAAAAGTGCATGTGAGTGGGCAAGAGATTCAGTTAACGTACAGAGAGTTTAATTTATGTCAGTTGTTTGTTTCTAATCCGCAGCGTGTATTTATGAGAGATGAGTTACTTGAGAAAGTATGGGGATTTGAGTATATCGGAAATACGAGAGCGGTTGATATTATGGTGCAAAGATTGCGGAAGAAGCTCGGGAAGAGCGGGGAATATATTAAGACGATTTATGGCGTTGGCTATAAACTGGATTGTTAAGTGGTGATGGTATGTCTTTAAAAAGAAATATGGTGTTTGGAATCGTTGGACTGTTAATCCCGATTTTTGTCCTTTTGTACGCAGTTGTTTATATTACGTTAGAAAAGAATATGTATCATAATGCGGCAAATTCTTTAGAAAAGTTAAGTGTAGAAGCACAAATTTATACGATGAATTATTTAGAGAAGGAAGCAGAGGTAGAGACGCTCGGTTCGAATTCACTTTTAATTGCTTCGTATTTAGCGAAGCGCATGGATGTCCGTGTACAGATGATTGGGAAGAATGGAGATGTTGTGGCGGATACACAAAAAGGAGCACTTCTTCATCGGAATATTGATATTGAGAGCTCTTTGAAGGGGAAGAAATCTTATGTTTTTGAAGAGGGAGACCCGGCTCCAATTCTTTTGTTTTCAAGCCCAGTGTATTATGGAAACGATGTCATTGGAAGTGTTCGTTTTATAAACGAGTTAACGGGTGAGAAGGAAGTTTTAACAAATGTCGGTTGGACGTTCTTAATGACGTCTCTTTGTCTCGTAGCTGCGGGTATTTTCTTTGCAATTCGTTTGGCAAAGTCTCTCCATAAGCCGATTGATCAGTTAAGACAAATGGCACACCGGCTTGCGAATGGTGATTATAAAAGTAAGATTGAGCTAAATGAATATGTGGAAATTGCTCAGCTGTCCGCATCTTTTAATGCGATGGCCGATGGAATTGAACTGCATATTAAGCAATTGAAAGAGGAGAAAGAGAAGCAGAAAGATTTCCTAGACCGCATTACGCATGAGCTGAAAACACCGCTAACGGCAATTATTGGCTATGTGGATTTAATTCCGAAGTTAAAAGCGAAGGAAGATGTAAAGGAGAGCTTGCGTTATGTGGCTGTAGAAAGTGAGCGTTTATTGTCACTTGTAGAGGAATTACTTAAGTCTTCAAAGTACGGAACGAGTACGTTTGAAATATCACCTACAGTTGTGAATATAAAGGAATTAGCCGAAGAAGCAGTTTCAATTGTGAAACCTCGCCTGCAGAAATTTGAGATTGAAGTTATCAATGAGTTAACAGATGTACATGTTGTTGCAGATTTCGATAAGACGAAACAGATCTTCTTAAATGTGCTTGATAATACGATAAAATATAGCGATGCTACGCAAATTCGTATGAATGTCATTGTAAATGAACGTGAGGCGAAGGTGTTTGTTCATGATGATGGCATTGGTATCGATGAAGGGGTGCTGGCAGAGTGGAATGAATCGCCAGAAGGGAAGGTACTTTCTTCTAGTTACGGGAATGGGTATGGTTTGTATATTTGTCAGGAGATTATGAATAAGCAGGGCGGAAGTATGCGAATTGAGAGTAGTGAAGAGGTTGGTACTACCATATTTATTACATTCTTACTTCCGAGACGGATGGAAGACATAAAAAACTTGAAAGCGGTTAAATGATACATTTATGAAACAATTATGCGGTATTTTCGAAACAACGTTTTTTTATCTTGGAGGTAGGCAGAAATGAAAAGGCTATCATTTCAAATTCTTATGTTTGTCTTTTGTATAATTGTTTCTCTTATTTTGTTTTATGTGATGGAGAAGCAAATATATAATCGGATCACAATCGTGAATGACAAACAAGCTGTTTTACAAAGAGTGAATGAATCCCTGCCTACTGAAATGAAGGTTAGGCATGAAAAGTGGGGAGAAATTGTTATAACGGATGAAGTTCGTTTGCATACGATTGTTTCATTCTTTGACCGAATTCAAATCAATCCGAGCGAAGTTAAGAATCAAGAACAAGTATTTACTGGAGAAGTAACGTACTTGAATGGACAGAAACGTACTTTTGCAGTAGGTGACTTGTTCCAGTACGGGGCTGATATGTACGGAAAGAATGGTACGGATCCAATGATTTCAGCATTGCAAACGTATTTGTTAAGCCTGTATTACACACCAGAACGTATTCATGATTTTTTTGCGTCAGCACAGGATGTCATAGTACGTCAAGGTGATGTAGAACGTGCGGTGAATGTTACGCACATACTTGATTCGATTCGGTATGCAAAGCAAATTACAGATTACGGAGAAATTCAGAAGTTATTACAATCGCAGAATGAACCGATTGCTTATATTACCGCTTATAAAACTGGTAAGCGTATAAAGAATGAGCGTGAAGACATTCTTACTATTTCTGTGTATCCATCGTATTTTGTTGTGCAATATCTCGGTGATAATAATGGGAATGTCATGTATATGAAAAGCTCCCTCGCAAATGTATTTGTAAAGGAGAATGTGTCATGAGAAAGATAGCCTTTTTCTTCTTTTTGCTAGTAATTGGAGGAGCGATGTCTAGTTGCTCTCGAGATACGACCTCTATTAAATATAATAAAAGTGGTCTCCCTATTTTGAATGATCGTCATCTTGTTGCGTATGTAGCGGCTCGCGAGGAAGTTGGGGAAGCGTTGCTTTCATCATTTTGTAAACCACGCGGCTGTACGTATGAATTTATTCGTCTTTCGACAGAAGAGCTTCTTCGGAGGGTAGAAGAGGAAGCTGGAAATCCGAAAGCGGATATTATTATTGGCGGTACGGTAGACGCGCATCAAATGATGAAGCAAAAAAATCTATCTATTCCTGTTACGAGTCAGCATGCGAACCGTATTTCAAAAACTGTGAAAGATAAAGATGGTTATTGGTACGGTTATGAAGTAGAGAAGCTGGCAATTGCAATCAATAAAGAGCGGTGGAACGAAGAATTAGCACCGCTTGGACTTCCTTATCCATCAAGGTGGCAAGATTTATTAAATCCAGTATATAAGGGAAAGATTGTTATGCCAGATCCAAATGTTTCAGGAACAGCATATACGTTTTTTCAATCGCTTATTGATACTGTAGGTGAAGAGGAAGCGAAAGAATATGTTAAGAACTTTGCAGGGCAAGTTGGTGAAGTAACGGTAAATGGTTACATGCCAGTAGAGCTTGTTGCGAGTGGTGAATATATGATAGGCATCAACTTCATGGGAGATCAAAGAATGCTTCAAAAACAAGGCTTTCCAGTTGTAAGTATCGTACCTGAGCAAACAGGGCTATCTGTTAATGCGATTTCGAAACTAAAACGTGCACCGAACGGTATTATTGCGGATTTATTTATTGATTATTGTTTATCAGAAGAAGCGGGTCACATTTTAGAAAAGGTTTCGTTTGGCGTGCCAACGATGTTTGCGAAGAACGAGAAAGAACTAGAAGGACAGCCGGTTAGAAGAACGAACCAACATATATCAAATAGTGGAATAATCGAGATATGGAATAGACAACGTCTCTCTCAGAAGTGAGAAAAGGAGACGAAAGAATATGTTTAAATGGCTCAAGCCAGCACCTGCAATTGAAAGATTGCCTGCGGATATGATCGACCGTGTATATCGATTACTACGTATTCGTGTGTTAATCGGAATTTCAGTTGGATATGCTGCTTATTATTTAGTTCGTAGTAATTTTAATTTATCTACTACATATTTAGTTGATGAGTTCGGATTTAGCACTACACAAATTGGGTTATTGGGTGCAGTAATGGCTGTTGTTTACGGACTTAGTAAATTCTTTATGGGTAATTTATCTGATAAGGCATTTGCTCAACGATTTATTGCAGTAGGTTTATTTTTATCTGGACTTGTTAATATTTGTTTCGGCTATGCATCTTCCTTTGGGATGATTTTAACATTACTTGTTCTAAACGGTATTGTGCAAGGTATGGGTGCACCACCTTGTAGTATCGTTATGACGAAATGGTTTTCAAAGAAAGAACGCGGTACGAAAACAGGTCTTTGGAATATTTCACATAACGTTGGAGCATTACTTGTTCCGCCATTCATTGGAATTGGTGTAGGTATTTTTGGGGAAAGTCATTGGCAAGGTGGCGTATTTATTTTCCCAGCGATTATCGCAATGGTAATTGCAGTTCTTGTTTGGATTAATGCGAAAGATACACCAGAATCAGAAGGTCTTCCGCCAATTGATGAATATCGTAATGACTATGAAGAGCTTGAAAAAGTAGATAACGCTAACAAGATGTCACCAAAAGAAATCTTAATGAAGTATGTAGTGAAAAATAAATTTGTATGGTTCTTATGTATTGCGAATGCATTTGTTTACTTAATTCGTTTCGGTGTTATTAACTGGGTACCAATTTATTTAACAACAGTTAAAGGTTTTACAAAAACAGAGGCGCATTTTGCTTATTCAATATTTGAAACAGCAGCGATTCCAAGTTCTTTAATTGTCGGTTTTTTAAGTGATAAATTATTCAAAGGGAAACGTATGCCGTTATGTGTTATAAGTATGGCTGGGGTTGTTGTTGGAACAATCGTGTATTGGCAAGCAACTAATATTATAGTTGTGAGTATTGCAGTTTCTATTATCGGTTGTTTAATTTATGTACCACAATTCTTAATCGGTTTAAGTGCAATGGAATTAGTACCGAAATTTGCAGTAGGTACGACAGTTGGTATGTGTGGTCTGTTCGGTTATGTTGGAGGAAGTTTCATAGCAAACGCCGCAATTGGTATTATTGTTGATCGTTCTGGTTGGGATGGTTGCTTCATGTTACTGTTAGCAGGTGGTATTTTATCAACAATATTCTTATTGATTGTTCAAATAGGACATGAGAGAAAAGCTTCTAAAGTAGCATAATATTTCATTTTAAAAAGCTATCCAGTTTATATACTGGATAGCTTTTATATTTTTATACGAGGAAAATAAGTATGTAAAATTGCAGTTTAATATGTAAATGATTTTTATTCATTAATATAATTTTTTTAGATTTAATAAACCAATTACGTACATAGTTAGACCAAAAAATCCACCGGCACAACTCCAAAGTACAACATCAAATAAAGAAATAGAGATTTCCTCTGAACCTACATAGGGAAGGATATAATTCATAAAAACAAACATTTGAAAGCCCCAAAGCAAACCTGCTTTTAAGCCAGCTTTTCTTAATTTTTTCTTGTGTTGCAAATATTCTTCTTTTGTTGCACATTCAGTATCACTTAAACCTTTTTTCTTAAATTTAAAGGCTAAATAATTAGCATAAATCATATTAGGCAGAAAAACTAATATAGTTCCTATAGATATTGTATGGTTCATAGTATCAACAAGTAACATAATAAGCATGACCAACATATTTAACCACCATAAACCAATTCCAGCTACAGATAATTCTTTATTGATTTCTTGTTTTTGATATTCATCTCGTTCACTCATTGTTCCAACAAAACTATTATAAACTCTTTCTTTCCATTCAATTTTCATCATTTACTCTCCCTCCCAAAATAAACTGTTTAAATCTGTTTTTAGTGCTTTTGCTAATTCGATACATAAGGCTAAAGAGGGATTATATTTATTGTTTTCAATTAAGTTTATTGTCTGTCTCGCCACTTTAACTCTTTTAGCTAATTCTAGCTGCGATAGACCTTCAGATTTTCGATATTGTTTAACGTTATTCAAATATAAACCTCCTATTAATAGTTGTAGACCTTGTGTACCAGAATGTCATGTATATGTGACATTTTATAATTGAATAAATTAAATGTCAAATATATATGACAAAAATGGCAGTGGTGCAATTAGGAAAATGATTTTAAGAATTTATCTTGGTAAGTAGTTTATTAATAAACGATAGCTTTTCTTATATTACTATAATCTTTCCTTAAATCTATCTTAAAAGACATAATGTCATATTTCTAATCATTGGAATTTTTGTTACAATATAAATGGATGTGTAAAACTTTGTAAAAAGAATGTAATAATATGTAATTCATTTTCAGAAAGTTTTATACAATTTTATATTAAACTATTAAGTTATAAAAAGGAGAGAGACTATGGTACCAAATACGGTTCGTACTCCAAACAAGAAGAAGAAATGGATTATTATCGGGGTTATTGCACTAATTGTTATTGTAGCAGCAGTTAATATTTTTGTTATGCAAGGTAAGAAGAAGGGGGCATCAACATCTGCTGATGCTGTAAGTTTCGAGAAGGTAACGGAGCGTAAGCTGAATAATACGAAGTTAATTTCTGGTCAGGTGAAACCTGGGAATATTGAAAGTTTTTATGCGGATCCGACTAAAGGAAAAGTGAAAGATATTCAGGTAAAAGAAGGACAAGAGGTTGAGAAAGGTGCGAAGTTATTCTCTTATGATAATGAAGAGATTAATCTTCAAATGAAGCAAGCTGAGCTTGATCAGAAGATGGCAGATATGCGTTATGATCAAGGGAAGAAGAAAATTGATTCGCTGAAGAAAGAAATTAAGAAAGCGAAAGATAGCGGAGCTGGGAAAGAAGTAACAGATCCGATGGAAGAGCAAGTAAGTGAGTTGGAGATGGCGCAAAAGACAACGGATCTGGAGAAAGAAAAAGGGAAGTTGCAGAAAGAAGAGTTAAGTAAAAAGCAGAAAGAGCTTACGATTTATAGTAATTTTGCTGGTGTTGTTCAAAAGTTAGATAAAGATGCGGCGCAAAGCTCATCTCAAGCGTTAGGTGGTCAAGGGAAAGCCTTCTTACAAGTGGCTTCTAAAGATCCATTCCAAATTCAAGGTACGTTAACGGAGCTTCAAAAATCACAAATTCAAAAGGATCAAACATTTACTGTAACTGCGAAAGCAAATAATAAGAAGAAGTGGACAGGTAAAATTACAGAAGTAAGTGAATTCCCAACGAGTGCAGAGGTGGCGCAAGCAGGCGGTATGGGCGAAGCGACTCAAAATATGTCTCAATATACATATAAAGCAAGCCTTGATAGTCAAGATGGTTTATCTCCAGGTTATCACGTTTCTCTGCAAGTAAATTTAGAGAATAAGACGATGGTTGCTGTTCCGACTAAGAGCATTGTAGAAAAAGATGATGATGCATTTGTTTATGTTGAGGATAAAGGAAAGCTTCGTAAACAAAATGTGAAAAAAGGTTCTACTGATGGGGACTGGACAGAGATTACTGAAGGCGTAACAGTGGGGCAAAAGGTGGTTAAAAATCCTTCCGACGATGTGTATGACGGAATGGAAGTGAAAGAGAAATGATTACGCTAAATCATATTGCTAAAACGTATTATCAAGGAAAATTGGCAGTGCCGATTTTGCATGGTATTAGTTTAACGATTCAGAGCGGCGAGTTCGTTTCGATTATGGGACCGTCTGGTTCTGGTAAATCAACGCTTATGAATATTATCGGTTGTTTAGATCGTCCAACAGAAGGCGAATATATGCTGAATGATGTGAATATCTTAACAGCAGACGAGTCAAAGCTTGCTTTAATTCGTAATGAATATATCGGTTTTGTGTTTCAGCACTTTAATTTGCTTCCGCGTCTTTCGGCAGTCGAAAATGTTGAGCTTCCGCTCGTATATGGCGGCATAAAGAAGGCAGAGCGTCGCAAGCGTGCTTTAGAGGCGCTTGGTAAAGTTGGATTAGCAGATCGCGTGCATCATTTACCGAACGAATTGTCAGGTGGACAGAAGCAGCGTGTCGCAATTGCAAGAGCGATTGCGAATAATCCAACGTTCATTATGGCCGATGAGCCAACTGGTGCGCTTGATACGAAGTCTGGTGAGCAAGTTATGGATATTTTCACGAAGCTTAATGCAGAAGGTACAACAATTGTTATGGTAACGCATGAAGAGGAAGTAGCAGCGTATTCTTCCCGCCGCATTGTACTGCGAGACGGGAAAATTACAGAAGATAGAAGGTGTGCGGTATGAGTTTACTAGATAGTATAAAAATTGCCCTCTCTTCTATTTTAGCTCATAAACTGCGTTCAGCTCTTACGATGCTAGGTATTATTATCGGTGTTGGTTCGATTATTACTGTCGTTGCAATTGGGCAAGGCGGGGAAGCGATGCTGAAGTCAAAAATCGCAGGTTCTGGTAATAATCTTATGCCAATTCAGTTTAAACCAGATATTAATGATGAGTTTGCTATAGGTGGATTTGAAATACCGAAGTTAACGGAAGAAGATATTATGGAAGTAAAACAAGTGAAAGATGTTTCACATGTTATTACGACAAACCAGACGACAGAGGTGCTTGATGTAAATGATAAAAAAGCAAATCTGAATGTTATTGGTCTTGATAATGAATATTTTGCGGTTAATAAAGTAAAGGTCGTAAAGGGACGTACTTTAAACGAATCAGATATTTCTCATGCAAATAACGTTGTGATGATTAGTACAAAGACAGAGGAAACGTTATTTAAGGACGTGAATCCAGTCGGACAAATTATTGAGATGAAAGGACAACCGATGCAAATTATCGGTGTGTATACATCTGATAATGAGTTTATGGGATTTGAAATGGAAGAAGGGTTAATTCCGATTACGTTATGGCCTGTTTTATACGGAACAGATGAAATTCAAAGTATCGCAATTCAATCTAAAAATGTAGACGATTTAGAATCAGCAGGGAAACAAGCTGTTGATGTACTAAATAGTCGTAAGCCAAGTGAAATTCCAGGTAAATATGAATTAGTAAACTTGAAAGAATTCCAAGAAGGAGTTTCTAAAGTTACTAACATTATGACGATGATCATTGGTGGTATCGCGGGTATTTCACTAGTCGTTGGTGGTATTGGTGTTATGAACATTATGCTCGTATCTGTAACGGAGCGTACGCGCGAAATTGGGATACGTAAAGCACTTGGAGCAACGCGTAGTAAAATTTTATTACAGTTTTTAATTGAAGCAGTTATGTTAACGCTTCTAGGTGGTTTGATCGGAATTGGTCTTGGATATGGCGGAGCATATATCGTTTCTACATTCGCAAAATGGCCACCACTCGTTTCATGGGAAGTTGTCGTTGGAGGCGTACTGTTCTCTATGACACTCGGTATTATCTTTGGATTAATTCCAGCAAACAAAGCTGCGAAATTAGATCCAATTGAAGCACTTCGTTATGAGTAAGTAATCGTGTAGTAGAACTACACACTACCGTTCTAGTGGGCGGTTCGTAGCCTCTATATGAGGAAGTGAACCGCCCGTTAGAACGGGTTACATAAATGGAAGGAGGCGTTATAATGGAGGCAAATGTGAATATACAAAAAGCAGGCGGCGAGAAGCCATCATTGTTTGGAATGATTACTTCCCCTGGTTTACAGTTTGAGAGAATGCAGACGAGCGAGAAAGTTTGGGGTATGTTCTTCTTAATGGCGCTATTACAAGGGCTTTTAAGTGCTTTTACTACGTACGTTACGAATACGTCACCTGAGATGGTGAGAGTGAAAAAAGAACTAGGTGAATTTGCGGGACAGAGTTCACTGACATCTGACGTTATTTCCAGTCTTGTGTCGGGTACTATAGGTGGTATGCTGGTAACGTTCATTGTTGCAGCTATTTATAAAATATTTATGATGTTCTATGGGAATGATACCTCTTATAAAAAATTAGTAACGATTGTTGTATATGCGAACATTGTTGTTATTATTGGTGGATTTATTAATGGAATTATAGCTTTAATTTTAGGTGAAGCACCAAATGCATATACAAGTTTAGGACCACTATTTGAGCAAGGTTCACTCGCTTATGGAATCGGTAATACAATTGAAGTGTTTTATTTGTGGAATATCGTTTTAATTTGGTTAGGACTACAAATTACAGCGGGAGTAAGTAAAGTAAAAGCAGCTATTCCGATTATCGTTTTATTTATCATTAAAGCATTATTCTTAGCAGCAATTGTTATGTTAATTGCGGCATTTTTACCAAATATGCCAGTATAAATAAGGAGGCGTTATAATGGAAACGAATATTAATACGCAAGATGCAGGTTCAAAAAAGCCATCATTATTTGGAATGATTACTTCTCCAGGTGAACAGTTTGAGAGAATGAAGACTAGTAATGCAGTTTGGGGTGCATTTTGGATACTTGTTTTATTAGGTGGACTTGTTGGGGGATTTGCTGCTTATGTATATTCTCTAACACCTGAAGCTATTAAGCTTAATAAGGAACTAGGTGTTACTGTTTCAGCTGGAATGACATATGGTATGGGATTCGGTGTAGGTGCTCTTGGTATGGGATTTAGTTTCTTAATAAGTGCTGTAGTGTATAAAGTATTGATGGTGTTTATGAGCAATGATACTTCTTATAAAAAATTATTGGCGATTACTGTATATTCAAGTGTTATTTCATTAATTGGTGTATTAATAAATATAATTTTAGCCTATATTTTAGGTGGATCGGGTCAAGAAATGTACACTGGCCTAGGACCAATTTTCGCCTCGAGTAGTGGTGTTGTAAAAGGTATTGTAAGTAAATTTGAAGTGTTTACGATTTGGGGATATGTGGTTACATGGCTAGGTCTTCAAATTACAGCAGGCTTAACTAAAAAACAGGCAACAATTATTACTATTGTTTTCTTTGTCTTAACTCTTGGAATGGGAGCTTTACAAGGTATGTTCCAATAAGGAAATAAAATAAAAAAAGGTGGCTCTTCGGAGTCACCTTTTTTATTTTTACCCTTATTTCAAATAGCACCAACAAAATTTCAAATTCTACCCATTGTAATTTCAAATTTCAGCGATACTATTTAAAATTACTCACAGTGAATTCCCCTCTTTATTTTTATATTGTGGAGGTACCGGCGGAATAACAAAGAGGTATACCTTTTAGAAGTGGGTACTGTGTGAAACCAGCGACTTTTACGGAGGCAGTTGTGTTGTATGAAGGTATGATTGTAAATCAAATAAAGAAGTTAGGGATTTATCAAGATTATGAAGAGTATTATCAATGTGGGTTAATCGGTCTTTGGCATGCGTATGAAAAGTTTGATGCGGAGAAAGGGAGTTTTCCTGCATATGCAGTTGTAACGGTACGTGGTTATATATTAGAGAGGTTGAAAAAAGAATTCACAGTGCAAGAAAAGTGTGTATGTGTAGGAGAGTATGAGGATATCTTTCGTTTTGAAGATATTGAAATGAAAGTGAAGGATTTTATGAGTGTATTAGATGAGAAGGAGAAGTATATTATTTTTGAACGTTTTTTTGTAGGAAAGACGATGGGGGAAATCGCTTTAGAGACAGAGATGACCTATTATCAAGTGAGGTGGATATATCGGCAGGCGCTTGAGAAAATGCGAAATAGCTTAAGAGGATAAATAGTATCATAAGAATGGAAGGCAAGGGATATTGCTTTCCATTCTACTTATTTTGTTAAGGTAGTAAATGTAATAAGAGGTTTTTGAATTGTAGTGAATCTTGCATGTTCATACGTGATAATACATATCCAGCTTTTAATAATTGTTGTTTTAACTTATGGGGACTGATATGTATGGTTGTAGTAGTACCATTTGAAAAATGAATAGTAGCTTTTTTACTTTTTTTCAAAAATTCTATGTCATCTATATGATTATAAAACAGCCATATACAGTTTGGAGAAGAAGGAGATTCTGTTGGGAAAGCACAAATATATTCTCTATGATTAATTGGAATTGGAACATTTTGTTTGAACTTAAAGTTTGTTTGAACTGCATTACGTCTGCCTTGATAAGTAGAATGAACATTGGCTAGACAAGATTGCTTGATGAGTTGGAGAGCAGTTTGACAGGAGTAAAGATGGTTCCCGCTACTGTCGATAATTTTGGTACGATAATAAGGGTGCTTGTATGGTTCCAGCATCATTGTAGAATTAGAAATAATAATATCATTTTCTTCATTCATAAATTTGATTCCCCCTTTATAAATGGTAATAATTCTATATATAATTATATACGAATTAAGTAAATTGATTGTTAATCTTTTATTTCATATTGTAAATTTTGGCTATTCGTTTACAATCAATAGATGATAGTCTTTCTAATTTGCATCGCTTGTACATATATATGAAAATAGAAAAGAGTAGGCGGTGAGATAGTATGAAGAAAAGGTATATTATTATGGCTCTAGTTGTTGTTCTTCTAGTATATTTAGCAAATAGTAATCCGAGTAAAGGTGAATATACGGATTGGGCAGCGAAGCAGTTTATGAAACGTAATGATGTAAGTAAGAAGCTAGATGAAGTTCAAAAGGAAAATGAAGAGGGTCTCCTTGGCGATTTAGCATCGGCTGGTAAGAAGTTGGCGAAAAAATATGTTGAGCCACAAGTTGGATTATTAATCGATCATTATACGAAGCGAGATGATTATATATTCTTCTCAACATATAAGACGGAATTTGATATCGGCGGAGAACATTATAAATATGTATGCGTCGGTTTTTCAAAAATCTTTATTCCAATTGAAATGCCGAAGAAAAAAGACGAATCTGCAAAATGATGCAGATTCGTCTTTTTGTCTATAAGGTAATAGGAACTTCAGATACAGTCCTTTCTACGAGACGAGCTCCTTTTTTTCGGGTATTTTCATTAATTGATGAAAATACAGATGAGGCAAGGATCGTATCCATTACTTGATTTACGACTTGTGCATCAATAGGTGTGATCGGCTTCTCGATAGAAAAGACAACTGTTTTTCCATCTTCTTTCGCGAAAATTAATTCTAGTACTTGCATACGTTATTTCCTCCTTTTTATTTATCTTGTAATCAGTGGGGACATCCCCACTGATTACATTGCCACCTTAAAGGCTAGAAAGATCTGATGTGCTAACAAGTTGTACAGCGTGAAGTGGTGATGCTTGTAGAGAAGCTAGAGCACGAGCTACGGTTTGTACTTTCTCTAAGTTTGCGTTTGTTTTTACGCGCTTAAATTGTTTGTTCTTAAAAACTGTTTTTCCATTCTTATCTAATCCATTGTTTAAGACGAGACGTAAAGTTAAATCCATTACGATTGTTTCGACTGCCATGTTTATCACCCCCTTTCACTATATAAATAGGATGCAAATGTCATGTTTTGGCGTGAAATTTATTCTTTTTTTTGGTACTCTTAAAAGAATAAGAGAGGGGTTTCGGAAGAATGAATCGTAAATGGTTATTTTGGATTCCTGTTTTACTATGGATGGGGCTGATTTTCTATTCCTCGGCACAACCATATAAAAAGCAGGATATGCGTTCGGATATTGAACAATATGTAAATGTGGAGTTTGTGAAAGAGCATTTTTCATGGGTATCTATCGATTACGGCGGTGGTACACCTGTTAGTATTGCAAATAAAGGTGTAGGTGGATTTATTGAGTTTTTCCTTCGTAAAGGTGCTCATTTTATGGTGTTCTTTATGCTCGGTTCATTGACGTATTACGCTTTTCATCGATCAGGTTGTTCGAGAAAAAGGTGTTTTATATACGCTCTCCTTTTCGTTGCGGGATACGCAACATTTGATGAAATTCATCAATGGTTTACGGGAGATCGTACACCGATGTGGCAAGATTCATTGCTAGATACGTGCGGCGGATTAACAGGGATTATAATAAGTAATTGGTTTTGGAATAGAAAAAGGAGCTAATCTCGAAAAGATTAGCTCCTTTTGTTTATACACCAAGTAATTCTTTTAGCTCATCTGTAGATAGTTCGGTCATCCAACTATCGCTTGTAATGACGGCGTTGTTTAATGACTGTTTTCTTTCTAACATTTCATCGATTTTCTCTTCAAGTGTCCCCGTTGTAATCAGTTTATGAACGTGAACGAAACGCTTTTGACCAATGCGATATGCACGATCTGTTGCTTGATTTTCTACCGCTGGATTCCACCAACGATCGTAGTGAATGACATGGTTGGCAGCTGTTAAGTTTAACCCTGTACCACCTGCTTTTAACGATAAAATGAAGATGTCATACGTTCCGTTTTGGAACTGTTCGATCATTTTGTCACGTTCTTTCTTCGGTACACTACCGTTTAAGAAGAGGACGCGCTGACCGAAATGTTTTTCTAACACATCTTTTAGCATGTTCCCCATACCGATGTATTGCGTGAAGATTAAACAACTTTCATTTTGATCTTTTATATTTTCAATGAGTTCCATGAGCGTGCTCGTTTTCATGGAACGTTCGATGATGTCTTTCGGTTCTGTTTCTTTTAAATAAAGAGCAGGGTGATTACAAATTTGTTTAAGTTTGTTCAGCATGAGTAATATAAATCCGCGTCGTTCAATTCCGCTTAATCCTTCTACATTTTGCAATGTATCTTGAACAAGTTGTTCATATAAGGAAGCTTGTTCACCAGTTAGTGGACAGTAAGCTTTCTGTTCTTGTTTATCTGGTAAGTTTAATGCGACTGTTTGATCTTTCTTCGTACGACGCAGTAAAAACGGCGAGATAAAACGTTGAACTTGTTGGATTTTTCCTTCGTCACGGTCCTTTTCAATCGGTGAGACGAAGCGGCGCTGGAATTGTCCTAAGCTGCCAAGATATCCATGATTAATGAAGTCGAAAATAGACCAAAGCTCGGCAAGGCGGTTTTCCATCGGTGTTCCAGTTAATGCGATTTTGTGATTTGCTTGTAAGTTTCGCACTGCTTTAGACTGTTTCGTATGTGGGTTTTTAATATTTTGTGCTTCATCCAAAATAACAGCATCCCAGCATAACGTACTAAGTTCTTCCTCATCAAGCTGAGCTAATGCATAAGACGTTAATACAACATCTGCTGATTGAAGGAAGTCTTTAAAGGATTCGCCTTTCGCCCTATTACTTCCATAATGTAACTGAACACGTAAATTCGGTGCGAACCGTTCAAATTCTTTTTGCCAATTTCCAAGAACAGATGTCGGTGCCACGATTAAGGCAGGACCTGTTTGAAGATTATTCTCTATTATATATAGTAAGTAAGTAATCGTTTGAATACTCTTTCCAAGTCCCATGTCGTCAGCTAACAATGCGCCGAATCCAAGCTTTCTTAAATATAATAACCACTCAATGCCATGTTGTTGATACGGGCGGAGTGTAGCGTTTAGTGAAGAAGGGACATCTACTTTCGGAATATCTCCAATGTGCAATAATTTTTGGAATAGCTCTTCATAATATCCATCTAGTTCAATTTCAATATCGTTAAATGGACTATCCTCTTCTACAATTTCTGTTTCAGCGGTGTTTGATAAATGTTGCTGAAGGACATCTTTCATTTCAAGTCCATACTTATCAGCACGATTCATGAGCTTTCGTACTTCTTCAATAAAGGCTGGATCTAGTCGCATCCATTGACCATTTATATTGAATAACCGTTTGTTTTGTTCAACGAGTTCAAAAAATTCGCTTTCTGATAAATCAATGCCGTTCGTTGAAATGCGCCAGTCAAAATTAACGAGTGTATTCATGCCGAAGAAAGATTGCGTTTGCGTAGCATTTTGCTTCAGTTGCACACGTAATTTTGGTTTTGTCGCTTTTAAATTTTGCCACCACGATGGTAATAAGATTGTAATACCTGCGGCGAGTAATTCGTTACTTGCTTCTGTTAAGAAGTTCCACGCTTCTGTTTCAAAGAGTTCACTTCGGAATGTATCCCCTTCTTTTAACCAAGGTACGAGCTTACTGAAGCTTTCTTGTGTTTCAAGAATACGTTCTTCATAATCGTGCCATCGTTTTGGTAAAGAATCGATACTTTCATATACATATATGCGATGTGCCCCGCGCTTTGGTGTAACAATTGTTTCAAGCTTCCACATTTCAAATTCTTCTTGCGGCTCTTGTAGTCGTAGTCCGATTGTAAAGGGAAGGTCATCTTCAATGTAACCAATTTTTCGAAGCCAATCTTCTTCATGTAGTGCTGCGTCTAATTGTCTTTTCGTAAAGTCGTAATGTTCATAAAGTCTCTTTGCATCTTCCCATCCATCGTTCGAACGGTTATCTTGTAATATGCTTTCATTTACTGCAGCCGAGAAAAGAGATGCCAATGTTTCATCTTCGATTGGAGTATGTTGAACTTTCCAAGATGGTTGTTTAGGCCAGCGCTCCATATCAGGTACGAAGCTACCGCTTGTGAAGGCATCCCACAATTCGTTCGCATCTTCCGTAAGTGCTGTAATAGGGCCGTTCATTTGAATACGGGCAAAGGAGTTCATCGGTTTATTCGCGATGTATTCAAATGCTTGTGCGTTTGTTAGCATAACACCTTGTCTTCCTTCAAAGCTTGCTTCTTTTAGAAACGTGCCGTAGAAGGAAGTGGAGTGCCATGTAAATGCATTTCGTTTCCAACTTGTTACGGATAATGGAGTACCGCTATCATCTTCTCCCCAAAGGAACCAACCGTGACTAACGTGCTGGAGCCTAATTGTTACTTCAGTTTGATTGATCATCGATTAATTTTCCTTTCCGTAATTCCTCTTGTAGTGCACGTAGACGTGAATGTAAGTTTGCGATGTGAATAATGAAAGCATCCCATTCATCGGTACGCTTTAATCGTTTATATAATGTACGTAATTTCTTTAAGTAACGAACTGCACGTCTATATGATTTGCGATTTCGCTCTTCAATAGCTTCGGTAGCAGCAAGGTGATAAAGAGGAAGTGCTGCTTCTGGTGCTTCCTTTTCAATATCTTTCAGCGGCTCTTTCAAAAGTTCAATTGCTTCAAAACCGTGTAAGAGCTGAAGTTCTGCCCATGTGCGATACTGCTTTTTCGCCAGTACGTATTGTTCATAGTTTGCGAAACTATATGGTAATAGCTCTTGCAAAATCATTTCGAGTCCTGCTTGTTCATTTGTATGGGTTGCATACGTTTCATACATGATGACGAATAAGCGAACGATATCTTTTATGAAAATTGTATTTTCGTGCTCATGTATCGTTGTCTTCACTTGTTTATACGTAAAGGAAAGCCAGTTTTTCGCACGATCCCATTTCATTGCATTTAATAGCTCCTCTAACCAATAGAAGTACAGACTTACAACAGAAGCAGGCTGTTTTTTTAGTAAGTCCATCGCTAATCGATCTTCGTCATTTAAAAAGAGTAGATGAGAAGATGCTAATGCTTTGGAAAGTGGATTCATTTTCGTATCGATTCGTTTTTCCTCTTCTTGTAGTTGCTCGTTATTGTGTAACAGTTCACTCCATATGTGACGATAAATAAAGAACCTCTCTTGCGTATAGGCATCGGTGGAGAAAAATACTTCGTGAACGAGACGAGCTGTTTCTTGCAAAATTGCTTCGGACTCTGAAGGAATCGCTTCTGATTGTAAGTCCCGAACGATGGATTCCACCTTATCTACAAATAGGCGAACGACGTTAACAGGCTGATGATAAGAATACGTTTTATTTGCTTCAAAGTCCTGAATTTCTTCTAATAATTTTTGAAAGCAATAAAGCGCTGCATGTAACCTGAACAATTCATGTATCACAATGATACGCGGAGCTTTCCGCTCGAGTTTCGTATAGAAGTCCGTAAAAATACTCATAAGAAAATACATTTGTTTATAAGTAAGCCGAGCTTGTTCTTTTTTAAATGATTCATATTCGTTATCAAAATATGATTGCCAACTTTTATAATCCGTTTCTTCAAAAGCTGATGATTGCAATACTTGTCTTGCAGTTCGAATAGGAGGAAGGGAAGGTTTCGTATTATTTTTGAATAAAGTTAATACATCTCCTACTTGCCCGAAACTAGATGCTGCCGATAGTAACACAGCGAGCATATGCTCACACTGCGTTGGTGCGAAGCAATCGCAATAGCTTTCAGCGACGTTACGAATCGGGATATGGACGCTATATACGCTGCCTTCAGCATCTACAGTTCCTGATAGCGTATAGCCATCAAAGTCAACGTTGTAGACAACACCACTACGATATAGGTGCCGAGCTGTAGCGACATGTTCCTGATCAGCTGTTTGCTGTGGATCTAGTCCTTGAACGAACTCATTCGCAATCATCATAATTTCATCTTTCGTAATTGAGTGTTGCAGCATAATATTCCTCCGTACACATATTTCTTTCCTTTACCATTATAAACAAAAAATGCTCAAAACAGAAAAAATGAAATTTAGATTACATTACTTGAAAATCATGGTAATATATAAAATGTTAATTTTGTATATTACTATATATTTATGGAGGGATTAGGTTTTGTCAGATTTACAATCGAAGTTTGGTAGCGGTATGAACAAATTGCAAGAGGGAATCGAGCAAGGGAAGATGAAATTACAAGTAGCTCAAGAGGTTGCGCAATTAAAGAAAATTACGCAAGAGAAACTACAGGCGAAAACGGAAATTTTGCTGGAACTTGGTCAAATGGCCTATATGCAACTCCGCAATGATGAAGTTCGAGTAGATGTGTTAAAAAATATTATAGAACCAGTACAAGAGCTGGATGTAGCTATTTATAACACACGTAAGCAAATAGCTAATTTACAGAATCAAGGACAGAAAGGGCAATGTAGCTGTGGCGGTCCCTTATCAGTAAATGATAAGTTTTGTGGACAGTGTGGGAAAGAAAATGAGTTACTCCTTCAATCAAAAAATGATGAAAATGAATCATGTACTTCATGTGGTGAACAAATTGCAACAGAGGCTACATTCTGTCCAGTTTGTGGTATGAAGAAAAGTAAGGAGTGAGGAACATGTATTGTAAAACTTGTGGTTTAGAACAATCGGATGTAGCGAATTATTGTACACATGATGGATCAAGTACAGGTAGTGTAGAAAGTGAAGTTACGTTAGCACCGAAAGACTCAAAGTATTGCCGAACTTGTGGAGTGGAAAGTAAAGGGACCGCTACATATTGTGAGAAATGCGGGGATTCCTTATTAGGTATTATAAAAAAAGAAATGAAAACAAGATTACCAGACGAAGGGTTACAATTGCATGTAAGTCCATCTGGAAGCACTTTGAAAAAGGGTTTACTTGGTGGTGGGCTTGCAATTGCATGTATGTTTATAGCCGGTTGGATTGGTAGCTTAGTTGTCGATGCGGCGATTAACGATCTAGTGAGAACGATGCTCACAAAGATGGACGGTATGTTGAATGAGACTACTGTTAATCAATCTTTCATTGGCATAGCACCATTAATTTTAATGTATCATTTAATAGGCCTTGAAGTTAGTGGGAGCGGAGCATATACGATTTCATTTATCCTTCATTTCCCATTGTTCATCTTGTTAGCAATTCCGGCACTTATATTAGGTGGAATTGGATTCTTTGTAGAGAAAAGCAACCCTTCTGCTATTTGGCGTGAGAAGTTACTAACATCGAGTGTTATCGGTATCGTATATGGAATTTTCTTGTGTATTGTTAGCTTTATTGCAGGTTCTTCTACGACAATTTCTCAATTCTATAAAACCATGACAATCAGTATTGGTTATTCACATGTTAGTAGTTTATTGTATGGCATTATATTTGGTTTATTATTTACCTTTATTGGTATGTGTATTCAGGCAGGACCACACCGTCTATTATCTTCTATGAGTCGAAGTATTCCATATGCAACATCTATTTATTATAGTGTGGTAACTGTATTAAAAGGATTGCTTATTACATTTGGTATTATACTTATTACAATTTTATTTAGCAGTTCAAAGTCAGTGGGACCAATTGATTTTCCAGAGAAAACATATAAAACATTCATTTCATTAGAAGCAACACCATACATGTGGAATATGGCTCACTTTGCTCCAACAGCAATTGAATGGGGAGATATGGATAGAGAAATGAGAAGATACGCAATGGAAAAAGGGCCATTGCATTTATCTTATACGTCAGGAATATCAATAAATGGTACGTCATTAAAAGATTTGGAAATTGCTAACGGAGCTAATCTTCAACGAGTAAAAGAAATTGATGACTTTAATTCCTATATGCACTGGTGGGGGTTATTAATTTTATTACCATGTATTTTACTATTTAGAGCTGGAATGAAATTGGCTCAATATCCGATGAAAAATATGTACGTAACTATCGCTGTGTTTAGTGTGGTGTATACTGTGATGATGCTTTGTGTAAATGGATTGGCCAAAATTCATGTTGAGGCCTCAGGGAGTAAAGAAGTGATGAAAGAATTTGCTGGGATTTCCGGTCCATTGTTTTCTATTCAAAGTAGCGCACTGTATTTAATAGTAGGTAGTTTTCTTCTTTCTTACGCATTAACATTCGCCGGTATGAAGTTAGGGAAAAAATAAGGGGGAGAGCCATTTGAAGTTTTGTGGGAAATGTAATAAACAAGTTGCAGATCATTTGAACTTTTGTTCCGAGTGTGGAAGTAAGGTAGATGTAATTGCTGATCAGGCAACTTCTTCTCGTTCAGAAGTACAACGAGAAATAAAGCCAGTGAAAAGTAAGAAAAATATAATGTTACTTATAGGCTTTGTTGTTATCTTTGCTATATTGTTTGGTGCGTATAAATTTGGAGCAAGCAAGTTTTCGAAAGAAAAGCAGGTCAATGCTATGATTGAAGCATTCCAAAAGAAAGATGCGAATGCAATTGATGAATTTGTAAAAGTAGATGATCCGAGTTTGAAAGTGAAAGTTGACGATATTAAAGGATATATCCGTTATTTAAAAGAAAATCCTTCTTATAATAAAGAACTGCTATCTTATTTACAAAGAGAGACAGTAGATCAAAAACTAGCAAGTGATAAAGCATCATTTAAAGATGGTCAAATTATAGAAGACGGTAAAGAATGGTTCTTATATCCGAAATATAAATTTAATATAAAATCTTATTATATGAATGTAAGCACAACTGCGAAAAGCGCTGAAATATATGTGAATGATAAGAAAGAGACAGAGTTATCGAGTGATAAAACTTCAAAAGAAGTTGGTCCATATTTCCCTGGTTCTTACGTTGTAAAGGCAAAAGCGAAGACGGAACTAACTGAGTTAGAAACAGAAAAAGAAGTGGACTTGGCAGATGAAAAAGAGGCGAAAGTGGATGTGACATTATCATTAGAAGGAAATTATGTAACCATTTCTTCTGATGAAAATGATGCAACTGTATTTGTGAATGGAAAAAAACGTGGAAAATTAAGCTATGGAAGTTATAAGCTTGGTCCTGTATCCACAGATGAAACAGTAGAAGTACATTTAGAGAAAACTACTGATTTTGGTGTGATGAAATCTGAAAGTGTTAAAATCGGAGACCAGAGCACGTATTACTTAAAATTCCCGAAAGAAACATCAAGTTCGGCTGTCGGCGACTTTGTACGAAATCATCTTTATGATAATGTGCGTGCGATTTCATTAAATGATTTTAGCCTAATTGAAAATAATTATGATAAGAGCGGGAAATCGTACAAGGAAGACCGTGATTATATACAGTATTTACACAAAAAAGGAATTACAGAAGATTTATTAACAATGGAAATTCGTAATGTAGAGCGTCAAAGTGCTACGAAATATAAAGTAACGACATATGAAGAGTATCATATTCGTTACGGTGATGGCTCTGTGAAGTTCAAAAGCTTTAATAATGATCATATCGTTACTGTGAATGGAAATGGAAAGATATTGTACCATTCTCTTGGAGCGAATAATACGTTGAAATCAGAGGAAGTATCTGGTCCAACTCATTAATGCAAAAGACTATCTCATGATTGAGATAGTCTTTTTTCGATTAGAAGCGCGTTTCTTTTAATATCGCTTGTACATATGGATCATGTAATATTTGCTCTATAATTGGTAACATGTTTTGTTCAAATGGAATGTCGATAGGGAATGGCTTTTGTGAGCCGGGTTTGACTCCATATTGGACAAATTTGTAATGTGTATTTTCTTCAGACTTGAGCACAATTAATTTATAGCGATTGTCGTCGCCAGCGAGTGAAAAATCAATAGAAGTAGCGTCATATGTTACTTCATCTTTATATATATACGGTTTTGGTGTACCGATCCAGTCTACTTTTGCTTGTACATTCATGAGTATAGCCTCCTTATAACTATTATAAAAAAATAAAAGCCAGCTCTCAACAAAGAGAACTGGCTTTAGCAGTCATTGGTTATTTTAAAATTTTCACTTTAACAGTTTTGCGGCCCCATTTTTGAGCAGCACTATCTGATCCAAGTAGGATGTCGATACGGTTACCTTTAATTGCACCGCCAGTATCTCCAGCGATAGCTTCTCCGTAACCTTCTACCCATACTTTAGATCCTAATGGGATTACTTTCGGATCAACAGCGATCATTTTCATGTTTGGGTTCGCTGTTAAGTCATGACCCATTGCAGTTAATACACGGCCGCCATATGTGCCACCGTTTTCGCTCGGATGAGCTGTATATGCTGTAGCTACAACTGTTAACTCACGACCACCAGCAGGTGCGCTAGTGTTAGCAGCTTTTACAGCAGGCTTAGCAGCTTGTTTTGCTTGTGCTGCAGGTGCTTTAGCTGGTGCTACAGCTTTAGCAGGAGCAGGTTGTTCTTGTTTCTCAATAACAGGTGCTGTACCTGTTAAGAAAGGAACGTGAACATAAGCTGTTTTTCCGTTATATTCGAATTGTAACCACTCATTTTGTACTTGGTTCGTTGTTTCAATCATATCATCTTTCTTAAGCGTCCCAAGAATTTCTGAGTTTGTGTTCGCTTCAGCACGTACGTTTAATACGTTAGCTGTTACGTAGTAGATGCTTTTAGTGAACTCTGCACTTACGAATGCGTCTTTACCATCTAAAGTGATTTTTGACCATCCGTTTTCTGTATTTTGAACATCTATTTTATTACCGTTTAGTAATTTACCGACAACTTTTGATTCAGTAGTAGGGTTTTCGCGTACATTTAGTACGTCTGTTGTTACAACAGTTTCTGCATTAGCAGATGATGTGAAAATCCCAAGACCAAAAACTGCTGCTGTTGCTATACCAATTAATTTTTTCATGATAGCCTCCATTGCGTTTGTTTTCGTGTCCTCATTATAGCAACAGATTTTTTCGGATTTGGGGAAAACACACAATTACAAACCATTCGTAATAAGTCGTTAACATGCTGTAATATAACAAAAAATATAGGAAAGCGTTTTTCATTCTATATGATTAGTAGGTTTCTACTTATATTCAAAATATTTAATACAACATATTGTTTTCGTCGTAAATAAAAATATTACAGGAGTGTTACATGATGTTTACTAAACGATTACATTCCTTGAGTATTTTACCGTTTTATGGGTAATATAGTTATATAAACATAAACATTTCGTTTGTGAAACTATAAACACGTGCTATATACTAGCAAAAAAACCGCATAATTGTTACAAAGAGAAAGGGTTGCAAGGAAGAAAAATGCCCTTTTTTACATCTGTAACACACCTTTTTTGGGGAAATACATTCCCATCCGCATTTTTCTCGCACAATTTGACAGCAGTATTTCGATCTTATAGCTCTTGCAGAGTGAAAAAGGTTATACGGAAGGTAAGGCTGTCCATAAGAATTCGAATTGGTGAAGGTGAAAGTAAGAAAGTCACCACAAAAATCATAGTTTTCTATCCGATTTTACATATCGGAATTTATGTTATTTACAAAAGTGAAACCTACGAAGGGGGATTTGATGAGGAAACTGACAAAAACATTCATCGTTTCATTAACATTATGTATTGCATTTACACTTTGGGGGATTATTCCCGAATCTATTATTGGAAAAGGTAGCCTAGGAAATGTAACAACCGCAATTCAAACTGCATTAGTTAGTAAGTTTGGATGGTTCTATATTATTTCTGTTTCTATTATTTTAGGTGTGTCTATCTTTTTAATTGTTTCGAAATACGGTTCTATTCGTTTAGGTAAAGATGATGACGAGCCTGATTATAGTTATATGACATGGTTTGCTATGTTATTTAGTGCTGGTATGGGTATCGGTTTAGTCTTCTGGGGCGTTGCGGAACCATTAAACCATTTGTATGCACCTCCGTTTGGAGAGAGTGCAACTGAGGAAAGTGCACGTCTTGCACTGCGTTTTTCATTTTTCCATTGGGGATTACATCCTTGGGGACTATATGCATTTGTAGCGCTTTGTATTGCTTACTTTACTTTTAGAAAAGGAAAAGCAAGTACAATTAGTGCGACAGTAGGACCGTTATTTAAAGGCGGGGACCATGGACGTATTGCTCATTTATTTGATGTGTTAGCTGTTTTCGCGACTGTGTTTGGCGTGGCAACATCATTAGGTCTTGGTGCAAAACAAATTGCCGGTGGTGTTAGTTATTTAACATCCATCCCGAATTCATTAACGACTCAGTTAGTTATTATTGCAATCGTAACAGTGTTATTTATGTTATCTGCGCAAACAGGTCTTGATAAAGGAATTAAATATTTAAGTAATACGAATATTATTTTGGCATTTGCACTTATGATTATTGTATTATTTGCAGGTCCAACAAACTTTATTATGAATTACTTCACCTCAACAATTGGTGCTTACATTCAGGAATTACCAAGCATGAGTTTCCGATTAAGTCCATTAGATGAAGGTGGAAACCAATGGATTCAATCGTGGACAATTTTCTATTGGGCATGGTGGATTGCATGGTCACCATTCGTAGGTACATTTATTGCTCGTGTTTCACGAGGACGTACCATTCGTGAGTTTGTTATCGGTGTGTTACTCGTACCGACCGTAATTGGGGCCCTTTGGTTCTCTGTTTTCGGTGGAACTGGTATTCATATGGAGCTGTTCGGTGATGCACATATTTTTGAAAAAGTGAAAGAGATGGGAACAGAAGTAGGGTTATTCGCTATGTTTGACCAGATGGGAAGCTTTGGATCGGCTTTATCTGTTCTAGCTATTCTTCTTATTTCTACATTCTTTATTACATCTGCAGATTCAGCGACATTCGTTTTAGGAATGTTAACAACACATGGTAGTTTAAATCCGCCAAACCGCATTAAAATGATCTGGGGTATCGTTTTAGCAGCCTTAGCTTCTATTTTATTATATGTAGGTGGCTTAGAGGCCTTACAAACGGCAGCTATCATTGCAGCATTCCCATTCGTCTTCGTTATTTTCTTTATGATGGCAGCATTATTTAAAGAGTTACAAAAAGAAGGACGTATGAAGCGTCATAAATAATAGAAGGAAAAAGAGCTGATTATGTATCAGCTCTTTTTATATAGAAGGAACTTGAACTGCAAGTAAGGGAAATAAAAGGCATACTATATTAGTAGTATGCCTTTTATACGAATGAAAATCGATATATTTCGACAATGTTCGATGTTTTGCAAATTCTATTCGTATTTTTGACAAAAAATTGTCGGAAATGTGTTGTCACGTTTATATATATGTGCTATATTATTTCCTGTAAGCGATTTCAAATAGTTTTAAAGCGTATTCAAGGGGGACATCTAGAATAATGAAACGTTACGAAAGAAAGTGGAAGCATATTTGTTTGAAACGTGTGGCACATCGTAGTGTCCAAGAAAGCACGGAACCTAAGACTGAAACGCGTAAAGAGCAACAAGAGAAGCAATTGGTTCTACAAAAATAGCAATCACTTTTTCGTATATAAATGAAGGTCGATCGTTCGTTGGGGGATGGACGTGAAATTACTTTCAGCTAAGGGGTATTGTCTGATATATATTTTATACGGCAATAAATAAGCACAGAGCATACGGCGCTCTGTGCTTATTTTTATTATTTATCTTTTTTGAATCGAACAGTTTTATCCCAGCCAATGACTTGTTTCTTGCTCTTTGCACGTAAGTATAAAATTAAGCTACGAATGAATAAGTACGTAAAGAGCTGTGCGTACGTAAAGTACATGATCACACTAATAAAAATATTAGTTGGTGTAAAGGTTCGTTCCACACTCTGGGCACTAAATAATTGAGAAACATATGTAATGTATGCGACATACCACATGAATAGTAGCGGAATGCTATATTGAATTTGGAATATCCCGAGTAACCCAATTACAAACCAAACGTTCGAAATGATTAAGAATAACCAAAATACAACATACACTAAAACTTGTTGTAAAGAATGGACGAGCAGTTTTCCTTTAAAGAAACTGAATGAAGAAAACATTTTTTCTAAAATGTACAAGTTCCCTTGAAGCCAACGTGTACGCTGCTTAATAAGGATTTTTAAATGCTCAGGTTCTTGTTCCCATGTAATTGACTCTGGAACGATTGGCAGGAGATAACCTTTTTGTGTAATTCGTAATGTTAATTCAGCATCTTCAGCAATTGCATAAGGGTCATAGCCGCCAAGCTCTTCTAATGCAGCGCGACGAAGAAGCATGTTTGTTCCTGTTAGTGAACCTGTTTGGAATAGTAACCAGCGTCCGGATTGCATAAGGAGCTGGAAGATTTGAAATTCTAACGAAATCATTCGTGTTAGCCAGTTTCTTTTTTCATTTACAGTACGAACATGCCCAACAGCTCCAACAGCATCCTCGGTTGTTTCAGCGTGTTCTACAAGCATTCGCAATGCATGTGGTTCAGGCTGGTTATCTGCATCATAAACACAGAAGTATTCACCATCTGAAATACTAAGGCCATAGTTTAATACACGTGATTTTCCTTTTGGTTCACCAGGGGGAACGCGAATGTGACGAATATGAGCATAAGCTTTGTCAAAATCGTCACCAATTTCAGGTGTCTCATCTTGCGAGTTATCGTTTAATAAATAAACAGTTAGTTTGCCTGGATATTCAATCTTTGCCATCGCCTCTAAAGTATCTTTAATAACGACGCCTTCATTGTGAGCTGGTATTAAAATATCGACGCTTGGGTAATGTTCTAGCGTACGATCTTTTCGTTTCCTACTTCGGTGAACTAAACCTGCGAGTGTTAAGAAAGAATAGTAAACGAGTAAGCCAGAGAATAGAAAGGCTGTAAAAATAAGTACATACTTAATCGAAAATGTGATGCTAATCCAAAAAACAAGTACGCAAAACAGGAGGAATAAAAGAAGTATAACGAGTGTCATCATAATAACGTCTGTCCTTTGTTCCCAATTTGCTCGCGTGAAATTTTTATATCTTGGATCGCTTCAGCAGCAAGCCATTGCTCCATTTTTGGCTTTAGGCGGTTCATTACAATGTCAGCACCGGCTTCATTTGTATTTTGTAATAAAATAACGAGCGTATTATTATCATATTTAGCAACAAGGTCAAAGTCAGCTCTTACCGTTTCAACTAACAAGGAAGCTACACGGTCCATAACACTTTCCTTCGTATATTTACTAAAGGAAGTGAAATCAAAATAAATCATAACGCCTGTTTCATTACGACGATTCATTGCATTGATTAATAATGCTTGTCGTCTCTCAAATTCTTGTCTTGTTAATAATTTCGATTCTCCGATGTATTGTTCTAACGTTCTCACACGTTCGGTTAATGCTTTATTTTCATGAATAACCTTCTTTAATAGATGAGTGGAGATATATACAATGAAGAAATTTGCTGCCATTAGGAAGTGAGTAATAATGTATTCCCATTGTTCTGATGTACTCCATAAGTAAAGCCATGCTTGGTAGAACAGGTAGAATACCGAAATAATGGTTCCTAATATGAAGAAAACAAATGCAGTTTTATCAGGCAAAAATAGAAATAGTACATTAACAATTACATATATAATTGTAAAAATGAGAGCATGCTCATATTGCGTTACATGTACAGTTGTAAAATAAAATAAAATTTGTAAAATCCACATAGAGAGGACTTTATAGAAGTTATCTTTCACAAAACTTTCCTCCTTAAAGATAATTCATACAAGGATACTTGTAGTATGCGCAATTATTAAGAAATAGACCGGATGACTATATTCTTTTTGAGAGAGCAACAATAAGTAGTATCCCTCTTTTGTAAGAAAAAATAAACAGACTTGATAATTATTGTATCATAATGTTTTTATATTTCAGCATAAAGTATTTAATATATACTAAGAAAATAAAAAGTCCCCTCTTTAGAAAGAGGGGACTTGCTTTATTTTATAGGAACATCATACCTGCAACTGCTGCGTTTAAGAAGTTAGCTAGTGTACCAGCGATAACTGCTTTAATCCCTAATTGTGCAATTTGTTTACGGCGAGTAGGAGCTAATGTTCCTGTTACACCTAATTGAATTGCGATAGAAGAGAAGTTTGCGAATCCACAGATTGCGAATGTTAAAATTAGATTTGTTTTTGCAGAGAACTCTGCCATATGTGGTCCTAAGTTTGCGTATGCAACGAATTCGTTGATTGCAAGTTTTTGACCGATAAAGCTTGCTGCTTGTACAGCTTCACCAGGAGAAACCCCGATTAAAATTGCAAATGGTGATAGTAAGTAACCGAAGATTAAATCAAGGCTAAGTTTAATATCGAACCAAGAGCCAATCCATCCTAATAGGCCATTTAATAAAGCGATTAATGCGATGAAAGCCATTAACATTGCTGCTACGTTAATAACAAGTTGCATACCTTCTGATGCACCACGTGCTGCTGCATCAATAACGTTTGCATCTTCACGCTCTGTAGAAAGTTCAACGTTATTATCTACTTTTTCTGTTTCTGGCATAATTAGTTTTGCAATTAATAGACTTGATGGAGCTGCCATAATTGCTGCTGCTAATAAGTGTTCTAACGGAATACCCATTGCTGCATAGCCGACAAGAACCGATCCAGCAACAGCTGTCATACCGCTTACCATAATAGCGAAGAATTCACTATTTGTTAAACGTGCTAAGTAAGGTTTGATTAAGATTGGAGCTTCAGTTTGTCCTAAAAATACAGTTGTTACTGAGTTTAAACTTTCTGCTTTAGAAGTTCCAAGAAGTTTACTTAACCCGCCACCAATGATACTAACAAATTTCTGCATAATACCGAAATGATATAAGATTGCTACTAATGAACTAATAAATACGATTGGAAGTAGTGCTTGAATAACGAATACAAATCCCCAAGGTCCTTTTGCGTTGACTAAATCCCCAGCAACGAACTTAATTCCCTCGTAAGAAAAATTAATTAATCCTTGAACGCCATCTGCAGCGTGTTTTAAACCTGCTTTTCCGGCATCCCATCGTAATACGATAAATGAAAATGACATTTGTAATGCTAGCGCGATTAAAATCGTGCGCCAATTAATAGCTTTGCGGTTGGAAGATAGTAAGAAAGCGATTGCTAATACTCCAATCACGCCGCCAATTCCCCATAAAAGATTCATGCAGTGTATGCTCCTTCCTCATAGTAAAAAAATGTATAAAACAGTTGTCTATACTTCTGCAAATATAACATCTTAAGTAACTTATCATAATGGACATCAGAGGTCAAACGTCTAACGAAAAGTTTAAATAAAAAGAAAATTCTTCAAAAAAACACATATAAAATGATTAGACATGAAATAGGTTATGTTTTTTATGTGAAAATATACATTATGATAACGTTATGGATCATTATTGTAGAATATAGTGTATGAAATAGGAAAATAGATACATTATTTTTTTAGGGAAATAGGTTATACACATTAAAAAGAGCCTTCTAGTAATCTAGAAGGCTCTAAAAATATAACTTAAGGTGCTTTCGTATAACCTAAGAAGTGCTTACTCCAATAAGAATTGCTTAATGAAGCGATTGCTACACCTTTATCTCCGGCTTGGATAAATGATCCGCCCCCAAGGTAAATACCCATGTGAGAAGGACCCGATTTATAAGTGTTTTGGAAATAAATTAAGTCGCCTGGTTGTGGATTTGAAGTTTGTGGTAGGCTACCCCAATATCCCGCAACACTTTGACGGCTAATGTTATGACCAAATTTCTTAAATACGTGGTAGATGTAGCCACTGCAGTCCACACCGTTAGCAGAAGTTCCGCCCCAAACGTATGGTACGCCTTGCATTCCTTTTGCATATGCAAGTATAGAAGAACTGTTGCCGCTATTATTACCTGTATTGTTGTTATTGTTTTGATTGTTATTTTGATTGTTGTTAGGCTTATTATCTACTGCGCCGCCAACTGGTGTTTTAGAAAGGTAACGTGTTCCGATATAACCAGTTTGACCGTTGTAGTTAATTTTGCTCCATCCAGAGTTTTCAGAGATTACTTGAACCTTCTGTCCTTGTGGGAGTGCGCCTATGATTCTATAATTTGTACCTTCACCACTACGTACATTTAAGGCAGAAGCATTAATGTAGTAGTCACCAATTGCACCTTGATTAGGTTGTTCAGGTTGTTTTGGTTGCTCAGGAGTAGTAGTGCCACCTTTAACGAATTTCATGAATTCGCTACTAACGTAGCCTGTTTTTCCTTGATAGTTAACTTTAAACCAGCTACCTTCAGAGCCAATTACGTTTAATGTCGTACCATTTAATACGCCACCAATTACGCTATGGTAAGTAGCAGGGCCTGTGCGAACGCGTAGAGATGTTGCGTTAACAACGTAAGTACCACCAGTTTGAACAGTTACATTATTGTTTTGGTTATTATTTTGGTTGTTTCCTTGTGTAGCGTTATCGCTAGAACCGCCTTTTGTTACGTAGTCTTTGCTTACGTAAGCTGTTTGGCCTGCATAATTGATTTTGAACCAATCTTGAACTTCGCCAACAACTTGTACGACTTGTCCTTTTGTAACAGAACCTACAGTTGTGTGAGAAGTGCTAGGACCTGTACGAACACGAAGGGAAGATACATTTACTGTATAGTTTCCGCTTGCTGGTTTTACAGATTCTTGGTTGTTATTATTCGTATTGTTGTTTGAAGAACCTGTATTAGCAGAAACGCCAGATACAAATTCACCACTTACATAACCTACTTGTCCATTATGGTTGATTTTTACCCAACCATTTTCTTGACCAATTACGTTTAATGTTTGTCCTTCATATACACGTCCTGAAACAGAACTAGAAGTGTTAGGAGCGGTACGTACACGTAATACATCAGCAGTAACTTTATTCTTTCCACCTGTTGTACTTACAGTGGAATTGCTTGCACCATTTTTTGATACAAATTCACCACTAACAAAGCCTGTTTTTCCATTAATGTTAATTTTGTACCAACCATTTTCTTCGCCAATCACGTTTAGTGATTGACCGTTATAAACGCGCGAGATGATGTCGTGAGAAGTACTTGATCCTGCACGAACATGTAATACGTCAGCGTTTACCGTATAAGATGAGCTGTTTGATGCAGAAGCTTGGACAGTTGTAGCAGCTTTTTGTGTATTTTGTTCAGGCGCAGCTTGAACACTATCAAGTGTAGGTGCTGCTCCTCCTGCTACAGACACTGCCGCAAGACCGGCAAGGTATTTTTTCATAATTTGTCGATTCCTTTCTGTCTGTAATGTAGTGAAGAAATATTTACCAACTGTTAAAAATTCTAAAGAGCATGTCGATTACTGTCAAGACTTATGCGGGAATCTGAATATGACAAAAAGATTACAAGAAAAAATCAAGGCATAAATCTATACCTTGATTTCCATTTAAATACATATATTGAATGTAGAAAGGATAGAAATTATTCGTGTTTAAGAAGATGACATATTGGATTGTAACAAACTCTGAGAAAATGATCGTTGCAGCATTTTCGTGATAGGGCCAACTTGACCATCTCGGATTGCGGTTCCATCAAGATGAGTCATCGGCAAAATTTCAATCGTCGTTCCTGTAAAAAAGCATTCATCCGCTTGATAAACATCACGAACGCTGAAAAGCTCTTCTTGTACTGGAATACGAAGGGTTTTCGCTAAAGAAAGAACATATTGACGAATAATGCCATTTAAAATAAGGTGATTAGCTGGATGTGTGTAAAGAGTTCCGTTTTTAATGAGAAAGAAGTTAGAGTGGCTGCCCTCAGTTACAGTACCATTTCGTACGAAAAGGGCCTCTTTACAACCTTTTCGTTCCGCTTTCGTAGTAGCTAATATATTCGGTAATAAGTTTAATGATTTAATATCACAGCGTAGCCAGCGCGTATCCGGTTCTGATATGGCACGTACACCATATTCAATCCATAACGCTGGTCTTTCTTTCTTTGTAATATAGGCATAGATTGTTGGAGGGACGTCATATGAGAACGTATGGGTACGAGCTTGTACACCACGAGATACTTGCAAATAAATCGTTCCATCTTCGTGGAAATTATTATTTTCGATTAGTTTATAAAGTAGGGTAATCAGTTCCGCTTTTGAGAAAGGGAGTGTTAATTCTATTTCTTCCATGGAGCGATATAATCTTGTGATATGCGGATCTAATAAGTGAAAGTTCCCTTTATATAGACGAATAACCTCGTAGACACCATCCCCAAACTGCAAGCCTCTTTCCTCAAGGTCTATGTACGTTTTTTGTTTCGTTGTATTAATAACTGCATCATTCCAAAGTACAAATCTTTCATATGCCAATTTTCGTCCCATCCTTTCGTAAGTGCATAAGTAAAGTGAAGTTTTCATTCATTTGGAATAAAAATCACTACAGTAATTTTTATGTGAGTAATTCTTTACATATGACGTATATGTATTTGTAAATGGTGGAGAAGTGGTAGTGATTTACAGCATTTCGTATATACAAATTCGAAAATAAGAAATAAGAATCCTGCTTTTAAATAAAAAAAAGCAACATTCTTATGGAATGCTGCACAAGGAGGGTAGCTATCTTTCATAGGGACATCGTCTTATTGAATGTTTTGTGTATGGAAACAAAACATATTGAAAGACAATTATAAGAAAGTAGAAATAAACGATTCACATATTTCTTTAAGGGATCTTATTACAGATGAGAGATAAGAAATATATAGAACCTCGTTTACATATTTTATTATAGAGATACTTCATTAATTTTATATGAATATTTGGTAAAGGTTATGTAATGTTAAAGTTAATGAATATAAGTAATTGTATGGAGGAATATAAAAAAAGAGGCTGAGATTACTCAGCGCTCTTCTTTTCTTCTTTAATAGCTGTCTTTACTTCACCAGTTTTGATCTTGTTGCTTTCAGAGAAGCGAAGTAAGTCACCCTCAATGATTTTGTCAGACATGCTCAATTCATTTTGGGCACGATCAATAAGTGGTTGAGATTCTTCTTTTGGTAGTTGTACAACTTCGCCAGTAGCACGGTCGTAGAATGTACTGTTCGTGTACATGTACTTATCTGTAACGAAGCTACCATCACGAAGAACAACGAATCCTTTATTGTCAGGTGAGAATACGTCATGACCGAATCGAACGTCATTCGTAGAATCTACACCAAGTAAGTTTAGAATAGTTGGTTTAATGTCAATTTCACCAGTTGGTTTTGAAATTGTTTTACCTTCTTTTTGACCTGGAACGTGAATAAACATTGGTGTTTTTTGTAAGTTCATATGGTCAAACGCAGTAATTTCTTCTTTTCCTAAGAACTGTGCCATTGCACGGTTATGGTTTTCAGAAATACCGTAGTGGTCACCGTAGAATACGATAACTGAGTTGTCGTAAATACCTTCTGCTTTTAGACGTTCAATAAAGTGTTTCATTGCTTCATCTAAGTAGCGAGCTGTTACCATGTAACGGTCAAATACGCCATCACCAGAATTGTATTCATCAATTAATTTTGTATTGTCATCATAAGTGAATGGGTAATGGTTTGTTAAAGTAAGGAAGCGAGTATAGAACGGTTGCTTCACTTGTTTTAACATATCGATAGATTGATCAAAGTACTCGATATCTTTTAATCCCCAGTTTAATTTCGTTTCTGGCGTAATCTTATAGTCAAGCTCGTTGTAGTAACGATCATAACCAAGTGCCGGATACATAATGTTACGGTTCCAGAATGTTGCGTTGTTTGCGTGGAATACTGCAGTGTAGTATCCTTGCTGACGTAAAATTTCTGGAGTTGCTGTGTATTCGTTGTTACCGTGTGTGAAGAATACAGCACCACGGTCTAGTGGATACATTGAAGTATCTACTAAGAATTCAGCATCAGATGTTTTTCCTTGCCCAGTTTGATGGAAGAAGTTATCAAAGTAATAACTTTCTTTCGTAAATTGGTTTAAGAATGGTGTAACTTCTTGTCCGTTAACTGTTGCACCGATTAAGAATGTTTGTAATGACTCAAGAGAGACAACGATTACGTTCTTCCCTTTTGCAGTACCAAACATATTTGGATCTGGTTTGCTTTGCGTTGTTTTTACGTAGTTCTCTGTTTCCTGTAACTTACTACCGTCAGCAAATGCTTTTTGTGAACTTGATTTTGCTTGTAAGCCAAGATCATATACTTGGTGTACATATAAACCTAAGTTTTTAACAAGCATAACGCGGTCGAATGAACGTGTTAATAGTTCTGGACGCTCAGCTTCTGCCAATCCTAAGTTTGCGAAGAAAATAGCAATTGTTGACACGAAGTATAGGGAGCGCATTGGGCGTGCTACACGTTCTGTCGGTGCAAAATTCTTCATCTTCTTCAATAAAATGAAGAATACGATAATATCAGCAAATGCGAGGATAATTTTGTAGTTAAACAATTCTTTTACACTAGAACCTAAACTTCCGAAGTTAGATGTTTGTCCTAGTACTGGTAAAGTAACGAAGTCATTGTAGAATCCGTAGAACATTACGTTACCAACAAGAACGATTGTTAAGACAAAATTAATTCCAAGTGCTATATAGTTACGTTTTTTCCCTTTTGCAAATAATGCAAGACCAACAAGCAGTAATGATGCTGCTAATGGGCTAAGGAATAAAATGAATTCTTGCATGAAAGATTCAAGTTTTAAATCAAAGCTTGTGCGTGTAATAAGATATGTCTTCAACCATAAGGCTAAAGCTACGAATGCAGTGAAACGCACATTTTGAAATTGTGATTTCAAGGTTTCTTTCATTCATTTCCACCCTTTCTCTATCAGGCTTGGTCGATTTTGGAGCGAAAAATGCTAAAATAAAAAATACATAGTTTTCTTGGCCATAATTAGAGGTTCTATATTCACCCATATACGACTATAACTATGCATACCCTTTTAGTTTCTTGTGTTACTCATAAGCATAACGTCATTTCTGTATTATACAACAAAATTCATTTCTGAGAAACACTATAACATTTTACATTTTTTGTATGAGATTTGTCACTACCAGAGAAAACTTTAACATTCGTTTATATGTCCGTCAACTAGAAAATATAACAAAGGTAGAGCAGAATGTTAAGTGAAAGTGAAAATTTTCTTTGTTGAGAAATAAGAAATGACAATGGGTAAGTGGTTATCTAGAAACCTATTATATGAAGGGAAGTATGTAAAAATTAACGAACACTTGTTCTTTTTTGGTTTGTTTGTTACAATGAAAGTTCATTGATAGATTATGTGTAATTTTGATGAACTTTTACTGAAAACATATTGTAGCTTATTTCTTTTAAAAAAATAGGGAGGCTTTTACATGAAACAAAAATTTTCAGTTGAAGCATTTTGGAAGAAAGTAAAACATGTCGCAAAGCAAGCAGGGCAGTCGGTCATTTATGCAAGTTTATTATTGTTTTACGTTTTGCAGAAACCAGATGTTCCAAAGCGAGTGAAAATTATTGTAATTGGAGCACTTGCTTATTTTATTGCACCGATTGATGCGATTCCAGATTTCGTTGCTGGAATTGGTTATACGGATGATTTAGGGGCGTTAATGGCTGCGCTATTACAAGCGTCGTTATACGTTAATGATGATGTGAAAGATAAGGCACGAGTGAAGTTGACAGAATGGTTTGGTTCGGATATAGACACATCCTTTATCGATCAGAAATTAGATCAATAGGTGAGAACTGTCACATAGTGACAGGGCGAACGTAAGCGAGGAAGTGCATTATGCCATCAGGAAGAACGCATACGAAAATAAACTTAATATCCCTTCCGGTTGTTTTGTTTATGCTCTTTTCGTATGGACTAACAAATTTTGATTTTTTATTAACTTTTGCAATTGGCTTTTTAGTAGGTACTACATTTTTAACACCGGATTTAGATACGTATAGTAATGCGTATAATAAATGGGGATTCCTGCGTATATTTTGGTATCCGTATAAGAAGGTGATGCCGCATCGCTCCTTCTTTACACACACAATTATACTTGGTGATGTGATTCGTATTGCATACATGTTAATTGTGTTTTCTCCGTTTTTATTCCTATTAAATGTAATCGCGCTTGACGGGAATTTAATAGAAATGGCGAAGGAACATGAGGTTGAAATTGTAACGTTCGTAATGGGGATTGTTTTGGCAAGCACGCTTCACATTATAGCGGATAAAGTGAATACGCGACGCAAGAAAATGATGAGAAAAAAGAAGAAACGCAGAAGGTAAAAAAACCGTCCCAAAAAGTATTTTGGGACGGTTTTTTCTTATTAATCAAACGTTTGTTTAAAATTAAGCTTTCAGTACTTTAATACCTTTCACGATGTTCCAAATGAAGTAGTATAAGCTAATGATTCCGCAAATACATAAGACAATCATCGTACCGATGCTCAGTGTTACATCCGGTTGATCAGATCCAAGACCCATAACTCCTAAAATAATCATGCCAATGAATGTAGCAATACTTGGGATAATGTGTGTCCATAGAGCACGTTTTGCATGTGGTTTCGTTTCCGTGTCTCCCACAATCCACACAATAATCGGGAATAAGATAGGGGCAAATAATACACTAAAGTATGATAAAGCTGCTAATATTTTGTTTCCGTTCATCTATATCACCTCATAAATAATGTCCGTTGTTATACTATTATTATGCAATAGTTTTGGTAAGCTTTCTATCGATGAACATGACAAGAACATGACGCTTTTGTAAGATTTTCTAGTGAAATAATAAAATTTTCAAAAAAATCTTTTTAAATGGAAATTGTTATGGTACAGTATAAAAGAAAGTTATTGAAAACGTTTTCTTAAACGTTTTTTTATTTTAGGTTGAAAGGTATGATGACCTGATAGTCTATTGATGAGGTTATTCTATTTAAAAGGGGATTCTTTAGGGGGGAGAGAACAATGAACACATGGACACAAGTTTATGATCCGTTCGGAAACATTTGGATTTCGGCAGCGGTAGCACTTATTCCGATTATCTTTTTTTTCTTAGCTTTAGCAGTTTTCCGCATGAAGGGGTATGTGGCAGGATTTATTACAGTTGTACTTACAATTTTAGTGGCGTTATTCGCTTATAAGATGCCGTTCACAATGGCGATGGCAGCGACCGGATATGGTTTCTTATACGGATTATGGCCAATTGCTTGGATTATCATTATGTCGGTATTTTTATATAAAATATCTGTGAAAACAGGTCAATTTGATGTCATTCGTGCATCTGTATTATCCATTACGAATGACCATCGTTTACTCGTTATTTTAATCGGTTTTTCATTCGGAGCATTTTTAGAAGGGGCAGCAGGATTCGGTGCACCAGTAGCGATTACGGCAGCGCTTCTTGCAGGCCTTGGGCTAAATCCTTTATATGCAGCAGGTCTTTGTTTAATTGCAAACACAGCACCAGTAGCGTTCGGAGCGATGGGTATTCCGATTACAGTTGCTGGACAAGTAACAGGTATTGATCCACATAAAATTGGACAAATGGCTGGACATCAATTACCGTTCTTATCATTATTTGTTCCATTCTTTATCGTATTTTTAATGGACGGGTTGAAAGGAGTAAGACAAACGTGGCCTGCTTTACTTGTAGCAGGTAGCTCATTTGCAATTACACAGTTCATAACAGCGACATTTTTAGGACCGGAACTTCCGGATATTACGTCGGCACTTGTAAGTTTAGTTAGTTTAGCGCTGTTCTTAAAAGTATGGCAACCGAAAGAAATTTATCAATCTGGGCAAGCAAATAGAGAAGCAGCTGCAACAACAGCGGCATCGATGCCGAAATTAACGTTAGGAAAAGTAGTAAAGGCATGGTCTCCATTTATTGTATTAACGGTTATGGTAGTCATTTGGAGTCAAAGTTTCTTTAAAGCATTATTTGCTCCAGGAGGCGCATTAGAAAGCCTTGTATTTAAGTTTGAAATTCCAGGCTTGCACAATTTAGTAATGAAAGCAGAGCCGATTGTAAATAAAGCGACGCCTTACGAGGCAATTTTGAAGTTTGATGTATTATCAGCAACGGGAACAGCAATTTTAATTGCTTGTCTCATTTCCATGTTTATTTTGAAAATGAGTGTAAAAGATGCAGTGGTAACATTTAAAGAAACTTTAAGTGAATTAAAAATGCCAATTCTATCTATTGGATTTGTATTAGGATTTGCATTTATTGCAAACTATTCTGGGCTATCTTCTACACTAGCATTAGCACTAGCAGGAACTGGCGGACTATTCCCGTTCTTCTCACCATTCTTAGGATGGATTGGTGTATTCTTAACAGGGTCTGATACTTCAGCGAATGCATTATTTTCAAATTTACAAGCAATTACAGCGCAGCAAGTCGGTGTATCTGAAGTACTCCTCGTTGCAGCAAATACAACGGGCGGTGTAACAGGTAAAATGATTTCTCCGCAATCAATTGCCATTGCTTGTGCAGCAGTTGGACTTGCTGGAAAAGAATCAGATTTATTCCGCTTTACAGTAAAGCATAGTTTGTTCTTCGTAATTATTGTTGGTATTATGACGTATGTACAGGCATATTATTTAACGTGGATGATTCCATAAACAACAAAAGAAATAAACTTTGCATTTTTCAGATTATCGTGTATGATGAGAAAGTATTGAAAATTAAATCAGTGATAAACTAGGGGTGCCTAACGTATGCGTAGGCTGAGAGAGAAGCGCGTGAACTTCTTAACCCTTTGGACCTGATCTGGCTCGTACCAGCGTAGGGAAGTTAACGGCTTTACATAATGATGTCTTTTATGAGCCAGGTCCTTATTTTTTTATGGACCTGGCTCTTTTTATTTTGGCATACGCTGGCCATATCTCGTCCTTGTCACGTACAGGGGGGCAATAAAGGTTATGAAACAGTCTGTTTCAGCTGAGCAAATTGAATTGAAATCGAGTTTACCAGGAAGTAAGAAAGTGTATGTGGATGGACCACGAGAAGGTATGAAAGTGCCGATGCGTGAGATTGAACAAAGCGATACAAACGGCGTTCCGAATCCGCCAATTCGTGTGTATGATACGAGCGGTCCTTATACGGATCCCGCGTATAAAGTGGAGCTGGAAAAGGGGATTCCAACGCCACGCCACTCTTGGATACTGGAGCGTAATGATGTAGAAGCATACGAAGGGCGCGAAGTAAAACCAGAGGATGACGGTGTGAAGGTGGCTTCAAAACATACACCTGTTTTCCCGCAAATGGATCGTAAACCACTTAGAGCGAAGCAAGGTGCAAATGTTACGCAAATGCATTATGCACGTAATGGCATCATTACGTCTGAGATGGAATATGTTGCGATTCGTGAAGGAGTAGAGCCGGAGTTTGTTCGTAAGGAAATTGCGGAAGGTCGCGCTATTTTACCAGCAAATATTAACCATCCGGAAGCAGAGCCGATGATTATTGGACGTAATTTCCACGTGAAGGTGAATGCAAATATCGGAAACTCTGCTGTATCTTCTTCTATTGCAGAAGAAGTAGAGAAGATGACGTGGGCTACTCGCTGGGGTGCAGATACGATTATGGATTTATCTACAGGTAAAAACATTCATACGACGCGTGAGTGGATTATTCGTAACGCACCTGTACCAGTTGGAACGGTACCAATCTATCAAGCGCTTGAAAAAGTAAACGGAATTGCAGAAGATTTAACGTGGGAAGTGTATCGTGATACGTTAATTGAGCAAGCGGAGCAAGGCGTAGATTACTTTACGATTCACGCTGGCGTATTACTTCGTTACATTCCGATTACTGCAAAGCGTACGACAGGTATCGTTTCGCGCGGTGGTTCAATTATGGCGCAGTGGTGTTTATACCATCATAAAGAAAACTTCCTATACACTCATTTTGAAGAGATTTGTGAAATTATGAAGCAGTATGATGTTTCGTTCTCTCTTGGAGATGGATTACGTCCAGGTTCGATTGCAGATGCAAATGACGAAGCGCAGTTCTCTGAGCTTGAAACACTTGGTGAATTAACGAAGATTGCTTGGAAACATGATGTGCAAGTTATGATTGAAGGGCCTGGGCATGTACCGATGCATTTAATTAAAGAAAATATGGAGAAAGAGCTTGATATTTGCCAGGGCGCACCATTCTATACACTTGGACCGTTAACGACAGATATTGCACCAGGTTATGACCATATTACATCCGCAATTGGAGCTGCGATGATTGGCTGGTTTGGAACAGCGATGCTTTGTTATGTAACGCCGAAAGAACATTTAGGTTTACCGAATAAAGATGATGTACGCGAAGGTGTTATTACGTACAAAATCGCTGCGCATGCAGCTGATCTGGCGAAAGGGCACAAAACGGCTCATCAGCGTGATGATGCACTTTCAAAAGCTCGTTTTGAATTCCGTTGGCGCGATCAATTTAATTTATCTTTAGATCCTGAACGTGCGATGGAGTATCACGATGAAACGTTGCCAGCAGAAGGTGCGAAAACGGCTCATTTCTGTTCCATGTGTGGACCGAAGTTTTGTAGTATGAGAATTTCACATGATATTCGTGAATACGCAAAAGAAAATGATTTAGAAACGACAGAAGCAATTGAAAAGGGAATGAAAGAGAAAGCGAAAGAATTTAAAGACACTGGTAGTCATTTATACCAATAACACGTTACACCTCTTTACTTGATTGATCACACTGTAGTACCTAACTTAAATATAGAAGAAGCCCGCTTTGCTAAGACGGTAGCAAAGCGGGCTTCTGTTGTTTATCCCGCTATTTGTGGGCAGTAAGACCCCCACCTCAAAATTCAGCGGAAGCAAAGAAGTTAGGTGGGGGGGCAACTGCCCGTAAAAGCCCGATTGGTTAGGGCTGATTAAAGTTTCACTTTATAAGGCGAAGAAGAGATGTACCCAGTAGAATAAGAGGAATAATGTGACGACGGTTGTGAGTGGGATAACGATAAGGGATACACTTAAATAGTCTTTCCATTTTACTTTAATTTTGTTTTGTTTCAGGATATACATCCAAATGAGAGAAGCTAGCGTACCGATTGGTAATAATAGTGAACCGATGTCACTACCAATGATATTTGCGAGATAGATAGTTTTTAATGTGACTGGATCTAATCCCATTTCTGTTAACGTAATGGTACCAATCATAAGTGCAGGGTGATTATTGAAGACATTGGAGAGGAGAGAAACGAGTCCACCCATTGCAAAGCTAGCATAAAGCAGATGTTGACTTACAACTGGTTCAAGCCATTGGACAAGCGCTGCTGTTAATCCTGCGTTGTGGAGCCCGTAAATAATGACATACATAGAGAAAGCAAAAATCAAAATGTGCCACGGTGTCTTTTTCAAAATGTCGACAGGGTTCGTTCGTAAGTAGTACCATCTCCAAATGAGAAGAACGAGTGAACCGAGTACGGCAACAATCTCGATTGGGATGGATAAGAAGGATGCAACGAATAGAAGACAGCGCATAAGGAAGACGAAGCCTAATACTTTTAGCATGAACCTTGTCCGTTTTTGTTTCGTATCAACTGAATTTTTTCCTTTTAACGGATGAAAGTTTTTCGTGAAGAATATTTCTTCAATATCATATGAAGAAACAGGCAATTTTTTCGGAAGTTTTTTCTTCAAAACCGTATACATAAGCCATGACATAAACAATAGTCCTAATGTTGCAGGTACAAACATCATAGCAGTATGCATATAAAGAGTCATATTCACGATATTTAATGCGATTAAGTTTACGATATTACTTACACCAATTGGTGCACTAGATGCAGTAGCGATTAAAGCACCGCTTAATAAATAAGGGATTTGTTGATGCGGTTTTAATTGAAGATTTTTTAGGAGAAGAATTAAAATTGGCGTTGTAATTAAAATACTACCGTCGTTATTAAATAAAAGAGTCATAAGAAAACATAATAATTGAATATACCAGTATAAGCGGCGCCCGGAGCCTTTTGCTAGGTTTGCAAGTTTCGCTGCGGACCAGTGGAAGAAGCCGAAGCTTTCTAATATAACCGCCATAACGATGGTCGCTAATATTGTTATGGAGGCACCGCCAATTTTACTAATAATGTCCATGACGTCTGGTTTTGATACAAGTCCAGTAATCAGGATAATGCCAGCGCCAATTGCTGCCGGCCACGCCTCATTTAAACCACGAGGTCGCCAAAAGATAACAATCATTGTTAAGAAGAATACAATAATAGTAATCCATATTTCAATGCTCATATTTTACCTACCTTTCTACTTTTCCTTAAAGTAATGTAGCTTGTCTTAAGGTTTGTATTGGTAGTATATTCAGCAAAAAATAAGAAGAACTAGACGTATAACGGAGTGCAATAAATATGTGTTTTTCAAGTTATGGGACAAGTATCTCTCTTAGTGAAATAACTATTGTGAGAGGAGTCTAGAAATTAATGGGGCAGTAAGATAGTAAATGAAATTTATATGGGCGATTATGGAGATATATCGGCGCAACTCAAAATATATCAGCGATTATTGAAATATATCGGCGCAACTCAAAATATATCAGCGATTTTTAAATTATATCGACTTATCGACAAAACATGACAAAAGGAGCCCATCCCAAAATACCTTTTGGAACAGGCCCTACAATATTATTTTTCCTTCAAAAAAGTTCGATCCTTCAAGAATAAATTCCAGAAGAAAATAAATCCTGGTAATAAAATTGCAATCCCAATTGCATATAGAATAAGCAATGCATAGAATGTTTCGACCGTTGTAAAGCTTGTAAATACAGTTACATCAGGATAAATAATATACGGTAAATGCGCAACGCCGTAAGCATAACTTGCAAATGCATATTGAGCGACGACTGCTAAAACGGCAATGCGAGGGTATCCTAGTGTGTCATACTTCTTGTTTGTCCACCAAAGAGAAGAGTATCCGATAATGAATAAAACGATAGAAACTGTAAACCATGTGAATTGCTTTATTAGCCCTTGCATAAGCCAGTGTGTTTCCGGATCCATTACAACGAGGGCAATAATCGCCGTAACGAGCGTTGCAGGACCAAGGATAATCGCGTTTCTTCTATAAATTCTATATGCATCTTCTGAACCTTGTTCTCTCGCAAAATCAGCAAGAAAGAGAGAGGAAAGAAATAGTTCCGAAGTTAGTCCGAAGAGCATATAACAATAAATAACAGGACTAGAAAGAAGTTTTCCATATAGGAGTACTTCTTTTCCTTCAGACATTGTAATATAGGCACCTTCTGTAACAGGTAAAACGGTAATTAATAGGGCTGGAATTAAGAGTCCTGTAATACCTGAAATAATACGAAGAAGGTGTTGGTACTTCGGCAGGGAATAAGCAAATACCATAAATGTACTGCGAATTGCCACGAGTACTAGAATTAACATAACGGGTACGAACATTACCGTTGCTAGGGTAAAAGCGGCTTTCGGAAAGAAGCCAAGAAAAGCGACAACGACAAAGACGAGAAATGTATTTGTTACTTCCCAAGTCGGTGATAAGTATCGGTTGGCAAGCTTGGCAGCTAGCGTTGGATGTTTTGCGTATACCATGCCCCAAAAACCTGCTCCAAAATCGATGGACCCTAATATACTGTATACGAAAATAAGAGCCCATAAGATGATGATTGCAATACTTTCCTCATGCACGAGAATCGCCTCCTTCGTGATGTAAATCATTTGTAAGCGGATGTTTCTTAAAGAATGTCCGTAGTACAAAAACTGTTAAAATACCGAGTCCAATATATAAAATGATGAATAGAATAAATAAAGGACCGACAAAATCAGCGCGTGTAGAAGCGTCGACTGTACGTTGCATACCGTAAATGGTCCATGGCTGACGACCGCTACAGCTGAAAATCCACCCAAATTCAATGCCGAGCATCATAACTGGTCCACATGCGGTAGCTCCCCAAAGAAGCCACTTCGGTAGCTCTGTTTCTTTTTTTCGGTAAACAAAGTACCAATATAAGAGGGCAATTGCTGCAACTGCAAAGGTAAAGGCAGCAGTGCCAACCATTAAATTGAACAGTGTATGCGTGTAAAATGGTGGCCATGTTTCTTGTGGAAATTCCTTTAGTCCTTTTACGACAGTGTTAGGGTCTAGTCCTACTAGTAGGCTAAGCATGTTCGGAATTTCTAGTGCATAGTTTAGTTCAAGTGTGTTAGGATCTACAACGCCGCCAATTGATAACGGTGCATGTGATGTCGTTTCAAATAAAGCTTCAGCAGATGCCAGTTTTTCAGGGGAATGCTTATGTAAAGCAATTGCCGATTCGTGTCCCGAAAGCCACATCGTAGCGCCTGTAATAAATGTCACGACGAGTCCTAACAGTAGTCCTTTTTTATGATATGCCACTTCACGTTCACTTACATTCTTCTTTAATAATTTAAATCCGGCGATAGAGGCAATGACGGCAGCTCCAGTTGCGTAGGCTGTAATCACAACGTGGAATGCGCTCGTGCCAAAACTCGGATTAAAGAAAGCTTTCCACGGATCAACGTTAAAAACTGATCCATCTGGTCCCATTGAAAAGCCCGCGGGTGTATTCATCCATGTATTTGCCGATGTAATAAGCACGGCGGATGCCGTGGCACCAATCATGACGAAGAATAGCGAGATTAATCTCATGAATGGAGGTAGTTTGTCAGCTGCATATACATAAATAGACATGAACAAAGCCTCTAAAAAGAAGGCGAAAATCTCAATTTGAAAGGGAACAGAAATAACCTGCCCAACAATTTTGGCAAAACCAGGCCAAAGAAGTGAGATTTGCACACCAACGATTGTTCCAGTTGGAATTGCTACACCGAGAAGGATGGCAAAAGCCTTTGTCCATCTTTTCGCCATAATGGCGTAGTCGGAATCTTTCTTCCAGTGATAGAGTATTTCACTTATAAAAATCATTAATGAAAGTCCGACACCAAGTGTTGCGAAGATAATGTGGAATGCTAGTGAAGAACCGAAAAATGCTCTTGCTAATGTTACCGTATCCATATGTAAACTCCTCTTCTTTTTTGCCATTATTTTCTGATTGAATTGGAAGATTTATTCAAAAAAACTACCAAAAATATATATGTATTTAAAAAGTGGATATGATAATATTATGTTTGAATATTCTGAATAGAAAGAAGTTAATATTTTGTTTGTTTTTTAGTGAGGAATATTTTATAATCTTTTATGCGAACATAAGTTCTGTTTTTGGAGTGAAGAAGTTTATGTGAAATGGAGAGGATGTTTTATGTATCCTGAAGTCATTAAAAAGATGGCATTTTCAAAAGAGCATAGAGATTTATTATTGAAGCTGTATAATAAAGAGATTACGCGTAGTGAGTATGATCGACTCGTGGAATCGCTATATAGACCTTCTAAAGAGGCTTGTGAGGGATAAAGGAACGGGAGACAATCTATTAGATTGTCTTTTTTACATTTACGTATGTTCTGGTAAAATTAAGGATAGCCTTACTAGGGAGGTGAAAAGTTTGCGGAAACGTATATATATAGTGATTGGCGTTATTCTTTTGATCGCTTTAGGTGGAATTGTATTTTGGTCAGCTTTGCAAGGAAACCGTACGGAACATTTTATTTTAAGACATATGGTGAATGAAAATGGGACGCTTGCTACATATCGTTTAGAGGATACAAAAGCAGGTACTGGTGAAGCGAAAGGCCGTGAAGCTTTATCGGAATCAGCAGGACTATGGCTGCAATATACACTCGATAAAGACGATCAAGCGTTATTCGATGAACAAGTTAAGGTTATTCAAAATAACTTTGTACATAAGAACCAAATTGTTTTATGGAAAATCTCTGAAAAGGGAGAAATGCAGTCAGCTACAAATGCACTTATTGATGATCTTCGTATTATAGAACAGTTATATCGCGCTTATGAAATGTACAAGGAAGAGCGCTATAAAAACTTGGCAGATCAATTGAGTGATGCTGTAATTCGTTATAATAAGAAAGATAATTATTATGTTGATTATTATGATGCAGATGCAAGGAAACAAAATGATTTTGCAACAACGTCATATGTAAATCCGCATGCATTCTCCTATATGAAAAAGTATGGAAAAGTTTCTGCTCAGCAATATGAGGAAGTCGTTCAATTTTTAGCGGATTATCCAAGGCATGGATGGGCATTCCCGAAAGAGTATAAAGCAGATGGTACATTTACGTACGACAAAGAAGTGAATCTGATTGACCAATCATACGTTGCATATCATCGTAGTTTAGGTGGTCTTTCATCAGATGCTTATTTGGAATTTATAAAGAAGAAATTCCAGGAGGATGGAAAGCTATACGGTCGTTACAATTTAGAAACGGGAAAACAAACTGTGAATTATGAATCGCCAGCCGCTTACGGATTAACGATTTTGTACGTACTACAAACAGGTGATACAAATTTCGCAAAGGAATTATATGATCATATGGCTACATTCCGAAATGACAACGTATTTAGTAGATATTACGGTGGATATGTAACAGGCGAAAATAACAATACGCATATTTTTGATAATGTTTTGCCGCTTTTAGCTGAAATAGAATTAGAGAAGAGTGAAAAATAAAAGGTGCCACCCTATGGGGATGGCACCTTTTATTTTTTGATATCATTTTACGTCCTAATATTGGAGAAGTAATCAATCACGAATTCACGGAATTGCTGAGCGGTTTTCGATAAGTAACGTTTTTTTGACCAGCTTAAGCCAATCGTTCGCTTACAAATGGGTTCAATAATACGTAACTTATTTAATGCTAAAGTAGAGTTTTTTAATAAAGTTAAACTTGGGACAAAAGCAATGCCGAGGCCTTGCTTAATCAGGTCGCTAATCACGGTTGGTTCATCTACTTCAAAGGCGATATGTGGAGTGAAGCCAGCTTCTTTACAAAATTCATCCGTTAAGTGCCGAAATCCATAACCAGTGTTCATACTAATGAACGGTTCGTCTTTTACTTCATGCAAATATACACTTTCACGTTCTGATAAACGGTGCCCTGAAGGGACGACTAAGAAAATTTCTTCTGTAATAAGTGGTTCCCAAACAATTTCTTCTCCTTCAATTGGCACAGAAGAAATGCAAAAGTCAATTTCTATATTATCTAGTTGTCGTTTCATAGAAGGAGTAGATGCGAGAAATTGTTGGAATCGAACGTTAGGATGTTCTAGTAAAAAAGAACCAATTAGTTCGGGTAATATTCTTGGAATAGAAACAGCCAACGTAATAGAGCTTTGTTGTAAGTCAGCTAAATCTTTAATTTCTCGTTCGCCTTCACTTAATTCATGAAAAATGCGCTCTACTCGTTTTAAAAATACTTTCCCGAAAGAGTTTAATGTAATTTGTCGACCTTGGCGGTCAAATAACGGAACGCCTAAGTCCTTTTCTAATCTAGCAATTGTTTTGCTGAGCGAAGGCTGTGCGATATGCAATTCTTCAGCGGCTTTTGTCATATGCTCTAATCGTGCAACTGTTTGAAAGTATTTTAGTTGAAGAAGTTCCATTTTGACTCTCCTTTCTATAGACCAAAAGGAATGGATTGATAATTAAAGATGTATTATACAGTATGGAAAGTGAAGTGTATAGTAAATCTGTTAAACCATTGTAATGGTGTGAAATTAGGAGAAGGAGTATGTTTCATGAAGGGAATTCAACTTATATTTAAAGATTGGAAAGCGATGTGGCACCATAAACATGGACGTATCGCTTTAATTTTTTTATTAATCGTTCCTTTAATTTATTCAGGATTCTTTTTAGCTGGATATTGGGATCCATATGGAAAATTAGATAAATTGCCTGTTGCGATTGTAAATTTAGATAAGGGTGCTGCGATGGATGAAAAAACAATTCATGCAGGAGACGATTTTGTAAAAAATTTAAAAGAGAATAAGGAACTAGCTTTTCATTTCGTATCAGAAAAACATGCTGATGAAGGACTAAAAGAAGATAAGTATTATATGGTTGTTACGATTCCAGAGGATTTCTCTAAAAAGGTAAGTACACTAATGGATGAGAAACCAGAGCCAGCGCAGCTGCAGTACAAAGTAAATCCGGGTAAAAACTTTGTAGCAGCGCAAATTGGAACGACAGCTGTTGAAAATATGAAAACAAAAATCTCAAATAGTATTACGAAATCTTATACAGAAGGCGTCTTTTCAAAGTTTCAAGATTTGGCACAAGGGCTGGGTGATGCAAGTGATGGCGCTAAGAAGTTACATGAAGGAACGACAGATGCAAAAAATGGGGCAAATCAGCTTGCAGGTGGCATTCATCGTTTAAGTGACGGGACATCGAAATTGAAAGAGGGAAGTGACAAGCTTGCATCCAGCCAATCTGCCTTAACAGGGGGAGCAAATGAGCTAAGTCAAGGAGCGACATCACTTCATAGTGGTATGGAATTACTAGCGCAAGGTGAAAAAACTTTACAATCAGGAGTTAGTGAATTAAGTGCTGGTACAAATGAATGGGTGAACGGAAGTGAGAAACTTGTTGACGGGCAAGTGAAAGCGGACAATGCAGCAAATAGTGTAAAACAACAATTAGAAGAGTACGTGAAAAGTCATCCAGAGGTGCAGCAAGACCCTGCTTTTCAAAAGATTATCGCTACTTCTAATGGATTAGCTCAAGCAACAAACACTTTAAATAATAGTCAGAAACAATTGACACAAGGCGCACAGAAGCTTGCAGATGGTCAGCATAAGGTTGAAGAAGGTATGAATACATTCGGAGTTAAGTTAAATGAAGCTACTGCTGGAACGAAAAAGATAGCAGATGGTGCTACAAATTTAGCTAGTGGATTTACGAAATGGGGAACTGGGTTTACATCATTACAAGAAGGTGTAAATCAACTTGCGAGCGGGGGAACAGAGCTGAATCATGGTGCTGATCAGTTAACGAACGGACTTGTTAAACTTGACGATGGTGCGAAAGAACTTTCTACGAAATTGGGAGAGGGCGCAGAGAAGATAGCGGATGTTCGCAATGATGATGCACGCAATACGATGTTCTCAGAGCCAGTTCAGTTAGTGAAGTCAACAGTTTCTGACGTGCCTAACTACGGTTCAGGCATTGCGCCATATTTCTTATCACTTGCATTTTATGTTGGCGGAATTATGGCATCGAATATTTTACCTCTTGGCCGCAGACAAAATATGAAGGTAAGCGGAACGGTACATTTTATTAATAAACTAGGATTGGTATATTTAATTGGACTTATTCAAGCGCTACTCGTAGATGTAGTTGTGCTAGGTGTTATGAAATTAGAAGTTGCAAGTGTGCCACTCTTTGTTTTATCAAGTATCGTTATTTCCTTTACGTTCATGACGTTTATTCTTATGTTAGTAACGGTATTTGGTCTTGTTGGAAAGTTCTTAGCGGTAACGCTTCTCGTCTTGCAATTAGCGACGAGCGGTGGGACTTTCCCAGGAGAATTAAATATAGCTGTTCTTAGCAAAATTGGACAATTTCTTCCAATGTCCCATTCTCTTAGAGGATTGCAAGATGTGATTTCTTTAGGAGATTGGTCGCAATTACAAATGCAAATTTTAATATTGTTATGCTATCTCGTTGTTGCTGGCGGAATTGCTTGGATCACGAGCCATATACAACATAGGGAAACGAATGTAGAAAAAGTTTCTTAAAATGAAAGAAGCTATCCGACTTTTTCGGATAGCTTCTTTTTTATTTGCGTTCCATTACCGCAAAGTAATTGTTTTCATTATCAGCAAAGTTAAAAGCTCTGCCAGTAGGTAAATCTACAACTTGTCCAACAGTAACGTTTTTCTCAGAAAGATCTTTATATAGTTGATCTAAGTTGTTAGAGAAGAACATAAGTGAAGGAGTACCTAAGTTTAATTCAGGTTGCATCTTTGCAATTAACTCTTTATCGTGAAGGACGATGCTTGTTCCTGCTTCTTTTGACGGTGCAATTTCAATCCAGCGAAAACCTTGTCCGTTATTTTCTTCCGCAATAATTTGGAATCCTACTGTCTCAGTCCAAAATTGCATGGCTTCATCTTGATTATTTACATATAGCATAATTTGTCCAATTTGATTAATCATAGGTGTGTCCTACTTTCTTTTCGTGTATGGAATTCTATTATATCAAAGATATGGTTTGAATACCTTTTCGTGATTTTTCCGAAGTACAATCTTCGCCCATCTCATATTTGTCGTAGGAGAAGGTCCTGTAATCCATGTATGAAATGGTAGTGCACTGCATATGACCATTGCTGAAATCGAGATTGTGGCTGTTATTGTAAATAATAATAGGCTATATAATATTGTGTTTTCTTGCAGTGTGAATAGAGAAAGAAACTTTGTACATAGTTGCAAGAAGAAAAAGTGAGCTAAATAAGCACCATATGTGTAATTCCCGATAAATCGTAAAGCTTTATATAAGAAACCGCGTCTCTGTACGATTGTAATAGAAAGCACGTAAAGTATGATAATTTCGCATACGATATATAAAAACATAGACGGTTTTAAATAAGTCGAAACGGTTAAATGAATAGAGTTTGCTCCGTAAAAACTAAATAACTCATAATTGATGAATAAAAATAAGACGAAAAATAATATTGTGATAAGCGGGATATGTTTCATAACAAATGTACGCCACGTTTTTAGTGCTACAGCAACGATTCCTCCCATGACGAAATAGAACGAGTAGAAGAAGAAGGAACGGTCTGTATAATGTAAAATTGTTGAGCTAGTCAATTTCTCTCCATTAAAAATGTAGTGCGAAGAATACCACATTAAGAGGAAATATAAACAAGCAAAGGTAGTCATATATTTATATATGTCTTTTTTATTTTCTGTTCGTTTTTGAAACCAATAAAATAGTGTGCACAGTAAAGGGAACAATAGGTGAATTTGAAACATCATAATCACGTACCAAAGGTGAGGTGCGGCTGTTCCGAGTAATAAACTTTTTATTCCGCTTTGTAGTGTAATCATATCGTTTGTTGTTAATAAGTAAAGAATAGACCAGAAGAGATAAGGAATGAGTAAATGTGCGGCTTTTTCATAAATATATTCTGCGTAGGCAAGTTGCTTTGTATATTGACGAATTAAGTGGAAGCCGACGATAAATATGAATGCAGGTGCTGAAAATTTTGCGAGATTAAATAGCATACCCATAATGAGGGATTGCTCAAGTAAAACATGTCCTTGATTCATTGTATATAATAACGAACTTTGCAAAACGACAGCAAGGAATGCAATGCTTTGCAAAACTTTAAATTCTGGTGCGCTTTGAGTCATTATGTCCATCTCCTTTTCCATACATGATTATAGTACGGAGAATGGATAATGGATGTGGAATATTTGTGAAGATTGTAACAAATTTGTGGCGGAATGGATTAACAACAAAAAAAGAGGATGCTCAAAACGAGCATCCTCTTTCTATCTATTAAGCAAATTTGTTTTTGATCCAGTTCTTACCTTCTACAAGGCGAGCTGTCATTACGGCACAAGCGTTATCTGCTGTTACGTTTAACATCGTTGCAGGAGGATCAATGATTGTACTGATTGCTGCGATAATTGGCAATGCTTCTGGCGGGAAGCCATATAAAGAAACGATTAACATTTCACCAATCATACCGCCGCCTGGAATAGCGCCCATTACTGTTCCTACTAATAGAGAAACAACAAGTGCGATTGCCAATGTTTTCGGTCCTTCGAATTCCATGTTGAAAATACCGAATAAGAAAGCAATTTTTAATACGCCGCCTAAAACAGAGCCGTCTTTATGAAGTGTAGATCCAAGAAGGACAACTGTTTCACGAACGTCAGAAGAGATACCCATTTTCTTCGTTGCTTCTAAGTTCGCTGGAATACTTGCGGCACTACTACAAGTTGCAAGAGATGTAACTGTAGGAGAGACCATGTTCTTCCAAAATACTTGTACACCTTGCTTGCGACCTGCAAGGTATGCATAGAACGTAAAGAATACAAAGAAGTAAATAAGAGACGCTGGATAGTATACCATTGCTGCTCGGAAGTAAGTTCCAAGAAGCTGTGGTCCGAATTCACCAACTAATGCTGCGAAGTAAGCAGCAAGTCCGATTGGAGCGTAGTACATAATGAAAGATACGACTTTCATTGAAATTTCTGCACCAGCTTGTAAGAATGTAGCGAATGGTTTTCCTTTTTCACCAACTGCTGAAGTTGCAATCCCCATTAAAATAGAGAAGAAAATAAGAGCTAACATATTTTCACGAGATAGTAACTTCGAGAAGTCAGATACTGTTAGAATACCAACGATTTGATCTGCAACACTAACTGCTTTTTCAGCTTTGTCAGGTTGGGTTAGTTCTAATACAACACCTTGTGCTGGCGGGAATACTTTCACGACAATAATCATAAAAATAGCAGCTAAAATACTTGTAAATAAGAAAGTCCCAGCCATACTAGACATAATTTTACCGAAACGTTTTAATCCATCCATATTAGCAATAGATGACGCGATGCTAAAGAACACTAACGGTACAACAATCGTAAACATTAAGTTTAAGAAAATGTCACCAAGCGGCTTTAAAGCAACTGCATCGGCACCCATGAAATAACCAATGAAACCACCAATTAGGATAGAAGATAATAAAATAAGTGGAAAGCGATATGCCTTCATAAATATATCCTCCTATCAATTAAAAAAATCATACTGAATTATTATAGCGAGTTAAAGTCCTCTTTACTAGGAAAATACGGATAGATGGAATAGCGTGAAAACCGAGAAATTTTTGTTTTTAAGCTCGGCATACAGCAGGAAATCTAGACATATATATTTGTAACCTAGTTGTGGTAAGGGATGCGCCATCATTTAGGTTGAGAAGAAGGGGGAGGGAAGCGAGATGAATATTTTGCTTTGCTGTGCAGCGGGAATGTCTTCCAGTTTGATTGTTACTAAAATGGAGAAAGCAGCAGAGGCAAGAGGAATAGAGGTAAAGATTTGGGCTGTATCAGGTTCTGAAGTAAATAGCCATATTGATAAAGCCGATGTACTTTTACTTGGGCCACAAGTACGTTATTTATTACCGAAAATGAAAGAATTATGTAAGGAGAAAGGGGTACCTGTTGATGTCATTCAATCCGTTCATTACGGACTTTGTAATGGGGAAGCTATCTTGCAAGCAGCTTTGTCAATGAAACCATGAGGAGAGTGGGATAGATGATACGGTTTTTAGAGAAATATGTAATGCCGGTAGCAGGAAAGGTTGCAGAGCAGAGGCATTTGCTAGCAATTCGTGATGGACTTGTATTGACGATGCCGTTCTTAATTATAGGATCAATTTTTCTTATTATTAGTACATTACCAATCCCAGGGTATAGTGAATTCATGGCGAGTTTGTTCGGGAAAAACTGGAACGTAGCATTAGGGTATCCAGTTAGTGCAACTTTTAATATAATGGCTTTAATAGCCGTTTTTGGAATCGCTTACAGGCTTGGGGAATATTATAAAGTGGACGCTTTAGCATCCGGGGCATTGTCGCTTGTGACATTTTTACTTGCAACTCCATTTCAAGTTTCATATATCATGCCGGGTACGAAAGAAAGTATACTGGTAGATGGAGTAATTCCAGCGGCATTAATGGGAAGCCAAGGTTTATTTGTAGCGATGATTATTGCAATTATATCTACTGAAATATACCGATTTCTTGTACAAAAAAAGATGATTATAAAAATGCCTGAGACAGTTCCGCCGGCAGTAACGCGTTCATTTGCAGCGCTTATTCCTGGGTTTATTGTTGTGACAGTTGTTTGGATCATTAGATTGATTTTTGAACACACAACTTTCGGAAGCATTCATAATGTTGTAGGGAAGCTACTGCAAGAACCGCTGAGTATACTTGGTGCTAGTCTTTGGGGAGCAGTTATAGCGGTTATTCTCGTTCATGTCCTTTGGGCGTGTGGAATTCATGGAGCTACAATTGTGGGCGGTGTAATGAGCCCGATTTGGTTATCGTTAATGGATCAGAACCGGATTGCTTTTCAAGCGGGCCAAGATGTACCGAATACGATTACCGCACAGTTTTTTGATTTATGGATTTATATGGGCGGCTCTGGTGCAACACTAGCCTTAGTTGTCGGAATGTTATTGTTTGCGCGAAGTCAGCAATTAAAAAGTTTAGGACGATTGTCAATTGCACCTGGTATTTTTAATATTAATGAAATGGTAACTTTCGGTATGCCAATTGTCATGAATCCACTTTTACTTATTCCATTTATAGTAGTTCCTGTTGTATTAACGATTGTTTCTTATTTCGCAATGGAATGGGGATTGGTAGCTCGCCCAAGTGGTGCTGCTGTAACATGGACGACACCAATTCTATTTAGTGGATATTTAGGATCGGGTGGCAAAATTTCAGGTGTGATTTTGCAACTCGTTAACTTTGCACTAGCGTTCGTCATATATTTACCGTTCTTAAAAATATGGGATAAACAAAAAATAGCGGAAGAAAAGGGGGCGTAAAGAACTAAAATGGATACGGTAGAAACGAAGGCCTTTCACTTAATCTTGCATGGGGGAAATGCGAGAAGTTGTTCAATGGAAGCAATTGATTGCGCGAAGCGTGGAGAGTTTACAGAAGCAGAAGCGAAATTACAAGAAGCGTTAGAGGAATTAAAAGAGGCACACCGTGTACAAACGGACCTCATACAGAAAGAAGCCGGTGGTGAAAAGACCGAAGTCACCCTTCTAATGGTGCACGCGCAAGATCATTTAATGAATGCAATTACGGTGAAGGAATTAGCGAGTGAATTTGTAGAATTATATAAGAAGATGTCGGTAGCTGAATGAACCTTGCGTATGCAAGGTTTTTTATGTATGTGTCTGTACCATCAGTGGAGTGTTTGTTCCACTGATGGTATTTACAATCCTCCTTTTTACAAATGAGTAAGAGTGATATTTAATCGACAGTAACAATCTCTCCTATACCACGAATCAGTTTTTTCATATGCATCTTATTTGGTTTTAATATACTTACGATATAATCAATCGCTATTTGCGGTTCAACGGTTGTACCGCACGTATAACAGTCGATAGCTGCAAAGTTTTTTTCGGGATAAGTGTGAATAGAGAGGTGGCTTTCTGATAGTAAAACTAAAACAGTAACACCATGCGGATTAAATTCTTTTGTACTTACGTTTAAAACGTGGGCACCAGATTGGTCAGCAGCGTGAACTAAATGATGTTCTAAAAAGTAAATATCATCTAATAGGGAAAAATCCACTCCCCATAAATCTACTATTATATGCTTACCGAAAGTAGAATATTCCATAAGGTAGCGCTCCTTACTATAATGTTGTTAAAATTCCATTTCCTGTTTGTAACATTGATGTAGGATAAGATTCGATTCTGAGTTTAAAAGAGCGAGATTACGTTGTTCTAAATGTTCTTCTCTAAATTGAAATAAAGGAGAAAGAAGAGAAGGTAATGTTCGAGGCGTTGGCACTACATATAATTGCTCAATTTGATCGAGTACATAGGCAGAATTAGCGGCAATATGAAATCCCCAGTCAGTTCCGAAAGAAGGAACGATTGTATGATAACTTTTCACAGTTAATCCCGCATGTTCAATTGTATTACCGATACTCCAATATACAAGAGGTGCATCAGCAGGTGAATTAGATTGGCAGACGAATGCACCATCTTCTGTTAAGAATGTAGCTATCCGAGCAAAAAGTTCGCTTGTATATAAAGTACTTAAAATTTCTGTTGCTGGATCAGGAAAATCAATAATAATTACATCGTATAAGGATGAAGGAGAATTTAGAAATTCTTTCGCATCACATACGTGCACATTCACGCGACTATCCAAAAATGCATTGTTGTTTAAAGATACTATTTCTGGAACATTACGTGCCATATTAATCATTGCCTCATCTAAATCAACAAGGTCTACATGTAGCACAGTTTCATATTTCAAAACTTCTCGCAGGGCAAGACCATCGCCACCACCTAATATGAGAACACGTTTTGGATCAATTACTTTTGACATAATTGGATGTACAAGTGCTTCATGATAAATTTGCTCATCGACGGAACTGAATTGTAGTTGCTTGTCCAAATATAAACGGATATCGCTTACTTGTAGCAAATGAATATTTTGATAATTGCTTTTTTCATTCAATAAACTTGTATGTTCACCAGCTTGTATTTCTTTTAAAGAAATTTCATCCCATATATCTAGGTTGTGTGAATCCGTGGGTACTATGACTACATTTTCCGTTTGTGCTTGCTTGTCCTGTTTATCCTGTTTGCCTTGTTTACCGTGCTTGTCCTGCTTATTTTCTATTTCCTGCTGTTCTAGTTCAAATTTGTTAGAGTTTAATTCAGAACGTTTGTCTTTTTTATAGCTTGTTATTCTATAAATCTTTATTTTGCTTTGTTTTCTATGTTTTGGCATAGGAATCCCCTTTCGAATTGTGTTACTTTACTCTATTCTATGTGATTTAGTAGAGTTTGCTTGGACAATAGATAGAGGAGTTTTTTTAATAGATTTTCACGCTAAAAAAATTTTTTTAGTGTTTTTTTTGTTTTAAACACAACTAGACAACTAAACACTAATCTATTTTCATACAGTTATGTGTTAAAAGCGTGTTGTTTTATAACACACTGTGTGTTTTTTGATCGACACACTAATTGAAAGCGTTAACACACAAAGAAAATAGTCGAAAAAGTGCTGATTTTAGTGGTTTTAAAAAGTTGGCACGCTAATTGCATTAATAAATAGCGTAAAGAAAAATAAATAAAATATAAATTTTTTATACTACACAAGGGGGATTTTCAAATGAATATTTTATTATGTTGCTCAGCAGGGATGTCTACAAGTTTACTAGTTACAAAAATGGAAGCGGCTGCAAAAGCTCGCGGTCTAGAAGGAAAGATTTGGGCTGTATCTGGGGATGCAGTAAAAACAAATATCGATCAAGCAGATGTATTATTACTAGGACCACAAGTTCGTTACATGCTGTCTTCAATGAAAACGCTTGCTGATGAGAGAAACGTTGGAATCGACGTTATCAATCCAATGCACTACGGCATGATGAATGGAGAAGCAGTTTTAGATCACGCATTAACACTTAAAAAATAATTAGGGGGGAAGCAAAATGCAAAAGTTTATTGCATTTATGGAGAAATATTTAGTCCCAATCGCAGGTAGAATTGGATCGCAGCGCCACTTAGTTGCGATCCGTGATGGATTTATCGCCGTTATGCCACTTATTTTAGTTGGATCATTTGCAATACTTATTAATAACTTACCAGTGGATGCATTCCAAAAATTTATGAAAGGTGCATTCGGGGAAGTTTGGAAAGATATCGGCGGCGGTATGTGGGCAGGTTCCTTCGCTATACTCGCCCTCATAGTCGCAGTAGGGATAAGTTATAATTTAGCGAAATCTTACGGCGTTGACGCGTTGTCAGCAGCAATCATTACATTCGGTGCATTAATCATTATTTCTCCGACAACGCCAAAAGAAGGCGGTATTGATTTAGCATGGACTGGATCACAAGGTTTATTCGTTTCTATAATTGTAGCTCTTCTTGTAACAGAGGCATTTAGATTCTTTGTCCAAAGAGATATTACAATTAAAATGCCAGATGGTGTTCCACCAGCAGTAATGAAATCATTCGCAGCATTAGTTCCAGCATTCGTTATTTTAATCGTAACAGCAAGCATTCAATTAGCAGTGAAATTAGCAGGAACAAGCATTCATAAAATCGTATTTGAAACAATTCAAGTACCATTACAAGGTTTAGCAGGTACATTACCAAGTGCAATTATTGTAGCATTACTTATTCACGTATTATGGTTCTTCGGATTACATGGTCCTAATATCGTTGGTGGTATTATTGACCCAATTTATTTACCAGCATTAGAAAAGAATATTAAATTATTTAACGATGGTATGTCTGCATATGATGTACCGCACATCTTCACAAAACCATTCTTTGATGTATATGTATATATCGGTGGATCTGGTGCAACATTAGCATTCTTAGTTGCAGTAATGCTTGTTGCAAAAAGTGCGCAGCTTCGCGGTGTAGGTCGCGTATCTATCGGACCTGGTTTCTTCAATATTAACGAACCAGTTATTTTCGGTACACCAATTGTATTAAATCCAGCATTAATTATTCCATTTGTACTTACACCAGTGGTATTAGTTATTACTTCTTATACAGCAATCTCTTTAGGATGGGTACCAAAAACAGTTGCTTTAGTTCCATGGACAATGCCACCAATCTTTAGTGGTTATCTTGTAGCGGGCGGAAGCATTGCTGGTGCAGCATTACAAGTAGTGAACTTTGCAATTGCGGTAGTAATTTACTATCCATTTGTATTAATGTGTGACCGTACTTATGTACAAGCTGCAAAAGCTGAAACAAAAGGAAATAACAATTCAGTATCACTTTAAAAAGTATTGTTCTGACGAGTTTTTATAGCTCGTCAGAACAACTAACCTTTATATCATGTTCAAAAAGATGAGATCCATCTACAAGAACACCAAACTATCATTCATAAATTAATATTTTAATAGAAATGTTCAAACTGAAGGGGTATGTAAGTCGGTTGAACGATAATAGAGAGGGCGGTAATTATGATGACTACAGCAGAACAAATTCCATTCCAATTAATTTTAAATAGTGGTAATGCACGAAGCTTTGCGATGGAGGCACTTCAATTTGCCAAACAGGGGAAAATGGCAGAGGCTGATGAAGCGATGGTAAAGGCGAAAGAAGCGATTAATGAAGCGCATCATTTCCAGACAGAGCTCATACAATCAGAAGCAAGAGGAGAAAAAACAGAGATTAGTGTTCTTTTAATTCACGCACAAGATCATTTAATGAATGCGATTACAGTAAAAGAATTAGCAGCAGAGTTTATCGATCTTTATAAAAAGCTTGAAGCGAAAGGGGAATAAAGCATGACTGGAATTAAAATTGCTACAATCGGCGGTGGATCTAGTTATACACCAGAGTTAATTGAAGGATTTATTAAACGTTATGATGAACTTCCTGTTCGTGAAATTTGGTTAGTAGATATTGAGGCAGGAAAAGAAAAGTTAGAAATCGTTGGTAACTTAGCGAAACGTATGGTAAAAAAATCTGGTTTACCAATTGAGGTACATTTAACGCTTGATCGTCGCGAAGCATTAAAAGATGCTGACTTCGTAACGACGCAGCTTCGCGTAGGTTTATTAGAAGCTCGCGCAAAAGATGAAGCAATCCCGTTAAAATATGATGTAATCGGTCAGGAAACGAATGGTCCTGGTGGTTTATTCAAAGCATTGAGAACGATTCCTGTTATTTTAGATATTTGTAAGGATATGGAGGAGCTTTGTCCGAATGCATGGTTAATTAACTTTGCAAACCCAGCTGGTATGGTAACAGAAGCTGTTCTTCGTTATACAAATATTCAAAGAGTAGTTGGTCTATGTAACGTTCCAATCGGAATCCGTATGGGTCTTGCGAGATTACTTGAGGTAGATGCAAGTCGTGTACACGTTGACTTCGCAGGTTTAAACCATATGGTATACGGACTAGATGTATATTTGGATGGCGTAAGTGTAATGGATCGTGTGTTAGAGCTTGTAACAGATCCAGAAAAGCAAATTACGATGGAAAATATCGCTGCGCTTAACTGGGAACCAGACTTTATTCGCGGCCTTCGTGCAATTCCATGTCCATACCATCGTTACTACTACAAAACACGTGAAATGCTAGAAGAAGAGAAAGAAGCTTCGGTTGAAAAAGGTACACGTGCAGAAGTAGTAAAACAATTAGAAGATGATTTATTCGAGTTATATAAAGACCCGAATTTAGATATTAAACCACCACAATTAGAAAAACGTGGAGGCGCTTATTATAGTGACGCAGCATGTAGCTTAATTACGTCTATTTATAATAATAAAGGTGATATCCAGCCTGTTAATACACGAAACAACGGAACAATTGCAAGCTTGCCACATGATTCGGCTGTTGAAGTGAACTGTATTATTACGAAAGAAGGTCCAAAACCAATTGCAGTTGGAGATCTTCCGGTACCAGTTCGCGGTTTAGTACAACAAATTAAATCATTTGAGCGCACAACAATTGAAGCTGCTGTTACAGGGGATTATCATAAAGCGCTGCTTGCTATGACAATTAATCCACTTGTACCATCAGATAAAGTGGCAAAACAAATTTTAGATGAAATGTTGGAAGCGCATAAAGAATATCTTCCGCAGTTCTTCAAAAAGGTAGAGAAATAAAGCGGGGCTATTTAGCCCGCTTTTTTTATTCTATTAGGAGGTATTATGATGATTAAATTAATTGTAAATGCAGATGATTTCGGTCTTACAGAAGGTACAAATTACGGCATTATTGATGGACATATAAATGGACTTGTAAATTCAACGACGATGATGATGAATATGCCAGGAACAGAGCATGCGGTACGCTTAGCAAAAGAGTATAAAACGTTAGGGGTAGGAGTACATCTCGTATTAACGGCAGGGAAACCGCTTCTTGGAGATGTACCGTCACTTGTAAGTAGCGATGGATTGTTTCATAAACAAAGTGTCGTATGGGAAGGGAAAGTAAATCCAGAGGAAGTTGAGAGAGAGTGGACTGCTCAAATTGAGAAATTCTTATCTTACGGATTAACGCCAACTCATCTAGATAGTCATCACCATGTGCACGGATTACCGATTTTGCACGATGTTCTTGAGAGATTAGCGGCTACATATAATGTTCCGATCCGTCGTTGTGAGGAAGAGCGAGCAGTACGCCCATTTTCTGACGTATTTTACAGTGATTTTTACGCAGATGGTGTGACGGAAGATTACTTCGTGAAGTTAAAAGAAAGAGTACAAGGTGAACAAACGGTAGAAATTATGGTTCATCCAGCTTATATTGACCCAGAGCTTGTGAAGCGTTCTTCTTACGTAATGGATCGCGTGAAAGAATTGCGTATTTTAACAGAGAGTGAGTTGCCTGAAGGAATAGAGCTTATAAAGTTTTAATAGAAAAAAGACGGCTACATTATGCCGTCTTTTTTTATTTATAAAATGGATAGAATATATCCGCCAAAGGCTCCAAGTATAACGATAACCCAAGGTGGTGTTTTCCAAAAAGCGAGCAAGCAAAATAGAAGAGATGCAAAAACAAAATCTACAGCGTTCATAATCGTGCTTGTCCAAATCGGGTCATAAAAAGCTGCTAATAAAATACCGACAACGGCCGCATTGACTCCAAGTAGTGCGCCTTGTATGAAAGATATTTTTCTCACACTGTCCCAAAAGGGTAAAACACCAATAACGAGTAAGAAAGCAGGAAGAAAGATCGCAATTGTTGCAAGTATGGCACCAAGCGTCCCGTTTAACACTGCTCCTATATAAGAGGCGAATGTAAATAATGGTCCTGGCATTGCTTGTGTTAATCCGTATCCAGCTAGGAATTGTTCTTTCGTCATCATTCCGTTTTGTACGAACTCACCTTCAAGAAGAGGGAGGACGACGTGTCCGCCTCCAAATACAAGTGCGCCAGAGCGATAGAAACTATCAAATAAAGCGATGTAATAAGAGAACGGTCTTACTATTGGTAGCAGTAGTAATAGTCCGAAGAATAAGACGAGACAAGAAACTGCTATCTTTTTTGAAATAGGTACTTTTATATGTTGAGATTGACTAATTGGTTCGTTGCGATATAAAAGCCAGCCGATAAAGCCAGATATGATAATGAGAGTGACTTGTGTCCAGCTACTTGGCCATAATAGGGCGATTGAGGCAGTTGCAATTGCAATCGTCGCACGATTTCGGTCTGGCGTTAATTTTTGCGCCATTCCCCATATTGCATGAGCGACAATAGCGACTGCTACAAGTTTTAGCCCATGAATCCAGCCAGCACTTCCAAGGTCGAACTGATTAAGGAATGAGGCGAAGAAAACTAAAACAAGCACAGACGGTAAAGTGAACCCAATCCATGAAATAATAGCTCCGAATACCCCGCCTCTTAATAATCCAACGCCCATACCGACTTGGCTGCTAGCAGGACCAGGGAGGAATTGACATAGTGCTACTAAATCTCCATAGATTCGTTCATCCATCCATTTTCTTTTTTGTACATATTCGTGGTGGAAATAGCCGAGATGGGCGACGGGGCCACCAAACGAAGTAAGTCCTAATTTAAATGAGACGAGAAAAATCTCTAATAATGTGTGAAAAGTGTATTTGTTATTTTCCAAAACGACCTCCTAGAATGTTTTTCTAAGTGCATTATACAAGAGGTAGTAAAGAAAAAGGAACGATTCTAGTGTAAAGATTATGTGAATCTTTTCTTCGTAATTAACACTTGAAAAAGTCATAAATGATTATGTATAAACCATAAAGTAGTAGAAGTAGTGCTGGGAAATTTATATAAGGAGAATGCCCGTATGACAACACATTTCTTTGCGAGGTTAACAGGTAAGAGGGAAATACCTCCTGTAAATACAGAAGCTTATGGCGTAGCAGAGTTTATATTTAGTGAGGATTTAAAGAAGTTGCAATATCGGGTCATATTGAAAAACATAGAAAAAGTTACATCATGCCAAATTCATTTAGGGAAAGCAAATCAAATTGGTCCAATTGTTTTAAGTTTATTTGGTCCATTAAAGCAAGGTATTAGTGTTAATGAAGGAGTCGTCACTGGTGTAGTTAATGTGGGGGATTTTGAAGGGCCTTTACAGGGGCGAGCGTTTGATAGCTTACTGCAAGAAATCATTCAGGCGAATGTATATGTAAATGTTTATACGAAGTCCCATAAGAAGGGTGAAATAAGGGGGAGAATTAGGAAAGTAAAGAAGTAGAAAAAAGGCTGTTCATATTGAACAGCCTTTTCTGTTATAAGGTGCGAATTTTAGCGATTATTGACGGTAAATCGATATATTAGAAAAATCGCTGATAAAACTCGAGTTGCGCTGATATATTTTGAAAATCGCCGATAAAATCTGAGTTAAGATCGATATACTAAAAAACTGCCACGATTAATTTTTTAGAGGCTGATTTTTAATGAAGAAGTCCATAACATAAAACACTTCGTCATCAGGTATTTGTATTTCAAATGTATTTTCAATTGGCTGCAATGCTTTTTTTACTTTCATATACATCCAGTATTCATCTTGTCTTCGTTTCTCTTTATCTGGATGAGGGAGAAGGCTTTCTCCCTTTTGAAGACGGTCAACCATACAGCTCATATGCAGAATAACACCCATTAAACTGTCAGGAGTTAGCTGTAAGGAAATTAATTCTTGAATTGTATTCAATGCGTAACGGATCGTTTTAATAAGTAATGCTCCGTCGTTACGCTGCATTTGTTGTTCAAGAATATCAGCCATTTTTGCATATGTTTCTTCGTACGTAATTAATTCTTGAATTGGCTGAATCGCTGTGTAGTTTACAATGTCTTGGAAATGATATGTTAAGCATGGCACTTGTACATCGAAATTCGTGACGATACAAATAATGTTCCGCTCTTTTTTTATGTTCTCAATCATTTTCGTTAAATCTTTTTCATGGACGATACTAATCGGAATGATTTCAATTAAGTCTTTGTCAAATCGCAAATAGTTCTCCAACATTTTTTGAATAGCTAAAGCACTGCCTTCCCCAGTTAAACAAGCTGTCAAAATAACAGATTTCATTGGTGATAGTGGTTTTTTCTTTTCTTCTTGTACGTTTAAGTAAAACGGTGTTAAGTTCTTCACCGTTTCATATAATGCATCTAACGAGTAGCCAAGCTGAGCTTTTCGAGCCGCTTCTAGTGCATGTGGAGTGCTTGTCATGGAAAGAACACGCACTGGAATTTTGAACTCAGTTTCTAATATATCACCAATATAAGCGAGAGATCCCATATCAACGAGTAAGAGAAGCCCGTTTACATTTTGGAGTGTTTTCATATACACTTTCACACGCTCTAAGAAATCTTTCGGCGATTCATGTAACGGCATATCGATACCGGTTACTTCGTCAATGCCGAGCAGTTCATTTGCGACGTTTGCCATTTCTGTTGCTATGCCGTTGCCGTGCGCTAATATTAATACTTTTACTTCTGTTTGTGAGGCAGGAATTGGATCAACAACGAAGAACATTGTTAAAAAGCCTGCTTCATCGATAGGCATTGTTATTTGTAATTCGTCTTCCAGTAGTTGAATGCATTGCATAGCTACGGAAAAAGCTTCTTTATATTTCGTACGAATTTGATTTAATTGCGGGTGATGAATTTGTTTTCCAGCCTGTAAACGTTGTAGAGTTGTCTGTACATGTAAACTTAAAGCGAGAAATACTTTTTCATCGAACGTCTTGGATAAATGTTTTTCAGCAAGTTCAGCAATTTTTTCACAAACGGAAACGATATTACGATCTACAATTTTAAAAACATTTTCATGACTTGTCTTTTTTGACATTTGGTTAAAATATTGTACGAAAAAGCTTTGAATATCATTTTCTATTAGTAATTCTAATTCTTCCTCTTCAATACCACGAGCTTGAAGTTCTTCATATTTATAGTCAATATAATCGTAAATAGAAGACTGTTTTTCATTTTCTATTTTATGATTACTCCAACCTTCATCACCTGTAAATATAAATGTTTCATTCGGTATTTGGTATAGATGACGGCTCTTTCTTTCAATGAATAGTCCTTCTTTCATATACCAAGGTAAGTCTGTGCTTGAAACATAGACAGAATCACGTTTCTTTGTCACGAAGTCAGAATAGGCTTTCGCACAGGCAATTTGTACATCCGTTTTTAATTGGCCGATGTTATTGGGACAATTGTAAAAGACGAAAGCACGCATTGCATTTGGGCTAACGTGAATTTCTTTTCGCAAGCGAATTGCTTCATTTGTGAAAAATAGTTGCAGTAAAGCAAAACGTTCTTTATGTGTACGCTCACGAAGTGGTGGCAGCGTGACAGTCATTGGTATACGTCTTGTAAATGTTTTTAATAAAAATGAATTTGGTTCTTCTGTTGTTGCAGTAATGATCAATACTTGTGCTTTACGTTCGTTTTCTGTTTCTCCAAGGCGGCGATATACTCCGCGGTCAATAAAGGTGAAAAGCATTTCTTGTCCCTCTGGAGGAAGGCGATGTACCTCATCTAAGAAAAGGATCCCTTCATGTGCTTTTTCAATTAACCCTTTTTGATCACTTGCCCCTGTATACGCTCCTTTTTTAATCCCAAATAATTGCCCGAGTAGTAGCTGTGGGTTATTTGCATAATCAGCACAGTTAAAGACGATAAATGGTGCATTTTTAGGAAGCTGTTCAACTTCAATTGCATATTCGTGCATTAAAGAAGCAAACATGGATTTTCCGACGCCTGTTTCTCCGAGCAGTAAAGTATGCATACCGTTTGGAGGATAGAGAATAGAAGCTTTCGCTTTTTCGATTGCGATTTTAAGGCTCGTATTTTCAACTGCAAATGTATCTAATGAAGTTGCTTCTTTTGAATGCGTTTCCAACGAAGTGTTCGTTTCTATATAAAAACGAACAGGACGCGTATTTGTTTTTAATAAACGTTTATCTTTTACGAGTTTGTTTAAGTCGCTACTTACATTGGCTCGATCTAGCTGCAACAGGGTAGCGAGTTCTGATGCAGTTACACCTTCTGTATAATTGCTTTTTTGTATTGCGTTAAAAATGAGATCTATTCGTTTCATTTCTATTCACCTCGAAACTTCATCACTATTTAAAATTTTACACAAAAATGGGAAGGGTGGGAAGAGAAAAATAAAACAGCTTTAGCACATAGGCACTAAAGCTGTTACAATCTTGTGTCTTTCCAAAAGTTTACTTCGAGATGAGAAGATGGATTATAGGGAAGAAGCTTGTATCCTTGTGACTGTAAGTAATCAATTACTTGTGGCAGTATTTGTACGGTTACACTCGAATCATGCATTAAAATTACTTCGACTTGTTCATCGCTCTGATTACGCACCCTTTCTAGAATGGCAGAAGGGTTATCATAGCTTTTCCAGTCGTATGTATCGATTGTCCAATCCCACATTTTATACTGGGCTGATACAAGTGCATCACGGTAATTTTTTTTTAAATAAGGCATGCTACCATACGGGACACGAACGAGATGTGAATTTAATTTTGTAACTTGCTGAACGATGCTTTGTGTTTGTTCCATCTCTGTAATTAAAGCAGATGGATCACCGGTGTAAAGGCGTTTTACATCATGTGACATACTGTGAAGCCCGATATAATGTCCGTCTTTAATTAATCGTTGCATTGTCTTTTTATAATGTGGCACTTTTCCACCAATAACAAAGAAAGTTGCTTTTCCGTTCTTTTCTTTTAAGATGTTTAAAATTTGCGTAGTATATTTGTTTGGTCCGTCATCAAATGTTAAGTACGCGATTTTTTTGGTAGAAGAGGTAGTTTCGGTATTTGGATGATGTTCAGCAGGGGGAATGGTAGTCGCTCCTGCATGAGATGACGCGTACATAGTAATCGTTAAAAATAAAATAATGTATTGAAATACTCGCTTGATCATAACATTCACCCTCAGTTTGACAATCAAGATGTAAAAAAGAAAATATAATCCTTTTCTTATTATGTATATCTTTCTCCAATAGTGGAACTCTCAAACAAGCTATATTTTGGAAATGTAAAATAATGAATAAAAAATAGCATCCTCTTATAAGAAAGAGGATGCTATTTGAATATTTCATAATAGTAAAGGCTATACTACAATTAGTCTTCGCGTTTTTTCACTTTTTTATAAAAGGAAATAAGTGGTTTGTAACGTTCATGTACAAGTCCAATTACTTCAGCAATAATCTCTGTAAAGAAGATTAAAACGAAAAGAAGAATAATGGATAACCATAATGTCGCACTAGAGAAAATGATTGCATTTACACTAAAGAAAATACCGAATGCGTATATAATTAGTACCGTTTTGCGATGTGAGAAGCCCATTGCAAGTAAACGGTGATGTAAATGCGACTTATCTGGTGCTGAAATAGGTTTTTTATTTACGATACGACGGATAATTGCAAATGTCGTATCAAATACAGGCACGCCTAAAATGATAACTGGAACGATAAAGCTGAATAGCGTTACACTTTTGTATAATCCAAGTAACGATATAACAGAAATACAGTATCCTAAAAATAGTGCTCCTGTATCTCCCATGAAAATTTTTGCTGGATGGAAGTTGTAGAATAAAAATCCAATTGTACTTGCTAATGTAATTAATGCTAGTGGTAAGATAATAGCAGCTCCAGTGCCCCATGGGCTAGTGAAGGCCATATATGCTAGCGTTGCCAGTACGATAGATGAAATACCAGCAGATAATCCATCTAAACCATCAATTAAGTTGATTGCATTTGTAATACCTACAATCCAAAATACTGTAATTGGGTAAGCAAGCCATCCAAGTTCAGTATCCCCGAGGATTGGAATATATAATACTTGCACTAATAATCCACTTTTTACAATCATAATGGCAACTAATAGTTGTCCACCGAATTTTACCTTCGCAGATAACTCGTACATATCATCTAAAATACCGATGATTACAATGATAATCGCACCTAGCGTTATCGATAACATTCTTTGTTCGTATAAGCCACCGACAACAAATCCAACAGCCACACCAATAAATATTGCTAACCCGCCAAGACGAGGCATAATCTTTTGGTGTACTTTACGCGCGTTTGGCTTATCTGTTGCTCCTATTTTAAAAGCTAACTTAATAACTAAAGGAGTAACGACGAGTACAGTGATGAAAGATGCCAAAATGGCATAAATCACTTGTGAGTCCATTAATACCCCACCCTTTTATAGTCTAACGTAATTTTTTTTAATATATTTATCTGAAAATTATGATGTTTATTTACAGGCTCATAACATATGGTATCACAAAAAGATTAGAATTCAATCTTTTTTTCGTTTTATGGTAAATGGAAGCGGATAGAATATATGACAATGGTATACAGAATGTTGAATTGTTTGAGAAGGTTAATCGTATAGGGCTTTGGAATATGACATTTTCTCTTTCTCTTTAATAGCGAATAATTTTATTTCAATATTATAAGTGTTACACGTAGAAATGAGTAAGTTCCGTGTTAAAATGTGGGAATTTTTCAAGCCTGAACGTGCAGCTTTAATCTCGGTAAAATTTCTATTGGTTTTATGGACAATATTTAATTTTACAAAAACTTAAAAAAGAATGAAGAAAGCAATTCATATAATAAAGAAGTAAAAGAGTTTTCTCATTTTTAATGTGAGAGGGGGAAGCACAGGGGAAATTCTATGTATTCGTATATTTTCTATTGTATATTCCTGTGCGAAAAGGAAATGAAAATTACGATAATAGGTACCGGATACGTTGGATTGATTACAGGAGTAGGATTGGCAGTATTGGGACATTCGGTTACATGTTTTGATATAAATGATGGGAAAATTGAACGGATAAAACAAGGGGATCTGCCTATTTATGAAGCTGGCTTATATGAATTAATACATGATGCGTGTGAGAATAATCGTTTAACTTTTACAACAAGTAAAGAAGAAGCATTTCATGATGCAGAATTTATATTTATTGCAGTTGGAACGCCATCGTTATTAGATGGGACAGCAGATTTAACATATATTCAAAATGCATGTTTTGATATTGGAGCATATGCGACTAAAGACATGATTGTTGTTACAAAAAGTACTGTTCCTGTAGGGACGAATGGTGCTATGAGGGGATGGATTGAGGAGACATTACAAAATAGGCATGAATTACATATTGTATCGAATCCCGAATTTTTACGGGAGGGTTCAGGGATTTACGATTTTTTTCAGGGAGATCGTATTGTAATTGGAGCTGATAATGAGGAAGCGGCGCGAAAAGTTGAGAATTTATATAGTAAATTACATTTGCAAACGTATGTTACAGATATAAAAAGTGCAGAGATGATTAAATACGCATCGAATGCCTTTTTAGCGACAAAAATTAGTTTTATCAATGAGATTTCAAATATATGTGAGAAGGTAGGAGCTAATGTATTAGATGTTGCAAAAGGAATGGGAATGGATAAGAGAATTGGGTCGTCTTTTTTAAATGCGGGCATTGGTTACGGGGGATCGTGTTTTCCGAAAGATACGAAAGCGCTTGTGCAAATTGCAGGGAATGTGGCACATGATTTTCGTTTGTTAAAAGCCGTCATTGAAGTAAATAATAAACAACAGCTATTATTGATTGAGAAAGCGAAGAAAGTAATAAATATGAACAAGAAGCGAATTGCAGTGCTGGGAGCAGCATTTAAACCGAATACAGATGATATAAGAGACGCACCGTCCCTTATTATGATACAAGAATTAATGAATATAGGTGCAGACATAGTATTATATGACCCGAAGGCGATTCAAAATATGAAAAATATCTTTGGGGAGACTATACAATATAGTGAATGTATAGATGAATCGATTAGAGGAGCGAGTGCGGCTTTTATCGTGACAGAATGGGAGGCTATCCGAACGTATCCGTTAGGAAAGTACGTACAACTTATGAGAGAACCTATTTTATTTGATGGAAGAAATTGTTATACTGATGAGGATGTTAAGAAACAAGGAATAGATTATTATTCTGTTGGAAGAGAAAGTATTCATAAGAGGGATTTTTCCGTTATTCGTTAAAAAGGTATGTATTCATGTATATTCTTATATGTCATAATAGGATTTGTAACTAGTGAAAGAAAAGAGGCAATGAAATGACTGAACGTTTAAAAGTAATGACAATTTTCGGGACACGTCCAGAAGCAATTAAAATGGCACCTCTTGTATTAGAGTTGCAAAAGCATCCAGAGAAAATTGAATCGATTGTGACTGTAACAGCACAACATCGTCAAATGTTAGACCAAGTATTAAGTATCTTTGGAATTACACCAGATTTCGATTTGAATATTATGAAGGATCGCCAAACTTTAATCGATATTACAACGCGTGGTTTAGAAGGTTTGGATAAAGTAATGAAAGAAGCAAAGCCGGATATCGTACTTGTACATGGTGATACAACGACAACGTTTATCGCAAGCTTAGCTGCTTTCTATAATCAAATTCCAGTAGGTCATGTGGAGGCAGGACTTCGTACATGGGATAAATATTCTCCATACCCAGAAGAGATGAATCGTCAATTAACAGGTGTAATGGCAGATCTTCATTTCTCACCTACAGCAAAATCAGCAACGAACTTACAGAAAGAAAATAAAGATGAATCACGTATTTTCATAACAGGAAATACAGCGATTGACGCACTAAAAACGACTGTAAAAGAAACATATAGTCATCCTGTACTAGAGAAACTTGGAAGTGATCGTCTTGTACTTATGACAGCTCACCGTCGTGAAAACCTAGGAGAGCCAATGCGTAATATGTTCCGTGCAATTAAGCGTCTTGTTGATAAGCATGAAGACGTACAAGTTGTGTATCCTGTTCATATGAACCCTGTTGTTCGTGAAACTGCAAATGATATTTTAGGCGATCATGGCCGCATTCATTTAATTGAGCCGCTAGATGTAATTGATTTCCACAATGTTGCAGCTCGTTCATACTTAATGTTAACTGATTCTGGTGGTGTACAAGAGGAAGCTCCGTCATTAGGTGTACCGGTTCTTGTTCTTCGTGATACAACAGAGCGTCCAGAAGGTATTGAAGCAGGTACGTTGAAATTAGCGGGAACAGACGAAGAGACAATCTTTAGTCTTGCTGATGAGTTGTTATCAGACAAAGAAGCTCATGATAAGATGTCAAAAGCATCTAATCCGTACGGTGATGGCCGTGCATCAGAGCGTATTGTAGAAGCAATCTTAAAACATTTTAATAAATAAAAAAACAGCCAAATCGCATGCGATTTGGCTGTTTTATTGCTGATTTCTCATAATCCACTCTGCATGAGCATTCGTAGAAGGAGGGGGATCAGTTGGTGTTTTGTTCTGATTCTGATTCGTTTCTTTCTTCGCTTTCTCGTTAGAGTTCGAATTTGAAGAAGAAGTGGATTCCGTTTTTGTTGTTGAATTTTCTTGCGTGGTTACCTTTTCTCCTAGTTCTTTTTTAATTTCGTTACGTACTGCCTCAACACCGTTTGGATCTGGAAGGAAGTAATAAATACCACCTATTTTTTTGTCTTCTCCTTCAAGTTTGAGTGTTTGTATTGTGGAAGGATCAAACCCAGAAAGTTTCTTGTAAAGAGCAAGGCCATCAGAAATAGGAATGTCAGTTTTTATATATTTTCCAACGACTGCTGTCAAATCTTTAATTTTAAATACGGTAGAGGTGGAATTTAGTTTTTGAGCAACAGCAGCTAGTAATTGTCTTTGTCTAGCAGCCCGGCCATAGTCGCCATTTGGATCTTGCTTTCGCATACGAACGTAAGCGAGTGCTTCTTCACCATTTAATTCTTGTTGTCCTTGCTTAAATTCGATTTTTTTGTAGTAATCCACGTCTGAACGCTCCCAAAAATCGAAGGGGACATCAACAGTAACACCGCCAACAGCATCAACAATACCTTTAAAGCCTTGGAAATCAATTTTAAGATAATGGTCGACAGGCACTTTTAGAAAACCTTCGACAGTTTTGATTGCCATTTCTTCTCCGCCGTAAGCATGCGCAGCGTTAATTTTGTCCTCTTTATTCTTTCCGACAATTGGAACGCGACTATCCCGAGGAATACTCATAAGCGAAATCTTTTGCGTTTTCGGATTGACTGTCGCAAACATTAATGAATCTGTACGACCATTTTGGCCGTCTGTTGCATAATCTTCTATACCCATAATAAGGAGTGTAAAAGGCTCCTTTGTAATTTCTACATCTTCGGTTCTCAAATCCGATTTTTCACGAGTAAAACCACTATACATCCCCATGAGAGAAGAGTAGGAATTTAATATATAAAGTCCTACACTACCAAATAAAAATAAGAAAATAAGGAAGTAGAAAAACTTTCTTCTTCGTTTCTTTTTTATTCTGCTATTTTGGAGATGATAATAACGTTCTTCCATATATAATCTCCTTAGTTCATTTGTAGGAAAGTAATTCACTACATTAATCTTTAAAGGCGATACAGTATTTATTCTTAGATAACATCTTGTTCTAAGTACAACATATCTCCTTCTGTAATTGTACATTTCCCATTTGTTAATTCAATCATCCAATCCGTGAATGGTTGTTTTCCATCTTCTTCTACATACGTATCAAATGTGACATTTTCGAGGTAATGTATATCTTTAATGGCATATTTTGAATTGCGTAATTCATTTTCAATTTTACCAAGTAATGTGTAATCAATTTCGGTCTGCATAACACGCATTAATTTTCGCTCGACAACACCGACATGATTAATGCCTTCGCTTGTACATTTTCCATATGCGCGAATTAATCCACCAGCGCCCAGTTTGATGCCACCAAAATAGCGGGTAACGACAACGACGGTATCTTTTAAACCGCGTTTTTTTAGTACCTCTAACATAGGTACGCCAGCTGTACCGCTAGGTTCACCATCATCATTTGCTTTTTGAATTTGATCTTGTTCGCCAATTAAATAAGCAGAACAATTATGTGTTGCATTCCAGTTTTGTTTTTTGATTTTTTGTATGAATTCTTGAGCCTCATCTTCGGTTGTAGCACGACTAACATAACAGATGAATCTTGATTTTTGAATAACAATTTCGTGTTCACCGTAGTCTTTTATTGTTAAATATTGTAATAACACTTGTATACGCTCCTATCCATCAAAATGACTAGTACTTTACATTTTAAAAGCGGGCGTTTTTATATTCAAACATTTTTTATAAATAAGCTGAAATTTTTGGTGAGTGTTTTACCTTTTTGTTGTAATTTGTCGAGATGATGAGTATAATTTCAAACCCGCATTTTCATGTATGGATGCACCATTTTTAGTTTTCGTGTAAAATTAGGAAATAAAAACTTTTTTATAAGGCAGGTACGAAAATGAAAACAGCTATTGTTACTGATAGTACAGCATATATACCGAAGCATATTCGTGATGAACTCAATATATATATGATTCCATTAAACGTTGTGTTTGGAACGGAATCTTATCAAGAAGAAGCTGAAATTTCAGCAGATGATTTTTATGTAAAAGTACGTGAGCAAGAAGAACTTCCAAAAACTTCTCAACCAGCAATCGGAAAGTTTGTTGAGCTATATGAAGAATTATCTAAGGATTATGATGCAGTTATTAGCATTCATCTTTCAAGTGGGATTAGTGGTACATATCAAACTTCAACGACAGCTGGTCAAATGGTAGAGGGTATTGATGTATATACGTACGACTCTGAAATTAGTTGTGAAGTACAAGGATTCTACGTGCGTGAAGGTGCAAAGCTAGCAAGCGAAGGGAAGGATCCAAAAGAGATTATCGCCCGTTTTGATGAAATGAAGAAAACGATGGACGCTTATTTTGTAGTAGATGATTTACACCATTTACAACGTGGAGGCCGATTAAATAGTGCGCAAGCTTTCATCGGTAGTCTGTTACAAGTAAAGCCGGTTTTATATTTTAGAGACAAAATCATTATCCCGTTTGAAAAGATTCGTACGCGTAAAAAAGCGTTAAAACGTATCATTGAAATTTTTGATGAGCAAGCAAGTAAAGGTGTACCTATGGAAGCAGTTATCATTCATGCACAACGTGAAGAGGAAGCGAATGAATGGAAGGCAGAATTAGAAGCAAAATATCCTCATGTTACAATCCGCACAGGTTATTTCGGTGCTGTAATTGGAACGCATTTAGGTGAAGGTGCACTAGGTCTTGGATGGTATACGAAGTAATAAAGATATAAAAAGCTCTCTTTCGGAAGAGGGTTTTTTTACGGATATTTTACGTGAAGTTGACAAGTTAATATTTGGAAATGGTAAAATGTACGTAAAATAAAATAATGAGGAAAGTTTTATAACTTACTTTTTACAAGAAACTATATTATAATAGAAGAGAGGTGAAACATATGGAGCATAATTCTTGTTTATGTCCAAAGTTTGAGTCAGCTTTTACTTTGCTTAGTAAGAAATGGACTGGCTTAATTATTAAATCTTTGCTGGAAGAGTCAAAACGTTTTAGAGAAATCGCAGATATTATACCGAATATGAGCGATCGTATGTTATCAGAGCGTTTAAAGGAATTGGAAAGCGAAGGCATTGTAGTTCGTAATGTTTATCCAGAAGTACCAGTTCGAATCGAGTACGGCTTAACGGACAAGGGAAAAGCGTTAGAAAGTGTTATGGATGAAGTCCAAAATTGGGCTGAGAAATGGATGAAATAACGTTTTGATTTCATCCGTATTAGTATATTTAATAAAACGTAAGGGAAACCTTGCGTTTTTTTCTTTGCTTATAAAAACCTTTTAAAACTCTACACATATATACAAAAATATGCATATTTTGCGATAGTGTTACATATAATATTACATTTGTTTTACAAAAGCGTAACATTAGCAAAAAAAATCCCGAATTATGGTATAAATTTTATAGGTTATATACGGAAAAAGAAAAAAGAAAGCGGTGTAAAAAATAAAATGAAAAAGCTAAAAATGGCATCTTGCGCATTAGTGGCAGGGTTAATGTTTTCAGGACTAACACCAAATGTATTTGCAGAAGATAAAATTTCTGACGTGAAATCACAAATTAATACACAAAATGACACTTTACATAAACAACAACAAGAACGTGATGAATTACAAAAACAAATGAATGACTTAAACAAAACAATTCAAGGTTTAGATAAGTCTGTTCAAGAGAATGCTGCAAAGCTTGATGAAACAACGAAAAAAGTTGCGGACACTGAGCAATTAATCGAAAAGAAAAATAAAGATATTGCAGAATTACAAACGAAAATTGCAAAACGTGAAGAGTTATTAAGAAAACGTTTAGTTGCACTTCAAGAGCAACCAAACACAAACGTTGTAACAGAAGTTCTTGTAAACTCTAAAAATCTTGCAGATTTAGTTGATCGTTTAAATTCAGTTTCTAAAATTCTTGAGTCTGACGAAGACATCATGAAAACACAACAAGAAGATCAAGCGAACGTGAAAAAAGATGTTGAAACGGTAAAAACAAAGCAAAAAGAATTAAAAGAAGCACAAGCTCAAATTGAAACTGCTAAGAAAGAACTTGACGCTGAAAAAGCGAAAAAAGCAACAGCAGTAAATGATTTAAGCGGTAAAATGGATACAGTTGTAACTTCAATGACAAGTACGGAAGAACAATTGAAGGAGCTTGAACAACAGGCATTAAAATTACAGCAAATTGCTGAAAAAGAAGCACAAGAAAAAGCAGCACAAGAAGTTGCTGCTCAAAAACAAGCAGAACAAGCTGCACAACAAGCACAAGCGCAAGCTCCAGCACAACCGTCACAGGCTCCAGCTCAGCCAGCACAAACACAAGCAGAGCCAGCAGCTCCAGCAAACAATGACGGACAAGATAAAAAAGAAGAGCCTAAGAAAAAAGAAGAGAAAAAAGCAACACCAGCCCCAGTAGTACCAGCTGACAATGGTGGCGGAAGACAAGATGTTGTTGAAAAAGCTAAAGGCTTAGTAGGTTTAAAATACGTATGGGGTAGTGCGTCAATTTCAAATGGTGGATTTGACTGCAGTGGTTTAATCTCTTATGTTTACGGTTTAGGTCGTCAAGATACTAGAGGTTTATGGAACTCTGTACAAAAAATTAGCGCATCTGAAGCAAAACCAGGAGATCTTATCTTCTTACAAGGTACTTATAGAGCAGGCGTATCTCACGTTGGTATTTATATTGGTGGCGGTCAAATGATTCATGCTGCTGATGAATCAACAGGTGTTACTTACGGTAGCGTAAATAGCTCTTACAACCAAAAGCATTTCTTAGGTTACGGTAGATTATAGGATTATAATTGAATAAAAAACGTGTATAAAGTCGATAGCTTACTATTTTATAAGTAGGTTATCGGCTTTTTTGCGTTTTTACGAGATTATAAGAAAGGCTTATAGTAGTGCTGGAGGTGATTGCTAATGCTTGGTGGAAAACAGTTGCTATTAGAGGAACTCTCTTCAGATTTACGGAGAGAAGTAAGTGATTTGAAAAAGAAGGGAGAGGTTATATGTGTACAAGGTGTAATAAAGAAGGCTTCTAAATATATATGTCAGCGTTGTGGAAATATAGAGCAGCGGCTATTTGTATCATTTTTATGTAAAAGGTGCGGTAAAGCATGCGCGTATTGCCGGAAGTGTATCACGATGGGGAGAGTTAGCGAATGTACTGTACTTGTTCGTGTGATTCATGAAAGAAAAGGAGAAAGGGAATTACATTCGTTACAGTGGAAAGGGAGTTTGTCTCTTGGTCAGGAGCTGGCGGCGCAAGGTGTTATAGAAGCTATTAAGCAAAAAGAATCTTTTTTTATTTGGGCTGTGTGCGGGGCTGGAAAAACAGAAATGTTATTTTACGGTATAGAAGAGGCACTTCGAAAAGGAGAAAGAGTGTGTATCGCAACGCCAAGGACTGACGTTGTACTGGAATTAGCGCCGAGATTACAAGAAGTGTTTCCAAGTATAACTGTAGCTGCTTTATACGGAGGGAGTGTAGATCATAAAAAAGATGCAGCGTTAGTCGTTGCAACGACTCACCAACTGTTACGTTACTATAGAGCGTTTCATGTGATGATTGTAGATGAGATTGATGCCTTCCCGTATCATGCAGATCAAATGTTACAGTATGCAGTTAGGCAAGCAATGAAAGAGAAAGCAGCGCGTATTTATTTAACTGCAACCCCTGATGAAAAATGGAAGCGTAATTTCAGAAAGGGGAAACAAAAAGGTGTTATTGTGTCAGGACGATACCATCGTCACCCGTTACCAGTTCCTCTATTTAGTTGGTGCGGAAATTGGAAGAAAAGCCTCCATCATAAAAAAGTTCCTCGCGTGTTACTACAATGGTTAAAAATGAACTTAAACAAAAAGTATCCTATTTTTTTATTTGTTCCTCATGTGCGATATATAGAAGAAATAAGTCAGTTGTTGAAAGGGTTGGATAATAGAATCGATGGCGTGCATGCAGAAGATTCGATGAGAAAAGAAAAAGTAGCATCTTTCAGAAAGGGAGACATTCCGTTATTAGTTACAACGACAATTTTAGAAAGAGGAGTAACTGTGAAGAACTTGCAAGTGGCTGTGTTAGGAGCTGAAGAAGAAATTTTTTCAGAGAGTGCGCTCGTACAAATTGCAGGCCGAGCGGGGCGTAGTTTTGAAGAGCCATATGGTGAGGTTATGTATTTTCATTACGGTAAGACAGAGGCAATGGTACGCGCGAAAAAACATATTCAAAGTATGAACAAAAATGCGAAAGAACAAGGATTGATCGATTAATGCATTGTTTACTTTGTGATGAGTATATGGTGGAAACAGTTAGTTGGTACACCTTCTTTGTAAAGTCACATAAAAAATATATATGTGATAGATGTGAGCAAAAACTTTCCTATATTATAGGAGGAATTTGCATGGATTGTGGTCGTCCTTTAGATGACTTACCTACTCGATATAAAGAAAATGATATTTGCATGGACTGTGTAAGATGGAGGAATGAGGAAGGATATCGTCCTTTTAAAAATCGTTCGTTGTACGTGTACAATGATGATATGAAAGGTATACTAGCGCAGTTTAAGTTTCGAGGTGATGCGGAGTTAGTTCGTATTTTTTATCAATCTTTTCGGGAGTTATTTCAAAAGTATTTTACGGACGTTTCAACCGTTATTGCTGTTCCGCTTAGTGGGGAACGGAAATATGAACGAGGTTTTAATCAAGCAGAGTTATTAGCAGCTTGTTTGCCTGTCAAAAATTTTTATTCATCATTAAGAAGGAAGGAAACAGAAAAGCAAAGTAAGAAGTCGCGTAAAGAAAGGCTTTCGGGAAGTAATCCTTTTTATTTTCAGAGAGAAGAGATGTTTCATGGTCAACATATTTTACTTGTTGATGATGTATATACGACAGGAATTACAGTGAGACAAATTGGAAGTCTTTTCTATGATAAAGGAGCAAGCGAAGTTTCTAGTTTGACGCTCTGTAGAAGTTGATCTGTAACTGTCGAAAGAGATAATAAAAAGACGATAAGTCTTCTTTGACTTCGTAAGTTGTCATTCGTTATAGTGAAATTATGGGGCAAATGCCCTGATTTTTAGAGTGAAGGGAATGGAATGAACATGCAAGGAAGAGTAAAATGGTTCAATGCAGAAAAGGGATTTGGGTTTATTGAGCGTGAAGACGGTGATGATGTGTTTGTTCATTTTTCTGCTATTCAACAAGATGGATATAAGTCATTGGAAGAAGGGCAACAAGTTGAGTTTGATATTGTAGAGGGAGCACGTGGACCGCAAGCAGCTAATGTTGTAAAACTGTAGGTATATTGTTTTTGGGAAGAGAAAGCTGCGTTTGTGGCAACGTTATATATATGTAGTAGAACCTCTTGTTTTTTTTGCAAGAGGTTTTTGTTATAAAATGAGTTGTCAAAAAGTTGTTTCTTTTCTGTAACGAATTGTCCACAGTTATATTCGTTATTCACGATGTTAATAGGATAAAATAAAGATAGAAACGATGCATCTTTTCATTTCAACAAAAAACGATAAAAAAATCGCAATTCCACTAATTTTTTTAAAAAAGTTAGAAGGAGTTTTTAAGCCGGTGTCGAAATTATAGTACATAGGCTTGAAAGGAGGAATTCATCTATGAAATTCAACATTCGTGGTGAAAATATTGAAGTAACTCCAGCATTAAAGGAATATGTAGAGAAAAAACTAAGTAAGTTAGAGCGTTATTTTGATACATTCCCAGAGATTAAAGTTAATTTAAAAGTATACTCTGACAAGCAACGTGTCGAGGTAACAATTCCATTTACTGATTTATTACTTCGTGCAGAAGAAACTAATAGCGATATGTACGCTGCTATCGATTTAGTAGTTGATAAACTTGAGCGACAAATTCGTAAACATAAAACAAAAGTAAATCGTAAGTTACGTGAGAAAGGTTCTATGAAAACGAACTTTATCCTTCCAGAAGCAGTAGCTGTTCTGGATGAGGTAGAAGAGGATGAACTAGAACTTGTACGTACAAAACGATTCGATTTAAAACCGATGGACGTTGAAGAGGCAATCCTACAAATGGATATGCTAGGACATAATTTCTTCGTCTTCACAAATGCTGATACAAATGAAACTAACGTTGTATATGGCCGTAAAGATGGGAAATATGGTTTAATTGAAACTAAATAATAATTCAAAAGCGTAGCCGAAATGGCTGCGCTTTTTTTGTATTTTTATTTTTCGCAGCAAGGTTAAAAAGCTTTGTAAGTAGCCGATTTCATTAAGAAGTGATTTTAGGCATTATTTCGTTAAAATCGCATGAGAAAATTCAAAACTTAGAGAAGTGAGTTACGCGTTATTATTTGGAACAAGCATAGGAATGTAGCTATCTTTACAAGTAATTCTTTGCTAGGAGTATATTATTGTTTTTAAAAATTTAACAAAAGGTTCGCAAGTGTAAAGGTAATATTAAATATTCTGAAATCCATTGAAGGTGTGTTGAGGTGTTGTTACCATAATATTGTATTATATTGATTTTATTCATTCAGTGGAAAAATAAAATCAATATAATGCTACAAATTATCGGAGGTGCTTTTAGTGAGCATTAAGAAAAAAAGTCGTTTTAGGTTTGGATCTGTTTTATCGTTAGGTATTTTAGCTAGTACTTTCGCTTTAACCGAACCGGCTAAGGCTAGTACAAGGGATGACCATGTGAATTTTACCTTTAGACTTTGGAGTCCATATGATTATACTAATGCACGTCCTAAAGAGACGCCTACCTCTATGTATATGCGTGTGAAGAGCAGTGAGAAGGGCGGAGGTTCCTTCAATGTTTGGACAGAAGCAGATAAAAATAAAAATGCAGAAGATAGAAAATGGGTAAATGTTTCAGGTAAGCATGAAGGAACAGTGATACCAGGTAGAACATATCTTTTTCAAAATTATGCATATGAAAACCATGGGAAAAATGTGCCTGTGAGATTTGGTGGTTATTCTAGAGAAAATAATGCTTATCCTACTGCTTGGAGTCCTGATAGTGTAAGACCTAGTGGACCTTACACTGAATATTGATTTAGAAATTATAAATTGAAATTATTTATTTTATAGTGCTAGAAAAAGTCGTATAGTTTCAAATCCGGATTATACGACTTTTCCTGCTATTTCATTTTTAAAATAGGAGGAGCTGTAATGAGGTTTCTTTCAAAATATATTTTAGTTTGTTTTTTTATATTGAGTATTAGTTTCTTAGTTTCTTGTCAAAAGAAAGTAGATGAACCTATTGTACATGTTGAAGATACTTTAACGGAAAAAGATAATTTGAAAAGTATTCAGTTGCAAGAAATTAATAAAAATACTATTTATGAACAAGTATTTTCGGGGAATAAAAATGGTAATGATTTCTTTCAAGGACAAATAGATAGAAATGATATTGCAATAGAAGATAGGCTTTCAGATAAAAATTTAAAGTCAGGAGTTATACCAGAAAATTATTATGTTTTTTTAACGGGTGTTACGAATGAGAAAAAACCAACGTATCTTTTGGGGCGGATTGAACAAATTGATGGCAAAGTAATACAGTGGAAACAAGAAGTTAAGAGTGTAAAAAGAAAAGGCACAAATGATGTTTATCAGTATGAAGTTGAGTTTCCTAAATTTGAAGGAGAGAGAGCAAATGTTTCTTTTCGTTACATTTGGTTAAATAAAGAAAAGAAATGTTATGGTGTTGCAGATCAATTGTTCATATTAAAAAAGATTTAAATTTAATGGTTTATGGAGGAGCTATAGATGAGTTACTTTTTAGGAAGGATTTTAAAAGGTAGGATGTTTTGGTTGTCTTTATTTATTATGTTAGTAATTGTTATTGCTCAATATATTGCTATGTTTGTTACAACTAAAGGATTTAACGATGCTGGGATTATAAAGGTATCCCCATATTTATCTAATATTTTATATTTTAATAGATTATCGTTTTATAGTGAGTTTTATTTACTTATATTTCCTATGCTTTCCGCAATGGCTGTAGCAGGGATTTATAGAATTGATAAAAATTATGGATTTATTTATCCTGTTATTTCTAAGATGGGAACATGTTATTATTTTAAGCTACTTTATTTTATTAATTTTATTGTATCTTTTTTTATTATAAGTGTCCCTTTACTATTTAATTTTTATTTATATGTGATGACTTATCCAACAGTTGCTCCGCATCCAATATTAAATTATATGGCTTCTACTGTTTCGCCAATAGCTCAATTTCATATAGTTTATTATAAGTACCCTACTTTATATTTTCTAATGTATGTATTTTTAAATGGTTTATACGGTGCGGTTTTTTCGAGTTTAGCTTTATCAGTTTCGTTTTTTATAAAACGAGTTTATTTTGTTTATTTAGTTCCATTTATTTTACATATTTTTTGGCTTGGTATTGGAAAAGGGCTTCTCAATCCTAAAGATTATTTAATTAAAGATTTTGGGTTTTTTGAATTACAAATTTTTCTTAGTGTACTGTTATGTATTTGGTTTTGTTCTGTAGTTCTTTATTTACGGGGGAGTAGGAAGCATGTTCTTTTATAATGTTATGAAAGAAACTATAAGGATGAAATATGTTTGGTTAAGTATTCTCTTTTTACTTAATGTCAGTATCATTGGTTGTTTGTTCAATTATTTTGAAACCGGAATTATAAAAGAGAAAATGAACGAATTGGAAGTTTTGTATAAGGTTATGTCGTTTTATAATTTATCGACTATATTTATTCCTTTAACTATCGTTTTTTCTGTATATTCTATGTCGAATTTTTTTAGTATTTATGTTGTTTACAGAGTGAATAATGCATTGAAATTAGTTTCCATATATTATTTGAAGCTATTCGTTTTTGTTTACTTTTTTGCTGGGAGTATGATTTTACAGTTGTTTTTGATGTCAAATATGATGGCTGTAACTAGTGTTGATGTAAATTATCCATTATTATTTTGCATTCAATTATTTGCGAGTGTTTTTATATGTATGATAAGTGCTTTATTGCAATTATTTTTACCTAGTTTACTTGTAATAATATGTATGATTACTGCTGTTTTATTAGATAGATTTATATTACATGGATTTTTATTTACAAATGCTTTTTATATAAATGTCTTTGAAGATGCTACTGGTTTATTTATACGCTTATTTGTCTGTCTTTTTATCTTTTTTATAAGTGTATGGATTTTATCTAAAAAAAGTTATATTTCTATGAATGATGAGACAGAGGTGATCTAGTTTACATTATGATCTTATATTATTTGTTAAAAAGAGATTTACATGTAAGGTTTCGAGATTCCATCAAGATAATGGCTTTTTTATTCTTAATTTACGCTATTATTGCAATTGCTTTTTTATACAATCAGCCTCTTAGTAATGGCAAAGAATCTGTATTAGTAGATGTTACCTTTTATCGATTTTTTCATGGAGTAGACTTTGTGGATTTATCTTATTTTTATAAGGAGGGGCGATTTTCTATCCCTTTTTATTGGATATTCTTTCAAATCACTCCTTTGTTGCTTGTAGGGAATTTTGCTTTTTCAGATATTCAACAGAATGGTGTTTATTTATTTCCTCGTGTTAAGAAGAAGCATTTTCTGTGGTTAACGAAAATATTATCTTTGTTTTTTTATATAATTATTATTTGGATTGGTATGTATTTTATTTGGTTTAGCGCTTACTATTTGCTTTCTTTAGGCGAGTATAATTTTTTAAATTTATATAGTCAATTTCCTTATAAGATATTAGGTACTATGCTAATTCAAATCATTATCAGCTTTTTATTAGCTTTGATTTTTGAGTTTTTAACTTTTTATATACCGATAACTATTGTTTTTGTACTAATGTTGTTGTACCTATTTTTGTCTATTTTCTTTCATAGTATTTATTTTTTAGGCTCTTTTGTTATGCCAAATCGTTGGTATTTTGTTGATCACAGTTCAATTCAATTGACTTTAGGTAATAATCAATCTATTCAATATAATGATTTACTTTTAATAGGAGTAGTAATTGTTGTTGTAATGATTTTATTAGGTAGTTTTTGTTTTAAAAAACTAGATGTGATAGGTGAATAATTTATGGACAATTATATTAAATGTGAATGTATGACGAAAAGATTAAAAGGAAATATTGTGTTAGATAATATTAGTTTGTCAGTAAAAAAAGGCGAATTTTTAGTTTTGAAGGGGCATAATGGCTCTGGTAAAACGATGATTTTACGCGCTATCTCAGGGTTAATGCGTTTGAATTCTGGAGTTGTTTATATAGATAATGAAATAATTGGAAAACAAAAGCAATTTCCTGATTCTATGGGAATATTGATTGAATATCCAAGTTTTATTCCAGGGTATACTGGTTTTCAGAACTTGAAATTTTTATCATCGATTAACAATAAAATCTCCGATGAGGAGATTTATAATATTATTCAAAGGGTTGGACTTGATAAAACAGATAAGAGAAAGTATAAAAGATACTCTTTAGGTATGAAACAACGTTTAGGGATAGCGCAAGCTTTAATGGAACAACCAAAATTACTGTTATTAGACGAGCCAACTAATGCTTTAGATAGTGATGGGATAAAAGATGTTTTAGATATTTTGAAAGTAGAAAAAGCCAAGGGAACGACTATTGTTGTAGCCAGTCATGATGTGCATGTTCTAGATAATGAAATAGTAGATCGTATTGTACATGTTAATAATGGAAAGTTGGTAGATTAAGAGTGACAAGAAAACATGTCTTAATAAGCATTGGATTGTGTCTGTTGCTATGTATATTTGCTAGTTTATTAAGATTTAAAACATTAAATCTTAATAATGAATCTTATAAAGTGGTAAAAGATGAGTTTTTATCTAATAGAACTTTTGAAGATGGGCAAGGAGTTACGTTTCATGTACTTAATCCTCTTGATCCTACAAAAGTTTATGATCCCTATGAAGACCGTGAAGTAGTGACGTATGTTTTACCTTTAGATATTACAAATACAACAAATCGAGATATTAACTTGCTTAGTAATAAGTCTATTTCCGATACAATGTTTTATTCTAAAATAGGTGAGTTTTATAATGTAATCCCTTATTCAATGGAATTACCTAAAAAATATCAGTTTGATCCTGTAATACCTGCTGGTAAAACAGTACGAGGGTATATAGGGACAAATTATTTTATAGGAGATGACCCTTATAAAAATTATAAAAACTTTTCAAATGAATCAACTAAAGTGAAATTCATTTCGTGTATAAAGGATAAGGAAGGGAAATATCATGAATTAGAAATACCGATAAATTAATAAAATTTATGATTGATACAGCTATATTTTAATGTTGTTTGTAGATCTTGCAACATAACAATATCTTTTAAAGTCGGAGTTTTTTTGTAGGTGTAAGTATCTATGGATGCTACACCTGCGAAGTTTCCGGCTTTTTGTAATTGTCGATTTAGATTTTATTAAGGAATTTTTGATAGTCCTATTTTTTTAAAGGAAACTTGAAAGAATAGGACGTAGATTTAATACGAAATTTGTAACGTAAAATTGAAATAGCGAGACAGAGAAAAGGAACGTAACAAATGAAATAAAAACTTTTTCTGAATATAAGGCCCGACATTTTGCCGATTGTTGTCATAGTTATAAGACAAGTGTTACAATTATCATTAGGTATATACATTTTAGTTTTTTTAATTAGGAGAAAAATTGGCATAACATACATTTGATTTTTATAACGACTGATTGTAATAGAGAAAAAGAGAAAACAATCGGAAGTTTTATTTTAATAAAAAGAGGAGCGTATTTCCTATGATCGGTATTTTAAAAAAGGTGTTTGATGTAAATCAACGCCAAATTAAACGTATGCAGAAAACAGTTGAGCAAATTGATGCATTAGAGTCATCTATTAAGCCATTAACTGATGAACAATTAAAAGGGAAGACGCTTGAATTTAAAGAACGTCTAACAAAAGGTGAAACAGTAGATGATCTACTACCTGAAGCTTTTGCGGTTGTTCGTGAAGCTGCGACTCGTGTTCTTGGAATGCGTCCGTATGGTGTACAGTTAATGGGTGGTATTGCCTTACATGAAGGGAATATCTCTGAGATGAAAACGGGTGAAGGTAAAACGTTAACATCTACATTACCTGTATATTTAAATGCTTTAACAGGAAAAGGTGTTCACGTTGTTACAGTCAATGAATACTTAGCACAACGTGATGCGAGCGAAATGGGACAACTTCATGAGTTCCTAGGATTAACAGTAGGAATTAATTTAAACAGTATGTCACGCGAAGAGAAACAAGAGGCTTATGCTGCTGATATTACGTATAGCACAAATAACGAGCTTGGATTCGATTACTTACGTGACAACATGGTTTTATATAAAGAGCAGTGCGTTCAACGCCCACTGCACTTTGCTATTATCGATGAAGTCGATTCTATTTTAGTCGATGAAGCGCGTACGCCACTTATTATTTCTGGACAAGCTCAAAAATCAACAGAGCTGTACATGTTTGCAAATGCATTCGTTCGTACGTTAGAAAATGAAAAAGATTATTCATTTGATGTGAAGACGAAAAATGTAATGTTAACAGAAGATGGTATTACGAAAGCGGAGAAAGCTTTCCATATTGAAAACTTATTTGATTTAAAACATGTAGCGCTTCTTCACCATATTAATCAGGCACTTCGTGCGCACGTTGTTATGCATCGTGATACAGATTATGTTGTACAAGAAGGCGAAATCGTAATTGTAGACCAATTTACTGGTCGTCTTATGAAAGGTCGTCGTTATAGCGAAGGGTTACACCAAGCTATCGAGGCAAAAGAAGGCGTAGAAATTCAAAATGAAAGTATGACGCTTGCGACAATTACATTCCAGAACTACTTCCGTATGTACGAAAAGTTATCTGGTATGACTGGTACAGCGAAAACAGAGGAAGAGGAATTCCGTAACATTTACAATATGAACGTTATCGTAATTCCAACGAACAAACCGATTATTCGTGATGACCGTGCAGATTTAATCTTCAAATCAATGGAAGGTAAATTTAATGCTGTTGTTGAGGATATTGTAAATCGTCATAAACAAGGGCAACCTGTTCTTGTCGGTACAGTGGCGATTGAAACGTCAGAGCTTATTTCAAAAATGTTAACGCGTAAAGGTGTACGTCATAACATCTTAAATGCGAAAAACCATGCGCGTGAAGCGGATATCATTGCAGAAGCAGGTATAAAAGGCGCTGTAACGATCGCGACGAACATGGCAGGTCGTGGTACTGATATTAAGCTTGGAGACGATATTAAAAATATTGGTTTAGCCGTTATCGGTACAGAGCGTCACGAAAGTCGTCGTATTGATAACCAGTTACGTGGTCGTGCTGGTCGTCAAGGGGACCCAGGTGTTACGCAGTTCTACTTATCAATGGAAGATGAACTAATGCGTCGCTTCGGTTCTGATAATATGAAAGCGATGATGGATCGCCTTGGTATGGATGATTCTCAGCCAATCGAAAGTAAAATGGTTTCTCGTGCAGTAGAATCTGCGCAAAAACGTGTAGAAGGAAATAACTATGATGCACGTAAGCAGTTACTACAATACGATGATGTACTTCGTCAGCAACGTGAAGTTATTTACAAACAGCGTCAAGAGGTAATGGAGTCTGAGAACTTACGCGGTATTATTGAAGGTATGATGAAATCTACAGTAGAGCGTGCGGTTGCACTTCATACACAAGAGGAAATTGAAGAAGATTGGAACATTAAAGGTCTTGTTGACTACTTAAATACAAACCTTCTGCAAGAAGGAGATGTGAAAGAAGAAGAATTACGTCGCCTTGCTCCAGAGGAAATGAGCGAACCAATTATCGCGAAATTAATAGAGCGTTACAATGACAAAGAAAAGCTTATGCCAGAAGAGCAAATGCGTGAGTTCGAAAAAGTTGTTGTATTCCGTGTTGTAGATACGAAATGGACAGAGCATATCGATGCGATGGATCACCTTCGTGAAGGTATTCATTTACGTGCTTACGGTCAAATTGATCCACTTCGTGAGTATCAAATGGAAGGATTCGCAATGTTCGAATCAATGATTGCTTCTATTGAAGAGGAAATTTCTCGTTACATTATGAAAGCTGAAATTGAACAAAACTTAGAGCGTCAAGAAGTTGTTCAAGGTGAAGCTGTTCACCCATCTAGCGATGGCGAAGAAGCGAAGAAAAAACCAGTTGTAAAAGGTGACCAAGTGGGCCGCAACGATTTATGTAAATGTGGTAGCGGTAAAAAATATAAAAACTGCTGTGGTATCGGGAAGTAATACAGGGCGTTAGCTTTGGCTACTTTGCAAACTTTTACATCAAAAATGTATAATTAAGAAGGATTAAACTCTCTCCGTCATAAGTGGAGAGAGTTTCCCTTATTTTCATACGAAAGTAACAGCAATTACATAGAGGTGAAGGAAATGGAATTAGTAGAAATTAGACAGGAATTAGAGAAAATGGCTAAGAGATTAGCGGCTTTTAGGGGGTCTCTTTGACCTCCCTACTAAGGAGAAACAAATTGCAGAATTAGAAGAGAAAATGATGGGCGCAGGATTTTGGGATGACCAACAAGGCGCACAAGCTGTCATTAACGAAGCAAATGCGTTAAAAGATATGGTTGGGAGTTTCCGTCAGTTAGATGAGACATTCGAAAATTTAGAAATAACGCATGAACTTTTAAAAGAAGAGTATGATGAAGATTTACATGAGGAGCTTGAATCAGAAGTAAAAGGCTTAATTCAAGAAATGAATGAGTATGAGCTTCAGTTACTATTAAGTGATCCTTATGATAAAAATAACGCCATTTTAGAATTACACCCAGGTGCAGGTGGAACAGAGTCACAAGACTGGGGTTCTATGTTATTACGTATGTACACACGTTGGGCTGAAAAACGTGGGTTTAAAGTAGAAACTGTTGACTACTTACCAGGTGATGAAGCTGGTATTAAGAGCGTTACTTTATTAATTAAGGGTCATAACGCTTACGGTTACTTAAAAGCTGAGAAAGGTGTACATCGTCTTGTACGTATTTCACCATTCGATTCTTCAGGCCGTCGTCATACATCGTTCGTATCTTGTGAAGTTGTACCTGAATTCAATGATGAAGTTGAAATTGAAATACGTACAGAAGACTTGAAAATTGATACGTATCGTGCAAGTGGAGCGGGTGGACAGCACGTCAATACGACAGATTCAGCAGTTCGTATTACGCATACACCGACAAATACGGTTGTAACGTGTCAGTCAGAGCGTTCTCAAATTAAAAACCGTGAGCACGCGATGAAGATGTTAAAAGCGAAATTATATCAAAAGAAATTAGAAGAGCAACAAGCGGAGTTAGATGAAATTCGCGGAGAACAAAAAGAAATCGGATGGGGTAGCCAAATCCGTTCTTACGTATTCCACCCATATTCTCTTGTGAAAGACCACCGTACAAATACTGAGGTCGGTAATGTGCAAGCAGTTATGGATGGAGAAATTGATCCGTTTATTGATGCTTACTTACGTTCTCGCATCTAATAAGCTAAGTGAAAAAAAGCCAACAAAATTGTTGGCGCACGTTGAGGATATAGAGGACATAAAGAGTGCTATTTTATTTATATGGATGAAGTACAGAGGAAGAGAAGTTGGAAACGACAACTTCTCTTTTTGATGGGATTATATGTAGCATACAATGTTGTATATTGTTTTGTAAAAAGTAGAAAATAGTAAAACAGATTGGCAATAGAGTAAGGCTTTCTACAGAATTTTTCTAAATTCCCGTTCAAAAAGAATCCTTTATAGAAGTTTATAAGTTGTTCACAGAATTGAAACAACTTATAAAAGCTTTATATCATTAAGGTTCTCACTTTATTTTTGAAGAATATGAAATACACCTTAGCTTTTCTATATAAAGATAATGCTTATAATGAAAATGAGTGTGTTAGGAATGAAAAGAATATCAACAATGGGGAGCGATAGAAGTGAAAAAGAAATTATTGGCTATTGCGCTAGGAACATCAGTCGTTTTTGCTTTAGGAGCGTGTGGAAATAAAGAAGAGAGTAAGTCTTCGAACCAGTCTGCAAGTACAGACAGTGCAGAACAAATTTTCCAAAGAAGTTGTGCTGGGTGTCACGCAACAGATTTATCAGGAGCAACTGGACCTGATTTAAGAAAAGTAGGCGGGAAGTACGACGCTGCAGATATCGAAGAAATTATTAAAAAAGGTCGCGGTTCAATGTCGCCAGGACTTATTCAAGGTGAAGATGCGAAAAAAGTAGCTGAGTGGTTAGCTGAACATAAATAAAAAGGGGTAAAATGGACGAGTTGATTCATATAATCAACTCGTTTCCCTTTTTTTGGAATGTAACATAACTGTAACAAAAATGTATCCAAACTGGAAACCGTTTGATGTTACAATGAGGTTTGTAGAATTTTGCTGAAATATATTACATAGAGTAGTATTGCTTAGAAAAAGAGTATAAGTAGGCTACCTTCAACAAGAGTGGTTTAAAAGAGAATAAAGGTTTAGCTTTTATTTTCAAATGTACAGAAAAGTATTTCGAAAAAAATCATTAAGTATTGGGTGATAAATAATGATAAAAATGACGAATGTTTATAAGGAGTACCCGAATGGTATGAAAGCCATTGCTGGTCTCACAGTTAACATTAAACAAGGCGAGTTTGTATACGTAGTTGGACCGAGTGGAGCCGGAAAATCTACATTTATTAAAATGATGTATCGTGAAGAGAAGCCATCTACAGGATCAATTAATGTAAATGGTCTTACTATCGAGTCATTAGCAGAAAGAGACGTTCCATATTTCCGTCGTCAATTAGGCGTGATTTTCCAAGACTTTAAATTACTACCTAAATTAACGGTATATGAGAATGTTGCGTTTGCCTTAGAAGTAATTGAAGAAGAGCCAGATGCAATTCGTGAGCGTGTAACAGAAGTGTTAGGTCTTGTAGGTCTTGAAGATCGTGCAGACGCACTTCCAAGCGAACTTTCAGGCGGGGAGCAGCAACGTGTTGCGATTGCGAGAGCAATTGTTAATAGACCAAAGGTTGTAATTGCCGATGAGCCAACAGGTAACTTAGATATTGAAACAGCTCTTGATATTATGAAGATTTTCACGCGCATTAATGAGCGTGGTACAACGATCGTTATGGCGACACATAACGCAGATATCGTAAATACAATCCGTCATCGTGTAATCGCGATTGAAGGCGGAAAAATTGTTCGAGATGAGATGGAGGGAGGATACGGATATGAAGGCTAAGACCCTTAGTCGACATTTGCGAGAAGGTGTAAAGAATCTATCACGTAACGGATGGATGACGTTTGCTTCTGTTAGTGCAGTAACAGTTACATTATTACTTGTAGGTGTCTTTTTAACAGCGATTATGAATATGAACCATTTTGCGACGAAAGTAGAGCAAGATGTAGAAATTCGTGTACACATTGATCCAGCAGCAAAAGAAGCTGACCAAAAGAAATTAGAAGATGATATGAGTAAGATTGCAAAAGTAGACTCTATTAAATATTCTTCTAAAGAAGAAGAGTTAAAACGTTTAATTAAAAGCTTAGGCGATAGCGGAAAGACATTTGAGTTATTTGAACAAGATAACCCACTTAAAAACGTATTCGTTGTAAAAGCAAAAGAACCAACAGATACAGCAACAATTGCGAAAAAGATTGAAAAAATGCAGTTTGTAAGTAATGTTCAGTACGGAAAAGGGCAAGTTGAACGATTATTTGATACTGTAAAAACTGGTCGTAACATCGGGATTGTGTTAATTGCTGGTCTTTTATTCACAGCGATGTTCTTAATCTCTAATACAATTAAAATTACAATTTATGCTCGTAGTACAGAAATCGAAATTATGAAACTTGTAGGTGCAACAAACTGGTTTATTCGTTGGCCGTTCTTATTAGAGGGATTATTCCTAGGAGTATTAGGATCAATTATTCCAATTGGCTTAATTCTAGTTACGTATAATTCGTTGCAAGGTGTGTTTAACGAAAAACTTGGCGGAACAATTTTCGAACTTCTACCATACAGCCCATTCGTATTCCAATTAGCTGGTTTACTAGTGTTAATCGGGGCTTTAATCGGTATGTGGGGAAGTGTAATGTCAATTCGTCGCTTCTTAAAAGTATAAAAAGTTGCAAACATAATTCGTACAAGCTTATCATATAGTAGAAATAGGTAAAGGCATCACACACTGTGTGATGCCTTTTGCTACACCACCTGTGTGTTTTGGAAAGGGGAATTCCGCATTGAAACGTAGAGTTGCAATTATTGGAATGGTTGTTGCATTTTTAATTGGTGCTGGCGGAATGTTTGCGGGTATGTCTTTATTTGGGGTTAACCCAGCAGAAGTAACGCAAACAATTTCGAATGGAAACGCTAGCACTGCGCAAGGGAATTTGGCAAAAATTAATGAGGCGTATGCACTAATTGATTCACGTTATGTGGAAGACGTGAAAGATGAAAAATTAGTCGAAGGTGCAATACAAGGCATGTTGTCTACGCTGAAGGACCCTTATTCCACGTATATGGATAAAGAAACGGCTAAACAGTTTAGTGAATCGCTTGATCCCGAGTTAGAAGGGATTGGGGCTGAGGTGAACAAAACGGACGGTAAGCTTATTATCGTATCTCCAATTAAAGGCTCACCAGCAGAAAAGATTGGAATTAAACCGAATGACCAAATTTTATCTGTAGATGGAAATAGTGTGAAAGATTTATCACGTGAAGAAGCCGTATTAAAGATTCGTGGTAAAAAAGGAACGACTGTTGCGATTGAAATTAAGCGTGCAGGAGTAGCTGATCCGATTGTATTTAAAATTAAGCGTGAAAAAATTCCAATCTTCACAGTGTTTAGCTCTGTGAAACAAGAGAGTGGAAAAGATATCGGTTATATGCAAATCACTTCTTTTGCTGAAAATACAGCGAAAGAATTTAAGGATCAGTTAAAAGAGTTAGAGAAGAAAAACATAAAAGGCTTAGTTATTGACGTACGTGGTAATCCAGGTGGCTACTTAAATAGTGTAGAAGAGATACTAGGAGAAATTATGACGGATAAAAAGCCGATGCTACAAGTAGAGCAAAGAAATGGTGAGAAGAAGAAATTCTCTACGGAACTAAAAGAGAGAAAGCCATATCCAATTTCAGTATTAATTGATAATGGAAGTGCTTCTGCTTCAGAGATTTTAGCGGGTGCGCTAAAAGAGGGAGAAGGATACGATTTAATTGGTGAAAAAACGTTTGGCAAAGGTACTGTTCAGCAAGCTGTTCCATTTAAAGATGGCAGCAATATCAAATTAACGATGTTCAAATGGTTAACACCGGATGGAAACTGGATTCATAAAAAAGGAATCAAGCCAACTGTAGAAGTGAAACAACCAGATTATTATCATGCGACACCAATTCAAATTGAAAAGACACTTTCATACAATGCAAATGATGTACAAGTAAAACATGCCCAAGAAATGCTTAAGAGTTTAGGGTATGTACCAGGACGTGAAGATGGCTACTTTAGTAAAGAGACAGAATCAGCACTGAAAGCATTCCAAAATGCGAATAAGATGGAAGCGACAGGACAGCTCGATAAAAAGACAGCTGAGGCGATTCAAACGAAAATTATTGAAAAAATCCGTTCTGGAGAAAATGATCTACAATTACAGTCAGCATTAAAATTAATGGCGAAGTAAAAAGAAATACAGGCGGTTTGCTGCCTGTATTTTTTTGTGTTAAACAAACGTTTGTCCAGTTATGATAATATAAAAAGAAAGAATGATATAAATGGTGGTGAATGGGTTCGTGGAGGCGTGGATTTTTGAAATAATGCGGGCAGTTGGACGTTTTTTTTTACACCCTGCTGTCTATGTATTTTTAATAAGTAGTATCTTCGTTGGATACTTACGTATGTTACGAGAACGAAAAGATTTTTCTTTTAAAGTTTATGATATTTGGTTTGAACTGCGAACATCTTTATTGGCGGGAGTTAAATACGGATTAATCGTATCTATCATTACGATTGGGCTCGGACTTGTTGTTTCTAAGGCGAGCTTATGGGCCATTTTACTTTGGACGTTACTATTTGGATTAACTGCTATGTATCGATATTTATCAGCGGCTTATACGTTTAGTATCGCGATTGTATGTGTTCTATTATCTTCTAAGCTACCAGTTTCTTTCTTACAGCTTGGAGAAGGTGAAGAGAATACAATCGTATCCCTTGCTATTTTGCTAGGCATCATGCTCGTTGTAGAGGGCTTGTTGATTTCTAAAAATGCAGTAGGATATTCGACGCCGAAGATTAGGAAGGGTAAGCGTGGATTAAAGATTGGTTTACACGAATCAAAGCGTTTATGGATCATTCCTATTTTTATTCTTGTACCAGGTGACGCAGTAACGCAGTTTATTTCATGGTGGCCTGTCGTTTCAATCGGTTCACATACATATTCTCTATTCCTCGTTCCATTTTTAATTGGATTTATGAGAAGGATTAGAAGTTATGAGCCGACGGAAGCTTTATTATTTACAGGAAGACGTGTGTACGGATTAGCAGGACTTGTGCTTGTTTTAGGAATCGCAAGTTATTGGTGGCACGTACTTGCCATTATTGCAATGGGCGTTGCAATGCTTGGACGTTTTACAATTTCCATGCAAGAGAAAATTGCGGATGAAACAAGACCAGCGTACTTCGCTGCACGTAATGATGGACTCGTTGTACTAGATACAATTCCAAATACAATTGGAGCAGAGCTGAATTTACTGCCTGGAGAAATGATTACGAAAGTAAATGGAGTCATTCCAAGAAGTGCTGAGGAATTTTATGATGCACTTCAAACGAAGACGACAGGAGCATTTTGTAAATTAGAAGTATTAGATACAAATGGAGAACTTCGCCTTGCTCAAACGGCATTATACGCTGGTGGACATCACGAATTAGGTATTGTGTTTGTTCAGCAGGAGCATGAGTGGGATTCGGAAGCGATGTAATAGAAGTGAGGGTGTCACCTTGAGGTGACGCCCTTTTTTTGTTGGGTGGGCGGGGGAAGGTAGTTAGTAAATGAAATTTATATCGGCGATTTTCCGAACATATCAGCGCAACTTGAAATATATCGGCGATTTTGAAAATATATCAGCGCAACTGAAATTATATCGGCGATTATTGGAATATATCGACTTTCTGGCAAAAAACGACAATTATCGCAAACCTTATCTTCAGTTTTATAGACGGATAACTTGAATAATTATTTGATAATGGTTATCATTTAGAGAGTCTTTTTAATTTTGGAAAATGGAGGGAAGATATGCTACGTAAATTTTTTTCTTACTATAAACCGTACAAAGGTTTATTTATACTCGACTTTTCTTGCGCAGTTGTCGCAGGGTTATTAGAACTTGGTTTCCCGCTTATCGTAAATCAATTTATTGATAAGTTATTGCCAGGGCAAAACTGGACGCTTATTTTATGGGCTTGTTTTGGGTTACTTGCAGTTTATATGTTAAATGCAGGTTTGCAATACGTTGTTACATATTGGGGACATATGCTTGGTGTTAACATTGAAACAGATATGAGGCAGAAGTTATTTGATCATATTCAAAAGCTATCATTCAGATTTTTTGACAATAATAAAACAGGTCATTTAATTTCGCGTCTTACAAACGATTTAATGGAAATTGGGGAAATTGCTCATCATGGACCAGAGGATTTATTTATCGCTGTTATGACTTTAGTTGGGGCGTTCTCATTTATGATGATGATCAATTGGAAGTTAGCGCTATTAACGTTCTTTGTCATTCCGTTTCTATTATGGTTAGCACTTTACTTTAACAAAAAAATGACAGGTACGTTTAGACGATTATTCTCAGACGTTGCTGATTTCAATGCATGTATCGAGAACAACGTTGGCGGTATCCGCGTTGTACAAGCATTCGGAAATGAAAAATTTGAGAAAGAGCAATTTGCTGTGAACAACGCTCGTTTTCGTACAACGAAATTAATGGCGTATAAAATTATGGCGCTAAATTCGTCAATTAGTTATATGCTTATGCGTCTCGTAACGCTCTTCGTCTTAATATGTGGTACATGGTTTGTTCTGCAAGGTGAATTAACATACGGTGGATTTATCGGATTCGTTCTATTAACGAATATTTTCTTCCGCCCAATTGAAAAAATTAATGCGGTAATCGAAAGCTATCCGAAGGGGATTGCTGGTTTTAAAAGATATGTAGAGCTTCTTGAAACAGAGCCTGATATTGTAGACTCTAAAGATGCAATGGAAGTGATGCATGTACACGGTGATATTCAATATAACAACATCACGTTCGGTTATGAAAATAAAGAACCAATTTTAAATGACATTAGTTTAAAAATACATGCAGGTGAAACAGTTGCATTCGTTGGACCGTCAGGAGCTGGAAAAACGACGTTATGTAGCCTATTACCGCGTTTTTATGAGCAATCATCTGGATCGATTCAAATTGATGGTATTGATACGAAAGATATGACGTTATCTTCACTTCGTAAGCAAATCGGAATCGTGCAGCAAGATGTATTCTTATTCTCAGGAACGATTCGTGAAAATATTGCTTACGGAAATTTAAAGGCGTCAGAAGCTGAAATTTGGCAGGCGGTAAAGAGAGCTCAATTAGAAGATTTAATTTACTCACAACCAGATGGTTTAGATACTGTTATCGGTGAGCGCGGCGTGAAACTTTCAGGCGGACAGAAGCAGCGTTTAGCGATTGCTCGTATGTTCTTGAAAAACCCGCCAATTTTAATACTAGATGAAGCGACTTCCGCACTGGATACAGAAACGGAACTTGCGATTCAAAAATCACTTGCTGAACTATCTGTCGGCCGTACAACATTAGTTATCGCTCATAGACTTGCAACGATTAAAAATGCAGATCGCATCGTCGTTGTAAATAAAGATGGTATTGCAGAACAAGGTTCACATGATGAATTAATTGAGCAAGGCGGAGGATACAGCAGGTTATACGAAGCTCAGTTTAGTTCGTAAATATAATTTCTACTGAATTAGCGCACCATAAGTAAGTGGAAATCTTATATGGGAGGCTATACAGTATGATTGTAACAACAACTTCTACAATTCAAGGGAAAGAAATTATTGATTATGTCGATATCGTGAATGGAGAAGCGATTATGGGGGCGAATATCGTTCGTGACCTTTTTGCTTCTGTCCGTGACGTTGTCGGTGGTCGCTCAGGCGCTTACGAAAGCAAATTGAAAGAAGCACGTGACATCGCAATGGAAGAGATGAAAACTCTCGCAAGACAAAAAAATGCGAATGCCATCGTTGGTATCGATGTGGATTACGAAGTAGTTCGCGAAGGGATGCTAATGGTTGCTGTGAGCGGGACTGCTGTCCGTATCTGAAGTAAAAAGCCGTGCTGATGCACGGCTTTTTGTATGCTATGTCGAAGATTCAATATTTCTTGGGAAATGCGGAAGGTCCCGTCGATATATAGGGAAGACATTAGAGTGCTTCTTTACATTTCCGGATTTGAACTAATAATGTTTCGTATTCTTGTTCGAGAGATGTGATGTCATCGTGATGATTTTGTATGGAAATTCGGCCGATGATTTCTGTTAATTTTGTTTGTAATCGTAACAATTCTTGTTCAGTAACATTTACAGAATCCTCGGTTGTTCTCTTGGTGTATTGCTCGTAATTGCCGTGGAATACTCTAGGTTCACTCTCGTCTACTTGTAGAATATGGTCTGCCACAGAGCGAATAAAGGCACGGTCATGGCTAATGAAAAGTATAGTGCCAGGATATTCTTGTAACATGCTTTCTAATTCTTCTTGCGTTGCTAAGTCTAAATAGTTTGTCGGTTCATCGAGCAGAAGCATATTATAGTTTCCTAAAAATACTTTTGCGAGTGCAACCTTCATTCGCTCACCCCCGCTTAGAACGTGCACAGGCTTATGAACATCTTCACGGCGGAATAGAAGCCTTGCAAGTATTGTGCGAACGAACGATTCTGTATAATTTGTTTCTTCTAGAACATTTTCTAAAATGGTTTTATCTGTTTTTAAAATGGATAGTGTTTGTTCGAAGTATCCAATTTTACAACTCTTTGAGAGCTGAATGCCACGCTCGTTTGCGAGAAGCATGTTGAACAAAGTCGTTTTTCCACTTCCGTTTGCGCCTAAAATAGCAAGCTTTGCACTTGGAGCAATAGTTCCATTCAGATTTTTAAATAGTGTACGATTACCTATTTTCTTTGTCGCTTTATTGAACTGTACTGCCACTTTACTATGAATAGGTGTATGGTATTGCACGTCAAACTGAGCTTGAGAAAGATCCTTTGGCTTTTCCTTCTTTTCTAGTTTTTCGAGACGTGTTTCTAATGCTTTCGCTGCTTTACTAACCTGTTCTTGGCCATGAGCCCCACTTAATTTATAAAGTTTAGATTCAGATGAACTGAACCGTGTTGGGATTTTTGTCATGCTAGAAGCACGTTGCTTTTTTTGTAAAATGGACTGCTCTAAACGATTTTTTTCTTGTACATATTGCTCATATTCTGCTTGTTTTTGTATTCGCTCACGTTCTTTTTGCTTGCGATAGTTTGAATAATTACCTTTATACTCTTGAATCGTACCATCTTCGATTTCGATGATTTTTGTACATATCGCATCTAAAAAGTCACGATCATGTGATATTAAAACAAGTGCCCCTTTATAAGATAAAAGTGCCTTTTCTAATTGTTCTGTACCGGCCATATCTAAGTGGCTTGTTGGTTCATCAGCGAATAAAATGCCTGCATTCTGTTCAAGAGCATGGGCAATCTTTAGACGCATTCGTTCACCGCCGCTCATTGAATTTGAAACGTTTGAAATGCTCCATTTTCCTTTTGCGAGAGAAGAAGTGGTTTCCAGTACTTCCTCGCTAAGCTGAGGAATGATGCTGATAGAACTATGATGAGTTACTATGCCAGTGTCAGCTTCTATTTCTTTACTTAATATTTGTAATAACGTAGATTTACCAGCACCGTTGATTCCAACAATTCCTATGCGATCCTGCGCTTGAATTTCCAGTGATGGTAACGTAAATAGTGTACGATCACCAAAGCTCTTTTCAATATTACGTGCGAATAAAATAGTCATAAAAAAACCTCCCTAGTTTCACTAGAGAGGATAAACGTCGCCCTTGCATGTAAAAATCGTACATAAATAAACGATTTTTCACATGATCGTTTCGAAAGAAAGTATCGACAAATGGACAGACTAATCCTCTGCTAGTTTTCATCATTTTTGTTCACTATTTGTGATGGATGAAATAAATAAGAGAATTAGAACTTCATTGGTCAAAGTACCTTCCTTTCATAATATTACTTTTATTGTATGCGCATACAAATAAGTTTGTCAAACTTATTTCAGCTTGTAATTTTTGAATTCGTTATTATAAATTTGTGCTTTTGCCAGCGCCTTAGCATCATTTTGGATTTCATCTAACCCATTCGCATCCCCAATAATATAACCCTCAAACGATGAACCAACAAAATCAAAGATGTATTGGAACTGGGAGATAAGTGGTAATGCTTTTAGTTTCGGATTATCGCCGCCAACGATAACAACGTACATTTTTTTGCCTTTCATTTTTTCTTTGAAATGAAGAGATGTATCGCGCAAGCTTTGTGACCAGCGATCGACGAAGTTTTTCATATGACCACTCATCCCATACCAATATAATGGTGTAGCAAAGATAATTGTGTCGTGCTCTAACATGCGTTTCGTTAACTGCTCGTAGTCATCATCTACAGGTTGGAATCCTTCAGCATCATGACGCTGGTCTGTAATAGGATAGACTGTGTGATCACGTAAATAAATTTGTTCTGTTTCAATTCCATCAACCATCATATGTGTTAAAGCTTCCGTATTTCCATTTTGTCTTGAACTGCCGTGTATAACAAACATGTAATCATTCCTTTTCTTTTTCTTGTTTTAGGAGTGAAACGTGTTTTTGCAAATTCGTTTGAATATGGGAAAGCAATGAAATTTGCTTTGTTACTTCATTAAGTTTATCTTCATAAAGCGTAAGGATGCTGCTGCACGGATTGTCGTATAAGTGCGGTTCAATTTCAAGGCAGCGCAGCATCCTTGCCGTCTCTTCTAAATTTAAACCAATTTGTAAGTACATTTGAATAAGCTCCACTTTTTCGATGGCACTTTCGTCAAAATCACGATAGCCATTTGCGAGGCGCTTCGAAGGGAGTAATCCCTTTTCTTCGTAATGTCTTAGTGATCTTTCGCTAACGCCAGTTTCTTTTGATAACTCCCCAATTCGCAATGCGTTTCACTCCTTTTACATGTATTGTAAACCTTCACACTAATGTGAAGGTCAATGCTGTTTTTTCGCAAAAGAATTCACATGATTTAAAAACACTTGAATAGCTTTAGACGGAATAAAATATTTGCCGCGCACGATGGAGAATGGACGGATGAGTTGTTCATCTGGAACTTCGACGTGGAATAGTTCTTTTGCCAGTAGCTCTTTCCGTACAGTCCAATCAGAAAGGATAGCGATGCCAAGCCCAGCACTCACCGCTTCCTTCACGCTTTGAATACTGCTGAATGTAAAGGAACGCTTTAGTTTTAAATGGTGTTGATGAATAAAACGGTCACTATAAGCACGTGTACCAGAACCACTTTCTCTTAATACCCATACTTGATCTTGGAGTGTCCTTTCATTTATTTCATTTGTGCGGAGTAGTGGATGGTTTGGCGGGACGACGAGTTTCATTTCATCTTGCATAAACGTTTCAACGTCAACGTCGGCGTATACAACTTGACCTTCTACTAAGCCGATATCAATTTGATTAGAGCGAAGGCTTTGCAAAACGTCTTCTGTATTTGAAATAAGGGTATGAACTTCGACGCGTGGATTTTCATTGGCATAATTAGCGAGTATTTTTGGAAGTAAGTATTCGCCAATTGTAAAACTAGCACCGATGCGAAGCGTTCCTGTTACAACGTTATGTAGTTCATTAATTTCTTGTTTGGCATCTTCGTAAAGAGAGAGCATTTGCTTTGCGTGTATATATAATATGTTTCCGGCCTCGGTCACTTGAACGTGCTTCGGGGATCGCTGAATGAGTGTAGTTCCAAATTCGTTTTCTAAGTTGCGAATGTGCATACTTACGCCAGGCTGTGAAAGATTTAATAATTCTGCTGCACGGGAGAAATGTTTCTGCTCAACGACAGTAACAAAAATTTTTAAAATATCTACGTTCATATAATCGGCTCCTTTCTTTTTCTATCATCTTATCATAAGTATTTCTGATGATAGAGATTTGGTATTGGTATTAAACTTATTATAGAAACTCTCTTATAATGTAAGTAGAAAGAACATGCATGTTCCAATACGATTATTGGAGTGGTTCAAAGTGGAACAGACACTTGTTATACAAAAGAAGAAGCGTTTTGGATTTTCGCAAGGGATTGGGATTACACTATTAATCGCAATTGTGGCGAAATATTTAGCGGAGCTTCCATTTTTAAATATTATGGGACAATTAGTAATTGCTATTCTAATTGGGATGGTTTGGCGTGCGACAATTGGAGTCCCTCATGAAGCAATTGCGGGGACGAACTTTGCGAGTAAGAAGTTGCTGCGCTTTGGGATCATCTTACTTGGAATGCGATTAAATCTTGTTGATATTGCGAAGGCGGGACCGAAAGTATTGGTCATCGCAGCGGTTGTTATTACATTTACGATTTTCGTTGTATACGGACTAACGAAAGTATTTAAAGTAGAGAAGAAGCTTGGAATTTTAACAGCATGCGGAACAGCGATTTGTGGCGCGGCAGCGGTCGTGGCAATTGCGCCGCAAGTGAAAGCAAAAGATGATGAAACGGCAGTTGGGGCTGCAATTATTGCTATTTTAGGTACGATATTTACGCTTATTTATACGTTATTATATCCAGTGCTTGGCTTTTCTCCGTACGGCTACGGTGTATTCTCGGGTGCGACGCTGCATGAAATCGCTCATGTCATAGCAGCTGCGGCGCCAGGAGGAAGTACGGCTGTAGACATCGCAGTTATCGTGAAGTTAACGCGCGTTGCAATGCTTGTACCAGTAGCGATTTTAATTGGATTATGGTTTGGTAAGAGTGAGGGAAGCAAGGAAAAAAGATCATGGCGCGACCTTCCAATTCCGTGGTTCATTTTCGGATTTTTAGCGATGAGTGCGGTGCATTCTCTTGGCGTGATTCCAGAAGTTGTTGCGGGATATATTGTAGTCATCGCTTATATGCTTATCGCAATGGCGATGGCGGGGCTTGGCTTAAATGTAGAGTTTAAAACGTTCCGGAAGTTAGGAAGCAAAGCATTCGTGGCAGGGCTAATTGGCTCGGTTTGCTTATCGGTGCTTGGATATGTTCTTGTATATGCGTTAGGATTTATGTAGTAGAGGAGAGAGCTGTTCCGAAGGTATTTGGGGACAGCTTTTTCTTATGCTTATCTTGCTACGGACGTCAGTAAGTCGATATATTTGAAAAATCGCCGATATAAATTGAATTACTCTTGTACTTTGTTAGAGTGGATGTTCAGTGAAATATTTTCCAGTTATAAGTAAAGATATCTTTACTTATAACTGGAAAATATTTATAATTTAAGTAAAGATATCTTTACTTTTGAAGGTGGAGCCTATGGGTGTAAAAAATAAAATTAAAGAATTAAGAAAGCAACATCATATAACGCAAGTTGAAATGGCAAAGGCGATGCAGGTGACGCGGCAGACAATCGTGGCGATTGAAAACCATCATTACAACCCGAGTCTAGAGTTATCCTTAAAAATTGCCAAATATTTTGGAGTGAAGGTGGAAGAAATATTTACGCTAGAGTAAGGGGAGGAAAAATGAACGATACGAAAAAGCTATTGATCGGTGCGACTTTTGGATTGTTTTTGGGAGACGTTATAGTTCATATTATGAATCCGGCTATACCAATTTTACCGCTCGTATGTAGTAATATTTTAGCGATTGTATTTCTAGTGTTGTATACAAATTACAAAAATCGTAAGTACAGAAAAGAAGAACTTCCAGATATAGATGAACGAGTAAATGAAAATATAAAAAAATATGTAAATATCTCATTTGTATTCGCGTTTCTATTGCTTATTGTTTATATTGTTGCGAGTAAAGCAATAGGCAGGGCTGTTATACCAGTGCAAGAAATATTTCTGATATGTAGTTCCTTATTTGCGGGTAGTCTCATCATAGGAGCCATGATAGGAAAACGAGCATAGCGATAGGAGGAATGAAAGATGCAAGATGAGTTTGAGAGATTTCAGTCGGATAAAGCGTTTAAATATTTAGGAGTATTTTTAGCAATTAGTTTAGCGATATGGAGTTTGTACAATTTAATTGTTGATGGAAATGCTGGTATGCCATTTGTTTTATTTGTACTAGGACAGTGGGTGTATTTTCTTGTGAACTATTGGCCGAAGTGGAAGTATAGAAATCAAAAAGAGGCGGATCATGTATGAGTAAGCAAGATGTTATAAGGTTTATAGGAAGTTTATTTTTAGCGGAGCTTATTTTAAATGCGAGTTTAATAATGTTAAGTATTTCGTGGAGAACTATTTTCATATCGAATGTAGCACTAGTCATTTTATATGGCATTGCGGAATATAGAGAACAGAAGCGTTTGAAAGAAGAGGGAATACCGTCGATTGATGAGCGAGTTGTGAACAAGATGAAGTCATATTTTACGATTAGTATGACAAGCTTCGTTTTCTTGTTCATTATGTATCTTTGTGTAAATAAGTATTTAGACAGGCTAGTAGTACATGTAAATGAGTTATTATATATTGCTATTTTTGGTCTATTAATAAGTATGGCATCGACGAGCGTGTTAGCAACAAGGAATAGATAGAAAAAGGGGAACTGGGATGGGATTACCGGTATTATGTGTCGCTACGGCTATTTTTGCTTTGTTTTGGGGAATGCAGAACTTTTCTCATAATCCAGTGCCGAGTATTTGTATTATGCTTGGTACTGTAGGTTTATCGTATTATTTATTAGTTTCAGCTCATTATCATAAAACAGCAACGAGTGTTGTTGTTGGGGCACTTATTTTATTTTGTGGTCGTGCTGTGCAAAAGGGGTTATTTCCGTAAAGGCTGTTTATACGAAGCGTATAAACAGCCTTTTGTATTTTTTTTACAAAACACTTGAAAGTTACGTAACGTCATCTTTTATAATGAAGGAGAAGAGGTGATGGTAGTGATTTCAATTCAACAATTGACGAGAGAAACAGGGGTTACGGTACGTACATTACGTTATTATGATCAAATAGATTTATTAAAGCCGAGTGGTAAAACAGAGGGTGGACATCGGTTATATAGTGAAGCGGACGTTATTCGTTTGCAACAAATTTTGTTTTTAAAGGAAATGGGATTTTCATTAAAAGAAACTGCGAATATGTTAGTAAAAGGTGAGCTAGATTTAAAAAATTCGCTTGAAAAACAACTTCGGTTTGTACAAGAAGAACAAAAGAAATTTAATCGAATGGAGAGTGTTTTACAAGCAGTTGTTTATTCGGTAGATGTGGAAGGAGAACTTGATTGGAAAGTTATGTTTGAACTGATTCAGCTTTCGAAGCAGTCTTCTCGTATACGTGAAATATTTCAAAATGAAGTGTTTTCAAAGGAAGAACAAAAATTGCTTCATAATTTACCAAACATGAGTAAGGAAGATACGAATGTTTTAGAATGGGTAGATTTATTAAAGCAATTCCGTACTTTTATGAAAGACGGTAAAGAAGTAGCTAGTGATGAGGTACAAGGGGCAACGAAGAAATTAATGCAGAAATGTTTAGAAATGGCTAATGGTGATGAAGCGTTTTTAGATAAGTTATGGGAAGTTAGAAAATCGAAGGAAGATTCACAGAAAATGAGCCTGTATCCGATTGAAGAAGAACTTTTACTATATATGGATGAAGCTTTTCGTATCTATGATGAAAAGGAGAGGGCTAAATGAGTATGCTCGCAGAATATCGTTGGTATTTTTTAATTGGGGCAGAAATTGTATTTTGGTTAGCGGCTATCGGTTTCTTTTTACTCCGTTACGGATTTCGTTTGAAAAAGGCGAGTTTTATTATGGGAATTGTGCTACTCGTAAATGAAGTGTTTATTTTAACTTTAGGGGTAGTGGACTATTATCAAACAGGAAAGTTTTCTAACTTTCAAATCATTACTGTAATCATTTTATTGTATGCAGTCTTCTACGGGAAAAAGGATTTGAAGAAGCTTGATATATTTGCGCAAAAATTAGTTGCGAAATGGCGGAATGAGCCGGCGCCTATTATAGAAGAACAGGTAGAATTAACAGGTATGGCTTATGCGAAGCAGGAAATGAAAAATTGGGTATTGCACCTTAGTTTGTTTGTTGTTGTGCATATTTTCTTTTTCTTTCTGTACGGTCTTGCCCCGGTTGAACAATGGCGTAATTGGTTAGAAACGGGAATTGTTTTAAATAAAGCAGCGAGTCGGGTTAGCCAAGTTTGGGCGATTATACTTTTAGTGGATACAGTTATTTCATTTTCATATGTTCTTTTTCCGAAGAAGGAGAAGGGGAAAGAGAAGCTACTTTCTTAGAGGAAAGTAGCTTTTTTAGTATACCGATAGTTTGTATAGGAGAGGATGACAGTAGGAAAAAGAGCGGATTTTAAATGAAGTGGAATCTTAATCAGTGTGGTGCTTACTGTTTGTTCATGTGGAAGAAGATTTGATAAGGAAGGAAGTGTACTCTCCTTCCTTTTTCTATATATATTGTCGAAAACTTTACCGAATATCTGTTCGTTTTTTTAGGTTTTTTATGGGCATTCGTGGTAAAATAATAATACAGATTTTTATGAGGAGGTCGGATTTTCTTGGAACGTCAATTTGAAATTGTCTCAGCGTATTCCCCACAAGGTGATCAGCCGGTAGCTATAGAGAAGCTTGTAGAGGGAATTAATAGTGGAAAGAAAAAGCAAGTGTTGCTTGGAGCGACAGGAACGGGTAAGACATTTACGATTTCAAATGTCATTAAAGAAGTGCAAAAGCCAACGCTTGTCATGGCTCATAATAAAACGTTAGCAGGACAGTTATATAGTGAGTTGAAAGACTTTTTCCCAAATAATGCAGTTGAATATTTTGTTAGTTATTACGATTATTATCAACCAGAAGCGTATGTGCCGCAAACAGATACGTTTATTGAAAAAGACGCACAGATTAATGATGAAATTGATAAATTGCGTCACTCGGCAACGTCTGCATTATTTGAACGGGATGATGTAATTATCGTTGCGAGTGTTTCGTGTATATATGGTTTAGGTTCTCCAGAAGAATACCGCGAGTTAGTTGTTTCACTTCGAGTTGGTATGGAAAAGGATCGCAATCAATTGCTTCGTGAACTTGTTGATGTGCAGTATGGTCGTAATGATATTGATTTCAAGCGTGGTACATTCCGTGTGCGTGGAGATGTAGTTGAAATCTTCCCGGCATCACTTGACGAGCATTGTATTCGAATTGAGTTTTTTGGCGATGAAATTGATCGTATTCGCGAAGTAAATGCTTTAACGGGGGAAGTATTAGCAGAACGTGATCATGTAGCAATCTTCCCAGCATCTCACTTCGTTACACGTGAAGAAAAGATGAAGGTCGCTATTGAAAATATCGAAAAAGAACTAGAAGAGCGTTTAAAGGAATTAAATGATAACGGCAAGTTGTTAGAAGCGCAGCGTATAGAGCAGCGTACACGTTATGATTTAGAAATGATGCGTGAGATGGGCTTTTGTTCAGGTATTGAAAACTATTCCCGTCATTTAACACTTCGTCCAGCGGGGGCAACGCCGTATACGTTATTAGACTATTTCCCGGAAGATTTCTTAATTGTTATGGATGAGTCGCACGTATCAGTGCCGCAAGTAAGAGCGATGTATAACGGGGACCAAGCGCGTAAGCAAGTACTTGTGGATCATGGATTCCGTCTGCCATCAGCTTTAGATAATAGACCGCTCACTTTTGATGAGTTTGAAGAGAAAACGAATCAAGTTATTTACGTTTCAGCAACGCCAGGACCGTATGAATTAGAGCAGTCGCCAGAAGTAATAGAACAAATTATTCGTCCAACAGGGCTTTTAGATCCGCCAATTGATATACGACCAATTGAAGGGCAAATTGACGATTTATTAGGAGAAATTCAAGATCGCATTGCAAAAAATGAACGTGTATTAATTACGACTTTAACGAAGAAGATGTCAGAGGATTTAACAGACTACTTAAAAGATGTAGGAATTAAGGTGAATTACCTGCATTCTGAAGTGAAAACGTTAGAACGTATTGAAATTATACGAGATCTTCGCCTTGGTAAGTTTGATGTTCTCGTTGGTATTAACTTATTGCGAGAAGGATTAGATATTCCAGAAGTATCCCTTGTAGCGATTTTAGATGCTGATAAGGAAGGATTCTTGCGTTCAGAACGTTCATTAATTCAAACAATTGGCCGTGCAGCACGTAATGAAAACGGCCGCGTTATTATGTACGCAGATCGTATAACGAGATCGATGGGAATTGCGATTGAAGAAACGAAGCGTCGTCGTAGTATACAAGAAGCTTACAATGAAGAGCATGGTATTACGCCGAAAACGATTCAAAAAGGTGTGCGTGATGTAATCCGTGCAACGACAGCTGCTGAAGAGCCGGAAACATATGAAGCAACGCCAGCTAAGAAGATGACGAAAAAAGAGCGTGAAAAGACAATTGCGAAGATGGAAGCAGAAATGAAAGAAGCAGCAAAAGCGTTAGACTTCGAGCGTGCAGCTGAATTAAGAGATTTACTATTAGAATTAAAAGCGGAAGGGTGAAAAGAGTGAGTAAGAGCAAGGATTTTATTGTTGTAAAAGGTGCTAGAGCACATAACTTAAAAAATATTGATGTAACCATTCCGAGAAATCAGCTTGTCGTTGTAACAGGATTGTCTGGTTCAGGGAAATCCTCATTAGCATTTGATACGATTTATGCAGAAGGGCAGCGCAGATACGTAGAATCGTTATCTGCGTATGCACGCCAGTTTTTAGGGCAAATGGATAAGCCGGATGTAGATACGATTGAAGGCTTATCTCCAGCGATTTCAATCGATCAAAAAACGACGAGTCGTAATCCGCGTTCAACTGTCGGAACGGTAACGGAGATCTATGATTATTTACGTTTATTATTTGCGCGAATTGGTACACCGATTTGTCCGAATCATGGCATTGAAATTACGTCACAAACAGTAGAGCAAATGGTAGACCGTGTTCTTGAATATCCTGAGCGTACGAAATTACAAGTGTTAGCTCCTATCGTTTCTGGGCGTAAAGGTGCACATGTGAAAGTGCTTGAAGATATTAAGAAACAAGGATATGTTCGTGTACGTGTTGATGGTGAAATGCTTGATGTTTCTGAAGATATTGCGTTAGATAAAAATAAGAAGCATTCCATTGAAGTTGTAATAGACCGTATTGTTGTAAAAGAAGGAATCGCAAGTCGTCTTGCAGATTCTCTTGAAAGTGCATTAAAGCTTGGCGGGGGCCGCGTGTTAATCGATGTGATGGGAGAAGAGGAACTTCTATTTAGTGAACATCATGCTTGTCCGCATTGTGGTTTTTCAATTGGAGAATTAGAACCGCGTATGTTCTCATTCAATAGTCCGTTCGGTGCATGTCCTTCTTGTGATGGACTTGGCTCAAAGCTAGAGGTAGATTTAGAACTTGTTATTCCAAACTGGGATTTATCATTAAATGAACATGCGATTGCGCCTTGGGAGCCGACAAGTTCACAATATTACCCACAGCTTTTACAATCTGTATGTAATCATTACGGTGTTGATATGGATGTGCCTGTGAAAGATATACCGAAAGATTTATTTGATAAAGTATTGTACGGGAGCGGTGAAGAGAAAGTTTATTTCCGCTATGTAAATGAATTTGGTCAAGTAAAGGAAAATGAGATTTTATTTGAAGGTGTTATTCCAAATATTGAACGTCGTTATCGTGAAACGAGTTCGGATTACGTTCGTGAGCAAATGGAAAAGTATATGGCAGAGCAAGCTTGTCCGAAGTGTAAAGGTGGACGTTTAAAGCCTGAGAGTTTAGCTGTTTTCGTTGGCGGAAAAACGATTGCTGATGTAACGAAATATTCTGTTCAAGAAGTACAGGAATTCTTCTCAAGTGTGGAGCTAACAGAGAAACAACAAAAAATTGCTCATTTAATTTTAAGAGAAATTCAGGAGCGCGTTGGGTTCTTAGTGAACGTCGGTTTAGATTATTTAACGTTAAGTCGTGCCGCAGGAACTTTATCAGGTGGTGAGGCGCAACGTATTCGTTTAGCAACGCAAATTGGTTCTCGTCTTACTGGCGTACTTTACATTCTTGATGAGCCTTCTATCGGTTTGCATCAGCGCGATAACGATCGTCTTATTCGTACATTGCAAGAAATGCGTGATTTAGGTAATACGTTAATTGTCGTTGAGCATGATGAAGATACGATGATGGCAGCTGATTATTTACTTGATATCGGGCCTGGCGCAGGTATTCACGGTGGACAAGTCGTATCAGCAGGTACACCAGCTGAAGTGATGCAAGATGAGAATTCGCTAACAGGGAAGTATTTAAGCGGTAAAGAGTTTATTCCAGTTCCACTTGAAAGACGTAAAGGTGACGGACGAAAAGTGGAAATTGTCGGTGCAAAGGAGAATAACTTAAAGAACGCGAAAATGTCATTCCCGCTTGGTACGTTTGTAGCGGTAACGGGTGTATCTGGTTCTGGTAAAAGTACGATGATTAATGAAGTACTATATAAATCGTTAGCGCAAAAGTTATATAAAGCGAAAGCGAAGCCAGGTACTCATAAAGAGATTAAAGGTCTTGAGCATTTAGATAAAGTAATCGATATAGATCAATCGCCAATCGGTCGTACACCGCGTTCTAACCCTGCGACTTATACAGGTGTATTCGATGATATTCGTGATGTGTTTGCCCAAACGAATGAAGCGAAAGTGCGTGGATATCAAAAAGGACGTTTCAGCTTTAATGTAAAAGGTGGACGTTGTGAAGCATGCCGTGGTGATGGAATTATTAAAATCGAAATGCACTTCTTACCAGACGTATACGTGCCGTGTGAAGTTTGTCATGGTAAACGTTACAACCGTGAAACGTTAGAGGTGAAATATAAAGATAAGAACATTTCTGAAGTGTTAGGGATGACAATTGAAGACGGAGTAGAGTTCTTTGCTAATATCCCAAAAATTAAGCGTAAACTTCAAACACTTGTAGATGTTGGGCTTGGTTATATGAAATTAGGACAACCAGCTACGACGTTATCTGGTGGTGAAGCACAGCGTGTGAAATTAGCTTCTGAATTGCACCGTCGTTCTACAGGACGTACACTATACATTTTAGACGAGCCAACGACTGGTTTACATGCGCATGATATCGCGCGTCTTCTAGAAGTGCTGCAACGTCTTGTTGAGAGCGGTGAGACGGTACTTGTAATTGAACATAATTTAGATGTAATTAAAACAGCAGATTATATCGTTGACCTTGGACCAGAGGGCGGAGACAAAGGTGGACAAATCGTTGCTTCCGGAACGCCAGAGCAAGTAGTGAAAGAAGAGCGTTCGTATACGGGTAAGTATTTAAAAGAGATTTTAAATCGTGATAAAGCAAGAATGAAAGAGAAAATAAAAGAAGTAGAGTTATCGCAATAAGTTTAGTAATAAAAACCGAGTGGAAATGACGCTCGGTTTTTATTGTATAGGGGGAGAAGGTGGAGTTTTTAGATGTGTTGCGAAAGAAAAATATGAAGGTAAGAGAGTTTCGAAATTGGGGTGTATATTTTCGGAAGCGCTGGGAGGATAACTTTGCAAATCATTTAAGTGATGAAGAAAAAGAAGATATTTTTCTTTATGGAGATAAGTATGGATGTGGGTATCTATGGCACATATTTAGTTATGAGAAAAAGAAGTGTTTAGAGGGTAAAGAAGCGGAAAACACGTTTCATAATGAAGGGAAAAAGGAGTGCTACATCTTCTATCAACACTGTGATGATGTACTACTAATAAAAGATGCAAGTTTATTAAGTATGGATGATATGTATAAAGGCGATATTTACATTGTAGATAGAGAGTTCACTTGGACTTTTGTAAAAACGCATGAACATAGATGGTGTGGGCCTTATTTCGCAAAGAAGTGCTAGTAGGTATACAAGCATGAAGAGTAGAATAAGTTGATATAAGTGTCCGTATCATACTTGCGTTTATTGTCTATTAGCGTATGATGAAAGATATATGTTTAAAAGGATGTGTAAGAAAATGAGATGGATTGTATCACTTCTTGTAAATAGCGTTGTGTTAATCGCTGTATCGGGACTTTTAAAAGGGATTGCACCAGACGCGTTTTACGTAGCAAATATACAAACTGCAATTATTGCGAGTATTATTTTGGCTGTTTTAAATGTGTTCGTAAAACCGTTTTTAATTTTAATTACGCTACCAATTACTGTTGTAACTTTCGGTTTCTTCTTAATTGTTATTAATGCGATTACGTTAAAAATAGCAGATTCATTATTAGGAGACGCATTTAATATATCAGGTTTCGGTGTAGCGATCGTTGCGGCAATTTGTATTTCAATTTTTAATATGATTATTGAAAAGGCAATTGTGGAACCTTTATATGAAAAAAAGAGAAAATGACAAAAAGAAAAACATTTCATGATATGTATGAAATGTTTTTTTCTATTTATTAGAAACCGTATTTCTTGTTTCCAGAAAAAAATGGTACAATATCCGATAGAATGGAATTTTACATCAAATGAGACTGAACCCGCAGCGGAGTGGAGGTTTATACATATGCCGAAAGTAAGGACAAAAGATTTAATTGAACAATTTCAATTGGAGTTAATAAGTGGTGAAGAAGGAATTCATCGTCCGATTGATACAAGTGATTTATCACGACCTGGAATTGAAATGGCAGGATTTTTTACATATTATCCAGCTGATCGCGTGCAGCTTCTTGGAAAGACGGAGCTGACGTTCTTTGACACGTTAACGTCAGAGCAAAAACAAGAGAGAATGAAAGCGCTTTGTACTGAGGAGACGCCATGTATTATTGTAACTCGTAATCAAGATGTACCAGATGAGTTGCTGCAAGCATCGCGTGAATCGGGCATGCCTTTATTACGCTCTTCTCAAACGACAACGAGATTATCAAGTCGTTTAACAAATTATTTAGAAGGTAAGTTAGCACCAACAACAGCTGTTCATGGTGTGTTAGTAGATATTTACGGCGTTGGTGTTTTAATTACAGGACAAAGTGGTGTCGGTAAAAGTGAAACAGCTCTTGAGCTTGTAAAACGTGGTCATCGCCTTGTTGCGGATGATAGTGTAGAAATTCGCCAAGAAGATGAAGACATGTTAGTCGGAAGCTCACCAGATTTAATTGAGCATTTATTAGAAATTCGTGGTCTAGGCATTATTAACGTTATGACGTTATTCGGTGCAGGAGCAGTGCGAAATTATAAGCGTATTACACTTGTTATTAATCTTGAAATTTGGGATCAAAAGAAAAATTATGATCGCTTAGGTCTTGATGAAGAGAAGATGAAGATTATTGATACAGAACTTACGAAGATTACACTTCCAGTTCGTCCTGGTCGAAACTTAGCTGTTATTATTGAAGTGGCAGCGATGAACTTCCGTTTAAAACGTATGGGAGTCAATGCAGCACAGCAGTTCTCAGAACGATTAATGAGTGCGATTGAGTTAGGAAATCAGGAGTAAACATTGGAGAGGGAGGTCATACATATGCTGTTAGGTTCTGTACCACAGCTTGATCGCGTAGCTATCCAACTTGGACCGTTTCCTGTTTATTGGTACGGGATTATTATCGGTACAGGTGTGCTATTAGGTCTTTGGCTAGCAACTCGTGAAGGAGAAAGGCTAGGTATTCCAAAAGATACATTTGTTGACCTTGTATTAATTGCAGTACCGATCGCTATTCTATTTGCGAGAATGTACTATGTTATTTTTGAATGGGAATATTACGCGCAAAACCCGAGTCAAATTATTAATATTCGTCAAGGTGGCTTGGCGATTCATGGTGGTTTAATCGGGGCTGTTATTACAGGGATTCTTTTTGCGAAACGCCGCGGGGTTTCATTCTGGAAGTTGGCAGATATTGCTGCGCCAAGTATTTTACTAGGACAAGCAATTGGCCGATGGGGAAACTTTATGAACCAAGAGGCGCATGGTGATGAAGTAACGAGACAGTTTTTAGAAGGTCTTCATTTACCAGATTTCATTATTAATCAAATGTACATTGATGGTGTTTACTATCACCCGACGTTTTTATATGAATCATTATGGAATTTTGCAGGTGTCATTTTATTACTTGCATTAAGAAAAGTGAATTTACGCCGCGGGGAATTATTCTTCACATATTTAATTTGGTATTCAGTAGGACGCTTCTTCGTAGAAGGGTTACGTACAGATAGTTTAATGCTAGGGCCACTTCGTATTGCACAAGTAATGTCAATTGGACTTGTTGTTATTTCTATTATTTTCATTATTGTGAGACGAAAAATGGGGCAAGCTGATAAAAGATATTTAGAAAATTAGAGAAAAGTAGCATCTTATTATAAGATGCTGCTTCTTTCATATTCAGGAAAGAGAAAGGACTAAGGCAATGAAAATAAATACAGTGTTATTTGATTTAGATGGAACATTAATTAATACAAACGAACTTATTATTTCTTCTTTTTTACATACTTTACATACATATTATCCAAATCAATATAAGCGTGAAGATGTATTACCATTTATCGGTCCGTCTTTGCATGATACGTTCAGTAAGATTGATGAAAGCAAGGTTGAAGAGTTAATTACGAGCTATCGTCAATTTAACCATGATCATCATGATGAATTAGTAGAAGAATATGAAACTGTATATGAAACAGTTCAAGAGTTGAAGAAGCAAGGTTATAAAGTTGGTATTGTTACAACGAAAGCACGACAAACTGTTGAGATGGGATTAAAGTTATCGAAGCTTGATGAGTTTTTTGATGTTGTTGTGACAATTGATGATGTCGAGCATGTGAAACCACATCCAGAGCCACTTCAAAAAGCGCTTCAGTTATTAGATGCGAAACCGGAAGAAGCATTGATGGTTGGGGATAATCATCATGATATTGTTGGCGGACAAAATGCGGGTACGAAAACAGCTGCAGTTTCATGGACATTGAAAGGTAGAGCGTATTTAGAGGCTTACAAGCCAGACTTTATGCTAGATAAAATGAGTGATTTATTGCCGATTTTGTCCGACATGAATCGTTCGTAAAGATAAGTAGAGGAGCGAGTGAAGTGCGACGGACAACGCGCTATCCTGTTTCAGGAGAAAATTCATTATGGAACGTGTATAAAACAGTGTCTTTTTGGAAGGTAATGAAAAACTTTATGATTATCCAAATTGCACGTTATACACCTTTTTTATCGGTCAAGAATTGGTTATACCGCACCTTTTTGCGGATGAAAGTAGGAAAGAAAACATCGTTTGCGCTTATGGTAATGCCAGACATTATGTTCCCGGAAAAGATAACTGTGGGAGAAAATTCGATTATAGGCTATAATACAACGCTTTTAGCACATGAATATTTAATTCGAGAATATCGACTTGGAGAGATCGTTATAGGAAATGAAGTGATGATTGGAGCAAATACGACTATATTACCAGGTGTGAAAATTGGAGATGGTGCGATTGTTTCAGCTGGCACACTCGTTCATAAAGATGTACCGAGCGGTGCTTTCGTAGGTGGAAATCCAATGCGTGTTATTTATACAAAAGAAGAAATAGATGCTAGAGAAGGTTGATGCTAAAAATGTAACATTTCTCTTCTTTTTTAATGAATAAAAAGGAAATAATTGAGTATAATATACTGTTTTGTTTTTTACGGAATCGTTTATACTTATAGATAGAAGAATGTGTGAACGAAGAAAACAAAAAACTGGAGGATATATGGGGAAAAATCAAAGAATATATAAGGAGAACGGACAAGTTATCTCTTTTAATCAATTAGCGGACTTCTTTTATAAAAAAGGGATGAGGGCTTACAAAGGACAAAAATTGCAAGATGCAATTAAATATTTTCGAAGAGCGGCACAAAGCGAGAAGGAGCCGTTTATTTTATGTCAATTAGCAACAGTATTATCTGAGGCTGGTGAATATCAAGAGTCGAATCAAACCTTCTTTAAGCTTGTTAGATCTAATCCAGAACTTGAACAATGTTATTATTTTATTGCAAATAATTATGCGTATATGGGTCTATTTCAGCAGGCGAAGAAGTATGCGGATCGCTATTTAGAAGTTGCAGAAGAGAAGGAATTTGTTGAAGATACATTAGAATTACTTGAAATTATGGAAGAAGAAGCGATGGGTGCGGAAGAGATTGAGGATGAAGATGATTTAATTGTTATGCAGGAAGAAGCCAATCGTTATATTCGTAATGGACAATTGGAAGAAGCAATTGCTACATTAGAAATTGTTACGAAAGACTATCCGGAATTTTGGTCGGGGCATAATAATTTAGCTATTGCGCATTTTCAATCTGGTAATGTAGATAAGGCGCTGAAATTAACGGAAATGATTTTAGAGAAAAATCCTGGTAATATACATGCGCTTTGTAATACGCTTATTTTTCTATATTCAATTGGAGAGCATAAACAAGTAGAGGCGTTAGCAGGACAGTTAGTTTCGGTATATCCGATTTCGTTTGAACATCGTTTGAAACTTGGGACGACACTTGCAACAATTGGTCATTTCGAGCCTGCATATAAATGGTTCAAATTATTAAAGCGTCAAGGATACGAAGGAGACGTTAGTTTTTATTATTGGTTTGCATATTCTGCGTATATGGTGAAAGATCAGCAAGTAGCTGAAAAAATGTGGCAACATGTTGTAGAATTGCACCCTGATAAAAAGGGAAAAGAACCGTGGAATGCTTTGAATTTAGCGGATGAAGGACAAAACGTGTTATTTGAGGAATTACGAAAATCGTTTCAGCAAAGTGCGACGCTAGAGGAACAAATGCTAGCTTTATATTTAATGAATGAATTATCAACGCCGGAAAAGGTGGGATTCTTCTTTGATGTAACGCAGGCGAAGAACGGTGTTCCCATCGTATCGCAACTTGCAAAGTATTTCTTTTTACTGAATAGCCATAAGAGTATCCCAGCTGATTTACAGCAATTTGAGCAGTGCGCGCGAATCGCGGATGCTTTATACAATTATACGAAAAAAGATGATGAATTAATCGAAGAGTGTTTACAATTTTGGTTTTGTACGTTCATACGTTTATATACATCTGGAGCAGTTTTTACAAATGTATACGGCTGGTCAGCTGCGGTTGAATATATCGTACGTAGCGAACAAGGAAATAAGATGACACAGTCGGAGCTCGGAGATGTGTATAATGTATCTGTAGCGACTGTTCGAAAGTATGTGCAAGCTGTTAAGCGTACGCACACATAGATAAGCAAATCATTGGGAAAAAAATGATGCGAACAGTATAATGAGGGTAACTTAATTGTGTAGGAATGGATAGGAGTGAATAGTGTGTCAGAAGAAAAAATTTATGATGTCATTATTATTGGTGCAGGACCAGCTGGTATGACAGCTGCAGTATATACATCTCGTGCGAATTTAAGCACATTAATGCTTGAGCGTGGTATTCCAGGCGGGCAAATGGCAAATACAGAAGATGTAGAAAACTACCCAGGTTATGAGTCTATTTTAGGACCAGACTTATCAAATAAAATGTTCGAGCATGCGAAGAAATTTGGTGCTGAATATGCATACGGTGATGTGAAAGAAGTCATCGATGGTAAAGAATACAAAACAATTATTGCTGGTAAAAAAGAATATAAAGCACGTGCAATTATCGTTGCAAGTGGTGCAGAGTATAAAAAAATCGGTGTACCAGGTGAAACAGAACTTGGCGGCCGCGGTGTATCATATTGTGCGGTATGTGATGGTGCATTCTTTAAAGGTAAAGAACTTGTAGTTATTGGCGGCGGAGATTCTGCTGTTGAAGAGGGTGTATTCTTAACACGCTTCGCATCAAAGGTAACAATCGTTCACCGTCGTGACACGCTTCGTGCACAGAAAATTTTACAAGATCGTGCTTTCCAAAACGAAAAAGTAGACTTCATTTGGAACCACACGATAAAAGAAATTAACGAAGCAAATGGTAAAGTAGGAAGTGTAACACTTGTAGACGTAAACAGTGGAGAAGAGAAAGAAGTCAAAACTGACGGCGTATTCGTATACATCGGTATGTTACCATTATCAAAACCATTTGTTGAACTAGGTATTACAAATGAAAATGGTTACCTTGAAACAAACGAGCGTATGGAAACGAAAGTTCCTGGTATTTTCGCAGCTGGTGATGTTCGTGAAAAAATGCTACGTCAAATTGTAACTGCAACAGGTGACGGTAGTATTGCAGCACAAAGTGCACAACATTACGTAGAAGAATTATTAGAGGAACTAAAAACTGTATCAGAAAAATAAGGGATAACATACCTTTTGAGAAGAAAGCTACCGATAGGAGCTTTCTTCTTTTTTTGTGTGAAAATGTCAAAGTTTTGTCAAAAAATATTGGGATTATAAGCTTTCTTATTGATATACTGGACTTTACGGAAAAAATCACTATAAGAAATGAGGAATTTATTCAGTATGGAATGGCGTAATATATATCGTGGATTTTGTATGGGCGTTAGTGATTTAATTCCTGGTGTGAGCGGCGGTACAATCGCTGTTGTGTTAGGGATTTATGAACAATTGCTTGCGGCAATTAGTGGATTCTTTAGTCGTGAATGGAAAAAACATTTAGGGTTTTTAATTCCACTTGCAGCTGGTGTGGCAGCAGCGTTTTTAACGTTAAGTCACGTTATTAAATATTTACTTGCAAATCATTATGAACCGACTCAATTTTTCTTCCTCGGTTTAATTATTAGTATATTACCGATGTTAATGAGAGAAGCTGATGCAAAGTCGTCGTTTAAAGGTAAGCACATTGTTTTATTAATCGTTGCAGCAATTCTTGTTGCCATCACAGCTTTCTTTAAACCAGATAAGACAGCAGATCCAATTACGACGTTAACAATTTTAAATGCAATTGGTTTATTTTTCGCAGGATGGATGGCTAGTATGGCGATGTTACTTCCTGGAATTAGCGGATCGTTTATTTTATTAATTATTGGTGTATATCCGACAGCAATTAATGCTTTAACTACACTCAACTTACCTTTAATCGCAGTTATTGGTGCTGGTGTTATGGTAGGGTTTGTTGTAAGTAGTAAAGGAATTAGCTTCTTATTAGATCGTTATAAAAGTATGACATTTGCGGCAATTATTGGACTAGTTATCGGTTCGATTGTAATTGTGTTCCCTGGTATTCCAACTGGAGGATTTTCAATTATAAGTTCAATTATTACCTTTATTTTAGGATTTGCGATTGTTACTTATTTCGGTAAGAAATAACGGCTTTAATCCCCTTGGCGATAAAAATCGTTAAGGGGATTTTTCATGCTATGCATTGAAAGTCCAGGCATTTACATTGCTTGTTATAGAAAGCTTTTTTAAAATTGTTGAGTAGCATATGCTTAGCGGAAGAGGACTGGCTCCTTCGTTGTAGCAAACTGTTTTTGATAGTATAATGAAATGAGTATGCAGTGAGAAATTTGCTGCAAGTAGCTGAGGTGAAGAAACATGCAAAGAGTGACAAACTGTGTGTTAATTAGAGATAATGAAGTACTCTTACTCCAAAAACCTCGCCGGAATTGGTGGGTTGCACCAGGCGGGAAAATGGAGCGTGGTGAGACGGTAAGAGATTCCGTTGTTCGCGAGTATCGTGAAGAAACAGGTATTTATTTAAAGAACCCAGCGTTAAAGGGGGTCTTCACCTTTGTCATCCAAGAAGGTGATAAAGTTGTTTCTGAATGGATGATGTTCTCCTTTTTAGCGACAGATTTTGCAGGAGAAAACAAACTAGAGAGCGAAGAAGGCATCATTGGCTGGCATACATTTGATAAAATTGATGATTTAGCAATGGCACCAGGAGATTATCACATTATTGATTATTTAATTAAAGGAAATGGCATAATCTACGGTACATTTGTATATACCCCAGATTTTGAGTTGCTTTCATATCGATTAGATCCGAGTTAAACCGTCAAGGAGAGGATACGATGACAGAGAATAATGATATAAAAATGGTAATTATTACAGGGATGTCTGGAGCTGGAAAGACAGTAGCTTTACAAAGTTTTGAAGATTTAGGATATTTCTGTGTAGATAATTTACCACCGATGTTATTGCCAAAGTTTATTGAGCTTATGGCGGATTCAAAAGGAAAAATGAATAAAGTAGCACTTGGTATTGATTTACGTGGCCGAGAGTTTTTCGAACATTTATGGGAAGCGCTTGATGATTTATCAGAACGTACATGGATTATTCCTCATATTTTATTCTTAGATGCGAAAGATAGCACACTTGTAACTCGTTATAAAGAAACGAGACGCTCGCATCCACTTGCACCAACTGGTCTGCCGTTAAAGGGAATCGAAGCAGAGCGTAATTTATTAACAGATATGAAGGCACGCGCGAATATTGTGCTTGATACATCTGATTTAAAACCGAAAGAATTACGTGAAAAAATTGTTCACCTATTTTCAACTGAAACGGAGCAAGCATTTCGTGTAAATGTTATGTCATTTGGATTTAAGTACGGTATTCCAATTGATGCAGATTTAGTATTTGATGTTCGTTTTTTACCAAATCCATATTACATTCCACATATGAAGCCATTAACAGGACTAGATGAAGAAGTTTCATCGTATGTGCTGAAATTTAATGAGACGCATAAGTTTTTAGAGAAATTGACTGATCTTATCACTTTCATGCTGCCTCATTATAAAAGAGAAGGCAAGAGTCAACTTGTAATTGCAATTGGATGTACAGGTGGACAGCATCGTTCTGTTACGCTTACAGAATACCTTGGGAAACATCTGAAACCAGAGTATAGCGTTCATGTATCTCATCGTGATGTGGAGAAGAGAAAGGGTCATTAAGGGATGAAAAAAGAGAGAAAACCTAAAATTGTTATCATGGGAGGCGGAACGGGACTTTCTGTTTTATTACGAGGATTAAAACAATATCCGGTTGATATTACAGCAGTTGTTACAATCGCTGATGATGGTGGCAGTTCAGGTAGATTACGTGATGAGCTAGAAATTCCACCCCCAGGTGACATTCGTAACGTACTTGTTGCGTTATCAGATGTAGAGCCACTGGTGGAAGCTTTATTCCAGCATCGTTTCACAACGGGAGATGGGCTGAAAGGTCATGCGTTAGGAAATTTATTATTGGCAGGTATGACCTCGATTACAGGAGACTTCTTCCATGCTATTACAGAAACGAGTAAAGTTTTAAATGTTAGAGGACGTGTATTACCAGCAGCGAATCAAAGTGCAGTACTACATGCGGAACTAGAAGACGGAGAAATTGTAACAGGTGAATCAAAGATTCCTTATTTCGGAAAGAAAATTAACCGTGTCTTTTTAACTCCAGAAGATGTAGAGCCGTTACATGAAACGTTGACTGAAATTAAACGAGCTGATTTACTTGTTTTCGGTCCAGGAAGTTTGTATACGAGTATATTACCGAATTTAGTTGTTAACAAAATTGGGGACGCTGTTCTTGCTGCAAAAGCGAAGAAGGTATATGTGTGTAATGTTATGACGCAAGCTGGTGAAACGATGGGATATACTGCGTTTGATCATGTGCAGGCGTTACATGATCATTTAGGTGAACCATTTATCGATACTGCAATTGTAAATAACCGTGATATTCCTTGTGAATTACGTCAGTTATATGAGGAAGAAATGTCAGCGCCAGTTGTAGTAGATGAAGAGCGTTTTACTGAAAATAATATTAATGTGATTCAAGATCAATTAGCGAAGTATGATGACCGTGTTGTAAGACACGATACATTAAAACTAGCTTCTATTTTATATTCACTGTTGTAGATGTGCGTTGCCTCGTTTGAGGTAACGCTCCTCATTTCATATAGGACAAGATTTTTGTTCCACAATAATCGTATAAGGAGGTGTTGACTGTGTCATTTGCATCAGAAACAAAGAAAGAGTTGACGAATCTGGAGATGAAGGAATGCTGTGAGAAAGCAGAATTATCAGCGTTACTTCGCATGAACGGATCGCTTTCTTTTTCAAATCGTCGTCTATCAATCGATATTCAAACGGAAAATGCGGCAATTGCAAGAAGGATTTATACGCTTTTGAAAAAAGGATATGACGTGACGGTAGAATTACTTGTTCGTAAAAAAATGCGATTGAAGAAAAACAATGTATATATCGTAAGGCTTGTTGAGAAGTCACGCGAAATATTAGCTGATCTTCATATCGTTCGAGACGACTTTTCATTTATTCGAAATATATCACAAGAATTAATTGAGAAGAAATGTTGTAAACGATCGTATTTACGCGGTGCATTTTTAGCAGGTGGTTCAGTAAATAACCCAGAAACATCATCTTATCATTTAGAGATCTTTTCGTTATATAAGGAACATAATGATGCTATATGTGAACTGATGAACGGATTTGATTTAAATAGTAAGACGTTGGAAAGAAGAAAAGGGTACATTACGTATTTGAAAGAAGCAGAAAAGATTACAGAGTTTTTAAATATTATAGGTGCTCATAATGCACTTTTAAGATTTGAAGACATTCGAATCGTACGTGATATGCGTAATTCTGTAAATCGCTTAGTGAACTGCGAAACAGCTAATTTAAATAAAACAATTGGTGCAGCGCTAAGGCAGATTGAAAATATCCGTTATATTGATGAGACGGTTGGTCTTGATATATTGCCGGATAAACTACGAGAAATTGCGCAATTACGAAGAGATTATCAAGATGTAACATTGAAAGAGTTAGGTGAGATGGTATCCGGGGGGAAAATTAGTAAATCGGGTATTAATCATCGTTTGCGTAAAATTGATGATATTGCAGAGAAATTACGCGCGGGGGAAACGGTAGCAAAAAAATAAGAGGTTAAAGGGGAAATGGAGCTGTGGTTCAAAAAAGAGTTCAGGTTTCATTAAAAAACGGTTTACAAGCACGTCCGGCTGCGTTGTTTGTACAAGAGGCCAATCGCTTTCATGCAGATATCTTCATCGAGAAAGATGGGAAGACAGTAAATGCAAAGAGCATAATGGGGATTATGAGCTTAGCAATTGGTACTGGTAGCATGATAACAATTACAACAGAAGGTTCAGATGCAGAAGAAGCTTTAGAAGCATTAGCTGCATATGTACAATAAGAAGCTATCGCGCATGTGCGATAGCTTTTTTTGTTGTTTGGGGCTTGTTGGTGGGGGTATGTGAGATGTGCGTTCTTGTCGAGAATTGTCGGTAAGTCGATAAGTTGTGTCGAAACGTCGATATATTAAAATAATCGCCGATATAATTGGAGTTACGGTCGATATATTTGAAAAATCGCCGATATATTTCGCTTGATACTAGGTGGGGTATGCGGGCGGAGAACAGCATATAAAAAAAGCGCCCTGTTATAGGGCGCTTCCGCTTTAAATCTATCCAGCTCCAGCGGCTAGAATCTCCGGTCGCTTCGCCCCTTCATTCGAGGCAAAAAGCGCCTCGGAATCAGGGGCTCCATCGCCCTGCGATTCTGAACGAGCCGCTTCCGCTTTAAATATCTATTAACGATTTGTAAAGATCTTATCGATTAAACCGTATTCTAAAGCTTTTTCTGCTGTCATGAAGTTGTCGCGGTCTGTGTCGCGTTGTAGTACTTCAAGTGGTTGACCTGTACGGTCAGCAAGAATTTGGTTTAGTTTCTCACGTAAGAATAGAATACGTTTAGCAGCGATTTCGATTTCAGTCGCTTGACCTTGTGCACCACCAAGTGGTTGGTGAATCATTACTTCACTGTTTGGAAGTGCATAACGTTTTCCTTTTTCACCTGCTGCAAGTAAGAATGCACCCATAGATGCAGCCATACCGATACAGATTGTTGATACTTGCGGTTTAATAAACTGCATTGTATCGTAAATTGCCATACCTGCTGTGATAGAACCACCAGGGCTGTTGATGTAGATGTGAATATCTTTTTCTGGATCTTGAGATTCCAAGAATAAAAGCTGGGAAACGATTGAGTTAGCTACGTTGTCATCAATTGCGCTACCAAGCATAATGATGCGGTCTTTTAATAGTCGAGAGTAAATATCGTAAGCGCGTTCTCCACGATTTGTTTGTTCAATTACTGTAGGAATTAAATTCATCTGTTATTTCCTCCTTATAAAGCTTTCTTAGTCTTATAATACAATTATGGTCAATAAAGGTCAAACGAAACCACTTTAAATCAAAAAAATATGTAGTTGTACCATGAAATATTCGCTATGTTTTTGAAATTCCCTGCTTATGTATCTTCAACATCATAACCGAATTACATAAATTTAAACGTTAGAAAAGCGATAGGAAAAAAGAAAAGAACGCCTTTTGACTGAAGCGTTCTTTCGATATCTATTCTTTTAAAAGATAGGTTACTTTATTTAAAATCTTTTCGATTTGTTTCGCGTTTTTACTATACATTTCGCTCGCTGATTTCGACTTTGTTTCTAAGGAAAATAGTTCAAGATCAGCATGACATTTTTTTAATGATGCTAATAATAAAGGTTTGTTTTGAGGAGAAGGCATTTGTAGTTTGTCATTATAAATGTCGATAGTCAGTTGTCCGTATGAATCCACTTGACCGAGGAAGACATTTTCAATAACAACACCGATTTTTTCTAATTCTGAATGTAGCCAAGCGCGGTTATGTCCGCTTGCTGAAAGAGGTTCATCTAGTACATTTCCATCCATAATAACAGTTTGTGGTTCTTTTTCATTTGGCACTTTTAAACCGAGATCTTTTGCTGTAAGTGGCTGAGAATCTTTCTTTAATAGTACATTTAATTCTCCACTCGGTTCTAAGACCGCAAATTCGACTTCCGCTATACTGAATGCACCATTTCCTCTAAGAAGTTCAAGTAACTCATCACTTGTATATTTCTCTTTCTTTAAGTTATCCTCAAGTACTTTTCCGTCTTTTATTAGCACTGTCGATTTTCCTTCAAAGAAATCTCTAGCGGCTTTGTTTTTTAAGGAAAGAATGCCAACAAAAAAAGGTACCGAGGCGAAAATAAGTATCGCAAAGACGCCGTGAAAAAATTTTGAATCGAGCCCTGTAGATACTTGGGCAGCGATGTCACCGATTGTCATTCCAGCTATGTATTCAAAGAAGGAGAGCTGAGAGATTTGTCTTTTCCCTAACCATTTCGTAATAGCGAATAAAATAATTAATATGAATACAGAGCGAAGAATGACAAGTGTCCATTCCGGCAGGTGAGACATAGTCATTTCCTCCAGTCTACTTAAAACCCTTTATATTGAGGTTCTTCACGTTCTAATACTGAAATCCTATTCTGTAAATCAGCGATGACGCTGTCCATTTCTAACATACATTCATGAAATACACGTTTTGTTTCTTCATCCTGTGAATTTAGTGAAAGGGAACTTAAACTTGCTTGAGCGCCCCTTACACTAGCGAGACAGGTTTTTACGCTAGCGATAACAGTCATACAAACACTCCTTATCCTTTCGGTTTGAATAACAATGCTCCGATGAAGCCGAAAATAATAGCTGCGGATACACCGGCGCTCGTTACTTTAAACATGCCGGTAATAACGCCAACGATGCCATGTTTTGCGGCTTCTTCCATTGCGCCGTGAACGAGGGCATTACCGAAGCTTGTAATAGGTACGGTTGCCCCAGCTCCAGCGAAGTCAATTAATGGTTCATACAAATTAAATCCATCTAATATAGCTCCAGCAACAACGAGTGTTGCCATTGTATGAGCGGGTGTTAGTTTGCCGACATCAAACATAAGTTGGCCAATTACACATATGAGTCCGCCGATGACGAAAGCCCAGAAAAAAATCATTGCGTTGCACCTCCGAATTCAATTGAAACGGCGTGAGCGATGCACGGAATCGTTTCTTCTTGTTGGAATGTAAGTGGAGATAGTAAAGCGCCTGTCGCAACGACAAGTATTTTTTTGAACTCTCCTCTTTTCATTCTGTTTAATAAATGACCGTACACGACTGTTGCGGAACATCCTGGTCCACTAGCCCCAGCTATGACAGGTTGCCCTTCTCTATAAATGAGCAGCCCGCAATCTTGAAACTGTTCGCTCGTTACTTTCGTTCCGTGTTTATGTAATAAGTCATAAGCAATTTCGCGGCCGACATGTCCGAGGTCACCGGTTACGATTAAATCGTAGTAAGAGGCGTCGATTTGGCGTTCGCGTAGGTGGGCCTCAATTGTATCGACGGCGGCTGGAGCCATTGCGCCTCCCATATTAAACGGATCTGTTAATCCCATATCAACCACTTTTCCGATTGTGGCTGATGTTACCCTAGGGCCGTGTCCAGTATCGCTTAAAATAGCGGCTCCTGCTCCAGTTACTGTCCACTGCGCGGTAGGTGGCTTTTGTCCACCATATTCAGTAGGGTAGCGGAACTGTTTTTCTACAGCGGTGTTATGGCTTGATGCCCCAGTTAATAAATATTTTGCGCCTTTTGCATTTACGATACTCGCCCCAAGTGCTAAACCTTCCATAGAAGTAGAACAAGCGCCGAATAGTCCGAGATAAGGAGTGCCCAGTGTACGGCAAGCAAAGCTTGTTGGAGTAATTTGATTGATTAAATCTCCTGCGAGTACAAATTGGATATCGTCTTTACGAAGTTCTGCTTTTTCAGTGGCGCGGCTACAAGCTTCTTCGAACAAAATTTTATGTGCTTTTTCATAGGAATCTTGTCCGAGCCATAAATCTTCATGAAGGATATCGAAGTCTTCGGGGATTTTTCCTTTTGCTTCAAACGGCCCGCCGACGACTCCTGTCGAAATAATAACTGGTTTGTTTTCAAATACCCACGTTCGGTGTCCTTGTAACATTTATAGCCCTCCCCATTGAACGAGAATCGTTTTAATAAGTGCGATGACGAAAGCTGAAAATACACCAAATAAAATAACGGAGCCGGCTAATTTAAACATGTTACCGCCAACGCCAAGGACAAACCCTTCCGTCCGGTGCTCGATACATGCGGCGACAACAGAGTTACCAAATCCAGTGACAGGTACAGCTGTCCCAGCACCTGCAAATTGACCGAGACGATCATATACGCCGAACCCAGTTAGTAACATCGAGATGAAAATAAGAGTTGCTACTGTTGGATTCCCTGCTGAGCGTTCAGTGAAATCGAAATACGTAATATAAAAAGTAGAAATGAGTTGCCCAATTAGGCAAATGAAACCACCAACGAAAAAGGCTTTTATACAGTTTTTTAAGACAGGACGCTTCGGTTCGCGTTCTTGCTCGAATTTTTTATATTCCTGTTGCACAGGGGTTAAGTTTTTATCTTTACTAGACATTGCAAACCTTCCTTTTCTTTTAAAAAGCGTTAAGTGTTAGACTCCATTTTTTTACCAATGAATTTTAATTGTTTATTAATTTCATCTTTAGATACTTTCTTTTCCTTAATTTTTCTTTCAAGCTTTTCAAGTAACATAAAGATTTTTTTATCTGTACTTACACGAACATCGAAAGTGGGGTGCTCATCACTTAGCTGCTTTTGGAGCTTCTTACGGAGAGGTTTTAATCCAAATCTTTCGTGATGCTCAGGTGTAACTGCTATGTAGAGATCTAAATTTGAATTTACTGCCGCACTTTTTATAATCCCATCCATAGCGAGGGCCCTTTTCTTGGCTCCTTGTGATATAGATTGATTAAAGGATTCCGTACTCATCTTTGTTAATTTAGGACCTTTCTCTTTCTCCGTTCGTTTTGCTTCTTCTTTCACTTTTTTATCTAAGGGACTATTATCACATCCGGTAAAAGAGCTAAATAGAAGAGCAAATAATACGGTTATGAGTCCGAGTTTTTGCATACTTATCATTCCATTTCTATTGCAATATGTAATGTGATAGAAAAAGGATGACTGCATATCATCCTTTTTCTATTTCACAGCAAGACTGATTCGTTATTGCTGTGAGTATTGTGGTTCTTCTTGTTGGACTTCTTCAACGCGTGGGTTTAAAGAATCGATAATCGTTTGTGTTTGCTGTGCAGCTGTTTGGAAAAGTTGCTTAGCTTGTTGGTTATCCGTATCAAGAGCGAATCCCTCTAAGCTAGCTTGTGCACTTTTTAATCCAGAAACAGTTTGCTTTAATTTCGTAATTACAGTCATTGAATGAAGCCCCCTTTGGAATATCAATTCAAAGATTATAATTTGTGAGTTGGGTTGAATTTATGATTGGAAAATTTAGGGGTGGGTGCTTTGTTAATATACTCATAACTAAGCGTCATAAAGGATTACGGGGATATTTTTATTGATTTAGATGGATTTTATTGCTATTATTATGAGAAGAAAATGAAGTGTTTTCTATAATCATGCGCCCATAGCTCAGTCGGATAGAGCGGTGGTTTCCGGTACCACGTCTGCCGGGGGTTCGAATCCCTCTGGGCGCGTTATATAAACTTTAATATTATTTTGTGTTGGGAGAGGCCCTTTGTATGTGGTAAGTAAAAATACCATGTGCAAAGGGTCTTTTTGATATTATCGTTAGTCAATTATTGTTTCTTTAATCTTGAATTTAGAACTGAGATTCCTAACTTACATTTTGTAGGTTAGGAATTTTTTTATTTTAAAAATGTTAAAAATATGCAATTTTGCGAAGTTATCTAAAAAGTTTAAATCTTGTAAATTTATAACTGTAGAGAACAACAAACAAATAAATAAAAAAACGAGAGGATGAATGAAATGTTAAAAGGATACAAGTTCACAAAAGAAGAGTTAGTAGAGGCGTGGAAAGATCCACAAGTAAGAGAGAAGTTAAACGACTTACCGAAACACCCATCGGGAAAAGCGTTAAATGAATTAAGTGAAGAAGAGTTAGCGGAAATCCAAGGGGCATCAGATGTACAACCAGAAACAACACCACTTTGTGTGGGAGTCATTATCGGGTTAACAACGTCAATTAAGATTTGTAAATAAAATAAAAAACCAAAACGAGAGGATGAATAAAATGTCAAAAGGATACAAGTTCACAAAAGAAGAGTTAGTAGAGGCGTGGAAAGATCCACAAGTAAGAGAGAAGTTAAACGACTTACCGAAACACCCATCGGGAAAAGCGTTAAATGAATTAAGCGAAGAAGAGTTAGCGGAAATCCAAGGGGCATCAGATGTACAACCAGAAACAACACCACTTTGTGTGGGAGTCATTATCGGGTTAACAACGTCAATTAAGATTTGTAAATAAAAT
>NZ_JBQAEG010000007.1:0-215232 GCF_051915205.1 Bacillus cereus group sp. MYBKT111-2
ATAAGAGCAAGCTCTTAATCCATTCGCTCGACTTGCATGTATTAGGCACGCCGCCAGCGTTCATCCTGAGCCAGGATCAAACTCTCCAATAAAGTTAGTTTGTCTAGCATCATAAAATAAAAATTGACGTTTCACGTTGTTTGTTTCGTTCAGTTTTCAAAGAACTACTTAGTCGCTCATTTGCGACTTCCTTATGTTAACATCTTCGTATTTCGATGTCAACTAAGTTTTTCAATTTCTTTTTTGTCGTTTTCTGCGTTTCCGCATCAGCGACGGTTATTAATATATCATGCAGTACATACAGGGTCAATACTTTTTATAAAAAAATTTCACATCCCGTTAAAACTTTAAAACCATGTTCCAAAAACCATTATAGTTTCCCTTCATCCTACTCCACATTTCATATCTTATCACTCTATCACATTTTTCAACGAGTGAAAATTCTAAATTTTATGTTATATTATTGTTATAGGAGTGTGGTGAGAATGGGCATTAAATATTCGAACAAAATCAATAAAATCCGGACCTTTGCATTAAGTTTAGTATTTATCGGTCTCTTTATTGCATACTTAGGAGTCTTTTTCCGTGAGAACATTATTATTATGACAACATTTATGATGGTTGGCTTTTTAGCTGTTATCGCTAGTACTGTCGTTTACTTTTGGATTGGTATGTTATCTACTAAAACTGTACAAATTATTTGTCCAAGCTGCGATAAGCCTACAAAAATGCTCGGTCGTGTCGACGCATGTATGCATTGCAACCAACCTTTAACAATGGATCGAAATCTAGAAGGAAAAGAATTTGATGAAAAATATAATAAGAAGAGCTATAAATCATAGGCACATATGAGTACAGTAAGGAAAATGTATCCTTATAGGGCTAAACATCAAAAGGTGATTTCTTGGTTAAGAAATCACCTTTTGTATTTATTCTTAATTAAATTAGATCTCTACTGAACATTTTAACTCCTTCTGAACTTAGCGTAATTCCCATATATAATAAAGAAAGAGGTTGACGTAAAGCCGTCAGCCTCTTTCTTTATTATATATTACGCCTTATGACACTCTGGACAAACGCCATAAATTTCTAAGCGATGACTATTAATAACGAAGCCTGTTGTTTTTGCAGCTTCCTCTTCAAGTTGTTCCAAACCTCCATAAGGAAAATCAACAATTTTACCACATTTTTCACAAATCACATGATAATGTTGACTTGTAACATAATCAAATCTACTTGAAGCGTCTCCATAAGTTAATTCCTTTACAAGTCCAACCTCTTTAAATACACGTAAGTTATTATAGACAGTTGCAACACTCATATTTGGAAACTTACCTTCTAATGCTTTATAAATGTCATCCGCTGTTGGGTGCGTCATTGATTCCACAAGGTACTCTAAAATAGCATGACGCTGTGGAGTAATGCGTACACCCGTATTTTTCAGCATTTCTAGCGCTTCTTTTAATTCTTCTTTGACCACCGTCATGCACCCCGATTCTATACGGATTATTATTTTATAATTCTTATAAAGAGTGTACTCCTTTTCTTATAAATCGTCAATATTTCTACTATAAGTATGTGGTTTATTTTTGTATATAGCCTTATTCTTATGTATCTTTCCCCATTTTTTATACATTTACATAGAAAAAAAGTGCGACATAATCGCACTTGGAATACTATCATCTGAGGAGGTATGCCCTACACTTCACTTTATGTAAGACAATAAAATATGTATAGACACTCGCCTTACTTCTATATATTTTATCTCCACAATGGATTTACTTTATATAAGAAAGAACATCTTCAATATGTCCCTTCACTTTCACTTTACGCCACTCTTTTACAAGTTCACCGTCTTTATTAATAAGGAATGTAGAACGCTCAATTCCCATGTACTCTTTCCCAAAGTTCTTTTTCAATTTCCAAACATCATACAATTCCGCTACCTTATGATCTTCATCTACTAAAAGTACAAATGGAAGTTCATGCTTCTCAATGAACTTCAGATGTCTGTTCGCTGAATCAGGGCTTACACCAAGAATAACTGTATCTTTCTCTTGAAATAATCCATATGCATCTCGAAAATCACATGCTTCAGTTGTACACCCTGGAGTCATATCTTTCGGATAAAAATATAGAACTACATTTTTACCACGAAAATCAGCTAAGCGAACTTGTTCCCCGTTACTTCCCTCTAATGTAAATTCTGGAGCCATTTCTCCTACTGTGATCATTGTTATCACTCCTACTCTTTTCTTTTACTATAACAAATGCTTCCTTATTTTTCATTGTCTATTACAGACCTCATCACGAAAGCAAACGGTAATGTATATCCAATTAGCGCTTCTCCAATTGCAATCCACCGCCCAATTCCAATTGGAGATATATCACCATATCCAACAGACAATAAAGTAACTGCGCTAAAATATAAACAAATTTCAACGAGTTGAAAAGAGTGAGCGTTTAAGCTTTCTCCATCCTCTTTCAAAACTGCAAAACCCATTTCTTCTAATACAACATAACTTAATCCAAACGCAATTAGTACAGTTGTATAAATCAAAAATAATGTGGCTAGATTATACAGCGAAAAAAAACGCGTTGAATCTGAATAGGAACTCCATAACAATTGGACACTTCTCAAAATAGCAATTGCTACAATTAATAGAATAAATCCCCATAACATGTCCTCCACCTCATTTTATATGTATGAGACAGCCATTGGATTTATCCCTTAGAAAGAAACAAGCTTTTATAATTAATTCCCTGCACCACGGTACCTTTTTACCCCTTGATTCCAAAGAGTAATTGCAATCGTAAAACAGATAACACCAACGAGCGGTGTTGCAAATGCATAGCTATTCCACTCTGTTTTTCTTAAAAAGTACGCTGCTGGATACACTCCGACAAACGCAAATGGTAGGACAAACGTTAAAATGAAGCGAATCACACGGTTATAAATATTAACAGGATAGCGGCCATAATTCCCTATGTTATACATTAGCGGCATAATCGAACTTTTCGCGTCCGACCAAAAACCAAGACTTGCAAGCGTAACAAATATTCCTCCGTATACAAGTGCGCCCCCTCCTACCATCAACAAGAATAAGAAGATATCGTACCAGTAAAAAGATAATTGCAACTCCACTGCTGCGTAGCCCATTACAATCATTCCCGTAATCGCTCCAATTAAAGATTCAAGCTCCATTCTTTCTAAAATAATTTGAAATAAACTATGAATCGGTCTCGTTAATATGCGATCCATTTCTCCTTTAATAATGTAACGATCATTAAAGTCCCATATGTTAAAGAAAGCTGAGAAAATGGCAAACGGCACTAAAAAGAAACCATAAATAAAGATGACTTCTTCTCTACTCCAACCTTTTAATGCTTGCGTATGTCCAAACACAACAAGAATAAAGATTAAATTAACAGCCTGTAGTGATAAATCAGAAAGTAATCCAACGATAAAATCGCCCCGATACTCCAATTTTGTTTTTATATATTGACTTGCATATTGCAAAAATAGTTTTATATATATCATCTCATCATCCCCCTTGTACAATTAGACGTTTTCTCGCCGTTCTCCACATGAGTACAATCGGAATAATAAGTACAATGGCCCAAATTACTTGGAATAATAATGCCTCATACAATTTACTTCCTTGTATACCTTCTGAGAAAATCATACTCGGAATATAACTAATAGCCTGAAACGGTAAAAACATCATTGCCTTTTGGGCCCATAACGGATAAAAACTAATTGGTAATAATAGACCTGAAAACAAATCAATAACAACACGTTTTGCATACATAATTCCGCTATTATTAAATAAGAAGAATGTGAGCATTCCCGTCATTAAATTAATTTGTGTATTAATAATAAAACTAAATATTAAAGATAAGAAGAAATATAACCACGTTTGAAAGTTCGTTGTAATTTGCAATGAAAATAATAAGGTAACGATCACCATACCCGGAATGGAAAAGAAGGCAAAGCGAAATATTCCTTCACCAAGACCTTGCATCACTTTCATCCCTAAATAGTTATATGGACGTATCAGTTCTACCGCTACACGTCCTTCTTGAATCTCCATCGCAATTTCCCTGTCTATATTATTAAAATAAAAAGCACGTGCCATCCACGCAATTGCGATATACGTAGTCATTTGCGAAATAGATAAACTTTCAATATTCTCTTTTCCGCTATAAATTGCTTGCCACAAAAAATAATATGCGCCGATATTAATTGTATAAATTAAAATCCCGCTATAGTAGTTTGTACGATACGCAAGCATCATTAAAAAGCGAATTCGAATCATTTCAATGTACTTACCCATGTTTAATACCTTCCTCATAAATGTTACGAATAATTTCCTCTGTAGACACTTCGTTAATTTTTAAATCTTTAATTTGAAAGGCTTGTACCACTTTAGAAATAAGCATTGAAATAATAACTTCTTCATTCGGTATTTTGGCAATCCACGCGTTTTCCTCTTTCGCTTTCGACCAAACGACATGACTATCTGGCATAACCATTGATAAATCCTGATAAGAAACTGGTGCGACAAACTGAAAATGTATTTCTTTCTCTGCTCCCCACTGCGTACGAAGATTATTTAAAGAACCGTCATACATAATATTGCCTTCATCCAGCATGATAACGCGCTCACATAAAGCTTCAATATCAGTAATATCATGAGTTGTTAATAAAATCGTTGTTTTATAACGTTCATTCATTTCTTTTAAAAATTCACGTATTTTCAATTTCACAAGTACATCTAACCCAATTGTTGGTTCATCTAAAAATAATAACGGCGGATTATGAATTAATGCTGCCGCTAATTCACAACGCATTCTTTGACCTAAAGATAGCTTTCGAACTGGCTTATCTAATAAAGGACCAATATCTAACGTTTCGATCACGTGCTCCATATGTTCTTTATACTGAGCGTCTGATACACCGTACACTTTTTTTAATAAACGAAACGATTCTTGTACCGCAATATCCCACCAAAGCTGTGAGCGTTGCCCGAAAACAACACCAATCGTTCTTACAAATTCTTCCCTCTGCTTATGCGGGTTCATCCCGTTTACTAAAATGTCTCCTGATGTCGGAGTCAAAATCCCCGTAAGCATTTTAATTGTCGTTGATTTACCAGCACCATTCTCACCGATATATCCAACCATTTCACCTTGTTTCACAGTAAAAGATACATCATTTACTGCTGGTACTATTTTATAATTACGATTTAATAAATCGCGAAATGCACCCTTTAAACCTGGACGACTTGAATAGGCTGTAAATTCTTTACGTAACCCTTGTACCTCAATTACCGATTTCATAACCGGACCCCCTTCCTAAATGTCACAACGAATAGTTTACCCAACTGCCTTCTCTATCACAAACAATACGTCTTTTCGAAAAACATGTTAGAATAATACATAGATTTTTGTAAGGAGATGAATGGTAGTGAAATTCACAAAATCAGAAGCATTACATAAAGAAGCTTTAGAACATATCGTTGGCGGTGTTAATAGTCCTTCTCGTTCTTTTAAAGCAGTTGGTGGCGGCGCTCCTGTTGCTATGGAACGTGGAAAAGGTGCTTATTTCTGGGATGTAGACGGAAATAAATATATCGATTATTTAGCAGCATACGGTCCTATTATTACTGGACATGCTCACCCGCACATTACAAAAGCAATTACAACAGCTGCTGAAAATGGGGTACTTTACGGAACTCCAACAGCGCTAGAAGTAAAATTTGCAAAAATGTTAAAAGAAGCAATGCCTGCATTAGATAAAGTCCGCTTCGTAAACTCTGGTACTGAAGCTGTAATGACAACAATTCGTGTCGCTCGCGCTTACACAGGCCGCACAAAAATTATGAAATTCGCTGGTTGTTACCACGGTCATTCTGATTTAGTACTTGTAGCAGCTGGATCTGGCCCTTCTACACTAGGAACTCCTGACTCAGCGGGTGTACCACAAAGTATCGCTCAAGAAGTTATTACTGTTCCATTTAATAATGTAGAAACTTTAAAAGAAGCATTAGATAAATGGGGACATGAAGTAGCAGCTATTCTTGTAGAACCAATCGTTGGAAACTTCGGTATTGTAGAGCCAAAACCTGGCTTCCTTGAGAAAGTGAATGAACTTGTTCACGAAGCTGGTGCACTAGTAATTTATGATGAAGTTATTACTGCTTTCCGCTTCATGTACGGTGGTGCTCAAGACTTACTTGGCGTAACACCAGACTTAACAGCGCTTGGTAAAGTTATTGGCGGCGGACTTCCAATCGGTGCTTACGGTGGTAAGAAAGAAATTATGGAACAAGTTGCCCCTCTTGGACCTGCATATCAAGCTGGTACAATGGCAGGAAATCCTGCTTCTATGGCATCTGGTATTGCTTGTCTAGAAGTTCTTCAACAAGAAGGGCTTTATGAAAAATTAGATGAACTTGGTGCAATGCTTGAAAAAGGAATTTTAGAGCAGGCTGAAAAACATAATATCGATATTACATTAAACCGCCTAAAAGGCGCTTTAACTGTATACTTCACAACAAATACAATTGAAGATTACGATGCAGCACAAGATACAGACGGTGAAATGTTCGGTAAATTCTTCAAGCTTATGCTTCAAGAAGGAGTTAACTTAGCACCTTCTAAATATGAGGCATGGTTCTTAACGACAGAACATACAAAAGAAGATATTGAATATACAATTGAAGCTGTAGGTAGAGCATTTGCTGCTTTAGCAAACAATAAATAATCCCGCCATTAAAAGGAAAAAAGAAAGCACACCTTTCTTTTTTCCTTTTTTCTATTTCATAAATCCCTCATTAATAGTATAATTATTCATAATTATCTGTTTAATTTTTTATATCCTTACTATCTTTGTATACAAGGCTGCTCACGCCTCAAATAGTAAGATTATTCAAACTTTCATAAGAGGGGGGATTGACGGATGCTCAATAAAACAAACACATGGACACCGTCTTTATTTCGAGATTACAAAAATGCGGAACACGATGCGTGTGGAATCGTTTCCGTTATGGAGAAACGAAAAATTCCTACAAAAGAAAATATTGACCTTTGCATACAATCGCTCGTCAAAATGAATCATAGAGCTGGTTTCATTAATGGCGAAGGCGATGGAATTGGTATTCACATTGATGTACCAAAATCACTTTGGAATGAAAAATTAAAAAGTAGCGGATATAATCCAACGATCGTGGATCATCCCCACTTTATCGTTGGACATTTTTTTCTAAACAAAAACGAAAATATAGTTAATTTAAAAAATCATATTCGTACACAACTAAACAACGAAAACTTTGCAATTCTTTTCGAAAGTGATGATGTAATCAACTCCGATGCACTCGGTCCACTTGGTAAACAAGAAGAACCTTTATTTTGGCAAGTTGCTCTTATCGCAGAAAATGAAGTTACAAATATTGAGCAAACATTATTTACAGTAACGATAAAAATAGAAGAAAATGAAGCGATTCATGTTGCTTCCTTAAGTCGTGATCACGTTGTATATAAAGTTCTCGGTGCTGGGGATACACTTGTTGCCTATTACAATGATTTACAACACCCACTTATTGCTTCAACTATGACACTAGGACATAATCGCTATTCTACTAATACATTATCTAACTTCTTTCGTGTACAACCATTTAGTATCCTCGGACATAATGGTGAAATTAACACAATTGCAAAATTACGCGATCAAGCTGAAATGATTCACGTTCCACTTACTGCTGGGGGCAGTGACTCCCAAGATTTAAACCGCACCTTAGAAACTCTACTTGTTCAATACAACTACAGTTTATTTGAAGCAATGGATATACTATTCCCGCCAATTATTAATGAAATTAAACTTTATGAACCACATCTACAAGATTTATATACGTATATACGTGAAGCATGGGGCCATTTTGCACAAGGTCCAGCTGGCATTATTTCACGTTATAAAGATGAAGCTGTTTTCAGCGTGGATTCCCTCGGGCTACGACCAGTATGGAAAGTAGAGACAGAAAGCTCTTATATTTTCTCTTCTGAACCTGGAGTTGTATCCCCAACTGAATATGTAGCAGAACCAAAACCACTCGCTCCAGGGGAAAAAGTCGGACTAAAGTGGAATGAACAAGATGAGCTTGTTCTTTATGAATATGACAAATACCAAGCTCAAGTATATGACCGTTTTAAAAAACGAGTGGATACTAAAGATTATCATTTAAACTTATCTACCCCTGAAACGAAAGAAATCCAAGGATTATGTGATTCTATGCAAGTTGACACAAAACAATACGTTGCTTTCGGATGGGATCGTGAACATATTCAGCTTCTTGAACAGATGGCAACAAAAGGTGTTGAACCAATTCGCTCACTTGGGCATGACTCACCACTCGCTGCACTTGATACTGATAGACGAAATATCGCTGACTTCATTAAGGAAAGTGTAGCTGTTGTTACAAATCCAGCAATCGATCGCGATCGAGAAGTTGAACACTTCTCCACCCGAACGATACTTGGCAAACGTCCAAGTTTATTGGCTGATGCTAAACAGCCATTTGTAGTTGAGATGCTTTCCCCAATCATTTTAGAAGGAAGTGTAGCACAATCTATTGTAGAAGAATTACACACAATTACGTACGAGCAACTTATACAACTATTCAATACTCATAGCTCTATCGCTACAATCTCTGCTACATTCAGTCAGGCAGAAACTTTACAATGTGCCTTAAGTCGAATTAGTTCTGAAGCGATAACAGCCGTGAACGATGGAGCTTCCCTATTATTAATAGACGATGCTGACGCTCACCTAAATGGACGATTATGGATTGATCCGCATTTAGTTACCGCGAAAGTACATCAAGTATTAAGCGAAAATAAATTACGCCGAAACTGCTCTCTCGTTATACGTTCTGGTGCCCTTCGCTCCTTACACGATATCGTCACACTGTATGGATTAGGAGCAGATAGTATCAATCCATATTTACTATTTGCAACCGTAAATGATGGGACAAAAACACCAATTACGAATTTATATCATGCACTTAATAAAGGACTGGAAAAAGTCATTTCAACAATTGGAATCCATGAATTGCGTGGTTACGGTCGCCTCTATTCTTCTATCGGGTTACATGAAGAAATCGCAAATATATTGCAAATTACAAATTTCTTAGGTTCAAATGATTTAGCTTTTTCTCTTGAATCACTTGCTGAAGATGCACAAATGCGAGCGAACGATTATAACAATCCTAAAGTTAGAATGCGAAAATCTTTTCATATATTCCCGCGAATTTGGAAAGCAATCGGCGATGTTGCAAAGGGAAACTCTTATGATGATTACCGTGAAAAATTAAGTGAATTAGAAGAAAATAACCCAATCGCAATTAGACATCTTGTTCAAACGAAAGAAACAAAACATGTCGTTCCGGCTGAAGAAGTGTCCATCAGTATTCAAAATCATGATTTACCATTTATTATTAGTTCCATGTCATTCGGTTCTCAAAATGAAATTGCCTTTCGTGCATATGCAGAAGCAGCCGATCAGCTAAATATGATTAGTTTGAACGGTGAAGGCGGCGAAATTAAAGATATGATTGGAAAATATCCACATACACGTGGACAACAAATCGCGTCCGGACGATTTGGCGTAAACGCCGAACTACTCAATTCATCAAACTTAATTGAAATAAAAATTGGGCAAGGTGCCAAGCCTGGTGAAGGTGGACATTTGCCAGGTTCAAAAGTAACAGCCAAAATCGCTGAAGCGCGTAATGCTACAATTGGCTCTGATTTAATTTCACCTTCTAACAATCATGATATTTATTCCATTGAAGATTTAGCTCAAATGATTACAGAAATTAAAACGGCTAATCAACTTGCAAAAGTAGCTGTAAAAGTTCCTGTCGTCCCTAACATTGGAACAATTGCTGTCGGTATCGCTAAAGCTGGTGCTGATTTTATTAACATTAGCGGATTTGATGGTGGTACAGGTGCCGCACGTATTCACGCATTGCAACATGTAGGGCTTCCTGTAGAAATTGGTGTGAAAGCCGCTCACAATGCTTTATTAGAAGCAAATATGAGACATAAAGTAGAAATTTGGGCTGATGGTGGTATTCGAAGTGTGAATGATGCCTTGAAAATTATGCTCCTTGGAGCAAACCGCATTGGATTTGGTACATTATCCATGATTGCAATTGGCTGTACAACTTGCCGCGGATGTCATCTAGATACTTGCCACGTTGGAATCGCAACACAGATTGAATCTGAAGCTCAAGCGAAAGAACACGGATTACGCCGCTTCGTCCCGCGTGAATTAGAAAGCGCCGTGGCTGGATTATTACATTTATTCACTACTTTTGGCGAAGAACTAAAACGATTAACAGGAAATCTCGGCTATACAAATTTACAAGAAATTGTCGGGCGTTCCGATTTATTAGAACAAGTTCGAGGCAAAAATTTATTAAACTTATGTAATTTACTACAAACGATAGAACATCCATCTGGTACAAAAACAGAACACGTACTAGAAAAACAATTTGAAACAATTCATTCTCCTCATTCAAAAGAATTAGTAGGCGTTGGCGTAGAGCAACGCGTTATGGGTGGTCTAGAATCTTGTTATCGCGTTCGTAGTAAATTATATGAAGACACGAAGCTTGAACCACTTACATTAAAGTATACGAATGGCTCGATTCCTGGAAATGGATTAGGTGCTTACAATAGTGAGAACTTATTTATACACGTAAACGGCGGCGCACAAGATGGTATTGGTAAAACCTCCTTTGGTGGTGGTATTTATATAACGAAAGCAAAAGGAAAAGATGGTCTATATTATAACGGTTCTGTCGGAAAAGGTTTTGGATACGGTGCACAAAAAGGGGCGCTATACGTTCAAGGTAACGCTGATGCTCGCGCTGGCATTCGCCTCTCTGGAGCAGACATGATAATTGGCGGACGCATGATAAAGCCACTCCGCGAAAAAGAACAAGGGAATATAGGAGCATACTCTAATATTAAAGGTTTCGCTTTTGAATATATGACAAATGGGCGCGCGCTTGTTTTAGGAGATCCTGGTCCATGGATTTGCGCTGGTATGACTGGCGGTGTTGTTTATTTACGCCATGATTCAAGCTTAGGTTTAACAGAACAGGCCTTAAAAAGAAGAATCGCAAAAGGAGCAAATGTTACATTACAACCACTTAGTAAAAATGGTGTGCAAGATGTGACCGAGTTATTACTAGATTATATCCGTGTATTAAATGAACATGAGCAATACGAGGAAGTTGCTTTATTGACACCATTATTCGATGATATGCAGCAACAGTTTTTTGAAATCATCCCGAAAAAAGAGCAGGCTGATCCATCTATCTCAACAGAGTGATATGCCTAATTTTCATCTTCAAGAAAAAAATTGACGAAGTACACTTCTCATAGTAATCTATAGTAACAATTTGAAACCTGCTGAAATTCAGCAGGTTTTTTTACTAAAAATTGATGTTTAAAAAGAATTAGGAAAAAGTATAAAATGAATCTTAATTTCTTATTAACGTCACTAAAATATCACTTGCTAACATATTGTAATGAATGTATAGTATCATGTTGTACATTCATTATGACAAGAGAAAGGATCTTATTAAGGGTATGAAACTTGGTGCTCGCATTTTAAAAACGGGTATTGCCATCACATTAGCTTTATTTGCTTGTATTTTACTTAACTTACCGAGTCCAGTATTTGCGGGAATCTCAGCTATCTTCGCTGTTCAACCGTCTGTATACCGTTCGTATTTAACTGCACTTGAACAAATTCAAGCAAACGTCATTGGTGCGGTATTCGCTATCGCATTCGCTACTGCTTTTGGACATAATCCTTTTATTATTGGATTAACATGTATATTAGTAATTGCTCTTACATTGCAATTACGATTAGAAAACACAATATCAATTGCTTTAGTAACAGTTATCGCTATTATGGAGTATCAAGGTGAAGATTTCTTTAGTTTTGCCTTACTTCGCTTTGCGACGATTATGGTTGGAATTATTGCGGCTTCACTTGTAAATTTAGTGTTTATGCCGCCAAAATACGAAACAAAGTTATATCATCGCATCGTTGATAATACAGAAGAAATTGTAAAATGGATTCGAATGAATAGCAGGCAAGCTTCTGATTTTACAACATTAAAAACTGATATTGATCGTATGAAAGAAAAAATGATCAAATTAAACCATTACTATTTGCTGTATAAAGAAGAAAGAAGCTATACGAAAAAAGTAAAGTTCGCAAAAATTCGTAAGCTTGTTTTATTCAGACAAATGTTAGCGACGACAAGTCGTGCTTTAAGTACGTTAAAATCATTACATCGTACTGAAAACGAACTGCGCTATATGCCAGAAGAATTCCAGGAATCTATTCAGAACGAGCTTGATTCATTAACACATTATCATGAACAAGTTTTATTAAAATTTATTGGTAAAGCAAAAAAACAACAATCTGTTGAAATGCTTGATGAAGTTGAAACAGGTAAACAGGAATTAATTGATATCTTTATGGAATATCAAAACAAGGATGATGAAGAGGCATATAAAACATGGCTACATCTCTTCCCTCTTATTTCTGCTATTATTAACTATAGTGAAGAAGTAGAGCATTTAGATTTACTTGTGGATAGCTTCTACACATACCATAAACCAGAAGCAGAACTCAAAATCGATGATAAAAAAGAAGACGAATAAAAAACAGCTCCTTTTACGCTAAAGGAGCTGTTTCTGTTATATGTTGAAGTTGATATAAATTGTGGTAATATCCTCTTTTTTTCATTAATTCTTCATGAGATCCTGTTTCTTTAATTTCACCATCTTCAATGTAAATAATCGTATCCACATGCGTAATCGTCGCCAATCGATGTGCAATTATAATCGTCGTTCGATCAGCAGCTAACGTTTGAAGCGCCTCTTGAATATATCGTTCATTTTCTAGATCCAAAGCGGAAGTCGCTTCATCTAATATAAGTAACGATGGATTCTTTAAAAACACGCGTGCAATCGCTACACGTTGCCTTTGCCCACCAGATAACTTCACACCGCGCTCCCCGACGACAGTATCATAACCATCAGGTAACTCAATAATAAAATCATGAATTTGCGCAGCTTTGGCAGCTGCAATTACTTCTTCCTCTGTAGCTTTCGGATTCCCATATAAAATATTTGCCCCGATTGTATCGCTAAATAACAAATTATCTTGCAGTACAATTCCAATATGGCTACGTAAATTTCTCATATCATACTTTCTAACATCTATCCCATCTACATAAACTACGCCTGAAGAGACATCATAGAAACGTGGGATTAAACTAGCAAGAGATGACTTCCCTCCCCCACTCGCTCCTACAAGTGCTACCTTCTCTCCTGGTAACATAGTTAACGAAAGGTTATGTAATACCTCTTTTTCATCCGAATTGTAACGAAAAGATACATTATCAAATATCACTTCACCATTTAATTTTTTCGTTTGTACCGCACTTGGCACATTCACAATATCGTATTTTTCATCTAATAGTTCAAACACCCGATCCATCGATGCAAAAGACTGTGTTAATGTCGTAGAGGAATTGACAAGGCGGCGAAGTGGACTATACAAACTATCCATATATCCAACAAAGGCAACCATAGTTCCTAAGGTTAACTGCCCCTGAATCACTTCATACGCCGCAAAACCGATCACGAGTAACGGCCCTAAATCTGTTAACGTATTTACTGCCGAAAATGTTCTCGCCGTCCAACTCGTATGTGTTAACGCTTTCGTCAAAAATTCATTATTTCTTTTTTCAAATTGCTTCCCTTCATACTCTTCTAATGCAAAGCTACGTGTCACTTGCATCCCTTGAATACGTTCATGTAAATACCCTTGCATCGTTGCTAACGCTTGTGAACGCTCTTTCGTCAATTTTCGAAGACGCCCGAAAAAATATTTCACTGCCACTACATAAATAGGTAAAATTAATAGCGCAACAAATGTCAATTTTATATTCATAGAAAACATAACAATGATAGCGATAGCAATTGTTGCCGTGTCTAACCAAACATTCATCAAACCAGTAATTACAAAATCCTTCGTTTGTTCTACATCATGAATGACGCGCGAAATAATCTCCCCTGTTTTTGTATTCGAATAATAACGTAAACTCAACTTTTGTAAATGACCAAAAATATGTTTTCGCAAATCATATAGTATTGTATTTGCGATACGCTGCGCAAAATATTGACGATAATATTCAATCGGTGGTCTTAACACTGCAAAAATAAAAAAAGCAATCCCAATCGCTGTTACTAGTTGGGACGTCTTATCTTGAAGTGACCCTCCGCCCTGAATGACATCATCAATAATATATTTTAATAACCACGGCATAATGAGCGGGATGCCGAATTTAACTAGACCAATCATAATCGTAATAGCAATAAGCCATCGATATGGTTTAACAAATTGCAAATATCTTTTTATACCTTGCACATAATCCCCCCTCTAATAGGACAAACCTGCGGGGAAATCCCCTGCAGGTTTGTTTTAATTTCTGTACATTAAATATCTCTCATACCACATATCTACAAAGTCTGGTGCGAATGGCCCTTTTCTTTGATGAATCCATTGTGTTAATTGTGCTACATTTCGTTTTAAAATCGTATCAATCACAGGTGGATATTGCATAATTTGACTATGTTTTTCATATTCATCTTCATCTAAAAGCGTATATGTCATATCTGGATACACTTTAATATCTAAATCATAATCAATATACTTTAACGCTTCAGAATCATATGCAAAAGGTGAGCTTAAATTACAATAATAATATACTCCCTCTTCCCTTAACATTCCAATTACATTAAACCAATAGTTTGCATGAAAATAACAAATTGCTGGTTCACGAGTAATCCATGTTCGGCCATCTGATTCCGTCACTACTGTACGATCATTCGCTCCGATTACAAGGCTCTGTGTCCCTTTTAAAATCGTTGTCTCTTCCCACATTCTATGAATGGAGCCATTATGTTTATAACTATGTATTTGTACTTTTTCTCCTTCTTTGGGAAATCCCATATATGCTCCCTTCCTTCAACTGCAAATGCCCTTTGAACTGCATTCACTTTTTTTCTATTATAACTTTTTTGTCGAAATTTTAAAACTAAAGCGATAAGACTCTATATTTTACACTGAATACGATATCCTTAATCCTATTAAGAAACAAGGATCTTCGCTTAACATTTTATAAAGGAAGAAATGAGAATAAAAAAAGTCCTTCCTCATTTCCATGTAAAGAAGGACCTTTCACCTAAAGGTAACGATATATCTTATCCTAAATTTGAAATCATTTTTTCAGTTTCAAAAGATTGAATTACACTATTTGTTTGCTCTTCAAATTTCTCATGTAATAGCTTGAGCGCTAATTCTGTTCTATATATTTCTTGGCGGATAAAATGTAATTCCTTTTTATCGCACGTATCCTTTTCGCTCATTTCAATTTGCTGATACTTCTCTAGGTGAGCTTGTAACTTCAACAACTCATCCATCGTTTCCAATTGCTCTCCTACCAACTTATCAAAATCGTTCATTACTTACCCCCTTTTGGACTTATTTATCATTTATTATTCCTCATTACATATTTCTAATCTTTAACTTCCTTCTCCTTTGACTACATTTGTTGACTTATTAGAAGTTATGTCGTTCGTTTTATTTTCATTCCCATGACCAAAGCACAAAGAAAACACTTCTCTCGAATTAGAGAAGTGTTTTTCTTTCATTACTGATTTGAACTAGAAGATTGTGATTGTTTTGCAGCTGATTGTGCATTTTGTTTTTTCACAGCATGCACGTCTGTTTCAGTTGCAAATTCAGTACCATAACTAGCGTTTGCACTTTGTGCACCAGAAGCTTGTGCTTTCTTCGCTTCTGATTGTGCGTTTGCTTGTTTTACTGCTTGCACATCTGTTTCAGTTGAAAACTCTGTACCATAACTAGCATTTGTACTTTGAATGCTAGCACCAGAAGTTGCCTTGTTATAACCTTGTTGTTTTTTACTCATCTTTCTCACCTCCACAATCAATAATGTAACCAATTCAACTAGAAGCTATCCGTAATTTTCTTTTGAAAAAATTCCGCATATATCTCTTGTTACTCATTCAAACTATAGAAAATGGAGGTGGGAATATGTATGTAGGACGCGATATGACTGAACTAACGATGGTTTCAAAAAGTGAGTGGAAAGAAGATGAATTGGCTTATTTTCATCATTCATTACAACAGATTCTGCCGTATTTAAATGCAGAAGGTCAAAGTATCTACAAAGAAATTGTAATAGAAATTGAATCAAGAGGCGGCTTACAAGAAGGTGATGCTAGTTGGACTCATGGGACAAAAATTTCTTACGATTAAAAAAGTGTTCCCAACCTGGGAACACTTTTTTTGTTTATCCCGCTTTAATGGGCAGTAAGACCCCCACCTCAAAATGCAGCGAAAGCAAAGAAGTGAGGTGGGGGTCGGGCTGCCCATAAAAGTCCGATTGGTGAGGGCTGATAATCAGTGGGGGATGAAGAAAACCCCCACTGATTAAAGTTTCACTTTATTGCATTGTAATTTTCTCAACACAACTCTCATAAATCGTACGATGCGATTTAGAGAAAGGTAACTGCTCAAATGCTTCTTTCGATACAAATTTCAATGTATCTGTTTCAACAATATCACCAGTTACTTTTCCGTAAAATACGAATATATCCCAAGTACGATGTGTAAACGTATGTTGTACATTCATTGCGTATTCTTCAATAGAAATCGAAAGCTCAAATTTTTCTTTCATATAATCTATAAGCTGTTCCTTCTGATTACGAATCCCTTCGCCAAGTTCAATATTCGGAAACTCCCACATATTAGCTAATAAACCGGTACTTGGACGTTTATTAATGACGTAACGACCATCTTCCGTTTGAAGTACTCCCGCAACAATCGGTACCATCGTAGGGGCTTTCGCTTTACTTTTTACTGGTAATTCCTTTTGAACACCTTCAGCATATCCCCTGCAATGCTCACGTACAGGACAAAGTAAGCATGCTGGATTTTTAGGAATACAAATCAGTGCTCCTAATTCCATCAAACCTTGATTAAAATAAGATGGATTTTCAGCCGAAATAATTTCACGCACAATCTCTTCAAACACTTTTCTCGTTTTTGGTTTTGCAATGTCATCCCATACTGATAAAATGCGAGATAATACACGCATAACATTTCCGTCAACTGCCGGCTCTGGTATACCATAGGCGATACTTAAAATAGCACCTTTTGTATAGGGACCGACTCCCTTTAATTTCTCAATCTTCTTTACATCACTTGGCACAATCCCGCCATATACTTCTTTTACTTCTTTTACGGCTGCATGTAAATTTCGCGCTCTAGAATAATAGCCTAAACCTTCCCATGCTTTTAACACTTCTTCATCATCAGCATTTGCCAAAGCTTCTAGAGTAGGAAACTTCCCCATGAAATTTGCGTAATATGGTTTTACAGCTTCTACCCTAGTTTGCTGCAACATAATTTCCGAAACCCAAACACGGTATGGATCTTTATTTTTACGCCACGGTAAGTCGCGTTGCTCTTTTTCAAACCAACCAATTAAATCATTTTGAAACTGCTCTATGTTAAAATTATTTAATATTTCAAGTGTCAAACTTGGTCCCCCTCATTTTTTTGCATATAAGTACTATTATAAAGATTTTAGGAAAAAATTTAAGTAAGATGACATAGGAAATAGAAGGCAAAGGACTTGAGGTATCGAATAAAAAGAGTTACATTAATAAAAAACGGAGGTGGATTTCTATGGACACAGCCACTCACCTTGTTATGGGCGTTACTCTAGGCAGTTTGGCCACGTTAGATCCAGCCATAGCACAAAGTGATATTGGGCCACAAGCAGTTATGCTTGCTACAATTGCCGGCTCCAATATTCCTGACATCGATACAGTTTTAAAATTGCGTAATAACGCTAAATATATAAGAAATCATCGTGGGATTACTCATTCCATTCCTGCAGTGATTCTTTGGTCTTTCCTTATAAGTGGCATCTCTTTCGCCTTCTTTTCAGACGCTCCATATTTGCATCTACTACTTTGGTCCTTTATTGCCGTCTTTCTTCATGTCTTTGTAGATATTTTTAATGCCTACGGTACACAAGCATTACGGCCCTTCACAAAAAAATGGGTAGCGCTCGGCATCATTAATACATTTGATACCGTCATTTTCTTTATCCATATACTCGCAATTGCTTGTATGCTCGTAGGTTCCCATAAAGGATATACTGCCTTAGCAGCGTATATATTAATGATTGTTTACTACATCGGACGGATTATGATGCATAGAAATATAAGAAGTGTTGTACAAAAACGTTTCAAACATGTTGAGAAGATAATCATTTCTCCTTCTTATCGATTTTATCATTATCATTTAGCAGTCGTTACAAACGATTATTACTACGTTGCTAGATGGCATCGTGGTAACATTATGATCTATGATAAGTTCGATCGGGTACCGTTCCCAGATAATGCTATTATGCGCGCAGCTAAACAAGATGAAAACATCTCAGCATTTTTATCTTTCTCCCCTGTATATCGCTGGGACATTTTCGATTATGATCATTATTATGAAGTTCGATTCATTGATTTGCGATATCGTAGTAAAGACTATTATCCATTCGTTGCGATCGTTCAACTCGATCATAATTTAAATATTATTAGTTCCTATACAGGATGGATTTTTAGTGAAGAAAAACTTCGAAAAAAACTGGAGTTACTTCCACATTAAAAAAAGCGACTTCAGTCGCTTTTTTTAATGTTTCAAATGATCTTCTTGATTGATTAAATGGCTATATTTCGGATTATTTGTACGCATTTCATGAAGGCGTCCTCCATGATTATTAATCCATGATCGCACAACTTGTTCAGTCATTTCTTCTCCTTGATAACGACCTGATTTCGCATAAGTCGTTTGAAAATCTTCCCACAGTAATTCAACCCAAGCACGCGCTTGTGCGTAAGAAAGCTTGTCATTTTTGTCTAATAGTTCTTTCGTTAATGCTTCATAAATATCATTCATGTTCTAGTCTCCTTTACCTAATTATCCCTTCATTTCTAAAGGATAGTTTCTTCTATTTTGCACATTCTATAATTGATACTTCTTCAAGAGGTATCAACTGATGATGAGGAGGGCGTTCGCAATGGGTAAACAAGCCGAATTTTGGTCTGAGTCAAAAAACAACAGCAAAATCGACGGTCAACCGAAAGCGAAATCACGCTTCGCTTCGAAACGACCTAACGGCACAATTAACACGCACCCACAAGAACGTATGCGTGCTGCAAATCAGCAGGAAGAGTAGTAACAAAGTAACTTAACTTCCTACACGAGGTGATAAAGATGAGCTACCGTGATCGCTTAGATAGTCGTTCTGAATTATTTAACCATACGTGGACTCGTCCGAAACATGCAAAAGCGCAAGTTAACGGACAGACGCAACAAACCCAGTCTCTCATTATATTGGCGAATGAATGTAAAAAACGCCAATTTTAGAATCTCCTATCTCCTGTAACGCCTACCAAAGATGAAAACCAGAGAGATATTCGCTCTCTGGTTTTTATTTTTCTTGCAATAAAGAAATCGGTATTCCAATCTCTTCATTATCATTTTGCTTATGTCCCCAAGCAAATACCCCATTGAAATACGTAATTTCAAATAATATACCAGGTTCTTCTACTAATTCATATGTCTCACCGATATGGAATTTGTTTATGTCAGTCATATAAGCGCGAGCCATTGCTATCTTTCGCATTAATACATCGAACTCATTTACAATTCCAAGTTGCTCAGCTTTTATCGCTTGCTCTTTCAAAACCCCAATTTCTTCCCTTAGCTCATATGGTGTCATTTCACTGTAGCGTTTTGGCATATTCATTTTATTCCCTCATCCCTCTTCGCGTTTCATTTGCAAAAATATCTCTATCTCATCGATAGAGAATCCTTTGCGATATAACGCTTGTTTCATCTTATTTTCAAATGTCCAGCCATCATACTTCTTATATTTCTCATAGTATTTATTCCCATGATAGTGTAACGCTTCTTGTTGCTTTTCGTCATCTTTTTCGTCTTTCAATTCTTCTAAACAAATTTGAATCACATCTCTAGAATATCCTTTACGAACGAGCATTTCGTCTAACTTTAGCTTCATTTGTAAAAAGGAATGCTTTTGATAAGATTTCTTCTTCTTTTCTATAAGAATTAAAGCATTCTCAATTTGCTTTTCCTTCGGATATTCTTGTAAACTATGCGTAATAATTAAATCCTGAACACCTTTATTTAACAACTCTCTTTTAATAACCGTTGGACCTTTTCGATTCACATTACTTTGCGTTCTCGTATATAAAATAGCATACTCTTTATCATTAATATATCGGTCATGTAATAATTTCGAAACGACCTCAGAGATGATGGCTTGTCCAACTTCTTTTTTTCGTAAAAAATCTTCTATTTCTAGTTTCGTTCTCATTTGATAGGATAAATAGGAGATTGCTTGTAAATATGCTTTTTGTACCTCTTCATTGTACAAAATATTTCCTAAAGCTATTTCATCAATTTCTAAGCCTTTTTGTAATCCATGTTTTATTAAGATTACTTCATTGACACTAAATCCGTATTCTTCACCTTGACCTTTATCGATATAAATATTAAACCGTTCTTTCGATCGTTTTTGCACTTCTATTTTTGTAATGACAGCCATACTCTCACCTCTCTATTATTTTAACATAGTTAAGGAACGTTTTTGCTTTTCAAGAATATATATAATGAGGAGGAAATAATTGTGAAAATCGCAATTTCTGGTGGTACCGGCTTTATAGGTAAATACCTTTCTACCTTTTTTATTCAAAAAGGATATACTGTTTACATTCTCTCACGAAAAAAAACTGCTGAAACTTCCGATCCTAACCTTCAGTATGTACAATGGACACCAGATTTACACACCTTCCCCCTCTCTTCTATTGATGTAGTTATTAATCTAGCTGGAGAGTCTATTAATAGTAGATGGACAAAGAAACAAAAGAAAGTCATTTTAAACAGTAGAATTCAAACAACAAAAGGACTCATTAAACAATTGCAGGCACTCCCTACAAAACCACACACATTTATTAACGCAAGTGCAATTGGATACTATGGAACGTCTGAAACCGAATCTTTTACAGAACAGCATGTGACTCCTGGAAATGACTTTTTAGCAAATACAGTATATTCATGGGAACAAGAAGCATCTAAAGCACGTGCTCTCGGAATACGGACAATCTACGCAAGATTCGGAGTCGTATTAGGTCCAGACGGAGGAGCCCTTCCAAAAATGCTACTTCCCTATCAATTCTATATCGGAGGTACAGTTGGATCTGGAAATCAATGGTTATCATGGATTCATATAGACGATGTCGCTTCCATGATTGATTTCATCATACACAAAGAAGAAATTGATGGACCGATTAACATTACAGCTCCTGATCCTATAAGAATGAAGGAATTTGGAGAAATCATTGCAACTATAATAAAAAAACCTCATTGGTTACCTGTCCCTTCATTTATGCTTCGTGCTTTATTAGGCGAGATGAGCATACTTGTACTAGAAGGGCAACATGTATTACCTAGTAAAGCAATTGAGTATGGGTATCAATACACATTTCCGTCAATAGACCATGCATTACAAAATATACTTTCGCATACAATGTAGTACTTCTAAAACACAGTTTTACAGAGGGCCCTTTCAAAACTTTTATTTTCTAGCATCCGGAGCATTATTACACAAATAATCTTTCAGTTACTTTCCCTTACATTCCATTAACATTATAAAGTAACAGAAATGAGGTACCTATGAAAATATTGCTCAAACAAGCCATTGTCTATCCTATTACATCCCAAAAATTTCAAGGGGATGTACTCGTTATAGGAGAAAAAATTGCTGAGGTCAAGCCTTCCATTCAACCTACTCAAGATATGACAGTTATAGACGCACGTGCTCTTCATCTCTTACCTGGATTTATTGATGTCCATACCCATCTTGGTCTCTATGATGAAGGTACTGGTTGGGCTGGCAATGATGCAAATGAAACGTCTGAAGTTTCAACACCCCATATCCGTTCTTTAGACGGAATCCACCCTTTGGATATTGCATTTAAAGATGCGGTACAAAATGGAATTACAACTGTTCACGTTATGCCAGGAAGTCAAAACATTATCGGTGGTACGACTTGTGTAATAAAAACAGCCGGAACTTGTATTGATCATATGATCATTCAAGAACCTGCTGGCTTAAAGATTGCCTTTGGCGAAAATCCTAAAAAAGTCCATAGTAATGGAACAAAAGAGTCCATTACGCGTATGGGAATTATGGGATTACTTCGGGAATCATTTTATGAAGCACAGCACTACGGGCATGAAGCAGATTTTCGAATGCTTCCTATTTTAAAAGCATTACGCCGTGAAATACCCGTACGTATCCACGCTCACCGAGCAGATGATATTAGTTCCGCTCTACGCTTTGCAACAGAGTTCAATCTTGATTTACGTATTGAACATTGTACAGAAGGACACTTTATTGTTGAAGAACTTTCAAAACACAATTTGAAGGTTTCAGTTGGCCCCACGCTTACACGCCGTTCTAAAATCGAACTAAAAAATAAAACATGGGATACTTACCATATATTATCAAAAAATGGAGTGGAAGTTTCCATCACAACAGATCACCCCTATACACCCATTCAATATTTAAATGTTTGTGCTGCTGTCGCAGTAAGGGAAGGATTAGACGAAAAAACTGCACTAGAAGGAATCACTATATTTCCAGCGCGAAATTTACGTTTAGAGGATAGAATTGGAAGCATTGAGGCTGGAAAAGACGCTGATCTTGTGCTCTGGACCCATCATCCTTTCCATTATTTAGCCAAGCCTGTACTAACTATGATTGATGGAAAAATAATTTACAAAAAAAATAAAAAAAACTAGTTTATTTTTTTGACTAGATAAAGTATTATACGATTATAAACTGAATGAAACCATAATCAATTTGTGTCGTGATTATCATTTTCAAATTGATGAATGGGGAAGGCAAATGGTGCGCCACCAGCGTTAGAAACTGGTTCTAGTGGGTTCGATTCCCACCCCGAAATTTTTTAAAGATTGATATAAAAATTTCGAGGGTGGGGTGTTTTTTCGTCATGCTACCCTCGTGTGAGGAGGAGTTAGTATGTTGAAAAAACGCGACTTACACGACAGCCACGTTCTATACGAGTTAATGGTGGATCCAGCTGTCTTCCCTTTTGTGCGTCAAAAGGCTTATTCTTATGAGGAATATTTATTTTTAACGAAACAAACGATTGAAGCTGAAGAGCGTGGGGAATTAATTTCACGCACAATTTTAGATGAATGGGGTAACCCTATCGGAACAATTACTTTATTTGATGTGCAAGAAAAAGCCGGATTCCTTGGAACATGGCTTGGCAAACCTTATCACGGAAAAGGCTACAATAAATTGGCAAAAGATTCATTTTTTAGCGAACTTTTCTACGAGTTAGATATTGAAACGATCTTTATGCGTATTCGCAAAATAAATATTCGTTCTATTAAAGCTGCAGAAAAATTACAATATGTAAACCTAGCAAACGAAACAAGAAAAGCCGTTTATGATGAAATTAATGCAAATGAAGAAGTATATAACTTATATGAAATTCCAAAAGATCAATATACACTTGCTACAATGCGAGATACAACGTTCCAAGATTCTCATCACTTAAAAGAAGCGTAATCTAAATTTTCAGAAATAATAATTAACCATTAACATTTTGATATATACGTATATCACCCCATGTCTTTGGAAACGATAAATAGTGACTTTAGGACACGAGGTGATTTGTAATGGATAAAAAGAAACGTGATAAAGCAAAAAACGCATTATCTAGTACACAAGAAGTTCTCTACCAACGAGAATTTCGTAAAGCAGATCGCGCAGCGGGTTATCGCTCGAAAAGTATTTAAAGTGAGAATGAATAATTAGAAGTTCTCCCCCCTAATTATTCATTCTCATTACATATTTTTTCTACGTGATAGAGTAGGAAAAAGGTTCCTTATAAATAAGGAACCTTTTTTATGTGGATAACGTTATCCACATAATTTATAGAATTGTGAATAAATTAGGCAAACCTTTCACCAGTTTATATATCGTAACGCACATCAAATGTTAGAATTGTGGATATTTTTCTAAAAATTGTGGATAATGTGGATATAGTTGTTAATATTCCGACTTTACTGTTTAATGAAAGCGCACTCTTCATGTGGATAAGTCTTTATCTTCGAAAATAATAAAGAACCCTCTTTAAACATACAAAAGAGGGTTTCATATTAAGTAAATGATTGTGCAAGAGCAGGTGATTTAATAGGTATATGATTCGGTTCTACATGGTTTTCTGCCAAAATTGTATCCACAATATGATCAGCTGGCTCTGGACGATAAATGCTTTTCATCGCTTCTTTCATTTGAAGAAGCCTCATATCATCTTGTAATAACGCCTCTGTTTTTGCAAAAACCTCACTATCATCACGAATGACAACTGCAGCCCCTTTTCTTTCAAAGTACATCGCATTTTCATTTTCTTGTCCTGGAACAGGCTTATATAAAATGACAGGTACTTGCAATGCTGCCGCTTCACTTAACGTAATACCGCCTGGCTTTGTAATCATACAAGAAGTAACACGGAATAGTTCATCAATATTTTCTACATAACCAAATACTTTTAATGCATCAGGATTTTTTTCCTGTAACCCTAACAAATCCTGTTTTAACGCTTCATTTTTCCCACAAACAACAACTACTTGTAAATCAGGTACTGACATAAATGATTGGCATAGTTCTTTTACACTTCCTAATACTCCATGAGCACCTGCTACAATTAGTAAAATCTTTTTATTCTTACATAACTGATATTTATTATATATAATATCTGAATTGATCTTTAACTCAAAACTACTACGAATCGGAATTCCAGTTTCAACAATTTGCTCCGCAGGCACACCAATATCAACCATAACTTCTTTTACGTGATCAGTTGCTACAAAATAACGATCTACTTCCCGATGAATCCATATTTTGTGCACACAGAAATCCGTTAATACGTTATACACAGGAATTGAAATACCTGTTTGCTTTTTTAATTCTGGTACAGCTATAATCGGAAACGTATTAATAACAATATCCGGTTTCTCCGCTTGTAAAAGTAATTTCAAACGTTTTCTTCCAAAATTAGCATACCAAGATGCTATTTTTTTATCATAAATTTTTTCCACGCCATAATAAAACAAGCGGTACAATTCTTTTCCTATTGTATAACTTTTTAAATATAAATATTTTGTAATATCGGTTATAACCGGATGTGATTCTCCGAACAAATCGCATACAATTACATCTTTAATTCCTTTTTGGCGAAATGTTTGTTCTAATGTTTTCGCTACTTGCACATGACCGTTTCCGTAATGTGCAGTTAATATTAAAACCTTGGGGTTTTTTATCAAACAAATCCACTCCTAGCTTATTGTTTCTCCATATTGCATATACGACAATAGGAAAAACATTTTCCTTAAAAATTACATAAACAGACTCTAATATTTCTCTTTCAGCTATGTACCTGTCGTGGATATGCAAAGCATATAAGATTGACCCCTTAATCCTATCTGTGCTCATATCTTTACATTATACTTTCCTATAAGAGCTTTCGCAATAACTTACAAATGTTCTCTATTCCATGATACTCACTCTTTTACTTCTTAATTCTTTTTACTATTTTGATTTCCCTTTACAATTATGTAAATTTCTCCACTTATTCCTTACAAAAATATGGATATTCTATTTTCAGTATACTCTTTTCTCCATATATACTCTAGGTTTTATTGTAAAGAAAGCAAAAAGCCTAACCCAACATTTGGATTAGACTGCTTGTAAAATATGTCTTGCTTCTTCTACATTTTTTTCAGTAGGCGGTTCTACATTTGCGAGTGGATACTTATGCCCAAGTGCCTCCCATTTATATACACCAAGCTTATGGTATGGTAGCACTTCAACTTTCTGAACATTAGACAGACTTTGAATAAAACTAGATAGTTTTTGTAGATCCTCCTCATTATCAGTAATACCAGGAACTAATACGTGTCGTACCCAAATCGGTTTATTTTTATCCGATAAATAACGAGCAAATTGTAAAATATGTTCATTTGGTTTTCCTGTTAATTTACGATGTTTCTTTGAATCAATATGTTTCAAATCCAATAAAACTAAATCTGTGTACTCCATTAAAATATCTAGCTTATTTTGGAATTCTGGTTCTTCAGAATAACAACCACCCGAAGAGTCAATTGTTGTATGAATTCCAATTTCCTTACATTTCTTAAATAATTCAATTAAGAAATCTAGTTGTAATAATGGTTCCCCACCACTAACTGTTATACCGCCTCCGGAAGCTTCAATAAAAGGAAGGTAACATGTCACATCCTGCATTACTTCTTCGACTGTTATTTCTTTTCCTTTACCGATCTCCCACGTATCAGCATTATGACAATATTGACAACGTAATAAACACCCTTGTGTAAATATGACATAACGAATTCCTGGGCCATCAACAGTACCACAAGACTCTACAGAATGAATTCTTCCTTTTACCATGTTACTTCCTCCTTTATTGAAACAGCCTCCCTCTGCTATTTATAAAATGCAGAGGGACACTTTTTTCATTTACATGCTTTCATGCATTGTACGGTTAATTACATCGATTTGTTGTTCACGAGTTAATTTAATAAAGTTTACAGCGTAACCAGATACGCGAATTGTTAATTGTGGATATTTCTCAGGATGTTCCATTGCATCCATTAATGTTTCACGGTTAAATACGTTAATATTTAAGTGATGTCCTTCTTTTACTGCATAACCATCAAGCATTGATACTAAGTTACGTACTTGTACTTCATCCTCTTTACCAAGTGCTTTTGGAATAATAGAGAATGTATTAGAAATGCCATCTTGTGCATCTTCATATGGTAATTTAGCTACAGATAATAATGAAGCTAACGCACCTTTTGTATCACGTCCATGCATCGGATTCGCACCTGGTGCAAATGGTTCTCCAGTACGTCGACCATCTGGAGTGTTACCAGTTTTCTTACCGTATACAACGTTAGATGTGATTGTTAAGATTGACATTGTATGAACAGAATTTCTATATGTTTTATGTTTACGAAGTTTATTCATAAATGTTTTCACAAGATTTACAGCAATTTCATCTACACGGTCATCATTGTTACCGTATTTAGGGAAATCTCCTTCAATTTCAAAGTCAACTGCAATTCCGTTTTCATCGCGAATTGGTTTTACTTTTGCGTATTTAATTGCACTTAAAGAGTCTGCTACTACAGATAGACCCGCGATACCTGTTGCCATTGTACGAAGAACATTTGTATCGTGAAGTGCCATTTCAATACGTTCATAGCTATATTTATCGTGCATGTAGTGAATAACATTTAATGTGTTTAAATATAGACCCGCTAACCATTCCATTGTCATATCAAACTTATGCATAACTTCTTCATAATCTAATACTTCAGAAGTAATCGGTGCGTACTCAGGACCAACTTGTGCTTTAGATTTTTCATCTTTACCACCGTTAATCGCATATAGCAATGCTTTTGCTAAGTTTGCACGTGCACCGAAGAACTGCATTTGTTTACCGATTCTCATTGCAGATACACAACAAGCAATCCCGTAGTCATCGCCGTAGTCAGCACGCATAATGTCATCATTTTCATATTGAATTGCTGATGTTTTAATAGACATTTTCGCACAGTAGTTTTTAAAGTTCTGTGGTAATTGTTTAGACCAAAGAACTGTTAAGTTTGGTTCTGGAGCTGGTCCTAAATTATCTAGTGTATGCAAGAAACGGAATGAGTTCTTTGTTACTAATGGACGGCCATCTAATGCCATACCGCCGATAGACTCAGTTACCCAAGTTGGGTCACCAGAGAATAATTCATTATAATCAGGTGTTCTTGCAAATTTCACAAGACGTAATTTCATAATGAAGTGATCCACAATTTCTTGTACGTCTTCTTCTGTTAAAGTACCATTTGCTAAATCTCTTTCAATATAAATATCTAAGAATGTAGAAGTACGTCCAAGACTCATTGCAGCTCCGTTTTGCTCTTTAATTGCTGCAAGATATGCGAAGTATAACCATTGGAATGCTTCTTGAGCAGTTGTTGCTGGCTTAGAAATATCAAAGCCATGAGAAGCAGCCATTTGTTTTAACTCTTGAAGTGCACGTATTTGTTCAGATAACTCTTCGCGTAAACGCATTGTATCTTCACTCATTACACCGCCAGTTAAATTTAAATCTGCTTTCTTCGCTTCAATTAAATGATCTACTCCATATAATGCTACGCGGCGGTAGTCACCGATAATACGTCCACGTCCGTATGCATCCGGAAGACCCGTAATAACACCTGATTTACGAGCAGCTCTCATTTCTGGTGTATAAGCATCAAATACACCTTGGTTATGAGTTTTTCTCCAATCTCTAAAAATACGACTAAGCTCTTTATCCATTTCGTATCCATAAGATTCACAAGCTTGTTCCGCCATACGAATACCACCATACGGTTGTAAAGAACGTTTAAATGGTTTATCAGTTTGGAAACCGACTACTTTTTCAGTCTCTTTATTTAAATATCCTGGTTCATGTGATGTAATAGAAGAAACAATTTTTGTATCCATATCAAGAACGCCACCGTTTTCACGTTCTTTCGTTGTTAAATCCATTACTTGATCCCAAAGTTGTTTCGTTGCTTCAGTTGCTCCCGCTAAGAAAGATTCGTCTCCCTCGTAAACGTTTACATTATTTAAAATGAAATCGCGAACATCAATCTCTGCTTTCCATTTTTCACCTTTAAAGTTTTCCCATGCATTTTTAACATTTTCTAATACTTGAGTCATCCTAATCTCCTCCATTTTTGATTAGTACAGGACTAAGATTTTTTATATAACAGCTTACACACTTAGAATACTACTTTTTTACGAAAGTGAACGAAATAGTTGTGACATGTTTGTGAAATGTTGAGCAAACTACTATATACATAGTGTTAACTTCATTTTAAAGTCTTTAAAATTAACCCTTTCCTTAATTGTATTTTTTTGGTATTCTTATATACGAGTCCTATTTTGTAATATAAAAACAATACCCATTGTAGAGCTGTAATACTCTTATCTCCTAATCTGTTATAGTTTTTATAACAGAACAAAAAAGTGTACATATGTTGTACACTTTTTTGTTACCTATAAAATATCTCTTTTTCTATTTCCATCATGGAATCCACCACGACTGCCTGTTAATACAATTAATTGCTCTAACCCTTCTATATGATCACCAATAATTCGAAGTACAGCTGGTGGATGACCTATTTTAGCAAAATGTTCACTGGGTCGAATACGGTTCATCTTATCGACTTCAACACGACTTACACATGCAACTTCAAATCCTGAAAGAATAGCTTTCACTTGAGCTACACACGGTGCCAGTAAAGATCTATATCCAATTTCTTTCAAACACTTACGACTAAATGCATTCGGTACAGCGATAAGAGAGCCTACGCCTAGATCTTTTCTATCACAAGCTAAATTTAATGCATATTTAAATGCAGTTACAAGATGAAGCGGTACTCTTAAATCTAAATAATGATTTAGATCATTTAATGCAACATCTGTTCCATCTGCAATAGCTTTCGCAAAAGGATATAACTCACTCGCTGGAATAACAAAATCGCCGTCTATAAATAATACAATTTCTCCTTTTGCGAAATACGTTCCAAGTGAGCGCCCCACATCATTTCCGAGTGCTTCTTTATATACGATTGTCGTTGCTCCCTTTTCTTTTGCAATCGTTGCTGTTTGATCAGACGAACCATTTACAACAACGATAATTTCAAAAGGTTCAATTTTGCGAAGTTCTTCTATAACGTTTCCAATTGTTTTCTCTTCATCTTGTACAGGAATAATGACCGATAATTGCTTTCCCTTATACAAATTCGATGTAACGCCCCATCCTTGATAAAAATCTTCAAAATCTAAAGTATGATAGACACTATCTCTTTTCCTATTTCCATCATAATACCCTCCGCGCTCATCGCTACCTACTATTCGCTCCGCTACAGCTTCTATATGGTCACCTATCATCCGTTTTTCAGAATGAGAAAGACCCGTGCCATACGCAGCATGCTCGGTCGGTCGAAATTTATTTGGTGTAATAACGTCAATTGCACAATGTCGACTAATTCTCCATTTGCTTTGAACAAGACGTAAATGAGCGACAATAGGATTAACAAAACATTCATACCCAATGCTTTGAACAACTTCTTTCGTCAACGCATGAGGTACAGATAATAAAGAGTCAATTTTTAACTCCTCACTCTCTAACATTGCATTTAATATTTGGCGCCACACTGTCACTGAGTGCGGTTTTTGTTTCTTTAAAAATAACGCATCCAAATTATTTAAAACGATGTCGGCCTGATCATGTAAAATTGGATTTAGGAATAATTGTAACTTTGAAGTTTGAATAACAAAATCTCCATCTATAAATAGTAATACATCACCTATCGCGTGTTTTGCGCCAACTGCACGGCCCACATCATTCCCCAGTAGCTCTGTATACTTGATTACTTTACACCCTAAACGATCAGCAACCTCTTCTGTACCATCGTTACAACCGTTTGCTACTACAATAATCTCTACTGGATTTAATCCTTTTGCCGATTGAATAACGTCTGAAATCGTATCCACTTCATTACATACAGGTATAATAATCGATAGTGACTTAGCCATTGTTTTCTTCACGAAACCATTTAATAGTTTCTTTCAACCCTTGTTCCCACGTTACTTTCGCTTGAAATTGAACAAGTTCTCTTAATTTCGTTACATCTGGTCTTCTATTTGGAATTTCTTCAAAGCCATGTGGATATACCTCTTCGAAAGGAACTTGAACAATTTTTGAAGAAGAATTCGTTAATTTTTTTATTACTGCTGCTACTTCTTTTATACTCTTTTCATTCTCAGAACCTATATTAATAATCTCACCATTTACCTTCTCATCCATTGCTCGAATCGTTGCCTCTACCGCATCACTTACATACGTAAAACAACGTGTCTGCTTTCCATCTCCATATACGAGAATGTCTTCTCCTCGCAGTGCTGCGCGGATAAATCGTGGGATTACCCCTGCATACGGACCATCTTTCGCTCTTGGACCATAAATATTAAAATAACGAACAATCGTTACAGGTAAACCTTCTAAAGCGTATCCTAAACATAATGTTTCTTCTAACGTTTTACAAATTGCATAACTCCAACGTATTTTAGAGGTTGCACCGTATAATCGATCTCCTTCTTCAGAAAAGGGCGGCTTTGCCTTACCATATACTTCTGAAGTAGACGCAAAAACTACTTTCTTCTTTCCTTTTAGCGCTGCTTGTAAAATGTTTCTCGTTCCATCAAAATTCGTTTCAATAAGCTCTATGCTCTTTTCCATTGTCGTTTTCACACCTAAAATTGCTGCTAAATGAAACACTACATCATGTTGATTTACTAATTCATAAATAGAATTTTTATCTAAAACACTTATTGGAATAACCCGAATTTCTTTCATTAACTCATCATGATATTTATTTTTCCCTTTATAAAAGTTATCAACGATAGTGACATCATAACCTCTTTTCACCAGCTCTTCAGCTAAATGCGATCCAATAAATCCTGCTCCACCTGTAATTAAACATTTCTTACTCATACACTCACCTTCTTTATAATTCCACGTGTATCTACGACTTGCTTTACCCCTTTAAAAACCTTCCAATCGATATTAGAGTGGTCTGTTAAAATTAAAATACAATCCGCTTGTTTAACGACTTGTTCATCCAAAGAAACAGATTGATACACCTTATCTCCAAATTTTGCAGAAGAAATATATGGATCGTGATACGTTATCTCATATCCTGCTTTTATTAACAATTCAATAATTGGCAACGCTGGCGATTCTCTTAAGTCATTTACATCTTTTTTATATGCAATCCCTACAATTAAAACCGTTGCAGGTGATTGCACCACACCTTTTACTTTCCGGACCACTTTCTCTGGCATTTCCTCATTAATTACATGTGCCGCCTCAATTAATTGACTAATTGCTCCATTCTTTTTTATTCTCCACTGGAAATATAAAGGATCTACCGGAATACAGTGTCCCCCTATCCCTGGTCCTGGCCAATACGGCGTAAATCCAAACGGTTTTGTAGATGCCGCTTCAAGTGCCTCATAAAAATCAATTCCTAAACTTTCACATAGTGTATTTAACTCATTTACTAATGAAATATTGACTAAGCGCTGAATATTTTCAAATAGCTTACACATTTCTGCTACTTTTGGGGAGCTAACTGGAACAACTACATCAAATATAGTGCTATACAAAGCCTGTACTTTTTGTTTACACATTTCTGTTTGTCCACTAATGACTTTTGGAATCGTTTGAACTGAATATTGACTATTAGCTGGGTCAATTCTCTCAGGAGAATACCCAATATAGAAATCTTCTCCTACCTTTTTTCCTGTTTGAGAAATAATCGGAATAATAACTTCCTCGAGCGTACCTGGATATGTGGAACTTTCGAAAATGAAGGTTTGTCCTTTTTGAAGGTTTTGTTGTATATAATGCGAAGCTGAAATGAGGGCACTTAAGTCTGGTTCTCTTTGTTCATTAATTGGAGTTGGGACAGTGACAATAACGTAATCACTATTTTGAAAATCAGCAATACCTTGATCCGGTGTATTGACTATTAATTTTTTTCTAGTCAATAAACTTTGTAACAATTTAGAAGAAACATCTGGAATATAACTTTCTCCCTGTATAATTGATTCTATTTTTCTAGTATCTTTATCTAATCCAAGCACTGTATGTCCTCTCTCTGCAAAATGAACTGCCAAAGGAAGACCAACATATCCTAATCCGATAATGGCAACTGTACTACTAACATTCATCTGTATTCTCTTCTTCCTTTCTCAATTGTTGAATGATATTTCTATTCCGCTCTCCATCTGTAAAACTCCCGCGCTCGTCTGTGGATTGCAATAAATATGCAATCGCCTCAAGTTGATCACCGAAAATACGATCAAATGCTGGAATACGCCCATTTACAAATCCATGTTGCTCTGGGCGTACTCGATTTGTTTTTATGACATCTACAAAGTCTACCGCTGTAATAGAAAATCCCTCCAAAATAGCTTTCATTTGAGCTAGTGGTGGAATGATAAGAGAATCATATCCGATTTTCTCTATTACCTTTTTATGCATAGCATGTGGTACTGCCGTTAATGAGTTATTCCATAAATCTGGTCGTTTCGCTACCAAATTCACAAAATATTTTCCCATGCTAATTGGGTCTGCCGGATGAAACATATCTAATAAACACTGTAAATCATTCAATGCCACATCATTTCCATCTTCGATAGCATGTAAAAATGGAATTAGTTTTTTCCCTGGAATAACAAAATCACCATCGACAAATAAACAAATATCGGCCGTAGCATGCATAGCTCCTATCGCTCGAGCTACATTATGTCCGAGTGCTTCCTCAAATTCAATAACAATGACATTCTCTAGCTTCGCTTGTTTAATTGTCTCAACGTCCGCTCCATTCGCAACAACTATAATTTCATCTATACCTGCTTTTTTCACTTCTTGTATAACAGATCTTATAGTCGTCTTTTCTTCTGATACTGGGATAATCGCACTATATTTTGCTTTTTCTCTTTGTAATAAAATTGGTTTATACTTTCCTATAAATTCTCTATCCCTATTTCCTTCCGAAAAACCGCCACGCTTACCATATATTTCGATTACGTATTGCAAAGCACGTAAATGATCCCCCATAATACGGCTAGTCGCTTTCGGATAAGGAGAACCGGGTGATGTACCAGTATGAACAGGACGAACTTTATTTGTATGAATGACATCGACTGAAGCCATATCGACAATATCTACTCCTCTAGACATCGCCATCGCTTGAAATAGTGCTGGGTCCGCTAAATTCCACCAACCAAACTTCTGAATAACTTCCCTACTCATTGCATGCGGAATTGCGATTAAAGATCCAACAACAAGCTCTTTTTTATTTAAATAACGATTCAACATAAATTTGCCAACTGTCGTATAATGCGGTCTCATCTTTAAATAAACGGACCATGTTAAATTATTCACAACAATTTGGTGGCCTTGCTGAATGCCTTTTATAAAACGTTGTAGCTCTTTATTATCAATGACGATATCACCGTCTAAAAACAAAACAATGTCGCCTTTCGCTTCTCTTGCACCAATTGCCCGTCCAACATCATTACCAAGAGAATATTTATAATAAATGACATGGCAATGATGTTGTAAGGCTATTTCTTTTGTTCCGTCTGTCGATCCATTATCTACTACGATAATTTCATATGGTTTCAATTTCTCCACTTCTACTAAAACTTGTGATAAAGTACTCGCTTCATTATGCACTGGAATAATAACTGATACCCTCATACTTGTACCACGCTTACCCTTCCAAGCGAACATAAGAAATGATAGGAATACGTACAACTACATCTTCCGGTGGTCCATAAGAAGGAGAAGTACGAACACTTACTGCCCCGTCTGTCACAGATAACAAAATACCTGCAACAATTTCGGCCGCTGTCACAACTTGCACTAGCTCACCAACATGATTACGTAATTCTTCAGTAAATAACATATATAAGTCTCCTTTCTTACGCTTCTTTAATTGATATAATACTTGTAAATGGTAATAAAACTTCTGTTCCTATTCCTTCTTGCAGTGTTAAGAAATCATCACCAACTGCTACAATTACACCTGTTAACTGTCCAACTGTCACCGTAATTTCTACATTTTTACCTAAATACTGCTCTGCAATTTCTTTAAAAGGTGATGTATTACATTCTTTTAAAATGTTACAAATAATAGATTGAAATCTACTTGATTCAATAAATTCTTCCGTAGCTTGCTTGGAGTTTCTTTGGATAAACCTCGCGAAGTTTTGCGAAAACAAAAGTCGTTCCATAGCAGGCAATAACTTATTATCTAAAAAATAATCTAATTGTCTATTAAACAATCTCGATAACTTTTTCCAATACTTACCGAATAAACACATACACTTCTCCTCCTATTATTTTTAAATTATAAAAATATATCCATACATCTTAATGTATACAAAGCAGACTCTTTTTGTGATAGGTAAGACATACATTTTTCAACGAAACAATATGTTCTAATCACATAAAAAAAAGACTACCTAAAAAGATAGTCTCTTACACTTCAATATTTCGTAACATCGTATAAATGTCATTATTCACTTTACCAAAAGATTTAATGTTGTTTTGAATGTTAGATAATAAAACAACATACACACTACCATTTTTACTAAATCCATTTAAACAGTTCCAGCCTGGCATTACACCGTGATTCGAATAACTTCCCGGGTCTACATACCATCCAAACCCGTAATCTTTTTTTCCACCTGTAAACATTTGATCGTAGCTTTCTTTTGAAATCAACTTTCCAGAGAAGAGCGCTTCATTAAATAAATATAAATCATGGGCACTTGTATATATATCACCACAACCATAAAGTTGTGACATACTTGGAATATTAGGTGTTGTCATATTGTTATTTACTATTTTATAACCTGTCGATGGAAATCTCGTTTGTTCTAGCTCTCTACCAAAACCAGAATGTTTCATACCAGCAGTAGCAAAAATATGTTGTTTAATATACTCTTCTAACGGTTGTCCGCTTACCTTCTCAGCAATATAGGCAAGTATCGAATAGTTAGAATCGGAATACTTCCATTTCTCTCCTGGACTTCCAATGCGCTTTTGCTTTCCTATTCGTTTTATCAATTCTTCATGAGAAATATCCTCTGTTCCCTGCTCGTACTCCGGAATTCCTGATGTATGTGTTAATAAATGTTTTAACTGAATGCCATTACCTTGAGGGAAATCTGGAATATATTTCGCAACCGTATCTTCTACGTTTAATTTATGTTGATCTTTTAATTGCATAATAGCAGTCGCTACAAAAGCCTTTGAAATAGAACCAATATAAAAAGTTGTCTCTGAATTATTCGGTACTTGTTTTTCTTTGTTCGCCATACCGTATCCTTTATTCAAAAGAACTTTTCCGTTCTTCACAATAACCGCTGTCCCGCTAAATCCTGTTTTTTGCAAATATTGATCTAATTGAGCGTTTTCATTAATTTCTTGAGGTGGTCCCTCAGCAGGCTGTTCTGCAGGCTGTTCTGCAGCTTGTGCTTGCTTCGCTTGTTCTTCCTGCTCTATTTGTTTTTTTGCTTCTTGCTTCTTTTTTTCTTCTTTCTTTTTTAGCTCTTCTTGTTTCTTCATTTCTGCTGCTTTTAAAGTTTCTTCTTTCTTATTATGCGCAATAATTTTTGTATACATGAAATATACAAGTGAAAATAGTAAGACGAGAATGATTGTTCTTTTTATGTATACAATCGGCCGACGTGATTTCCCATTCGCATTATTTTTTTCGTGATCCATGATTACTTTTTTCCCCTTATTCACCAATAATTTAATCTCTCTACTAAAGATTTATTTTAGTAGATTATGGATAATCCATTCTATGTCATCCCTACTTTATCACGCACTGCACATATTACCAACCTATATGTATAAAAAAGAAAAAGAAAATTTACAAAAGTAAGATTCCCGTTAAATTTTTAACATAAAAAAAGAGGATATCCTCTAAAAACTGATGTTATCAATCTTTTTGGATATCCTCTTATCTAATTATTTATACGTGTTTTTTCATATCATCGGCAACAGATTCAACATTTGTACCTACGATAACTTGGACACTCGTGTTACTTAATTTCATAACACCTTTTGCACCAGCACGTTTTAATGCTGCTTCGTTTACTTGACCAGCATCTTTCACTTGTAAGCGTAGACGTGTTGCACAGTTATCAATAACTGTTAAGTTTTCTTTTCCACCTAAAGCTGCTACGTAAGTTTCACCAATTGAACCTGCAACTGGAGCTTCTTCGCCTTCAGCCATTTCCTCTTCATCTTCACGACCAGGAGTTTTTAGGTCGAACTTCTTAATTAAGAAGTAGAATACTACAAAGTAAATTGCTGCGTAAATTAAACCGATTCCTGCTAGTAACAATGGTTTTGTTGCAATACCGAAGTTTAAGACGTAATCGATTGCCCCGGCACTAAATGAGAAACCATCATGAATGCCAAGTGTTGTTGTAATGAATAGAGACAGACCTGTTAATACAGCATGAATTCCATATAGTACTGGTGATAAGAACATGAATGAGAATTCAATTGGCTCTGTAATACCAGTTAAGAATGAAGTTAATGCTAGACCACCTAACATACCTGTAACCATTTTACGTTTTTCTGGTTTAGCAGCTGCAATCATTGCGAAACATGCTGCTGGTAAACCGAACATCATAACTGGGAAGAAACCAGTCATGAACATACCTGCTGATGGATCTTTTGCAAAGAAACGTGCAATATCACCATGAACGATATCGCCTGCTGCATTTGTAAAGTCACCAAGTACGAACCAGAAGTATGTGTTCATTACGTGGTGTAAACCAATTGGAATTAATAAACGGTTTAATAATCCAAATAAACCAGCACCAATTGAACCTAAGTTCACGATACCATGTGCCACTGCATCAATACCACTTTGAATTGTTGGCCAAATTTGACCGAATACTAATCCTAAAAGTAACATTACGATTGAAGTAATGATTGGTACGAAGCGTTTTCCTGCAAAGAATCCTAACCATTCTGGTAGTTTAATCTTATGGAATTTGTTGTATAATAGTCCCGCAACAACCCCTGCAATAATACCACCGAGTATGGCCATGTTTATTTTTGGCGTTAACGCCGCTGCTTTTGAAACCTTTGTCATTGTATCTGCTAATTTAGTTGGATCTACTGAACCGACTAAATCTTGAACACTTTTTAATTTATCATTTAACTCTGCTGCTGAATACGTCTTACTTAGAGCATTCGTTGTATTTTGTAAAACAAGATATCCGATTGCTCCGGCAAGTCCAGCTGCTCCACTACCGTCAACAGACAAACCGATTGCAACACCAATTGCAAAAATAAGTGCTAAATTATCAAAAATTGCTGCACCGGCCTGTGCCATAACAGGAATGTTAAATACGTCTTCTTGTCCTAAACGAAGCAATAATCCTGCTGCTGGTAGTACGGCAATTGGAAGCATTAACGCTTTACCAATACGTTGTAGAAACTGCAACATTTTAATTCCCCCTATCAAATTTATGAAATCGTTATCATTATAAGTACGCCTTAGAAAACGCTTTCTATTTACATAACCATAATAACATATAGTTGTATAGATGTGTAGTTTTTATTTTTGAATTTTTTATGGAGAAATCTCCTATTTCCAAACTGTTATATAAAAGGAAAATTCTCCTTTTTCACTACAAAATACGCGAAACGAAAGACCCACTATAGAACATGCAACTTTCGTTTTATCATTCCACTTTTTCATGTTATTATTTATTTCCGAGCATATCGGGAAAAGTAAACTTAGTTAATTCAAAATAGGAGCGTTGGTACTATGCAGTGCATTGAGACAAACAACTTACAACAGTTGTTAGAACAAGTAAAACCATATACGAAAAAAGGAAAGCTTGCTACTTATATCCCCGAACTAGGAAATGCCAATCCAGATGATTTAGGGATTGCCATTTTTCATAAAGAAACAGAATACATCCATGCTGGCAACTCACAAACACTATTCACTCTTCAAAGTATTTCAAAAGTAATTACACTTGCACTTGCCCTTTTAGATCGTGGTGAAGAATATGTATTTTCTAAAGTTGGAATGGAACCAACCGGTGATCCATTTAATTCTATTATTAAATTAGAAACGACAAGTCCTTCTAAACCACTTAATCCAATGATTAATGCAGGGGCACTAGCCATTACAAGCATGTTAGCAGGAAAAGATAATGAAGAAAAAATGGATCGCATTCTTCATTTCGTACGTGAAATAACAGATAATCCTACTATTAATTATTCTTCTAAAGTTGCCAATTCAGAATTAGAGACAGCTTACTTAAATCGTTCACTTTGTTACTATATGAAACAAAACGGAATTATTGATTGTGATATCGAAGAACTGATGGATTTATACACTCGTCAATGTGCAGTTGAGGTAAACTGTATCGATTTAGCGCGTATCGGTTTAATTTTTGCGATGGATGGATATGATCCATATAAGGAAAAACAAATTATCCCTAAGCATATTACAAAGATTTGTAAAACATTTATGGTTACATGCGGTATGTATAACGAGTCTGGTGAATTTGCGATTCGTGTTGGTATTCCCGCAAAAAGTGGTGTAGCTGGTGGCATTTTCGGCTGTGTAAAAGGAGAAATGGGCATTGGTATTTTCGGACCAGCTTTAGATGCAAACGGAAATAGTATCGCTGGCTTTAAAATTCTTGAACTTCTTTCTGCCCAAGAAGGTTGGAGCATTTTTTAATTGAGAGCTATCCTGCTATACTAGCAGGATTTTTTCATTTCATAAAAACCTTAACTGTATCAACTATCCACGCCCGTACAAAAACCGTGCTGAAAGTTTCTCTATATCATGCATATTTGCTCCCCCCTCCTGAATAATATAGTACAACCTAGCGCTATATGTGGAGGTGTGAAAGATGAAACTAATATTTCAAATGGGAAAACAACCTGTTCTTGAAAAAACAATTCTTCTTTTTATATTGAGTATTGTAGAAAGCTTGAAGTTAAAAGTCGTTTCACTCGATGAAGCTCACCGATACATATTCAATTTAGAAGTACTTGAACTATTAATGGATCGGAACATCGATGATCAAGTACTGGAACTTATTCATTTCGGAATGGGACTTGAAGACATTCATCATGTGCTTCCTGAAGAACTTGAACATACAATTGAAGAATTAAAGTGGCTTTGTATCCAAGTATTAAGTGAGTACAGTATGCATGAAGAATCGGAACAATTAATTGAAGATATACGTTAAAAAAAGCACCTATGTAGGTGCTTTTAATGTTTTTTCAAACTATTTTTATACGCTTCAATATTTACTGGTAGCTCTTCCTCTTCCAAAGTATGTTCATTTACATCTTTATGAATGAACGCACCTTTAGGTGGTTGGTGATCATGCCCTTTTTTCTTATGATCAAATGCTTTCCCGCGTCCCATACAAATCCCCCTTTCTTAAAAGAAATCCGTATTAGTATGGAGAAAAGTACGTCGATATATGCAATCCCTTGCCGTATTTCCAAGGAAATACTCGAACCTTGTTTTCTACTCTCCTTACAACAACTGATCAATCCCAATAAAAATTAATAACAATCCTGCAATAACCGTAGCCCATTTCCCTAAGTATTCTGCTAAAAATCGTTTTCCTACATACGCAAATCCACTAATACAAATAAAACTAAATACACCAGAAATAGTTGCTGTAAGCCAAAGGTTCAAGTTTGTTACCCCAGCATCAAATCCACCTGCAATATTATTAATAGACAACGCAATCCCTAAAACAATTGCTTCTGAAAAACTAATCGTTTTTGAACCATCAAAATCTGCTTTTCCTGGATCACGTAAAATTCCCATCAGTACATTACCATCTTTAAAGCCTACGGTATTTTTTTGCCCCAAGAAAGGCTGGCACAAAATAAACACACCGATTATCCCTAAAACGATTGCTCCAATCAAGTTTGCTGTAAACTCTGAAATAAATAACGCAATCCAGTTCCCAAAAAATCCAGCTAATAAAGTAAATAAAAAACCAAAAAATGCGATGATAAAATTGTTGAACCACGAAATTCTAATTTTACGAATGCCATATGCAATCCCAACACCTGCATTATCTAAATTAGAAGCAATCCCAATTAAAAAAATTGAAAATAGACCTGCCGTACTCATAAATAGCCACCCCTTTTTCTCACTTTTCAATGCATCTTATGAAAATGTTGAGCAACTGTGCCTGTCTGTTTCATATACATGTAATAAATGCTCAACATTTTTTCAACAATAAAAAGGAGTGCCTTCGCTATGCCTAAAGAAAATCCAAATGAGCGGCTTAGTAGATTAATAAAAAAACTTTTAAAAGAACGTGCCTTATCTATGCGCCAACTCGGAATGCTTACAAATATTGATCCCGCAACAATCTCAAGAATTATGAATGGTAAACAACAGCCAAAACAAAAACACCTACAAAAATTCGCAGAATGTCTGCAAGTCCCACCCCAATTGTTATTTGATGAAATGTATCCGGATTCTCCTCACATTAATAAAGAAAAGACGGATATGTACACATCTCTTGATACAATTCAGCAAACGCTGCAATCCTCTAACTTATTCGATTTCGACTACACAACAACCCGCGTAAAACAAGAACTTGAAAACTATGAACGATATGCGCAAACAACAGAGGGTGAAAAGCGTATTCACGAAAGTTTTGCAAGCAAGTTAGAACAAATTGATAGTGCTGGTCCTTTCATTGAACAATTAACGGATATGTATCAACAATTTTGCAATGAAACGATTCCAAAAGAAGAGCGTGCAGTTCTTGGCGGCGCATTACTGTATTTCATTTTATCGACAGATATTATTCCCGACTATCTCTTTCCAATTGGTTATTTAGATGATGCAATTGCTGTTGAATTAGCGAAAGAGAAATTAATCGAGCTAAAACGAAAGACATAGAAAAATAAAGAACTATTTCAGTTGTTTCTATCCAACTCTGAAATAGTTCACTAAAAAATCGTACAAGTATACATACCTGTACGATTTCAACATACTAATCTATTTTTTCGTATGACACCATTCGTATATAAATGCTGTTATTACTTTTGTAAATTCAATTAACTGTTCTATTTCTACTTTCTCATTTATTGAATGAGCTTCCTCTAATGTACCTGGTCCGTAAATAACGGCCGGAATATGAAATTCACTAAACCAACCACCATCCGTTACCGTTGCAGACATATCTAAAATTGCATTTTTAGAAAGAATTGATTCGTGTACTGAGCTAAGCGTTTTTATAGCTGCATGTTCACTATCTATTTCTAAAGAAGGGAAAATTTCGCCACGATCCACAATCATTGATTCTCCGCCCCACTTAAATTGTGGTGGATTTTCACTTAGCCATGGATCGGCAGCTGCTACTTTCCCAATATACTCTTCAATTTCTTTTATTATTTGTTCATGTGTTTCATTGGGATAAAAGTGTACTGTTATCCATAACCGGCACTCATCCGCAATAAATGCTGCATGTCTTCCGCCTTCAATAACAGCTGGATTAATTGTTGTTGTTCCAGATGGATAGCCTTCATATGTTTTCATGACTGCCCAGTGACGCTCTAATTCTTGTAAACTTTGCACAATTTTCATCATTTTTTCAATGGCGCTCGCTCCGAATAAACGACCCCCTGCATGGATCATTTGCCTACGTGTTGCATCATGAAACGTTTGCGGGCTTTTCACAGTAATCCATCCAGTAATTACGCCGCCCTGTCCTTGCATATGTAAATCACTCGTATCCACTACGACTGCAAAATCAGCATCATACCCTCTTTTGCAGCATTGAAGTGTACCTGCTTCTCCCACTTCTTCCCCAATTACGGATTGAAAGATTAGATCTCCAGGTAATTCAATACCAGCTTCTTGTAATAGCTGAATAGCAAATAGTGCCCCAGCCAGTCCCCCTTTCATATCTGCCGCACCACGTCCAACTAACCAACCATCTTTTATAAATGGCTCAAACGGATTCGTTTCCCACGCCTCATCTGCCGATACTTCAGCTACATCCATATGTCCATTAATAATAAGACTTTTATGTGTGTCACTTTCTATCCCTTTTTTCACCCCAACAACGTTCGGATCATTCGGATATACATCCCATTTATCAACACTAAAATTTCGTTTTCTTAAAAACTCTGCAACAAATTCTTGCGCCTCATTTGTGTTTCTCGCCGGCGGTGCTGGTGTTTCAAAACGAATTAAGGTTTTTGTAAGCTCTAGTAATTCATCTTTTCGTAAATCAATCTGTTCTAATAGCTGTGAAACTTCTTGATTCATCGCTAATCCCCCTTTGCATACATAGTATGTTTCCAGCTTTATTTTCACAAAAAAAGAGACTGTTTACAATTTTACAGTCTCTAAATTACTCAATATTATAAACTTTCTACTTCTGTTGTATCTGTCTTTTCAATATGTTCTACTTTATGTGCCTTATTTCTTGTCGCACGATAAAACAGTAAGCAAACAATCATAAATGGAATTCCACAATATAACGCCATTCTTTGTTCTGGAATAAAGGCCATACCAACAATTACTGTTACATTTAATACTAATGCAAGCAGTGGTACGAATGGATACAGTGGTGTTTTAAATTTCAAGTCTTTCACATCTCCGCCCTGCTTTATATATGACCTTCTAGCTAATAAGTTAGATAGAGCAATAGATGCCCAAACTAATATCGCTCCGAACCCGGCAATAGAAAGTAGCCATAAATAAACTGTATCTTCCGCATAAATACCTGATAGTAATGAAAGGCAACCTACAATTGTACTTACAATCAATGCATAAATAGGAACACCATTTTTAGATAACTTACCAAAAATCGGACTAATCATTCCTTGATTAGACATAGACCATAGCATACGAGAAGTTGCATATAATCCTGAATTCGCAACGGATAGAACCGCTGTAATAATAACGAAATTGATAATATCGGCTGCATAAGGAATACCAATTTTATCAAATACAACTACAAATGGACTTTCTATTACTCCCGCCTGTTGCCAAGGGAATAATCCTGCAAGAATGAAAATAGATAATACAAAGAACACGAGTATACGCCAAACTGTATTATTAATTGCCTTCGGGATTGTTTTCTCTGGATTTTCACTCTCACCTGCTGCAATACCGACTAGTTCTGTTCCTTGGAAGGAAAAGTTAACAGCAATCATCGTAATTAAAATAGCGGATAATCCATTTGGAAACAATCCACCATAATCAGTAAAACTAGAGAACATTGGTGCTGGTTCATTTCCTTTCATATCTAGAAAACCAAACATCGCTGCCCCGCCCAAAATAATAAATGCAATGATCGTAATTACTTTAATACTTGCAAACCAAAATTCAACTTCTGCAAAACTTCTTGAAGATAACGCATTGATAGCAAAAAGCAGTACCGCAAACACTACGCACCAAATCCATGACGGTACATCTGGAAACCATCGTTTCATTAAAATACTAACTGCAATTAGTTCAATACCTATCGTAGCTGACCAGTTTAACCACGACATCCATCCGACTACATAACCCGCTGCAGGGGAAATGTGCTTCGTTGCATACGTTTGATAAGACCCTGCGTCAGGCATTGCAACAGCTAACTCTCCAAGACAGAGCATCGTTAAATACATAACAAATCCTCCGACAAGATAAGCTACAATCGCTCCTCCAGGTCCAGCTTCATGAATTGTATACCCCGATCCTAAAAAAAGTCCGGTACCAATAACTCCTCCAAGTGCAATCATAAATATGTGCCTGCTCTTCAATTCTCTTTTTAATCCTTGGTTTTGATTCATCATATAAATCCCCCCTTTTCACTTTGTAACCCTATTAAATGTAAGCGTTTCAAAAATTCTTCATCGTAAAATAAATTATTAAAGAGTGCAAAATACATATCATGCTATTAATCACTACCTGTTATTAAAAGATCATCCCTCATTGTTATTAATAACTTTTGATCAGCGATAGCTTGTCCTTCTACTACTTCTAATGATTCAATATACCCACTTATTCCTACCTTAATTTCTACTTTCTGTTTATCTACCGTTTCAATTAACGCTAATTTCTCCCACTCATATACGTAAGAACTTTCCTTAACAAATAACTTCTCTACTTTCCCGTAACAAGGACTATACACGCCTTCTATAACCGTCTTCACTTTATAAATTCCTCCTTCTTATTAGTTGGTACTGAAACGTTGCATATCTCTCCTTTAAAAATTTCAATTATTATTTATGCAAAATGCGTACCAATCTCCAATTCCTATTTAAAATGAAGGTTTCTCACAAAAAAAACTTCATAACCGCAAAATTTTTCTATCATTTAAGAAGTTTTAAAAGGAAAATAGCAAAAAAATTTTGCGGTTTTATAATAATTTTAATAAAATTATAAAAAGTCAGTCTTCATAGGGTGAAATGAGGAGAAGATAATCTATGCGTACAGAAGAAATTAATTTAAAACAGATCATTGAAATGAATATGCTATATGAAACTTTACTCAATGAACTCGATATCGGGATTCATATTATTAATGAGGAAAGTAAAACGATTATCTATAACCGCAAAATGATGGAAATTGAATCAATGGAACGCTCAGATGTGTTATATAAAAATCCTTTAGAAGTATTCGCATTTGAAGAAAATAAAAATAGTACTCTTATAGAAGCATTAAAATTAGGAAAAACAAACAAAAATATAAAACAAACATACTTTAACAATAAAGGGCAAGAAATTACGACGATTAACAATACTTTCCCTATAATAGAAAATGGAAAAATTAAAGGCGCTATTGAAATTTCAAAAGAGATTAGCAATTCTAAACAAACAATGAAAACAAACCTTTCCCGAAAACAAAATAATAAGTTTACCTTTGATCACATAATTGGTGGTTCTGAAGCCATTCAATCAATCATTGCGGAAGGAAAAAGGGTAATTCGTACATCCTCCTCTATACTTCTCGTAGGAGAGACAGGCACTGGGAAAGAACTATTTGCACAAAGTATCCATAATGAAAGCCAGCGTTCAGGCAAACCATTTATTTCACAAAACTGTGCCGCTATACCTGATACACTCATGGAAAGCTTATTATTTGGTACGAACCGCGGTGCATTTACAGGAGCTATTGATAAAGCTGGTTTATTTGAAGAAGCAAACGGAGGAACTTTACTATTAGATGAGATTAACTCATTAAGTCCAGCGCTTCAAGCGAAATTACTGCGAGCTATACAAGAAAAAACAATACGAAGAATCGGAGGCACACAAGAAAAAGAAATTGATGTTCGCATTATAGCAACTATTAATGAAGACCCTCTTGAAGCTATGACACACAATCGATTACGGGAAGACTTATATTATCGATTAAGTGTCGTTACTTTATGCCTCCCGCCGTTACGTGAACGAAAAGACGATATTCCGGCTCTTGTTCAACACTTTATCGAAAAATACAACATTCAATTTGGACTTAGTGTAACAGATGTAGATGTGCATGTAAGAGAATTTTTGTATGCATATGATTGGCCTGGAAACGTAAGAGAATTGGAACATATCATTGAAGGTTCAATGAATTTAGTTGAAGATGAAAACATCATTACAGCGTTTCATCTTCCCACTCGCTTTCGCGAACGAATAAAAAAAGAATTCAATACGCAACCTTCCCTAACTAATAACGATACTGATACACCTAAAACATTAAAACACACAATAGAAGCAATGGAAAAGAACTACATCAATCAAATTCTAAAAGAATATCACGGGAATATCTCACAAGCTGCAAAATTTTTAGGATTAAGTAGACAAAACTTACAATATCGAATTAAAAAATTGCATTTACACATATAAAATAAGACTTTAATCAGTGGCGGTTTTGTCCATCTTCGACTGATGACTAGCCCTCACCAATTAGTCTTTTATTGCCTATTAAAACGGGATCAATCTGTTTCCAAGTACAAATAAAAAAATTGGTAAAATATGATATAATTAACATATAACATACTTGAAAGGAATGATATATATGAGTAGTAATACAAAGTTAAAGTTATTACAATACTTAGCCTTTTTCCCTACCCTTGTATGTATGATGGTACTCATTGATATAAATGCCTATCCTTATGCAAAGCTACTAGCAACAATTAGCGGCTCTTTTGCAGCTATTATGCTTGCTGCTTTTTGGAATTTGAAGATACGTATGAAGAAAGAAAGATCTTCTTAACGCTAAAGCATAAAAAAATCGAGCCTACACAGCTCGATTTTTTTACTGATTATTAAAACTCAACATTCTCCAAATACAAACCACTTGCCTCAGCAAGACAATTAATTTGATTGCGTTGTTTCGCCTCTAAAATGTGTGGAATTGCTTCTGCATCTAATTGTCCTAATCCAACTTCAATTAATGCTCCAACAATTTTTCGTACCATGTTATGAAGGAATCCATTACCACTTACTCTAATTTGTACAAATCCTGCCTCTTCCATCACATCAAGTGTATATACTTCTCGCACCATAGACTTTTTCTTTGATTTTGCATTTGAAAAAGCAGTAAAGTCATGTGAACCAACTAAATGTTTCGCAGCTTCTTTCATGCTTTTCACATTTAATTTCTTATTCACATGCATACTGTATTTACGCATAAATGGATTCGTATGCTCTTCATTCCAAATTTTATACAGATATGTTTTTGCTTTAGAATTGTAACGAGCATGGAAGCGATCATGTACTTCTTCTACATTCGTAATGCTAATATCATTTGGCAAATATTGATTTAAATATTTTTTCACTTTATGTTCCACTAACTTCTCATCACTTTGAAAGTTAGCAACTTGATTCAAAGCATGTACACCAGCGTCTGTTCTACTGCAACCGATAATTTCAATTTCTTTTCCGATCATTTCAGATATGACACTTTCGATTTTCCCTTGAATCGTATTATCGTTATTGCCGAGACGTTGCCATCCTTTAAAACGTGCACCGTCGTACTGAATTGTTAATTTATAATTGTTCATCTTATTCTCCTTCACAGAAAATATTCCCTCATATCATGAGGGAATATGAATAAACTTTACTTTCTAACAAGCTTCACTACATTTTCTACATGAGCTGTGTGCGGGAACATATCCACTGGTTGTACATATTCCACTTCATAGCTCTTCATTAACGCTTGTACATCACGTGCTAATGAAGAAGGGTTACAAGATACGTAAACAACTTGTTTCGGCTTCACTTTTAAAATTGTTTCCAGTAATTTATCATCGCAACCTGTACGAGGTGGATCGACAACAATTACATCTGGACGCCATCCTTCTTTTACCCATTTCGGTAGCCATTGTTCAGCTTTACCTGCTTCATATTTCGTATTTGTAAATCCGTGACGCTTCGCATTTTTTCTTGCGTCTGCAATTGCTTCTGGAATTACATCCATACCACGTACTTCCGCTGCATCATTTGCAAGCCAAAGTCCGATTGTACCAACACCACAATACGCATCTACAATTTTCTCATTGCCAGTTAAAGCAGCGGCTTTTTTCGCTTCATTGTATAAAACAACCGTTTGTTCTGGATTCAACTGGAAGAATGCACGTGCTGATAATTCAAATGATAAATCACCAAGTGTTTCTTGAATTACTTCTTTTCCAGCTAATTTAAATGTTTTATCACCGAAAATAACAGATGTTTTACGCCAGTTTACATTTTGCATAATTGATTTAACAGCTGGCATCTGTTTTTGTACTTCTGCAATAAATTGTTCTTTATTTGGCAACTCTTCTTTTGTTGTAATAAGTGTAACTTGTACTTCCCCTGTTTGAACTGCAGTACGTGTCACAATTGTACGTACTAAACCTTTTTGTTTTTTCTCATTGTAAATAGAAACATTTAATTTTTCTAAAATACGTCTTACAACTTTTGTCGCTTCATTCGTTGCTTTATGTTGAATCATACAATGAGCAATATCAATTAACTGATGTGAATTTTGTTTATACAGTCCTGTAATAACCTTTTCGTCTTTACGCCCCACTTGTAGTTGACTCTTATTACGATAATGCCATGGATTTTCCATGCCAAGCGTCGGACGAATTTTCTCTTCCAAACCGTTGTTCATATACTTCTGGAATGCTTGTACAACGATATCACGCTTTTGATTTAATTGTTCTTTATAGTCTAAATGTTGTAATTGGCAACCGCCGCACTCTTCGTATACCGGACATGGTGCTTTCACACGATGTGGTGAAGCTTTACGAACTTTTTTCACTTTCGCTTCAGCGAAGCCACGCTGAATTTTCGTCGTTTCAGCAACAACTTCTTCTCCTGGTAATGCCCCGGGAATGAAGACAACTTGTCTCTTAAAATAACCAACGCCTTCTCCGTTAATCCCAAGACGTTTAATTGTCACAGGAAACGTTTGACCAACTTCCAACTTACTCTCATGTTGCTTTTGTATCATTATTACACCTCTACTCTATACTTTTCCATAAATATAACGCTGCATAACTGCAGTATGGTTCACACTCTTGTTTCACTTTTTCTAAAAATGCATCATCAGGTTTATCATCTAATTGAAATACACCTTGTACTGCACGCTGAATCCCAATGTCCGCTTTCGGAAACATATTTTTCCGTCCAAGCCCAAACATTAAAAAGTTTTGCACTGTCCATGTACCAATCCCCCTAATTGGTAACAATTGTGCTGCAACCCCTTCTTCTGTTTCGTTTTCTATTCTAGTTAAATCTAACTTACCACCTATAATACACTTTGCTAATCCTACTATATATTCAGCCTTTCGCTGACTAAACTTCTGCTCTCTCAATTCCTCTATTGAAATATTTGCTACTATTTCTGGAGTGGGGAAAAAGAATACACCGTTCTTTTCTGTTCCATATCGTTTCACAAACTGTTCTGTTAACACAGTAGCAAATTTCAAATTTATTTGTTGATGAATGATACAGCGAAGAAGACAAGCAAAATAATCAAATTCTAAAATAATTGGAGTATAAGCATATGTTTCAAATAGTGGACGTAATGATGTGTTTAAAAAATGATTTTGTATATCTTGAAACGGTTCATTCCAATGAAAAATGGCCCTCATTCGTTTCATAACTTTCTCTGGATCTCCTGTCTGACTAGAAATCCAAAACTGTGGATTTTGAACAGTACCAATCCCTTGCAGGCGAACAACAATCTGTTCCTCGTCTATACAAAGCGGGACATAAATAACTTTCTCATCTAATTGAATGACGTTAAGAGGATCAAAAGATAAACGTTTTAATACTTCTTCAAAATGATACGGATACTCTAACGTAACATGTTCGCTCCACATACGTTTCCCCATCCTTTTTACACATCATTATAGCATGAGAAAACCGCAAGCATACATGCTTACGGTTGATTGCTTTTTACTAAGTCATCTAGACTTTTAAAATGATACCCTTTCTCGCGCAAATCATCAATGATTTTCGCAAGTGCTTCTGCATTATCTTTTGATATTGCATGAAGTAATAAAATAGATCCTGGATGAATCATCGTCATAACATTATTATGCGCATATTGCCATCCTCTTTGCTCATCCACTTTCCAATCCAAAAATGCAAGTGACCAAAATACATTATAGTAGCCCATTTCTTTCGTAAGAGCTAACGTTCTTTCACTAAATACGCCGCGCGGAGGACGTACATATTTCACTTCTTTTTGCCCGGTTACTTTTTTAATTTCTTCCGTTACACTCGTTAATTCTTGACGAAGTTTCTCATCATTTACCGCTGTGAAATCAGGATGGCTCCACGAATGGTTTCCAATAATGTGTCCTTCATTCTTCATTCTTAACAATAAATCTTTTTGTGTTTTAATATAATGCCCCGTTACAAAGAAAGTTGCTGGTACTTTTTTCTCTTTTAATACATCTAATATTTTCCCTGTGTATCCATTCTCATATCCATTATCAAATGTTAAATAAATATCCTTTTTCTTCGTATCCCCTAAATAAAAACCACCATTTTTTTGTAGCAAATCTGTATATAACTTTCCTGCATCTGGTACTGTTTCATTTTTAGGGCGCGGGATTCCCCAGTTATGTGGAGTATTTGTATAAGCTAGTGCCGAAACTGGAACAAGTGCCATCATAATTGAAAAAATGAGACCGATATATAACCATTTATGTTTCATAAATAGTCTCCTTTCCATATATAATCGTACTCGTAGTTTCTGTTGCTACGCATTCTTTCATGCTGAACATGTTTTTCTATATATACCAAAAAAATGCATCTCGAATCGTTCGAGATGCATTTTTGTTTACTTAAATACTGGCTCTTTAAAGCTAGCTAATTTTTCAAGTGATGTTTTATCAACATCTGCATGTAAGCTATTACCGTGAGAATCCATCGTTACAACTGCTTTAAATTCATCGATACGTAAATGCCACATTGCCTCTGGAATACCAAATTGTAAGAAATCAACATCTTTCACTTCTTTAATACATTCAGCATAATATTGCGCTGCACCACCGATTGCGTTTAAATATACACCACCGTGTTCTTCTAAAGCTGCTAATGTTTTCGCACCCATGCCGCCTTTTCCAATGACAGCTCTAATACCGAATTTCTTCATAATATCACCTTGGTACGGTTCTTCACGAATACTTGTCGTTGGACCTGCCGCTTTAATTTGCCAATTGTCATTGTCATCTTTCACAACAACTGGACCACAGTGGTAAATAATTTGTCCATTTAAATCTACTGGACAATCGTTATCCATTAAATGCTTATGAATTGCGTCACGACCTGTATACATCATGCCATTAATTGTTACAACATCACCAACGCGAAGTTCACGAATTTGCTCTTCTGTAATTGGCGCTTGTAATACAATTTCACGCTGCTCCGTTTTTTCTTGTACTTCTTGCTCCAGTGTATCTTCACCTTCTTGATATAACCAATCCATAATTTCACCTGTTTCAGGATGGATTGTTACACCAAGGCGACGGTATGCCCAGCAATTATACGCCACAGATACGTAGAAACTAGCTGGCAGACGGTTATACACACCAATTTTACAGCCAAGTAAAGTTGTTTCTCCGCCAAATCCCATCGTACCAATGCCAAGCTTATTCGCATTTTCTAATACATATTCTTCAAGTTGTTGTAATTCTGGGATTGGATTGACATCATCTAATGTACGGAATAATTGATTTTTTGCTAATTCGTAACCTGATGTGCGGTCTCCCCCGATACCAACACCAATTACACCTGCACTACATCCTTGACCTTGTGCTTGATATACCGCATGAAGAAGGCATTTACGAATCCCTTCTAAATCACGGCCAGCTCGTCCAAGTCCTTCTAGTTCACACGGTAAGCTATACTGAATATTTTTATTCTCACAGCCACCCCCCTTTAGGATTAAACGTGCATCAATATAATCTTTTTCCCATTGTTCAAACTTAATAACCGGTGTACCTGGTCCTAAATTATTTCCACTATTGTCTCCAAAAAGAGAATCAACAGAATTTGGACGAAGTTTACCATCTTTTGTCGCCCGCTCAAGCGCATTATAGATAGCTTCCTTCAACTTTAATTGATTCACACCAACTGGTGTATAAATTTTAAACGTTGGCATCCCTGTATCTTGGCAAATTGGCGAGATGTTATCATCAGCCATTTTAATATTATTTGTAATTGTGCCAAGTGCCATCGCAGAACGAGTCCCTGCATTTTCTCGCTCTTTCGCTTGTTGAATCGCACGACGAACATCTTTCGGTAAGTTCGTTGACGTTTCAACAATTAGTTGATACATGCTTTCTTGAAGCTTTTCCATTGTTACTTCCCCCTCAATTGTGAACGCTACCAAAACGTTATGAGCTGAAATTTCCACTATTATGCTCTGCAGCTTTTTATTTGTTTCACGCTATTCAAGCATACATGAAATTTTTCACAACTTGATTATACCTCTTTTTCTATCGTCCTTCTATTATCCGCACAGAAAAAGGCTACCAAATTGGAATTGGCAGCCTTTTTAATATATTATTCGTCTTTTTTAAATTGCTCACATTTTAATTCTAATTCATCTAGCATTGCAAGAAGACGATCTACATCTTCTAATTCTACTTCTTCAGGTTCAATTGTATCAATTACTTCAATGAACATATTTAAACGTTCTTTTAAATATACTAATTGTGTATCTTTATCTTGAATTGCTTTTCCCATGAAGGCACTCTCCTTTTAATTCGAGTTGCTTTTATTATACCGCAAAAATGATTACAATGGGTATGTAATTTCATCAATTTTGTCACGGTTATTCACTATAATGTAAGCCCTCTCTCTTTTTCCTCTAAAAAGTTTCGCTTTATAAAAAGCACATATTCTTCTATTATAGAGGATGGACAAATTGTTATTTCAATAGTCAAAGGAGTATTTCATATGACGATATCACAAAAAATGAAGCCGATTACTCCTTCTTACGATCCATGGGAAGCGTATATGGACCTTGAAGAGTACGGCAAACTACTATTAACAAATGTTGAGTTTACAACAACGACGTTATGCAATATGCGCTGTGAGCATTGCGCTGTTGGTTACACTTTACAGCCGAAAGACCCGAATCCGCTTCCGATGGATCTTTTATTAAAACGATTAGATGAGATTCCTCATTTACGTTCTTTAAGTATTACTGGCGGAGAACCTATGCTTTCAAAAAAATCCGTCGACAACTATGTAACACCACTCTTAAAATACGCCCACGAACGAGGTGTTCGCACTCAAATCAACTCAAACTTAACTATAGATTTAGCACGTTACGAACAAATTATTCCCTATTTAGACGTATTGCATATATCTCATAACTGGGGAACAATTGACGACTTCGTTGAAGGCGGATTTGCAATGATGGAGCGTAAACCTACGTATGAACAGCGTGCAAAATTATTTGAACGTATGATCACAAATAGTAAAGCTCTATCAGATGCAGGTGTACTCGTATCAGCCGAAACGATGTTGAATAAACGAACTCTACCACACATTGAGCATATTCATCGTCAAATCGTTGATGAAATGGGATGTAAACGTCATGAGGTTCACCCAATGTATCCAAGTGACTTCGCGAGTAATCTAGAGATTTTAACAAAAGCTGAAATTCGTGATGCAATTGAACATTTACTAGAAATTCGCGATGAAAATGTATGGATGTTATTTGGAACTTTACCTTTCTATGCTTGTAGCGATGATGAGCGAGACATTGCCACATTTAAAAAATTACAAAAGAGCAAAAATGTAACTGTTCGTAACGATCCAGATGGCCGTTCTCGTTTAAATGTAAATATTTTTGATGGAAATATTATTGTAACGGACTTTGGTGATGTTCCACTTCTAGGTAACATTCAAACAAATACGTTACAAGAAGCGTATGAAAAATGGAGCGCTTCAAAAACAGCAAAATCATTAAGCTGTCACTGTCCAGCAGTAAAATGTCTTGGACCGAATGTTCTTGTAAAAAACAGCTACTATCCAACCGAAGATTTCTTATCAAAAACAGCAAATATTACATTATAAAAAAACGTCAGCTTATAAGCTGACGTTTTTTATCTTATTGCGAATGAGAAGAAGAAATGAATTTAAAATATAAATGATCATGAATTGGGATAGCGGCTCCAATTCCTTGAGAAGTAATATTTTTTACAACAAGCCTTTTTTGATTTCCTTTTAATACGAGATATACTTCTCCAAATGTTACTTTTCCTTTTTCATTTACCGCTGGTGTATAAGCGTATAAATATCCGAGTTGACTCGGGCTAATATTATACACTCTCTCATGTCCTGTACCATAACCAATAGTCGTTTTAAATGAAAGTGGTAATTGTACTTTTTCAAGTGCTTTGAGAAGCATCATTTTTTTCACATCTGCAGCATCTTTCATATCTGCTGTTAAATCACCTTCAACCGTCTTTTGTGTTTCTTGCTTATAGCGTAGTGGATATAGGCGATCTCCTCCGCGATTATCGTACACATTGCGATTTACTTGTTTATATTCCCAATTAACCGATGTATCAATCGATTCATAATGTAAAGCCCATTGCCCTAAATAAATCTTTGCTCGGTACCCTACCGCAAGCGGCGCATTCGAAATTGTTGTTTCATTAAACATTCGAATTAAGTCCGGATTTTCAATTTTAATATTTGCTGTTTTTAATAATTCTTGAGCAAACTTACTCGGCTGTAAACGCGGTAAATCTTGCGCATCATTTGGAAACGTATTGTCTTTAGAAATATTTAAAACAGATGAAGGCATTTTTGTTTCTACTGTTGTCTTTGCAAAGCCACTGTTAGGAAATAATAAAATAAACGAGACCATAGTTGAAAGACATATGCTGTATACTCGTTTCACCTGTCTGGCTCCTTCCTACATAAAGGTATATATACTACTTCGTTTATTGTTTTCTCTGAGCACAATTGTTATGCCTATTTTTCATAATAAATAAAAACCAATTCCCATAATGACATACGCAGCTAATAAAGTACCGCCTTCAAACCAGTTTGTATCTCCATCATTTGAAATCGCAATCGTTAAGAAAACAGCTGTAATCATAGAAACAAGTTCTGGTATTGTAAATACTAAAGGCATCCTTTGCGTGAAAAACATAGAAAGCAGTACTAATACAGGAGCAACAAACATGGCAATTTGTAATGTAGAACCTATCGCAATCTCAACTGCAATATTTACTTTATTTTTATACGCCATAATAATTGCAGATGCATGTTCTGCTGCATTTCCAACAATCGCAACGATAATAACACCTATAAACAATTCTGACCAACCAAATGATTTTGCAACTGTCTCAAATGTATGCACGAGCGCCTCTGACACATAAGCTACCGCAATTGTTGCTATCGCTAAAATGAGTAATGCTTTCCCTTTCGACCACTCTGGTTCTTCCTCATGAGCGACTTCATCACTTTTCTGCTGATATACACCACGGTGCGTAACTAACTTAAATAGCAATGCAGCAAGGTACATAATAATCATAATAATCGAGACACCTATACTTAACTGATACGTCTTTCCAGCGTCCATCTTCATTGAAAAAATCTCTGGAATAACAAATGCTACTACTACAGCAAAGATTAATAAAGCCGAATTATGCCTTGCATCATATACATTAAAACTTTGTCTCTTATATTTAAGCCCTCCCACAAAGAAGGATAGCCCTCCTACTAATAATAAATTTCCAAGTACAGAACCCGTTAAAGAAGCTAACACAACTTCAATTAATCCTGCCTGAAGGGCAAAAATTGAAATGATTAGTTCAACGGCATTACCGAAAGTAGCATTTAATAATCCACCTATTCTAGGACCAGATACAATTGCCAAACTTTCTGTCGCTCTCCCCATAAAACCCGCTAATGCGATAATCGTAATACAATACACAGCAAACATAATTGTTTGAGGCCAATGAAGTGTTTTCCCAAGCACAGACAGTGGTACACCTATAAGAGCCACTATAAGAAATATTTTATTAAACATGCTTTTCATCCTTCCATCGTATGTATTTCTCCTCGATATTATTATTATTCTTCTCCTAACTTGTCCGATTTCATCACAATTGCGTTTAAAAAATTGAATTGAAGAAAACAGTATGAAAGATATTTAAATTACCTTGTTGAAACAGACAGAATTATAAATTATGAAAAGGGGTTAAAATTATGCACTTAAAAGAAAAAATCGCAACTATTATTCAAGGTCAACGTACCGGTGTATTATCTACAGTACGAAATGAGAAACCTCATAGCGCCTTTATGATGTTTTTCCACGAAGATTTTGTACTGTATGTTGCAACAGATCGACAATCAAAAAAGATAACAGATATTAAAAACAATCCAAATGTACATGTACTACTTGGTCGTGAAGGAAAAAAATTAGATGAAGATTATATCGAAGTGGAAGGCTTAGCCTCCATCGAGGAAGACTCCACATTAAAAAACAAGTTTTGGAGTAATAGCTTAAAGCGTTGGTTACTCGGTCCTGAAGACCCTAATTATGTACTAATTAAAATCAATCCCGATACAATTTATTACATCGATGGTGCCGGTACGACGGAGCCCGAGTTTTTACGACTATAAAGTGAAACAAGCCCACCTTTAGGTGGGCTTGTTTTGTCGAAAAGTTCTTCTGAAAAAAACAATAAAATAGGTGGAACTTTCTAAAGATTCTGTTATATAATAGCAGTAACTTAAATAAACTGTATTAAAACAGATTGAGAGGAGAAATAAAATTGATGAAAAGAGAAGAACGTAAAAACATGATTGAGTTTATCGAAAAGAAAAAAGGGATTGAGCGTGACGAATTATTGTTTATGACAGATGATGAAGTAGAACATATTTATAATGTAACGTACTTTTTATATGAAGAAATTGCAGAGTAGTATAATAATCCCCACCTTATGAAAAATATAAGGTGGGGATTATTTCGTTATCTATCCAGCTCTTTGCGAGGCGGTAAAATCCCATTCACTTTATACATGAGAATGATTTTCATGTATAATAATGTAAGATTGGAGGAATTTTACTATGAGTTCATGGCTCTTATTCGCACTATTATCAGCAATTACTGCTGCCCTTGTATCTATTTTCGGTAAGATTGGTTTAGATGGAATCGATGCCAATGTTGCTACGACGGTTCGTTCTATTATTATGGCATTATTTATGGTAGGCGTTATTATTATACAAGGTAAATTTCAAAATATCGGCGACGTACTGCTAAATAAAAAAGCACTGCTCTTTATCACATTAAGTGGAGTTGCAGGTGCTTCGTCATGGCTATTTTATTTTCTTGCCCTTAAAACAGGAAAGGTTTCACAAGTAGCTCCTGTCGATAAATTAAGTGTCGTATTTTCTATCATTCTCGCTATGATTATACTCGGCGAAAAGTTAAACTTTATGACTGGTATTGGTGTTGTCTTTATTACAGCTGGTGTACTATTTATCGCTTTCAGCTAAAAAACCGCTACTCGCGGTTTTTCTTTTTCTTTATGTAAAACCATACGACACATGTAACAACTACTGAAATGGATAAAATCCATATTCCATAATGATGCAAACTATACTCAACGAAACGCCACTTCTCTCCTAACTTCCAGCCAAGTCCAATAAAAACACTTATCCAAATAAGTGCACCACCGTAAGCGTACAAACAAAAACGCCAAAGTGTTAAATTCGACATCCCAGCAAAATACGCTGTTAAATGACGTACTCCTGGGATAAAATAACCAACTATTAAAAGAAATGGGCCATATTTTTCAAATAAAATATGTGTTTTTTCAATGTGATGTTCTTTAATTCTAATTTTCGGTCCATATTTTTTTAAAACAGGGAGTCCAAGTTTTAAACCTAATATGTAGCTTAATGTAATGCCTAACATCGCACCAGCCATCCCACTTAAAAACGCAGCTGTTCCTGACATAACGCCTTTTGAAACGTTATAACCAACGAAGGTCAATAAAAACTCGTCTGGTATCGGTAATCCAACAATCCCGCCAGCTAAAGCTATAATAATTCCAAAATACCCATAATGTGCGATTAACTCGCCAATATGTTGTTCCATTCGGAAGACACATCCTATACACGATCGTTATTCCACATTGTGCCCTTTCTATCTTTCAGACAAACATGGTATACATATTCACTATACATTGTTTTTATAATGAACTCTACTTCTATCCATTCCTTTAGCAGGCAGAAATTGAACTATTAATCAGTGACCTCGCTCATTCTTAGTACACATCAATCACGTGCTAGACTCCCGCCTTCTTTCCTTATATCCATCTCCTCTTGAAGGACTAATCTTACTATCCACAAATACCATGATTAAAAAATAAAAATTCATATGCTTGTTTTTTTGTTACAATAAAGGAAAGTTACTTTTCGCAACGGTTTAACTCTCAGGAAAAATGATATACCTAGCAAAAACATAGTTTGGTCGATATAATGCAACTTCTACCTATTAAAAGAACATGCACCCTTTACATACAACATCATTTTTCTAAATTATACAGGGGGAACGAACATGACCATTGAAAATCAATTTATCCAAAAGGTTTACTATAAAACATTTTTAACAGAAAAAACTTCTACTCCAGTATCAGAAGTACTCGGTGAAGCATATATAAATGAATCTACAAATGAATTCTCCAACATTTCTAATATTCGCTTTGCTCAAGGTGAATTGTATTACCAAAATAAAGACTTTGAAGCAGCAATATTTAAATGGGAGAAAGTAAATAATGAGCTTGCACTTTGGGCAACCAAGAATATTGCAGATGCTTATTTTGAACTAGGATTCTTACCAAAGGCAGAAGAAATGTATCAATCTATCCAAACGGAAGATACAACTCTTACAATGGAAGTTTCCTTACAACTTCTTTCTCTTTATATCGAACAAGATCGTTTAGGTCTAGCATTTAAGACGATTAGTGAGGCTGTTGCATTTCAACCTGACTATCCAAATATTACTTCAATTGCTCGTTCATTCTATGAAAAACAAGAAGATTGGAATAACGCCATCGAACTTGCCGTTCAAGAAGGAATTCGAACAAAATCATTACACTGGTTCGATACTTTAATCAATTATGTGAATCAAGGATTTACGAAACAAATCAAACCAGAATATTTCTATGAATCTTTAAAAGCTTTATATGCAATTGATCAAGTCCAATTTAAGGAACTTGTTATTGCTCTTTGGAACAGCTATCAAAATGAAAAATCACATCTACCTTGGATTCAAACAATCAATCATTTATTCTTACATATTGAAACAGACAACAATGACGATTGGCATGAAATTGTTGAACGCTATCAAGATACGTACTTTGAATTAATTACTGGTGAACATTTCATGCATGAAATGCAAGGACTTGTACCTGACTTATTAACAAATTGGTTTAGTTTAACGAGAGCAAAAGACGCCCTATTCGTCTCTGCTGCAGTGTTAGCGTGGAATGAAGTTTCACCTACAACTTTAGAGTCATTACTCGTAAAAAGTGCGGGAGCCCTACTCTCTAATTCAACAGCTAAAACAAATGTGAATATGGAAACTGTTTCTCATTTATTCGAAACAATTGCTGCATGGGCTGAAAAAAATGATGTAGATTTAAGTCATCAATTTACGTTACTCGTTCATGAACTATGTGATTTAAATGTTACAAAATTACTAATTTCGGGAACTAGTGACTATGATAAATTATCATTCGTCAATTCAATATTAGGAGAGAACATCTTAACTGAAACTATAACAACTCCTATTCTATTTAAAGATGATAGCCAAACTGAAATAACAGAATTCACTGCGTTAGACGTGCACAATATACCGAACTTTGATGAATTCCATCAAATAATGGCTACACCTGAACAATCAGAACTTGAGAACAAATGTATAGAAATTAAATTACCAAGTAGATTTTTGAGAAAGAATAAATTTGCATTTCTTGTTACACCACCTGTTCGAGGACAAGTGGATAAAAACAGCTCATATTTTGAATACTTACAAGCCGCAGATAGCCTTATTTACGTATTAAATTCTTCTTCATCGTTACATGGTGAAGAACTTGATACATTACTTTATTTACGTGAACAAGTACCAAACTTACAAATTCATTTCGTATTACATACAAATAGTGCGGATACGAATGAAAAACTAATGAGTAAGATGAAAGTCCATTTCCCAAATGCGCAGTTCTTCCCATACTCTCCTTCACAAGAGGGGAGCCAACAACTTGGGGACGTGACAGAGTCTATTCTTTCTAATCTAGCAGAACGCGATATAGAACAAGAACGTATCGAAAAACTAATATGGTTTACTCAAAAGACAATCGCATACCTTGTAAATGAACGTGTGGAATTAGAAAATACATTAGTCAAATCAGTACGCTGGAATAAACATATCTCAGTAAAACTAAACGGATTTATTAACAATCTTACTGCTCTTGAAAAAGATAAAATTCGTTCTATTACAGAATCTTATCTTTTAACGAAAGAAGAAATCACAAGAGATATCCATTCTCAAATTCCTGAATTATTACAGAGCTGCTCTGACCTTGTTCAAGAAGATAGTGATTTCAAATTAGTTCATGAAGAATTAAATACTGCGATGAACGAACGAATTCAAAAACATGTACAGCAAGTGCTTCTCCCTAAATTTACTGGGTTTATTCAAGAGTGGATTGAAACAGCACATAATGAATTTATTCAAGCTCAATCTTATTTAGATGAAATGAGTGAAACGTTTAATAAATTATATAAAGAAGAACGAATGAAACTTCCTTGCGATTTCAAATTACTAGATGATTGGCATCGAGATGTTGTACGCATGACCAATAGAATTACAGTATCGAATATCAATATTTTATTACGTTTTACACCGACACAATTTTTCTTAAAGAGTGCAGGAAAACTATTTGGTAACATGCAAAAAAATCAATCTATGCTTGCAAACAAATATAAACAATATATTGAAACGGAAGACTATACGGAAATTGCTCAAACGATTTCAAAACAATTCTTCCTTCAATTTGAAGTATTTGAAGGCGCATTAGAACGAGATATCATGATGTTCTTTAAAGATCCACTTAGCATACTGAAACAAAATGTAGAAGCCGCTCAACTTGAAATACAGGAAGACGAGCAAACATTAGCAACGTTAAGAAGCAACCCAGAAACTTATCACGATCCGTTAGCATTCTTTAAACTGCAACTATTGCAACACAAATTCGTTTTAAGTACGCACAAAAACAATGAAGACGTCTATGAATTTAATGAGTCTCCTACGATTTAACATAAAGTGAAACTTTAATCAGTGGGGGGTCTTCATCCCCCACCTAACTTCCTTGCTTTCGCTGAATTTTGAGGTGGGGGTCTTACTGCCCATTAAAGCGGGATAAAAAACCAAGCAAACTGAAATTTGCTTGGTTTTTTACTTTAATTCATTATTTTCATATGTTCAAATGGATAATAAATTACCGCTAATTCTCCTAATACATCAGCTTTATCAATGAGTCCTAAACCATTTCTACTATCTCTGCTTATTAAGCGATTATCTCCCATAACAAAAATCTTGTTTTTAGGAACTGTAATTGGTCCAAAGTCCTCCGTTAAATTCATAAGTTTTTTTTCAGCTTGTTTTTTATTACTATACAAATACGCTTCCTCTATCACTTCATGATTCACATATAATTGATCATTTCTCACCTCAATAACATCGCCAGGCAAACCAATAACCCTTTTCACATAAAAATTATCTGTCTTTACAACAATAATATCTTCTCTCCCATAACTTTCAAATTGCTTTGCCAACTTATTCACAATCACCTTATCCCCATCTTGTAACGTTGGCTTCATAGACGCCCCTTTTACAGTCGTAGGAAAAAATACGAAAATTTTCGCCAAAAACACGAGCAAACAAGCAATTGCAATTGTTCCAAAGAATTCACGCAAACGTTTTTTCTTTTGCATCATTCCACCATCTCATCATGTTTTTACTTCTATTATAAAGACTTCAACTACTTAATTTCTATAAAATTCTGAATTATAAAATTTGAATATCAAAACTTTAAAATAACACCCTCATAAAATCCTTATTTTTATATACCATATTTTATATGTACCTCACTATTTATAGACAGTAAAATTTGGCTGAAGCAAAATAGTAAAAAAGATACTCTCCAAATAGTCTATCTACTATTTGGAGAGTATCCTTTTATATTCCCACATATACAATACACATTTGAGCCGCTACATATGTAAACCAAATCCAAAGTGGTTCATACTTTAATTTGCGCCCTCCAATATCTGTCACGCCAATAATAAAATCAGAAATCACAAATAGTAAACCACCAAAAGCTGGTATCCACCATATTCCTGTATTCTCATAGTATAAGGCGAATGCAAAGCAAGCCATTCCTCCAACCCACAATCCGTAAATTAGCGCTCCTATCGTAAACAATTTATCTTGTTTCTCATTTCGAATAAAAAAGAACCATCCTATAATGAGAAAGAGTCCGTATGCGAGTAAACCAATCCAAAAACCATTCCATGAAATGCCTGTTTGCAAAAATGCTTTTACATAAAAACAATGCGCAAGCGCGAAAGTAATCATCCCTCCAATTAGCCTGTGACCAATTGGAATTAAACCTGCCATAAATAAATCCCCTACAGTTGATAACGTCATACCTAGTGCAACCCACGTACTATAATCTACTGATGGATCTTGTAACCATATCCAAATTGCACTTGCTGTTAAAGAAAAACTAAGAATAAGACGCACCGCTAAAGGTAACGGCATATTATTTCTTTTCTTTTTTGTCTGTCCTATTGCATAAATTACACCAATTAAAAAAAGAATGATTTGTGCAATTAACACCATGTAAAGTAGATTCATAATATGTTCTCCCCAATAAAATGCTTTTTGTATCTTTTTTCGTTACACCTAGTCTATTATCCTTTTTCTACATAAAAAAAGAAGAACAGTACTGTTCTTCTTTTTTAATCGTTTTCCTGTTATTTATGCTACTTGTTTTTCTTTCTCCATTTTCTGCTTAGCTGGCACCCGATTCACCACTATAATTCCCGCGGCTACACACGCTAAACCGAATAATACAAATGAATGAATTGCTTCGCCTAAAATCATGCTCGATAATAACACACCAAATACGGGTATAAAGAACATGTACATTGATACTTTTCCAACCTTGTTGTACTTCATAATTGTATTCCAAATGCAAAATCCTGCTGCGGATAAGAAAGATAAATAGATAAGCATTAGTATTGCATGTATACTAAATGTAAATGGCATGACTCCAACTTGCAAAGCCCCTATACATAATAGCCCGATAGAACCAAAAATCATTTGGTATGCTGTCATATAGCCAACATCTAATGTTTTACTACCTTCTTTCGCCAATATATTCCCATACGAGTACAACATTGCTGCAATCAGAAGTAATAAACTACCAATTCCGAAATGGAATGACAAACTACCATCACTCGGTACATTTACTAAAACGACACCACAAAATCCGATAGAGACTCCAATTATTTTTTTCATATTGAGCGCATCGTCTTTATATAAGAAGTGCGCGAGTAAAATTTGAAAGAATGATGATGTTCCTGAAATAATAGCTCCTTCAATACCAGAACTATAGCTCATTCCAATATAAAAGCATATATATTGAAGAAATGTTTGAAATAAACCAATTTGTACTAACTGCTTCCCCGTTCCTTTTTTGAAATTCATATCTTTTCCTAACGCTTTAAAGAAGAATAAGAGCATGACTCCAGATAAGAAGAAACGATAACCAGCAAATAATATTTGCTCCCCAACTTCTTGTGGCTGAATTCCAAGTTCAGCATAACTTAATTTAATAAAAGGGAATGCGCTCCCCCATAAAAAAGTCGCTACTATTGCAGCAATAAACACGCCAATCGGATGGGTAAAAAATTTCTCTGTCTTCACTTGTTGTCTTCCTTTCCGATCTTTTTACGAACAATATTCATATATACCAAAGGAACTGTGAAAACACAAGTTTTCAGTTTATACGCAAACAAAAACATATCATCTAACGAAAACATATGCTATACTATAGAATAATTACAACATAATAACTGTTAAAAACAGATTCAACAGAAATGCTGCTATCCATTATGGATGGCAGCTTTCGTCGTTTTATAGGGGTTTCGATTTTGATTATTTTTCTCAATAAGAATTTGGAAGGAGCGAGTAGTAATGAACTCAGAAGTAAAAACATTACAAGTACAAAAGTCTATTTCTCATCCCTCTTTATGGGATACATTAAAGAAACATTATGAACTTATATTTGCAATCGCATCTGGTATTTTCATTTTAGCTGGTTGGTTATTCACAAAGAACGATGTAATGAATGTAGGCATTACTTGCTATATCCTTGCTTATATAGTTGGTGGATATGCAAAAGCGAAAGAAGGTATTGAAGATACAATTGAGGAGAAAGAGCTAAATGTCGAAATGCTTATGCTCTTTGCTGCTATCGGTGCTGCAATGATTGGCTACTGGGCAGAAGGCGCAATTTTAATCTTTATCTTCGCACTAAGCGGTGCGATGGAATCTTATACATTAAGTAAAAGTCAAAAAGAAATCTCAGCGCTTCTTGATCTACAACCGGAAGAAGCATTACGCATTTCAAATGGAAGCGAAGAACGTGTTCCTGTTGGACGATTACAAATTAACGACATTATTCTAATTAAGCCAGGTGAGCGCGTTCCTGCTGACGGTACGATCCATAGCGGTGAAACAAATATCGATGAGGCAGCGATTACTGGTGAACCTATTCCAAATGAAAAAAAACATGGTGATGAAGTATTTGCTGGTACTGTAAACTTACGCGGTGCTATCGAAGTTAAAATTACGAAGCCGAGCGATCAAACATTATTCCAAAAGATTATCCGTCTCGTTCAAAGTGCACAAAGTGAAAAATCACCATCACAACTATTCATCGAAAAGTTTGAAGGAACATATGTAAAAGGTGTACTACTCGTTGTTGCGCTTATGATGTTCGTCCCTCATTTCTTACTAGATTGGAGCTGGAATGAAACGTTTTATCGCGCTATGATCTTACTTGTAGTCGCATCTCCTTGTGCACTCGTTGCTGCCATTACACCAGCAACGTTATCTGCTATTTCTAACGGAGCAAGAAATGGAATTCTCTTTAAAGGTGGCATACATTTAGAACGCCTCGCTTCAGTAAAAGCAATTGCTTTTGATAAAACAGGGACATTAACAGAAGGAAAACCTACCGTAACAGATGTATATGTTCGAGAAAATATGACAGAAAAAGAAGTACTTTCAATTACAGCAGCAATTGAAAGTCACTCTACACATCCTTTAGCTGAATCTATTGTGAAGTATGCACAACATGCGTATGACATTACATTAAAAAAACCAGAAAACGTTGAAGATGTAACTGGTTTTGGGCTAAAAGGAACATTCGAAAACAAAGCTTATAAAATAGGTAAAGCTGATTTTATCGGTGAAGAAACAAAGACATTTCATAATGGTATTTCTGCTTCCCTTGAAAAAGAAGGTAAAACTGTCGTTTATATTAGTGACGAGGATGGCATCCTTGGGCTTATCGCTTTAAAAGATACACTTCGCCAAGAAACGATAGCTGCTATTCGCGAATTAGAAAGCATCGGTGTCGAAGCAATTATGATTACTGGTGATAATGAAGAAACAGCAAAAGCAATTGCCTCTGAAAGTAATATAAAGGAATATTACGCATCATGCTTACCAGAAACAAAAGTGGAAACGATTAAAAAGCTAAAAGAAAAATACGGGACAGTAGCAATGGTCGGAGATGGTATAAATGATGCCCCTGCACTCGCTACTGCTAGCATTGGTGTAGCAATGGGTGAAGGAACAGACGTAGCTTTAGAAACGGCAGACGTTGTACTTATGAAGAACGAATTATCTCGCCTTTCACAAGCAATCCGTTTATCAAAACGAATGAACCGTATTGTAAAGCAAAACGTAATCTTTTCACTAGCTGTAATTGCAATGCTGATTTGTTCAAACTTCTTACAATTTTTAGCTCTTCCATTCGGTGTTATCGGGCATGAAGGAAGTACGATTCTTGTTATTTTGAATGGCTTACGATTATTAAAAGGAAACAAATAAAAACGGGTCCCTCATAGAGGACCCGTTTTTTCTAATGGTAGCTATTATGCCCGTTCGCACTACCACTCGTTTTATGCTTTGGATGCGAACTACTCTTTTGTTTATTGTTATTTTTATTGTTGTGATTCTTTTTATTATTACTCATGAAATATCCCCCCTGTTCCCTATTATTATGGAACAAGAGCTCACTTTTCATTACGGGAATTATTGTCACCCGTCCTATAATGATGGAGTAAACCATTAATTTCACCGCCAAGTAAAATTACCCATCCAGTTAAGTAAAACCATAACATTAAAATAATAATACCACCGAGACCACCATATGTATTGGCGTAATTCGCAAACTTATCTACATAATAAGCAAATGAGTACGATACCACAATCCATCCTACAGTAGCAAATGTTGCTCCTGAAATGACTTCTTTTCTTTTTAACTTTCGATCTGGTGCAAATGTATATAAAAAACTAAACAATGCAAATAGTACAAAGAAACTTGCTACTAATCGTGTAATGCTCCACACGTAAGAAAAACTATCCGATAAACCAATTGCTTTGAATACCGCTGCTCCAATGACTTGTCCAAACACTGGAACAATTAGCGCAAACACAATCATAAAAATAATCGCTAATGTAAACACAATTGATAACGCTCTCGTTTTAATAAAAGAACGTGTTTCCGTTACATCATACGCACGGTTAAAAGCATTCATAACCGCATTTACCCCGTTTGAAGCAAACCATAACATCGATAATAAACCAAATGATAATAAACCACCATTTTGCTGGTTTACAACTTTATCAACGTTTACTTCAATTAAAGACATTGCATCTTCGGGTACATACGGTTCTAATAAATTGAGCACACTTTCTGTTTGAAGGTCAATGAATCCAAGAAGCGTAATTAAGAAAACAAGCCCAGGAAAAATCGCAAGCAAGAAGAAATAAGCGAGCTGTGCTGCCAAGCCCGCTACATCATCGCGCATCGTCCGGTCATACAAATCTTTACCAAACGAATACGTACGATTTCTTCTCACCATTTCTAAAATTTTTCTCATATATGTTTAAACGCTTTTCTTCTCTTCTTTATCTTGCTTTAACTCAATGTACGCTTCAGTTTTTTTTTCCTCTACATTGGAGTCTTTCATAAATAGTTCACGCGCTTCTTTCATACCACCATCTTCAGCAACTACTGGCTCTTCTTCTGCTTTCAGTTCATCTACTTTTGGAGATACAGCTTGAATTTCAATCGTTTCTGGCTTCTCTGCTGGTTCAACTTTTTTCTTACTAAAAATTTCTTTCGTTTCTTTTAACGTCTCTACAACAGAAGGCGTTAATTTTTTAATTTCTGCTACTTTCGCTTTCACCACATTTAAATCAGCAAGTTCGCGTCCTTTATCTGTAACAGTTTGCACTTTTTCTTTGATCTTTGCATTTTCACCAATTTCAATCATCTTTGTTTTTGCTTTTTCTGCAGTATTTTTTACTTTTTCACGGTTTTCTTTCTTCAACATAGATACAGCTACACCTGCAGCTACACCAATCGCAATGTTTCGAGCAATATTATTTTTCTTTGCCATATTCCTTCACCCTTTCATTTCTTATGTTAGAAAGTATTTCTTTCTAAGCTTCCTCATATTCCTTGTTCATTTCGAATGAAAGCTAATAGCTTTGCACACCCTTCTGTTACAAGGTCATATACTTCTTGGAAATTCCCTGTATAGTAAGGGTCGGGAACGTCTGTCCAGCCACCGTCTGGAACAAAATCGGACAGCCTACCAATATAGCCTCCAGTTTTACCTAAACTTTTTAAATCTGCTATATTCTTGTTGTCCATGGCAATAATATAATCAAACTTTGTTAAGTCTTCTTTTTCTACTTGCCTTGCTTTAATTCCTTCAAAAGTGACTGCATTTTCTTTTAAAATTTTTTGTGTTCCTTTATGTGGCGGATGGCCAACATGCCAATCTCCAGTTCCTGCAGAATCAATGACAATTTTCTCTTCGAGTCTCTCTTTTACGACAAGATCTCGAAAAATCGCTTCTGCCATAGGAGAACGGCAAATGTTCCCAAGACAAACAAACAATACTTGAACCATATTTTTGTTTCTTCCTTTCTTGGTGCATTTCTTTATATATACTTATAGTATAAACAACCAATTAGTGAATATAAAGGAAATCCCTACTAATTTAATAGGATTGAAAAGATTCATTAACGAAAATGATAAAAAATGTTAAGATAGCCTTATGTTATTTTAAAGGGGGACACTTCGGTGGATTTATCCGTAAAGTCAGAAGAAAACGTTGAATATATGGTTGAAGCTATTAAAGAAAAATTACGTATGGTTAATGCTGGAGCGATGAGAGCTGCTAGCTTTAATGAAGAAATGTATGAAGACTTACGTGACATTTATGAGCATGTTATGAAACGTGAAACATTCAGCATTAGTGAAATGCAAGCTATTACAGAAGAATTAGGTACATTAATTAAAAAGTAAAGGAGCCTCGTTTATGAGGCTCTTTTTTTACTTCCAACAAATTCATGACAACTCTTCTCTTTCCCTCAATCAGCTGTAAAATATTGTACAATAGAAGTAGAACCTCACCTTAGATTTTTTCTCCATACATACTACTCACAAATAATAGCAACACTACCATTGCTAACTGTTTTTACTGGAGGTGCTTACTTATGAGCAATTGGTACAGTAAGACGAAAGACCAAACATTAATTGACTTAGAAACAAATGAACAACACGGTTTAACAGAAGAAATTGCAAGTGAACGTTTAAAGCAATACGGTTTTAATGAATTAGCTACAAAACAAAAACGCACTTTATGGCAACGTATTTTCGCCCAAATTAATGACGTCCTCGTATATGTCCTTATTATTGCTGCCCTTATTTCAGCCTTTGTAGGTGAATGGGCTGATGCAAGTATTATTGCGCTCGTTGTAGTTTTAAATGCTGTTATCGGTGTCGTCCAAGAATCGAAAGCAGAACAAGCTTTAGAGGCATTGAAAAAGATGGCGACACCTAAAGCTATCGTCAAGCGAGATGGTGAACTAAAAGAAATTCCATCTGAGCGCGTCGTTCCAGGTGATATCGTTATGCTCGACGCCGGACGATATATCCCATGCGATTTACGCCTGATCGAAACCGCAAATTTAAAAGTTGAAGAATCTGCTCTAACTGGTGAATCTGTCCCTGTTGATAAAGATGCAATCTACCACCCTTCCATGCAAAGTGATGAACAAGTACCACTCGGTGATCAAAAGAATATGGCCTTTATGTCTACTCTTGTTACATATGGACGAGGCGTTGGTGTTGCTGTTGAAACTGGAATGAACTCACAAATTGGTAAGATTGCTACCTTGTTACATGAAGCAGACGATGATATGACACCACTTCAAAAAAGCTTAGCACAAGTCGGAAAGTATTTAGGCTTTGTTGCTGTAGCTATTTGTATCGTGATGTTTCTCATCGGCTTTTTACAAGGACGAGATACACTAGAAATGTTTATGACTGCAATTAGTTTAGCCGTTGCAGCTATTCCAGAAGGTTTGCCAGCTATCGTTTCCATCGTTCTTGCAATTGGTGTGCAGCGTATGATTAAACAAAATGTTATCATTCGGAAACTACCAGCTGTTGAAGCTCTCGGTTCTGTCACAATTATTTGTTCAGATAAAACAGGTACGTTAACACAAAATAAAATGACCGTTACTCACTTTTATAGTGATAACACATACGATCAATTAGAAAATTTAAACGTAAATAATGATGTGCAACGTCTATTGTTAGAAAATATGGTGCTATGTAATGATGCATCTTACAATAATGACTCACAAACGGGAGACCCGACTGAAATTGCTCTTCTCGTTGCCGGGAGCACCTTTAATATGCAAAAAGATCATTTAGAAAAAATACATGAACGTGTAAATGAGCTACCTTTTGATTCAGATCGTAAAATGATGTCAACCGTGCATACATATGATGAAAGCTACTATAGCATGACGAAAGGTGCTATCGATAAACTCTTACCTCGATGTACCCACATATTTAAAAACGGTAAAATCGAGGTTCTAACAGATGCTGATAAAGATCAAATATTAGAAGCCGCTGGGTCAATGTCTCAAGAAGCTTTAAGAGTACTTTCATTCGCATTTAAACAATACAATTCAAACGATGTGGATATAGATCATCTCGAAGAAAATCTCATCTTTATTGGGCTTGTCGGTATGATTGATCCACCGCGAACTGAAGTAAAAGATTCAATTACAGAATGTAAAAAAGCCGGTATTCGCACAGTTATGATTACTGGTGACCATAAAGATACCGCCTTTGCAATTGCTAAAGAACTTGGCATCGCTGAAGAAATATCTGAAATTATGATTGGAACTGAATTAGACAACATTTCAGATACAGAACTAGCAAACAAAATTGATCGCTTACATGTATTCGCTAGAGTCTCTCCAGAACATAAAGTAAAGATCGTAAAAGCATTACGTGCAAAAGGCAATATCGTTTCTATGACTGGTGATGGCGTCAATGACGCTCCATCTTTAAAACAAGCAGATGTTGGCGTAGCGATGGGCATTACAGGAACAGATGTTGCAAAAGGGGCAGCGGATGTCGTATTAACAGATGATAATTTCTCATCTATCGTGAAAGCTGTTGAGGAAGGTAGAAACATTTATCGTAACATAAAAAAATCAATTCTCTTCCTACTCTCTTGTAACTTCGGAGAAATTATCACTTTATTTTTAGCCATTTTACTCGGCTGGGCAACACCACTACGACCTATTCACATTTTGTGGGTGAATTTAATTACAGATACGCTGCCTGCATTATCACTTGGGGTTGATCCTGAAGATCCTGATGTGATGAAGGAAAAACCACGACATGCGAAAGAAAGCTTATTTAGTGGTAGCGTTCCTTTCCTTATTTTCAATGGGGTTGTCATTGGCCTTTTGACGCTAATAGCCTTTATCGCCGGAGCAAAGTTCTATACTGGAGATACACATCTATTCCCTCTTTTCCCAGAGCAAATTGATGAGGATGCTCTATTACACGCTCAAACGATGGCATTTGTCGTTCTTAGTTTTTCTCAGCTCGTTCATTCATTTAACTTGCGTTCAAGAACGAAATCGATCTTTTCAATTGGGATTTTTACAAATAAATATTTAGTCTTCTCCCTTCTTATCGGTGTTCTTATGCAAGTTTGTATCATCTCCATTCCGCCCCTTGCAAATATATTCGGTGTGCATGCATTAACGATGCGAGATTGGGGATTTGTTCTCTTATTAAGTATCATTCCGCTTGTTGTGAATGAAATCATTAAATTAGTGAAGAAAAACTAAAAGGCAATGAGGACTATTCCTCATTGCCTTTTCGTTTACCCCACTGATTAAAGTTTCACTTTATCCTTGTAATTCTTTTTTAATGTTCTCTGTTAATGTAGCCATACGTTTGCGGCTTTCTTCACGCTCACGTTTATTTTGTTCTTCAATTTGTTGTGTTTCTTGCATACCTCTTGAAATAATGTTCCAAGTTTCCTCAAGTGTTTCCATCTTAATACTAGAAGAACCTGATAACCTCGCTACTTCCACACTTTGCGTCGCGATATTTTGTGCATTTTTCTTAAGTAATTCATTTGTACGGCGATCCAGTTCAGCCATAGAATCTGCAACAAGCTTTTGACGCTTCGCATTTACCGCTTGAATGATACCATTTTTAAAGATAGGGATCGTTGTAATAAATGCTGTATTGATTTTACCAATTAATTTATTATTACCACGTTGAATCATACGAATTTGTGGTGCTGTAAGTAACGCAACCATACGTGCTTTTTCTAAATCATCAATACGCTGTTCTAAAATTTCAACAGAGTTTTTAAGCGACTCTAATTCAATACCTGCTAATTGATCATTATTACGTACACGCTCTTCATACATCGGAACTAACTCTGTATTTAAACGCTCTAATAACATTTCTCCTGCTACTACGTATTTTTCTAAGTCTAAATAATATTTTAAGTTTTGCTCATATAAACCATCTAACGTACCAATTGATTTTTTCATTTCATCTTGATACTTTGTAATTTCCACATACACTTTATCAATTTCACGGCCCATCGTTTGATATTTGCTAAAGATTTGTTCAATCATTTTATCCGCTTTTTTGAACATACGTGAGAAGAAACCGCTTTTCTCTTCCGCAAAGTCTTTGCTATCGAATCGGTCCATAATTTTACCAAGCTGTTTTAATAATTCACCAGAATCTTCTATCTTTGATAATGACATTGTATGTAAAATTTGATCAGCAAAACGTGAAATTTCCATAGAAGGTTCTTTTCCAAGTTCAATTAATTCTAATTGATCTTTAATATCTACCGCATTATAAATACGTTGTACATCCGCATCTTGTCTAAGTTGCAAGCGAACATCTTGTGCTGTTTGCTCATTTAATTCTGTTTTCGAATCTAGTACGACTGGGTTATTCATATGGTATTCTCCCTTTCCTTATAAAAATGGACGAAATAGTCCTTTTATTGTTTGTGATAAATTTTTATAGGCTGATGAACCATGAAACTCAAGATCGAAATTAACTTCTTCAAGCCAATGTGAATCAAATGCCCCCGCTTCAATATATGGTTCAATATCGTTTCTTCCCGTTGGATTGAAATGGAATACATCTACTCCAATTTGATTTAAAAATAGTAATAAAACAGCATCAGAACGAGTTAACTCTCCACTCTTCTCATTATTAAATATAACAATTTTCGGTACATCTTGTGAATAATCAAATTTCTCAAGCTGCTCTAAAATATTCGGTGGTATTTGAGAAAGTTGCGCGAAAACATATAGCGCTACATCTTGTTTCGTCTCTTTTGCAATTGGTTTACACATTTCGCTTTCACACGTATGGATAATCGCTTCTGCAATACCATGTTGTAATCCTTCTGGCAATCGTTTGTGTGGCCACCAATGACTGTTCATAATTAAATCTGGATGCAATTTTCCCCCACGGTCTAATGCATCTCGATAATGGTATTGGAAATTTGCTTTTTGTTCTTTCGTAAACGGAAATGTATTAATTAATAAACTGTTATCAAATGATGTAACAGCCTTTAATCGTTGAAAATACTCTTTATCATTCTTTGAAACACCTGATATTTTCGCAAATAAGGAAGGGATATAAATGTGTTTATTTTCAACAAAGAATGTCGGGCGTACAAACGCCTTTTCTTTCGTAATTAAAAAGAGTTCATCATATGTTGTTTTTAATGTACGAGCTACAGGCGTATAGGAACGGAATTGCCATGGCTTGTACAGCAGTGAATTATCGTGGTGAAGTACTTGCTCAATTTCTTTTGAAGCTTGATACGCTACTGTTGCAACACGCTCGCGGCGGCGATCTGGAAATGGTTCAAGAGCAATACGGCCTGGATGAGACATAATAAATGTCCTTCCCTCTTCATCGACATTCTCAAATCCATCTTTTCCTTCTGGGTGATAATAAAGTACATCGCAGCCGAGCATAATAAGAAAGTATAAGAAATATATACGGCTTTCCTGTGCATCACCGTACCAAACAATACGCGGCATTTGTTTCTTATAGTTAATCGTAGAGAACCACTTCGCTACGTAATTTTCGCTTAATTTAATCATGTCGATTAAGAAACGACGAAAGCCTTCTGTCTTTAAAGATTGATTATGTTGTTTCTCATATAATTTCAATACAGAAATAAATGTCGTATGTATATAATGTTGTAAATCAGGATTATCTACTTTCGGCAAAAGTTGTTTCCCAGATAAGTGTGCCACTAGCCTATTTACTGTTAGACCATTTGGTGCTTCTTGATGTAATCCGAACACTTCTTGAATATGACGAAGTTTTTCCGAATCGATTACTTTATTTAAATTTTGTTCATGTAAAACTTCAATTCCTTTCGCTTCACTATAATCAAATAGTTCATTGAAATATTCATCTACATCATTAGGAACGCCAAGGATTCGACATGCTATATAACTAAATTTCATCTCATTCTCTGTCAGCTCATATTGTGGACGTTTTTCTAAAAGCGTTTCAAATTGCTTTAAATCTGATTCATCTTTTAATGCATATGGTTGAAGTGTAAAACGTGAAAACACAACAGTTCACCTCCAAAAACATTTACTTTTTCTAAGTCTTTCTTCTATTATAAACTATTTCTGTCTATAAAAAATGGGCGCTCGTAAAACGAGCAAACCCATTTCAATTATTTATTGTCTTCTTTAGTAGCTGCAACTTCTTCTTTAGCTTGTCCAGAATTCTTCATGTAGTGAAGTATAAATGTTGCTCCAAATGCTACAACTAAAATAATGAAGAACACTGTATGGCTTATTTCAATATGAATGACAGACAATAACATTTTTGCTGCGATAATTAAGATTAAAATATATGCTGTCGTTTCAAGTTCTGGAATACGCTCTAACAATTTTAAGAATACACCAGCGATACCGCGCATCATTAAAATACCGAGCATTCCACCTAATAATAGAATCCAAACTTCATTTGATACACCAAATGCAGCAAGTACGCTATCTACAGAGAATGCGATATCCATTAATTCAACCATCGCAACTGTTCCCCAGAAGACACCAAACATTCTGAAGAGAACACTGTTTTGGTTCATACCATGAGCTTCCTCTTCTTCTGCATTACCTTTTCGTTTATCAATAAAGTATTTAACTGAAAGCCATGCTAAGTAAAGTGCACCTAACACTTTTACCCATGCTAATTTAATTAAGAACATTCCAATTCCAATTGCGATAAATCGAAATACATAAGCTCCAATAAGTCCATAGAATAATGCTTTTTTACGTTTTTCTTCCGGAAGGTGTTTTACCATTACCGCTAATACAAGTGCGTTATCAGCAGATAACAATCCTTCAAGTACAACAAGTGTACCTATTAATCCCCAAGATACTGGATCCTGCAACACTTTAATCCACATGTCCAAGTCGAAAAATTGAGCATACGTATCAAGGATTCCTTGCAAAATACTCATCTTACCTTTATCCCCTATTCTTTGCTAGATTTATAGAAAGGTCAAAAAAAGGAAACGAATATCGTTTCCTTCCTATGCATCCAAGCCATACGCTCTTACAAGCGCACCTAAGCCACCTTGGAATCCGCTTCCTACTGCATTAAACTTCCACTGTCCATTATGACGGTATAATTCACAAAAGACAACTGCTGTTTCAATGGAGAAATCTTCCCCTAAATCAAAACGAAGAACTTCTTCATTCGTTTCTTCATTCGCTAAACGAACGAACGCATTTCCTACTTGTCCAAAGTTTTGACTACGGCCTTCTGCATCATAAATTGTAACTGTAATAGCAATTTTGTGCACATCTGCTGGAACTTTCTTTAAGTCCACAACAAGTTGTTCATCGTCACCTTCACCTTCACCTGTGCGGTTATCTCCTGTATGTAGAACAGATCCACAAGGAGACTGTAAATTGTTATAGAAGATAAAATCAGTTTCCTTCGTACATTTTCCGTTCACATCTAATAAAAAGGCAGATGCATCTAAATCGAAATCAGCTCCACCATCATAAGATTTAATATCCCAACCAAGACCAATTACTGCTTTCGTTAAGCCAGGGCTTGTTTTACCTAAATCGATTTTCTGTCCTTTTTGTAACTGAATGGCCATGTATATTCACCCCTATATTTTAATCTTTAAAAATATATCCATTAGCAAATATATATTTACTAATGGATAGCTAAATCTATTACTCTACATCTAAACCGAAATTGTTACATAGAGACGCTAATCCACCTTGGAATCCACTTCCGATTGCATTGAACTTCCAGTCACCTGCATGGCGGTATAGTTCACCTACTACAACAGCTGTTTCAATAGAGAAATCTTCTCCTAAATCGTAACGAATTAACTCTGCATTCTTTTCTTCATCTAAAATACGTACGAAAGAGTTAGAAACTTGACCAAAGTTTTGGCTACGACCTTCTCCATCGTAAATTGTAATTGTGAAACAAATACGTTCGATATGTGCAGGTACATTTTTCAAATCTACTTTGATAGATTCATCATCGCCTTCACCTTCGCCAGTTCGGTTATCTCCTAGATGTTCTACAGCACCATTCGCACCTTTTGGGTTATTATAGAAAACAAAATCTTCTGCTCCTGAAACTTTACCGTTCGCACCTACTAAGAAAATACTAACATCTAAATCAAAATCAGCTTGTCCATCATAACGATTTGTATCCCAACCAAGTCCTACAAGAACTTTTGAAAGACCTGGATTCGTTTTTGTTAAGTCTACCTTTTGTCCTTTTTTCAATGAAATTGATGCCATACACAATTCCTCCTCGGTTTATTTTATTGATAACGTGATACAATCTCACTTAAGTTTTTATCTTGTGTGCCTTCCCCAACAGCTGAAAACTTCCATTCACTTCCGTGGCGATACATTTCACCTGCAATTAGAGTCGTTTTGCCAGCATAATTATCCGATAAATTATAGCGTGCGAATTCTTCACCAGTTTGCGGGTTTTGAATACGAATATATGCATTACGAATCATCCCGAAATCTTGACGACGATTTACACAGTCATAAATATTTACAACGAACACTAAACGATTAATACGGCTTGGAACTTTATGTAATTCTACGAAAATTGTTTCGTCATCACCAGCGCCTTCACCTGTTAAATTATCTCCTGAATGAATAATACTACCACAAGTAGAAAGCTTGTTTCCGAAGTAAACTAAATCGTTTTTATTTAAAAAACGATCCCCTTCTAACATAACAACAGATGCATCACAATCTACATTTGGTTTACTTCCAAATAATGAAGACAGAAACCCACCTGATTGCCCAATTGGATCCCAGCCTAAGCCAACCTGTAGTTTTGCTACTTTTGGTTGTCCTTTCGTTAAATCGATCTTTTGACCTTTTTCTAAAATAATAGGCATGCAGTTTCTCCCTTTCTACAAAGCATTTTCCAAATCGGAAAATATTGTATTCTTCCCTTATATTGTAGCATTATTTACCTAGTGATAAAAAGGATAAATTCTCAGTTATATGAAAACATTCATATAATTTACTTATGATGATGTAAGAAGTGGTAAATAGCACCAACCATTCCTGCACAATTACCGTTTTGCGCAAGTTCAATCTCACAATTACTATAAATCTCTTTATTTAAGTATTTACTGACCTCTTCTTTTACTTCTTTTAAAAACTCATTTCCTCTAGCGGTAATTCCTCCACCAATAATAATTGTTTCTGGATTAAAAATATAAGCAAGATTACTAATTCCAATCGCTAAATGTTTAAAGAACACCTCAACTACTTGCGTAACTTCCCTATCTCCTTTATCATACAGTTCGAAAATCGTTTTCCCATTCCAATCACCTTCTCCTTTATATTTTCGGACAAGATGAATTAACCCTGAAACGGAAGCGACCTCTTCAAACGCTTTTCCTTCTATTAACATATTTCCCCATTCACCAGCACTAAACGAATGCCCTCTATATAACTCTCCATCTATAAAAATTGCTCCTCCAATACCAGTTCCAAGGGTGAGCATAATAAAGTTTCCTTTCTCTCTTCCACTACCATTCCACTTTTCTCCAAACGCTGCACAATTCACATCATTATCAATGGATACAGGAACTTTTAATACCTCTTGCAATCTATTCATAATAGGAATCATACTATAGCCCGGAATATGATCCACACCTCCCGTCACAATCCCTTTATTAACGTCAACAATTCCCGCCGTACTAATACCAATTCCCCAAACCTTATGTTCCCCCATTAATTTTTTTGAGAAAAGAATGAGTTTTTGAATGATTTGTTCTCCGCCCAAATGAATTTCTGTTGGAACTGTTTTATGCTTTAGTACTGTTCCCGTTTCTGAAACAATTCCATATTTAATGTGTGTACCACCAATATCAAATGCAATATACTCTTTCATCTGCTGTCACTTCCTCTACTGTAATGGGTGTAAAATTCCCACTACTTTACTATTATAAAGAATTTACACTAACTCTTTTCTCTCTTTAGAAATACACCACCTTTTTCTATATATAGTTTTTTTTGTATAAAACTCTTTTTCCTATGAAATATTACAAAGGGATGTATTTTAGATGGAATATTAATTTTTCAGGAGGAAATCAATGACGAAAATTTTTATTTTAGCATCAACTCTTTCTTTATCTTTTTTTAGTGGTTTAAATATTGGTAATGCAGCAACAGAAAACTTCTCTCCAGTAACAAATGCGATTGTACAAAATAACGATCATTTCGCAGAAGGTAACTCAAAAGATAATAATAAACCACCAGGAAACGGTGGTTCTCAGGACGATAGTGGTTCTGGTGGCAATGGTTCCGGCGGTAGCGGTTCTGATGGCAGTGGTTCTGGTGGCAATGGTTCTGATGGCAATGGCTCTGGCGACAACGGCTCTGGCGGCAACGGCTCTAGCGACAACGGCTCTGGCGGCAATGGCTCCGGCGACAACGGCTCTGGCGGCAATGGCTCGGGTGGCAATGGCTCTGGCGGCAACGGCTCTGGCGGCAACGGCTCTGGCGGCAACGGCTCTGGCGGCAATGGCTCGGGTGGCAATGGCTCTGGCGGCAATCGTGGTAAAGGCGATAGCAGTTCTCAAGGGGGAAATGACTCTCATGGAGGTAATCGTGTTAAAGGCGATAGCAGTTCTCAAGGAGGAAATGGCTCTCAAGGTGGCAATAGTTCCCAAGGTGGTAACGTAAAAGATAACGCGAAAAAACAAGGCGATAAGTTACCGAATACTGCAACACATTATCCTGCATCTATTTTAATGGGACTTTCAACATTCCTAATTGGTATGTTACTATTCATTCGCCGTAAAAACGCAAAATAAAAACATATCCTTCCATCTTAAAAATACATGAAACAAATTGTAAAACTAAAAAGGACTTTGGATTGCATTTTATTATGCAGCCTAAAGTCCTTTTCATCCTTTCTATCCAAAAGAGCATTAATACGCTTTTCCCCAATACACCATTTGTTTCGCTTCTTTACCACAACAAATACATTCATCAGCTAAATGCTCTTGCTCAAAAGGCATACAGCGAGAAGATACTCCGACTTCTTCTTTTAATTTCTCTTCACAAGCTAGTTCCCCGCACCACATCGCCTTAATAAATCCTTGCTTTTCATCAGCTACTTTTTTCATCTCTTCAAACTTCGTCACACTATACGTATTTTCATCACGAAATACTTTTGCTTTATTAAATAAAGAGTTATGAATTTCCTCAAGTAGTGCTGGAATACGTTCTTCTAATTGATCCATTGATATAAACTCTTTTTCTTTCGTATCTCTTCTTACGAGTACAACTTGATTCTTTTCAATATCTTTAGGACCAACTTCTAATCGAATTGGAATACCTTTCATTTCATACTCATTAAATTTCCAACCTGGTGTTTTATTACTAGCATCTATTTTTACTCGTGCAACCTTTTGAATATGTCCTTGTAACTCTATCGCTTTCGCCAAAACTCCTTCTTTATGCTGCGCAATCGGTACAATAACAACTTGCACTGGTGCAACTTTAGGAGGCATTACAAGCCCATTATTATCACTATGAACCATAATCAGTCCACCTATCATTCTCGTTGATACGCCCCAAGATGTTTGGTGTACATATTGCCACTTACCGGTACGATCTAAAAATTTAATATCAAATGCTTCAGAGAAATTCGTTCCAAAGTTATGGGATGTTCCTGTTTGAAGTGCTTTCCCATCATGCATTAAGCTTTCAATCGTATAAGTTGCCTTTGCTCCCGCAAATTTTTCTTTTTCTGTTTTTTGTCCTTTAATTACCGGTATCGCTAAATAGTCTTCACAGAAAGAAGCATATAGATTTAAAATATTTAATGTTTCAGCTTGAGATTCTTCTGCTGTTTCATGAATTGTATGTCCCTCTTGCCATAAGAATTCCGTTGTGCGAAGAAATGGCCTCGTTGTCTTTTCCCAACGAACTACTGAACACCACTGATTATATAACTTTGGCAAATCATTATAGGATTGCACAATTTTTGAAAAGTGCTCACAGAATAAAGTTTCAGATGTAGGGCGTATACAAAGTCTTTCTGCTAATTTTTCATCCCCCCCATGTGTCACCCATGCTACTTCAGGAGCAAATCCTTCTACATGATCCTTCTCTTTTTGTAATAAGCTCTCTGGGATAAACATTGGCATATACACGTTTTCATGACCGGTTGCTTTTAACTTCTCATCCATAACTTTCTGCATATTTTCCCATAAGGCATAGCCGTACGGACGTAGAATCATACACCCTTTTACACTTGAATAATCAACAAGTTCTGCTTTTTTTACAATATCTGTGTACCACTGTGCAAAGTCCTCTTCCATCTTCGTAATCGCTTGTACTTGTTCTTTTGCCATAGTCAGTCTTCCTCCTTCTAGAAAATACAAAAAAGCCCGCGTCCCTAAATAGGGACCGAGCTTTGCCGGCGTTACCACCCTGATTCATGCACAAAATTGTGCATGCTCTCTTTTTGATAACGGGAAATTCCCGCTGCATATGCAGAACGCAAAGGTAGGTTCCATGTTGTCTTTTTAAGAATCTTTCAGCCTGACGGATTCTCTCTCTGCTAAAAAGGTTGAACATATACTAGTCCTTTTTCATCGTTATAACAAAATAAATTTGTTGAATATCATAATATAAATTTCACTTCAAAACAAGAGTGAATTTTCTTATTTTTATATATTCTTTTCATTTTTTACAGTTTTATACGTAGCTTTTTCGTGATATTTTTAAAAGTTGATGTGCAATCATACCAATAAGTGTACCAAGTAGGACGAAGAAACCAATAAACCCATACCCCATTCCTTCCCATCCACCAATAACCATCATTGTAACAGGAAAGGATGCTAAACAAAGAAGTATTAGACTAAGTGCAAATATAATATCGAACTGCTTGTCTGGAAACCGTTTCTTTAGTAAATACGAAATAGCAAATACAAGGATAATTGTGATTCCGCCAATGATGTAAAATATACCAAATCCATCTAACCAGTCCATACCATTCCCTCCTTCCATAGATTCCCTTATACTTATTATATGTTCAACTTTTCTGAAAATAAATAATAAATTTTATTTAAAAACATATTTTTATTACTAGGTATTAATAGTAGTATATAGTAATAGGTTTTATATAATTAGGAGGATTACTTTATGGATAAAGCATTAACGAATCGTGTCATCATTTTATCATTCGACTGTTTATCAGCTTTAGATTTTCCTATACTACAAAAATTACCTCACTTCCAATCTCTAATCAAAAAGGGTACGGTTGTCGAAAAAGTAGAACCAATTTATCCTTCTGTAACATACCCAAGTCACTCAACAATCGTAACTGGTAATTACCCTAATAAACATGGTGTTGTTAGCAATACGTTACTTCAACCTGGACGTGAATCACCCGATTGGCATTGGTACCGAAAATCAATACAAGGAACAACGTTATATGATGAAGCACATAAAGCAAATTTAAAGACTGCTGCCCTTCTATGGCCTGTTACCGGCAGAGCAAATATTGATTACAATTTACCAGAAATCTTTCCAAATAGACCGTGGCAAAATCAAGTTTTAGTTTCATTATTTAGCGGTAGCCCGCTATATCAATTAGATTTAAATCGTCGTTTCGGCCATATACGAAATGGATTGTCACAACCTGAACTCGATGATTTCGTCCTTGCTTCTACTGTGCATACAATCCAGACGAAAAAGCCTAATGTCATGTTTGTACATTTCACCGATTTAGACACCCAAAGACACTATCACGGCTTTGAATCCAAAGAAACAATAGCCGCAATTCATAGACATGATGAGCGACTAGGGAAAATTATTCAAGCTTTAAAAGACAGTGGACTATACGAAGAGAGCACTATTATCGCTCTTGGTGATCATAGCGCTTTAAGTGAAAACAAAGCCATTCAATTAAATGTACTATTTCATCAAAAAGGGCTTATCTCTATAAATTCAAAAGGAAAATTAGTAGATTGGAATGCTTATTGCCAAAGTTGCGATGGGTCCGCCTATGTATATGTGAAAGACAAAAACGATACTGATACAATTCGAGAAATACAACTACTCCTTGAAGAACTGCTTCAAAATAAACAAAACGGTATTGAATTTATACTTCATGATGAGGATGCGAAGGAATGCGGTGCAGATGGTAATTGTTTATTTATGTTGGAAGCACGAGAAGGATATTATTTCACTGAAAACTATACAGGAGATTTTATAAAAGAAATTACTGAAAAAGATGTTACGCCTAGTAAAAAATATACATTTGGTACGCATGGATACTCTCCAACAAAACCTAACTATGAAACAATTTTTATAGCTGCTGGGAAAGGAATAAAAAGCGGCATTACCATACCGTATATGAGACTTATTGATGAAGGCCCAACTATCGCTAGACTACTCGGTTTACACTTAGGTGAAACAGACGGATCAATTGTAGAGGATTTACTCCAATTGTAAAGAACTGTGTATATATGTAAAAGTTATGTAAAAATCATCACTGTTTCTCTTTTTATAATTTTTATTTTTGTACACTGTTAGTAGAACAAATTTAAGGGGGAACATTATATGAAAAAAATGTCCAGACAAGAAAAAAGCTGGATATTATACGATTGGGCGAACTCCGTATATTCGCTCGTCATTACAACTGCATTATTTCCAATTTACTTTAAAGCAGCTGCAAAAGAAGCTGGACTATCTGGGGCAACTTCAACAGCATATTGGGGATATGCAAACTCGTTCGCAACACTTTTAATTTCTATACTTGCTCCTATTCTCGGCACAGTTGCTGATTATAAAGGATTTAAAAAACGATTTTTCACATTCTTCTTTGGACTCGGTATCGTATTTACAAGTATGCTAGCAGTCGTCCCAACATCTCAGTGGTACTTATTACTAGGATGCTATATGCTCGCATTAGTCGGTTTTGCTGGAGCAAATATTTTTTATGATGCATTTTTAGTAGATGTCACTTCTGAAGATAGAATGGATCGAATTTCTACGAGAGGTTTCGCCTCAGGCTATATTGGGAGTACTATTCCATTTATCGGTTGTATCGCTCTTATCATTCTTGCTCAAAAAGGAACTATCCCTTTATCAGTTGGCATTGCTAGTCAAATTTCATTCGCAATAACAGCTCTTTGGTGGGGATTATTTACAATTCCAATGCTAAAAAACGTAGAACAAACGCACTATATTGAACGTCACCCAAGACCAATTACAATGAGCTTCAAACGCCTTGCTGATACTTTTAAAAATATTAAAGAATATAAAACGGTCTTTATGTTCTTAATTGCTTACTTTTTCTATATTGATGGGGTCGATACAATTATTACTATGTCCACCGCTTACGGAACAGACCTCGGTATTAGTGCAACAAATCTATTAATCATATTATTCGTCACACAAATTGTAGCTTGTCCATTCGCTTTATTGTACGGAAAACTATCGGAGACATTTACCGGTAAAAAAATGCTATATGTCGGTATTATTATTTACATCATTATCTGCATATATGCTTATTTCTTAAAAACGACACTCGATTTCTGGATTTTAGCAATGTTAGTTGCTACTTCTCAGGGCGGGATTCAAGCACTTAGTCGTTCCTATTTTGCAAAACTAGTACCTAAAGAATCTGCAAATGAATTTTTTGGATTTTATAATATATTTGGCAAATTTGCCGCGATTATGGGTCCAGTATTAGTCGGTGTTACAACGCAATTAACAGGAAAAACAAATGCTGGTGTTCTTAGTATTATTGTGTTGTTTATTATCGGTGGATTTTTATTAACTAAGGTCCCTGAAAATAATACATCTGTTACACCACCTAATCCGAAAACTAAAACGCTATAAGAAAAAGATCCTCTTCATGCAAGAAGAGGATCTTTTTTATCTATAACGTCTTACAATTAAAAACTCAACAGCCGGCTTTACAACTATCGCAGCACATAACGCAAACAATAACGGTATGTTATGAAAATCAATCCATCTATTAAACCCTACCGATGCGAAAAACAAGCCAAAAATTAATACAACGAGTACATAATATGTAACATTGGCACTTGTTTTTAATACATGTTTTTCTAAATCATCTTTCTCCTCAGTATCCCCTTCGACGCTATGTGATGCCAAACTTTTAAATAGATAATGTAACGCGATGCTACAAATAAATAGTGCATACCAGTTTACTTGAAGTTCAGTTAACCAATAGTAAAGTGCATACACTAACGTACCTATAGCAACTAATATAGTAACGAAAAGGCTTATCTTTTCTTTCCCCAACAACTACTCCCCCTACTGCTTGTACAAAAATAGTTTATCAACAGTTGTTCCTAATACTTCCGCTAAACGAAAAGCTAACGCTAAGCTTGGATCATATTTATTATTCTCAATTGCATTTATCGTTTGTCTAGAAACCTTACATTTATCAGCTAATGCGCCTTGTGAAATATTATTTTCAGTGCGTAATTCATAGATTTGATTTTTCACACCATTTCTCCTAACCTGTAAAATCGTTTTTACATCATCAGTATATAATTGGCTCATATAGTTGTCAAAAGTTCGCCAAAGAAAAAGTGAGCACTTCTGCTCCCTTACAATAGTTATTTCGACGCTAACGAATTTGTTAGTTCCTCTTTATTAGTGACATCTTCTTTCTTTATTTGCATGCGTAGAACTGGCCCTATTGCTAATAAAATAAGTGCCATTGCTATACAAAACACAATAACTAGTGATGTCATTTCCTTTAATCCTCCAGCTAAAGCAGTACCAATTAGCATAGCTCCCATAAACAGCGGTAAAATCGTCCCATTTACTCTTCCAACCATATTTTCTGATACAAGTTGAATCATAAGCGTACCGACAACGATATTAACACAGGCTAAACAAATACCTGTTCCAAATCTCATGAAACTAGTAATCCAAAATGATGTAGATAGCCCTTCTACTAAAAATGACATCGCTAATATGCCCATACCGAATACGAACATTTTTTTCGGGTTCACTTTTGAAGCGAAAATCGCAGCAACAATACCACCAATTAACATACCTATTCCATCAGCTGCAGCTAAATATTGAACTGCTTCCTTTTCCATTCCAAGGCGTTCTATTACAAGAAACACTTCTAATGGCGTTGTTAATCCAACAGCTAAGCCTATAATGGTGAAAGTAATTGTAATCATACGTAAATTTTTCGTATGAAGAACGTATTTCCACCCTTCTTTTATATCATTTTTTAATGAATCTCTCGCCACTTGCTCTTGTTCAACCCATTTCGGTAAAAATGAAAGAGCGATAGCAGATAACAAAAATAAAATGATTAAGCTATATAGTGACGTAAATAAACCAAGTTGTGTATACACAAGTGATCCTACCACTGGTCCAAAAATCATAAATAATGACTGTAATGTTTGGTTAAATGCAATCGCATTCGCTACCTGTTCTTCCTTTACGTAGCGCTTAAATATACGCGAAGATGATGGCTGAGAGAACTGGCCTACAATCGCTGAAATGAGTGTTGCAAAAAATATAGCCTGCCAATAATCCAGTTTTAACAACAGGACAATTCCTATAATAGACATTACACTTAATACATCTCCAGCGACCATTGTTCTTTTCGGATTCCAGCGATCAGCTAGCGCACCACCGATAAATGAGAAAATAAAAATAGGTGCATATTCCATAACCGATAACAATGAAACGGAAACTGGATCATTATTCGTTCGCTCCATTATGAAATATAGAAGGGCCATATTTCTGATCCAAATTGCAAATTGTTGTAAAATATCAGACGCCATAACGAGCATAAATGCTCGGTTTTTAAATAAAGCGTTCATTTTCATTCCCCTTTCATAAACCGACCGTTCGGTCTAATTTATTTTATAGAAAAGCAACTGACTTATTATTCAGCTGCCATTCCTTTTAACAATACATCTATTGCCTTTTTATAAATACGTTTCAACTCTTTATAATCTAACTCGTAGTAAAGTACTCCAAGCCCTGATAATAATCCATTCACAATATACATAAGATCGCGCGTATTATCTTCACGAAACTCTCCAGACTGTATGCCTGCTTCAATTAGTTTCTCAAACATAACATATGATTCTCTAGTTAAAGCTAATAGTTCATCCAAAATCTCTTTACTTACAACTTGGCTCATAGAGAATTCCTCTATTGCATTTGAAATTGGTTGCTGTATGTCCTCTACATGATATTCCGCGAGACCATATAATTTTTCAGTATTCGTACTATACGACTTCTCTTTTTCATTCCATTTTTCAAGCCAATCATACGTATGCTGTTTTACCACAAATAAAAATAATTCTTCTTTACTTTTAAAGTGATAATAAATACTTCCTTTACTTCGTTCTGTAATTTCACAAATCTCTTCCATAGATGTAGCTGCATAGCCCTTCTGTGAAAACAGACTTTCTGCTTTATATGCAATTTCTTTCTTTATCTCTTCTGCACTTCTTCTCATATTCACACCTCTTTAAACCGACCGTTCAGTCTAATGATAACAAATTAAAAACCTCTATTACAAGAGGCTATATTCCTTATTTAAGAAAACGTACTTTCAAACCACGTTCGAATCATGTGTATGATTCCAATTTTAAATCCTAATTTACCAAGAAATACGCCTCCCGCAGCTAATAAAAATAACATTACTTTCCCCTTGTTTTTCACTTTCGGCTCCCTTTTCATTTCCATTCCCCTTAGTATGTTAAAAGTATTTAATCAAACGTTTGTTTAACTGTTTTTATGCATATGTAAGCCAACTAATCAAACGTTTGTTTAAAAAGAAATACGCCTATATAAGGCGCATTTTCATCAATCACCGCCACCACCGCAGCTTCCCCCACTATCTCCACCAAAAGACCCTCCACAATCATGTGAACCTCCATCATGCGAGCTATCATTATCAGATCCAGCAAAGAAAAATAGCGGTGATGAGTTGTTAGATGAATTATGAATGTTATTTTGTTTTGTAAGATTTACCTTCTTTTTGTTTGATCGAACTGCTGTTAAGATTGTTCCAACTACAACAAATAATAGTATGACAATAATAAATTCCATATAAAAGCCTCCCTTATTCCTCGAATAATTGAATGGTTCTCTCTAGATTTTCAAGTGAAATGAAGCGCGATTCACGAAGGATCTCTTTTCCATTATAAAATAATAAAACGGTTGGTCCTGTAAATACTGCATATCGTCCCGCAATCTCTTGCATGTCTTGTAGTAATATTTCTACTTTCTCTACGTAATCATAATTCTCTAATACGCTATTTACTTTTCTTAGCATAACATCACAAACACCACAATTTTCTGTTTTAATAAACAGAAGTACTAATTGTTGTTCTTCAATATATGTCGCTAATTCTTCAATCGTTTCAAATGTATTCATCTTATCCCTCTTAGCGTAATTTACGAAATACTTTATCTTGATACATACGAAAAGCTGAACTATCTTTAATCTTTCTCTTTTCCATTACCTGCTGAAAACGAAGCGTTTTTGCTGTTAACTCTTCTTGTAATTTTTTTCTCTCTTCTTCATCATAACAGCAAGCAATTAAGTCTTCTATTTTTAATATATCTTTTTGTAGTTCCATTTCTGGTGGAATCATTCCCGCATTTTTTAAAATTTTATAACTCATTCTAAGTTCTGGAGGTACCATTGAAAGGTCTTCTAATTGTAGTGGTTTTCCTTTTCCCGGAATATGATCAAGATCTCCATTCCGTATTGCTTGCCGAATTTTTTCTTCAGCAATATTCAAAAACGCATCCACACCATTCGCTCCTTTACATATTTTTACTATTATTTTACATGATATTTTCTCAACTTGCTATGCCATTACAAGTTGAACTCATACAATTTTTTCTCAAATTTAATTACAAGGAGCCTTTTCCTCCCTAATCAATATTTTATTTTCATATGCAGTCTGTATTAGAGCCATTTAATATTGAGAAAATCTTTTCGAATCAAATAAAGCGTTTACATCAAATCTTACATTTGCTACGATTTAATCACCCCAGCTCCCTTGTATAGACTTCGTGATGTCTGATCATTTTCATCTAGACGTTTCATACGTCTAGATTCATTGTGATTTATTGGCGCATGCCTTTAAATATATCTTTTACTTTGAAAGGAGAAATGACTATGAAATCAAAAAAATTTACACTGCTATTACTATCCCTACTACTCTTCTTACCTCTTTTTCTCACAAACTTTATTACTCCAAATGTCGCATTAGCAGATTCACCAAAGCAAGGTCAAAAAATTGTTGGGTATTTTCCTTCATGGGGGATTTACGGACGTAATTATCAAGTTGCAGACATTGATGCATCAAAGCTAACTCATTTAAACTATGCTTTCGCTGATATTTGCTGGAATGGAAAACATGGAAACCCTTCTACTCACCCCGATAATCCAAATAAACAAACGTGGAACTGTAAAGAATCTGGTGTACCACTGCAAAATAAAGAAGTCCCTAATGGTACTCTCGTACTCGGTGAACCATGGGCTGATGTCACAAAATCTTATCCTGGCTCAGGTACAACTTGGGAAGATTGTGATAAATACGCACGCTGCGGAAATTTCGGCGAACTGAAACGATTAAAAGCTAAGTATCCTCACTTAAAAACAATTATTTCCGTTGGTGGCTGGACTTGGTCTAACCGCTTTTCTGACATGGCCGCTGATGAAAAAACAAGAAAAGTATTCGCTGAATCTACAGTCGATTTCCTACGCGAATATGGATTTGACGGCGTTGATTTAGATTGGGAATATCCGGGCGTAGAAACGATTCCTGGTGGTAGTTATCGTCCTGAAGATAAGCAAAACTTCACCCTACTCCTTCAAGAAGTTCGAAATGCATTAACGAAAGCTGGTGCAGAAGATGGTAAACAATATTTACTAACAATTGCATCAGGTGCAAGCCAACGTTACGCTGATCATACAGAGCTAAAGAAAATCTCTCAAATACTGGATTGGATTAATATTATGACATATGATTTCCACGGTGGATGGGAAGCTACTTCTAACCATAATGCAGCTCTATACAAAGATCCAAATGACCCAGCAGCGGATACGAATTTTTACGTAGATGGTGCGATAGACATTTATACAAATGAAGGGGTTCCAGCTGATAAACTCGTATTAGGTGTACCTTTTTACGGACGCGGATGGAAAAATTGCGGAAAAGAAAATAACGGCCAATACCAACCTTGTAAGCCAGGTAGTGATGGAAAACTCGCTTCTAAAGGAACTTGGGATGATTATTCTACCGGTGACACAGGTGTGTACGATTATGGTGATTTAGTAGCTAATTATGTTAATAAAAATGGTTTTGTTCGCGGATGGAACGATGTGGCGAAAGTACCTTATTTATATAATGCAACTACAGGTACATTTATTAGCTATGATGACAACGAATCTATGAAATATAAAACAGACTATATAAAGACAAAAGGTTTAAGTGGTGCAATGTTTTGGGAGCTTAGTGGTGACTGTCGCACAAGTCCAAAATATAGTTGTAGTGGACCAAAATTACTTGATACGTTAGTAAAAGAATTACTAGGTGGACCTATTACTCAAAAAGATATTGAGCCACCAACAAACGTAAAAAATATTGCTGTAACAAATAAAAATTCAAACTCAGTTCAATTAAACTGGACGGCATCTACTGATAACGTAGGAGTTACGGAATATGAAATTACTGCTGGAGAAGAGAAGTGGAGTACAACAACAAATAGCATTACAATTAAAAACTTAAAATCTAATACAGAATACAAATTTTCAATACTAGCAAAAGATGCTGCTGGGAATAAATCACAGCCTACTTCTATTATTGTAAAAACAGATGATGCTAACACAACACCTCCTGGTGGAAATAGCAACGCTACCTTTTCAGTCACTTCAAATTGGGGAAGTGGTTACAACTTCTCGATTGTAATTAAAAATAGTGGAACGACCTCTATTAAAAACTGGAAATTAGAATTTGATTATAACGGCAATTTAACACAAGTTTGGGATTCTAAAATTAGTAGTAAAATAAATAATCATTACGTAATTACGAATGCAGGATGGAATGGTGAAATTCCTCCTGGTGGATCGATTACAATCGGAGGAGCAGGAACAGGCACTCCTGCTGAACTTGTAAATCCATCCATTAGCGAAAACTAAACGTAACTTCCAATAATTATTTCACTAAAGTTTGAATTTAGGTTTGATTCCTCTCTCCTAAATTCAAACTTTTAATTTTATGAAAAATCACAAATTAACATTATAATAACCTATTATAACTATATTTAGTTTACAATATGAAGTTCGTGTGAAGTTCACCTGAATTTTACATGAATTTCCTTTAAGCTCTATTGTCTTCCTATACTAATCACATTATCCTTTACATATAGGAATTATTTTCATTCCATTTCAAACTATCTATATATACATAAAGAAGGATAGTCGCCTATTAGGGAAAGGCATCTAGTATTATTATAAATATAAACATAACAAAAGAAAAAGCACGCTTATAAGCGCACCATAAGAGTGCTTCTTCATACAATTCTCATGTAAGAGTTCTCGAAAATCATGTTAATCACAAAGAAAAGGCATTAGCTTATACAAGCTAATGCCTTTTCTTTATTCATATTGTTCAGTATTCCATTCTTCTATATTCCATACTTTTGTTATCCATGCTTCATAGAAAGAAGGCTCATGTGATACAAGTAAAACGGTTCCTTTATATCGTTGTAACGCTTCCTGCAACGCCTTCTTTGTTTCTATATCCAAATGATTAGTTGGTTCATCTAAAATTAAAACATTGCTTTTCGTTACGATAAGTTCGCATAAACGTACTTTCGTTTGTTCCCCGCCGCTTAATAAACGAATAGGTTTTAATACGTGTTCTTCTTTCAATCCACATTTTGCTAATGCTTGGCGTACTTCTTTCCTTGTCATATCTGGTCGTTCTGCCCAAATTTTCTCTAATGGTGTTGTTTCTGAAGCAAACTCTTCCTGTGCAAAATAGGCAGGATTTACTCGCTCGCCAACAGAAATTGAACCACTTAGCGGTTTTATTTGACCTAATAATGTTTTTAACATCGTCGTTTTTCCAATTCCATTATGACCAATAACCGCTATCTTTTCGCCCTTTTTTACTTGTAAATTCAACTCTGGACATAACGGATCACTATAACCTATCCTTAGTTTCTCAGCTTGCAATATACGACTCACCGGCTCCTCATAAACATTGAAATCAAAACGGGATCGAGTTACATGAGTAACCTTTTCAACCCTTTGCATTTTCTCCAATACTTTCTCTCGACTTTTAGCCTGTTTCGCTTTTCGAATTTTATTTTTTTGAATAAATGTTTCTAACTGAGAAATTTCTTTTTGTTGTTTCGCATACGCCGATTGTAATTGTTTCTTTTGCACTTGATAACTTTGTACAAACTTTTCATAATTTCCTACGTATCGCTTTACTTTCCCTCCTTCTAGATGATAAATAACATTTGTAATACTGTTCAAAAATAGTTCATCATGCGAAATGATCACATAAGCTTTTTCATACAGTCTCAAATATGATTGCAACCATTCTATATGAGCTGTATCTAAATAGTTTGTTGGCTCATCTAGCAATAAAACATCAGCTTTTTCTAAAAGGAGCTTCCCAAGTAATAACTTTGTTCGCTGTCCTCCACTTAACTTTGAAACATCCTTTTTAAGCCCTATTTCAAATAACCCTAAACCGACTGCTATTTCTTCAATTTCTGTATGAATGTGATAGAAATTAGAGCTTTCCAATATAGTTTGTAATTCTCCATATCTTACTAACAGTTTTTCTATTTCTTCTGCCCCATCCATTTCTTCTGCAATTTTTAACATTTCGCGTTCAATCGCATACAAAGCCGAAAATGCACTTTGTAAATATCCTTCAATTGTGATCCCCTCTTGTAAATCCACATGCTGCTGTAAAAAACCTATCTTCACATGTGGAAACCATTCAATTTTCCCATCATCATGTATAAGTTCTCCTGTTAAAATCTTTAACAATGTTGATTTTCCAATTCCATTTTCCCCTACTAATCCAATATGCTCGCCCTTTAATAGTCGAAAACACGCATCATATAAAATGGTTTTTTCACCATACGAATGACTTAAATTTTCTACTGTTAATATACTCATTTTTTTCTCTCCTTTACTTATAGCTCATAAGCTAAATAGAGAGCGCAACAGTATAAAGCCTTATTTAATTGTGCATATAAAAAATGGGTAAGGTGAATACACCTTACCCATTACATATTATCGTAAGAAAGGATTAAGGTTCTTTACCTGCTGTCTTCAATTTAGCTTAATCGATAAAAATGGGCAGACTTCTCCCGTATCAAGCTAAAACCATTTGAAGAACAGTTGATAAAGTCATTTTATCCTTTCACTCCTTTAACATTTGTTATATTAAGAGTATAAACTACTCTGTTATATTCTATTCTCTACTTTTCCTTTTGTTCCTTCTCCCCTATAAAAAAAAGCCTCTTAACAGTAATCATACCAAAAACTGTTAAAAGTCTTTTTCTATTTTTTCATATAAGGAGCTAATACTCTCAAAATTTCTTCCTTATCCTTCTTTAACTCAAGTGATGTTAACATATCCATCGTTCTCGGCCTAGGTAATTTCACTTGTACCTCGCCAACTATTGATGCTGGTCTTTGAGATAAAATAAATACGCGATCCGAAAGTAAGATTGCCTCATCTAAGTCGTGTGTAACCATAATGATTGTTTGCTTCTCTTGGTGCCAAGAGTTTAAAAGCCAGCTATGTACTTCCATTTTTGTAAAAGCATCTAATTTACCAAAAGGCTCATCAAGTAACATAATTGGCTTTTCACATAAATATGTGCGCAGAAAACTAATTCTTTGACGCATCCCTCCAGACAATTCATCTGGATAATGGTCTGCATATTCATCTAGTTCAAACTGCTTTAATGCTTCCATTCCTTCTGTCAGCCTTTGTTTTTTCGGCTTCCCTTCAATTTCTAACGGAAGAATGATATTTTGTAAAGCTGATCGCCACGGTAGTAATAAATCCTGTTGCGGCATATAACTTACAACATCTTGCTCTTTCATTTGCTTATCGTTATACGTTACACTTCCACTTGTTGGATTTTCAATATTTGCGATCATATTTAATAGTGTGCTCTTCCCACAACCACTCGGTCCTACAAAGGAAACGAACTCTCCCTCTCGTATAGAAGCACTAATATTTGCTAATACATTCTTGCCATCGAAAGATTTCACAATATCTTTTATTTGTAATCCACTCATTTTTCACTTGGAAGGAACTCATTTGTAAAGGCATCTTTCACATCAATTTTCTTCTTAATAACTTTGTTATCATATAAGAAATTCATGTAATTCGTCCAAACTTCTTCCTTCTGTACTCCCCACGCTTTTGCATCATCTTGATACTTCGTACTTAACCATTTTTGACTTTCTTGTACTAAATCTTTATTTACATCTGGAACAGCTTTAATTAAAATATCAGCAGCTTTTTTCGGCTCTTTAATTGCAAAATTATAACCCTCTGTCGTTGCACTCATAAACTTTTTCACAAAGTCTTTATCTTGCTTCGTATGTTTTTCACTCGTAATCATAACAGGACTATAGAAATCAAGCGCTGGATCTAAGTCTTTCACCATAATCGTATTTAACTCTTTTCCTTGGCGCTTCGCTTCAATTCCATCCCATCCGTAATAAATCCATTCAAAGTCTGCATCACGACCAATTGATTTAAAGAAATCTGTTTGTCCTAAGATGATTTTTTCCACTTTATTATAATCAGCTTGATTTTTCTCCATGATTGTCTTTAATGTAGCTTCTTCCGCTGGTCCTCCCCAACCTCCATAACGTTTACCTTCAAAATCTTTCGGTGAAGTCATGTTATCTTTCTTAAGCGATGCAAAAGCTGAAGTGTTATGCTGAATAATCGCTCCTACAGATACAACAGGAATACCTTCCACACGAGCCAACGTTACATTTTCTTGTGCGCTTATTGCGAAGTCAGCTTTTCCTGAAGCTATCATTTGCTCCGCTGTCACATTATCACCAGGCTGAATAATTTCTACATCTAAGCCTTGCTTTTTATAATAATCTTTCGCTTGTGCTACATATAAGCCAGTATGATTCGTATTCGGAAACCAATCTAATACGACTTTTACTTTTTGATCTTTACTTGCACTTTCTTCTTTCTTCGCCGGATTACATCCAGCTACACCTACTGCTAATAAGGCAGCCAACATAACTTTTAAACCTTTTTTCATTTTCTGCCGTCCTTTCTATATATCCATGGTGCTGTTATTCTTGCCATAAACTCCACGATAAAATACAGACATAATGTCACCATTACAATAATTGCTGCAACACCAAATACTCGGGCTGTTAAAAAGGATTTCGTAGCCCTTGTAAGCATAACTCCTAATCCTTCACTGGCACCGAGCCATTCTCCAATAATCGCTCCCATTACGCTATATGTAACTGCAATTTTTAAACCGGAGAAAAAGTATGGAAGCACTGCTGGAAACTTTACTTTCTGGTAAACTTGCCATTTCGTTGCCTTCATCGTTTGCAACAACTTCAACATATTTTTATCTACCGTTTGAAAACCTTCTAAAATGCTAAGCGCAATCGGGAAGAAACAAACGAGTATGACTACCATTACTTTCGGTAGCATTCCATATCCAAACCAAATAATAAATAACGGTGCAAGTACAACGATTGGAATTGTTTGCGAAATAACAAGCAACGGATTTATTAAAATACGAAATAAAGGGATAACGTCCATAAGAATTGCAATGCTTGTCCCAATTAAAATCGCAAAGAACAGTCCAATTATAACCTCTTGCAGCGTCTGCATCGTATTCGGTAATAGTAAATCTTTCATTCCAATTAATTCTTGAACAATGGCAGAAGGCTTCGGTAAAATCCACGGTTCAATTTTAAATACTGAAACAGATCCTTCCCATATCGCAATGAGAAGGATAAGCCAAATTGCTGTAATTATTTTAGATTGCTTCTGGTTTTGCATATTCATCACGGTACTTCCAAACTTTTTCATCTATCGTTACACCAGTGCTTGGACGATAATGGATTTTAATAGAAGTAATCACTTCTTCTGCTCCAGCGTCCACACAAGCTTGTTGTGCACGTTTAATGATATCAAGAAGTACATCTAATTCTCCTTCCAGCGTCGTTTCCATTGCCCCTACTTCATAACGAACTCCCGATTGTTGTACAACCTCAATCGCTTTATCAACAACAGAATACACATCTTTATTCTTTGCTTGTGGTACTACTGAAAACGAAATTGTAACTTGTTGTGACATAATAAAATCCCCCTTATGAAATTAAATTTTAAAACAAGAAAAGGCTTTCCTACTGCGTAGGAAAGCCTTGTATGCAAGTTATTATAGAATAACATATGCTACATCACTTTAAGTAACTCCCTACGCTGGCATTATCCAGATCAGGTTGAGGGTCGATGTTTGCTCACATCCTCTCAGCCAATTGGCTCCCCGGTCCTTAATTCGTTTTCATTGTAGCATGATTTATTTTATTGAACAAACAAAAGCATGTATAATCATTTCATTTAACTTTTGAATTCCCCAATTAACTCTTGTAACTCCTGTGAGAGCCAGCTTAAAGAACTGGCTAATTCAGCAATATCCTGTACAGACATTTCCTGTTCTTTCATGATTTCTTCAACATTACTACTACTATTCGCATAATTATTTGCAATAAGTGATAGTTCATTTACAACACGAACAATATTTTGGCTATTTTGCAATATATTATTTGAATTGCTAGAAACAACTCCAACTTGATTGGTAACAATTTGTGCTGATTTCGAAATTTTTTCAAAGAAAGCACCACTACTTTCAACAAGTTTCATTCCAGACTCTACTTCTTTTGAGGTTTTTTGCATTGAAACAACAGCTTCTTCCGTTCCTGCTTGTGTTTCCCCTATTAATTTTGCTATATCTGTTGCTGATGCTTCCGTCTGCTCTGCTAATTTACGCACTTCATCAGCAACAACGGCAAATCCCTCTCCAGTTTCCTCAGCACGTGAAGCTTCAATAGTAGCATGTAAAGCTAGCGAATTCGCTTGATTTGAAATACTTGTAATTACAGTTACAATATCACTAATTTCTTTTGATCTTACTTCCAAAGAATAAATGATAGAAGATAAATCTTGTACTGCATTTTGTATTATGTTCATTTGATTCATCGTCTGTTCAATAATACCATTTCCTTTTTCTGAATGATGCTTCGTACCTTCAGACTCTTCCGTCATTTGTTTTGCAATATTAGTTATCTCTTCCATCCTATCTTCCATTTCATATACAATATCTAAATACTTTGGTACTGACGTTTCTTGCAATTGAACGCCAGCCCTTAACTCAACTATAGAACTTACGATTCCTTGGACTGCCATGCTATTTTCTTTCGTACTCACTGACAATTCTTGTGAAGATGAGGAAACCTGTTCTGCTGTCTGCTTCACTTTATCTATAATTCCTTTAAACTTCTCGATGGTATTATTAAAATACGCATTAATAATACCAATATCATCTGGTCTTTCCTCTAATTTAATACTTAAATCACCTTCACCAACTCTGCGTAATCCTTCACGTAAATCCCGCAATGGAGCAAGTGCGTTACGTACGATTAAGAATTGAATAACAGTTGCAATTAAAACAGAAATACAAATAAACATTAAACCTTGTATAATGAATTTTTCCTTTGTAATAGGAACAATAGAAGCATCTACATCGGCTGCAACAATTGCCACAATATTTCCGTCTCCATCTTTAATTGGCTCTAATATCGTTACCCATGATCCTAATAGATCTTCATATACTACTGTCATGTTTGCTTTTTTCGTGCTCATTACCTTATCGTATGCTTTCATCCAAAGATCTGGTTGTTTATAATATTCTCCCGGCCTTACTTCAACAACATTTGCTAAGTCTGTAGACAAGTCGACGATTAGTAACTCACCTTTTTCATTTTTTTTTGCTCCAACAATATAGATTTGTCCAACGCTATTCAATTCTTCCGTTGCTTCATCTAATTTCTCTGTTAACTTCTCTCTCTTTTCTCTTTGTGCCACTGGGTCTTTTGTAACATCTCTCACTATTTCTTCGTCTAATTTATGTAATACCGTATCCCCTGTTTCAAAAGAATGCCTTTCAAATATAGACATCATGCTATTTTGAAACATGTTAAAACTTAACGCTCCCATAGTACCAACAAGCGTCAAAATAACTAACACAGTTAACAATACATTCTTTTGAAGAAATGATAGCTTGTGCCAATATTTTTTCATTCACATCACCTTTCTTAATTAACTTAATATAAAGGAAAACTATTAAAATAGAAACCTTATCAACAACTGATAAGGCTTCTCATTTGTTTGCAAATAAAAAAAGACCAATGAAAAAGCATTGGTCAAGACCAACCCTATCCGTCCGGTAACTGGCTAGCGTAGCCTTTCGGCCTTAGCTCCTGTAGTTTTGCGTCCTAATGTTTCCATCAGTTTGCCTTTCTCGCTGAACGAGTTGAACGATATGGGAGTTCTATGAGAATTACATTATTCTCTATCAAAGATTACAACATAAAAATTAAAATGTCCACCTATTTAGAGATACAAATGTAAAATTTGGCTGTATTATTTTTTCAAAATAATTTAACAAAGTACGTGAATGTTACATTTCTTGTGTTATATAATAAAAAATGTATATAACACAAGGATTGTTTTGAATATTTATTTTAATTTTCTTTTAAATTAAATTATTCGAATATATCTTAACTAATGAATTTCGGAGGTAGTTTATCATGTTTTGGCTACAATTTCTTACGTTACTACTCTGCATCTTTATTGGCGCACGCCTAGGCGGAGTTGGTCTAGGGGTAATGGGTGGCGTTGGTATGGCAATACTTGTTTTCGTCTTCCACTTACAACCTACAGCTCCTCCTATTGATGTAATGCTTATGATTTTAGCAGTAATTACAGCTGCTGGTGCACTCCAAGCCGCTGGAGGAATGGAATACCTTGTTCATCTGGCTGAGAAAGCATTACGAAAAAATCCAAAACGCATTACATTCTTTGCTCCAATTGTTACTTATTTATTCACACTTTGTGCGGGAACTGGTCACGTTGCTTATTCTGTACTTCCTGTTATCGCAGAAGTCTCTCGCGAATCTGGAATTAGACCAGAACGACCAATGTCAATTGCCGTAATTGCTTCCCAACAAGCAATTACAGCTAGTCCTATATCAGCTGCAACAGTTGCACTTTTAGCAATGTTAGCTGACTATAAAATCACTTTATTAGATATTTTAAAAGTAAGTATCCCTTCTACTTTTATCGCTTGTATGATAGCTGCATTTGTTGCTAGCAAGATGGGGAAAGAATTAAATGAAGACCCTGAATACTTAAAACGATTAAAAGAAGGAATGATTCCTAAGATTGAAAAGAAAAAAGAATTTGTTGGTGTAAAAGGCGCTAAATTATCAGTTATCCTTTTCCTAGTAGGAACTTTTCTTGTCGTACTTCTCGGTTCATTTGAAGTACTTCGTCCAGGATGGATAGTTGATGGGAAGTTAGCCCGTCTTTCCATGCCAAACACAATTGAAATGGTTATGTTAACGATTGCAGCTCTTATTATTATTTTCTGTAAACCAAATGTAGAAAGCATCGTGTCTGGTAACGTCTTTAAAGCGGGGGCAACAGCAGTTGTTGCTATTTTCGGTATCGCTTGGATGGGAGATACTTTCTTTAACGGAAACTTAAATATGATTCAAGGATCAATTCAGCATCTAGTAACAAGTGCGCCATGGCTATTTGCCATCGCATTATTCATTCTATCTATTTTACTATATAGCCAAGCCGCAACAGTACGTGCTTTAATGCCTCTTGGATTATCACTCGGTATTCCACCAGCACTACTGATCGCGATGTTCCCTGCAGTAAATGGATATTTCTTCATTCCAAACTACGGAACAATCGTTGCTGCCATTAACTTTGATCGTACTGGTACAACTGGCATTGGTAAATATGTTTTAAATCATAGCTTTATGATTCCAGGCCTAATCGCAACATTCACTTCTATCGGAATTGGAATGCTCTTAATATCAATTATGTTTTAAAGAAAAAGCACAAACCTACAAATTTACAGGGTTTGTGCTTTTTTAATCAAACGTTTGTTTAAATATTTTTAGCTGTCCATTCTGTTCTTTACTATTTTTGTGAAGTTCCCTTTTCCTACAAACTCCTACTTACTTCCTCTACTAATTTCTTCGTACTTTCATAAGCAGATTCCGCTAAACTAATCGCAGAAATAACGGAAACACCATCCGCACCTGCTTCTATAACCGAAGCGGTATTTTCAATTGAAATGCCCCCAATTCCGACAATCGGTATTGTAATTCCTTGTTCTCTAAAATGAGCTAAACCTTTCGTTCCTTGCACTACTTTCGTATCTTTTTTCGTACTCGTTGGAAAAATAGGTCCTACACCTAAATAGTCAGCCCCATTTTCAATTGCCCAGCGTGCTTCTTCAATTGTATGTGTAGATACACCAACAATCTTATCACCCATTTTTTCACGAACAGAGGTAATTCCTTCATCATCTTGCCCAACATGCACGCCATCTGCATCTAACTCGAGAGCTAGTTCCACATCATCATTTACAATGAACGGTACACCGTACTCCTTACAAATTGCTTGTAGTTCTTTTGCAAAACAAATGCGTTCCTCTTCCGTTAAAGCGCCTTCCCCCTTTTCACGAAATTGAAAAATTGTTATACCACCTTCAAGTGCATCTCTCAATATTTGCAGTGGATCCTTCGTACAATTGTTACTTCCCATAATAAAATATACGGATAACAACTTAGACATTTCTGACTTTGAAATACGTGACATTTATTTTCCCTCCTTACTATATAACCTCAATTTTCCCATACTTCTCTATATCACCTGAAGTCGTATTCGCTAACTGATTCAAAAATTCAATTTGAAAACTACCAGGTCCTTTTTCCACCGTCTTGGCAGCTGCCAGTTCCGCAGCTACCCCATAAAACGTTAATGCCGCTACCGCTGCCTTTACATAATCCTTTTCTACCGCTACAAATGCTCCTATTACAGAAGTTAGTAAACAACCTGTTCCCGTAACTTTCGTTAAAATAGGATGACCGTTTCGAATGAGAACAGTTCGCTCTCCATCTGTAACAACATCTTCTTTTCCAGTAATCACCGCAACTGTATTCAATTCATCCGCTGCCTGTTTTGCAATACTTACGACATTACCATTTCCAGCACCAGCGTCTACCCCTTTAATTTCCCATCTCTCATTAATGACGTTCGCTATTTCAGCTGCATTTCCGCGAATAATCGCTAATTCAATTTCAGCCGGAATATGTCTCGCAACTTCTGTTCGATACGATGTTGCTCCTGCACCAACTGGATCAAACAGTACTGGTACATTGTTCACATTTGCTGATTTACCGGCAAGTAACATCGCTTCTACTTCTTCCGGACGAAGTGTTCCCATATTTAATACTAACGCTCCAGCAATGCTAGCCATTTCTGCCACTTCTTCTTTTGCATACGCCATTACAGGCGATGCCCCTAACGCTAACAAACCGTTAGCTGTAAAATTTGTTACAACAACATTTGTAATATTATGAACGAGCGGATTAGATTCTCTCACCAAATCCACTACTTTACTAATTTCTTTCCTATTCATCCTTCTCATCTCCTAACTATAGTTATGGGAGATACACAAAAAGGCACTTTGCGCGTACGCAAAGTGCCTGAACATGTGCTTTTACACTCTCCCTACGCTGGCATTATCCAACAGGTTCAAATGGTCAATGACGGACTAGTCATACTCTCAGTTTGTATCCACAAACTCCCATGTGTTTAGTATTCTTCTACTTCAAAGTCTACTCTTATTCTAGTAAAATAACAAGTTCTTTACTTTTCTATTTAATATAGAAGCAACTAATAAAACAATACGCATAATAACTATCTATTTCTCACAGTCTCATCATGGTGCATATTATGTTCTGTCACGATCATTCACTTTCAAACAGATGTTATCCCATTAAAAAACGTTCAAATCTGGAGCGAAACTGAATCTCAAGAAGATGTATGCTATAGTTAACGTATGGAAATTTGAAAGGATGTTTTAAATATGTCAAAAAGCGTTGTAATCGCTGAAAAGCCTTCCGTTGCACGAGATATTGCACGTGTACTGAAGTGCGATAAAAAGGGAAACGGCTACCTTGAAGGTAGTAAATATATTGTGACTTGGGCTTTAGGTCATCTCGTTACATTAGCAGATCCAGAAAGCTACGATGTGAAATATAAAAAGTGGAATTTAGAAGATTTACCGATGCTACCTGAGCGTTTGAAATTAACAGTTATTAAACAAACAGGGAAACAATTTAATGCTGTAAAAAGTCAGCTTCTTAGAAAAGATGTAAATGAAATTATTGTAGCGACAGACGCTGGGCGTGAAGGAGAATTAGTCGCTCGTTGGATTATTGATAAAGTTCGAATTAACAAACCAATTAAACGTCTATGGATTTCATCTGTTACTGATAAAGCAATTAAAGATGGTTTCGCTAATTTAAAACCAGGTAAAGCATATGACAATTTATACGCTTCAGCTGTCGCACGTTCAGAAGCTGACTGGTATATCGGTCTTAACGCGACTCGAGCTTTAACGACTCGCTTTAATGCCCAGCTTAACTGTGGCCGTGTGCAAACACCTACTGTTGCTATGATCGCTAATCGTGAAGATGAAATAAAGAACTTCAAAGCTCAAACTTACTACGGCATTGAAGCTCAAACAACAAATCAATTAAAACTAACGTGGCAAGATGCAAATGGCAATAGCCGCAGTTTTAATAAAGAAAAAATTGATGGTATTGTAAAAGGTTTAGATAAACATAATGCTACTGTTTTAGAAATTGATAAAAAACAGAAGAAGTCATTCTCTCCTGGTCTTTACGATTTAACTGAATTACAACGTGATGCAAATAAAAAGTTCGGTTACTCTGCGAAAGAAACATTAAACATTATGCAGAAATTGTATGAACAACACAAAGTGCTAACGTACCCTCGTACAGATTCACGCTATATTTCATCTGATATCGTTGGAACACTTCCAGAACGTCTAAAAGCATGTGGTGTTGGAGAGTACCGTTCCTTAGCACATAAAGTATTACAAAAGCCTATCAAGGCTAATAAATCATTTGTTGATGATAGTAAAGTAAGTGATCATCACGCAATTATTCCAACAGAAGGATACGTTAACTTCTCCGCCTTCACAGATAAAGAACGTAAAATTTATGATTTAGTTGTAAAACGTTTCTTAGCTGTTTTATTCCCAGCATTCGAATACGAACAACTAACGTTACGCACAAAAGTCGGTAATGAAACGTTCATTGCACGCGGAAAAACAATTTTACATGCCGGTTGGAAAGAAGTATATGAAAATCGCTTTGAAGATGATGATGTAACTGATGACGTAAAAGAACAACTTTTACCTCGCATCGAAAAAGGCGATACATTAACTGTAAAGTTGATTATACAAACATCAGGTCAAACGAAAGCACCTGCACGTTTTAACGAAGCAACTTTACTTTCAGCAATGGAAAATCCTACAAAATATATGGATACGCAAAATAAACAACTTGCTGATACGTTAAAATCAACTGGTGGATTAGGTACTGTAGCAACGCGTGCTGATATTATTGACAAGCTATTCAATTCGTTCTTAATTGAAAAACGTGGTAAAGATATTCACATTACTTCAAAAGGCCGTCAGTTACTTGATTTAGTACCAGAAGAGTTAAAATCACCTACACTAACTGGTGAGTGGGAACAAAAGCTAGAGGCAATTGCAAAGGGTAAACTGAAAAAAGAAGTATTCATTTCCGAAATGAAGAACTATACGAAAGAAATTGTTTCTGAAATTAAATCGAGTGATAAAAAATATAAACATGACAATATTTCAACGAAGTCTTGTCCAGATTGCGGTAAACCAATGCTAGAGGTAAACGGCAAAAAAGGAAAAATGCTCGTTTGCCAAGACCGTGAATGTGGTCATCGTAAAAATGTCTCTCGTACAACAAACGCTCGTTGTCCGCAATGTAAGAAAAAATTAGAATTACGTGGTGAAGGTGCTGGACAAATCTTCGCATGTAAATGTGGCTATCGCGAGAAATTATCCACATTCCAAGAAAGACGTAAAAAAGAATCTGGAAATAAAGCTGATAAACGCGACGTTCAAAAATATATGAAACAACAGAAAAAAGAAGAAGAACCATTAAATAACCCATTTGCAGAAGCATTAAAAAAATTAAAATTTGATTAAATAAAAAGGTTCCTACCGCTATCGGTAGGAACCTTTTATGTTAGTGAATGATTTTACTTCCTTTTGCATTCTCAACGAATTTTTCGCTTGATTTGTTAATTGGTGTTTTCAGTAATAGCGCAGCTACAATCATAACTACTACGAAAGCACTTAACACAAGTAAATCTCGCGTCACGATATCCCAAAGCATTCCGCCAACTGTTTCACGAATTGCGCTAATTGCGTATGTGAATGGTAAGAACGGATAAATCGCTTGGAAGAACGCCGGTGTCATTTGAATTGGGAATGTTCCGCCCGATCCTGCTACTTGCAGTACAAGTAAAATGATCGCCATCGATTTCCCAACGTTTCCGAAAATAGAAACGAGTGAGTATACGATACAAACGAAGACTCCACCAATAAATAAACTAAATAATACAAACCAGAATTTATCGACTACGTACGTACCGAGTAAGAATATATCTCCCATTGATACGATAAACGCTTGTGAAAGACCTATCGTTAAGAATGTTAATAAACGTCCGAAGTAAACTTCATGGCTCTTATAATTCGCGCCTTCTTCATGTACTTCTACTGTTAATAATGAAACCATTAATAATGCGCCTACCCATAATGCAAGCACTGTATAGAATGGTGACATTGCTGAACCGTAGTTCGGCATTGCAAATAATTTATTCTCTTTTAAATTTACTGGATTCGCAAAGTAATCACTTTGCTTCTCAACATCGTTTTTCAATAAGCGTATGATGTCTTTTAAATCCTCTTCAGATTCAAAATCACGAATTTTATCTGCCAATTCTTTAATCTTTTTCTCAGTAGCTGGCATTTCAGCTTTAATGTCTGTTAATTTCTTTTTACCGTCTACTAAGCCTTTTGATGAATCTTCTAGTATTTTTTTAACATCTGGAAGCTTTTTGTCTGCTTCTTTTAAAATTTGAGATGTGTTTTTAGACATCTCTTTTGTACGAGCAATTGCTTCATTAAAGTTTGGAACGATTTCTGAATCGTATTTAGCTAAGATGTCACCTATTTGACCCGAAACATCTTTAGATACTTTATTAATACTCTCAATAACATCTGCCGCCGGTTTTTGACCTTTATTAATAGCGTCAATTCCCTTATCAGTTAAATCGATTCCTTTTTGAAGACCATCTTTTACTTTATTCACTTGAGAAATCATGTTCTTCGTGTTCTTGTCACTATTTACATCTGCTAAAACTTTATTTGTACCTTCCAGAACTGGAATCATGTCATTAAATAAATTCCACGCTGCTTTGAACTGTCCATTTAAATCATTTAAGGCTACTTTTGTAGAGTCTAATCCATTAACACCTGCGTTGCTTAAGTCTTCTCTTGCTTTTCCAAGTTCTGTTTTTAATCTGCTGTAATCACTTACAGCCTTATCGTACTTTTCTCTACCATTATCTAATGCCTCATTTGTTTGATTTACTAACTCATTCGCTTTTTTTATATCTTGGTTTAAATTACCTCTAAGTTGTTGCGCATCTTCTTTTACACCTTCAGCCTTATCTTTCAATTGTTCGGCTGTACTTACTGCTTTTTCAAAATCAGTTACGAATGTTGCATTATAATCTGCTTCTGCTTGATTTACCAAGTTATTTATTGCATCCAACTTTTTATTAGTAGCATCTCTTACATCTTTTTTCACTTCTTGCCCTGTACCAATAATATTGGCAATATCTTTAACGCCACCATTTGCATTTTCGATAGCTGATTTAAGGCTTGTTAATCTTTCTATTCTCTTTTGGAAGAATTCTTTTCCAAAATCAGTTGATGCCGACTCTTTAAATTTAGTAAAGACATCAATTACATATGAAACACTATCCGCACGTCCTTGCAGCGTCTCAGAAACATTATTAAGATCTTGTTTCGCTTTTTCCGGATCAAAATTATCATTTTGCAACCCGTTTATAACACCTTGTGCGTAAGTTGTTCCAACACGTATTGAGCTGAAAACATTATTTACAGTTTGATCAATATTTTTAGCAATATTCTTATACCCATCACCATTCACTTGCGGTAACGCTGGAATTTCTGGTATTTGCGGTATTTGTGGAAGAGTTATGTTAGGTAACACTGGGAATTTAGCTGGATCTGGAAGTGTCAGATTAAAATCAAATGAAGGATTTTTTAAGTAATCCGTAATTTTCGCTGCAGCATCCAATCCCTGCTTCGTTACAATTAAATTATTCTTAATAGTTCCTGGAGCACGATTCAATGTTTCATCGTTTCTCGCAAAGAATGCATCTAAGCTCTTAAGTGTATCCTGACCATCATTAATAACACTCTCTACAACCGGCAACTCTTTCTGCGCTACTTTCACAACATCCTCTGCTCGAGTCGCATCATCTAACGCCTTATCCATAAGTGTATTCATTTCTGGGAACTGCGCTTCTAACTTAAATACAAGATCTTTTACTTTCTCGATACTTGGTAAGTTTGTTTCTAAATCGATTCCAAGGTCATTGAAGATTTTAAAAATCTCACCGTTCGCTGTTTTAACAAAGTTTTTACTAATTTCTTCTGTAATACCTGATGCACCTTTTGCTGTAATTTTCGGTGCAATCGCATTTACCTTTTCATTTACATAGTAATCAAGTTCTGGTTTCTGTGGATTTTCATCCAGAACAGTTGCAATCTTTTCAGAGAAGTCTTTTGGGATTGTAATGCTTGCATAGTAATCCCCGCGTTCCACTCCGTAAATTGCTTGTTTTTCATCTACAAATTTCCAGCCAAGATTTTTGTTTTTCTTCAGAGAATCTACAATCTCGTTCCCGATATTGATATCTTTTCCTCTTAAATTAGAGCCTGCATCTTCGTTAGAAACTGCAATGGGAACTTCTTTTGTATTTCCATATGGATCCCAAGAAGCTTTAATGTTAAACCATGCATATAACGATGGTAAAATCATTAACCCTACAACAATAACAATTGCAGCCCAATGTTTTGCTACATTCCGTAAATCTGTCTTATAAATACGCCAAATTTGTTTCATAGAAGTTATCACCTAATTATATATTTTTCCTTCTTTAGAAAATGATACATACATTTTGCAATTATATCACTTTCTACATCGTGGATTAACCGAAAACGAACTATTTTTTCCCATTAACTTTGACTTACTACATTATATAACGAAGTAAGTCAAAGTATGAATACAAAATGACCAAATCGGTTTTACATTCAATAATAACAAATATATAGGAAATGTCATAAAAAATACAAGTATTTTCTCTTGGAAATACTTGTATTCTTCAAAAAAATCCTCACAGCTTTTTATCAACTGTGAGGATTTCTTCTATTATATATCTACTTGTACTTCTACACCGAAATGATCTGAAATTACATTTCGGTTTGTACCATTAAAAATAACTTTTGAAGAACGAACTTTTTCACTTCGGTTACACAATATTAGATCGATTCGTAGATTATGTTTATTTTCATCCCAACCAGCAATTTCCCCTTGGACAGTTGTTCCTTCATCCTTCTCTATTGCTAGTTCATATGTGTCATGCAAACCTTTTTGCATCATATATTCATAGCCCTCACCTTGCAAACGGGCATTATTATTAAAATCACCCATTAAGAAGGAAATTCCATTGCTATCTACATGCTCCATCAAACGATTCACTTGATCTTTAAATGATTCTTCTTCATCATTCCACCAACCGAGGTGGCAAGAGTAAAACGTGATGTTCTTACCATTATAAGCAATTGTTGCACTTACAATTTTGCGTGTTTTCCAATACGTTGTATCCTTATTTTCTGAAATAAAGAACGTATCTTCTTTTACAACATTATGCTTCGTTATAATCGCTAATCCTTCTTCATACACATCATAACCAATATGAGAGAAATCCCAAGTAATATTGTAATCTTTTACATGTAACGCATTTAACTCTTCTAATAGTAAAAGCCCAAAATTATCTTCTTTCTTGTTACCGCATACATTTTTAGCCCCTATCGACTGACTTACTTCTTGCAATGCGATAACATCGTACTCTTCTTCTTGAATGACTTTAGCAAGATATTTTATCTTTTCTATTTGATTTTCTTCTTGCCAAGAGTGACAGTTTAAAGTTAGCAATTTCATATTATTACGCACCTAACATATCTTGAATGTCTGACTTTAATACGTCAGCTTTCGGGCCATATACCGCTTGTACACCTTTATCTTTTACGATAAGTCCTAAAGCACCATTTTGTTTCCACTGCGCTTCTGGTGCAACAACATCTAAATCTTTTACTGTTACACGTAAACGTGTCATACAAGCATCTACGTCAGCAATATTTTCTTTTCCACCTAATAAATCAATAACCTTTGTTGCTAATGAACCATCTTGTACATTTCCTGTTCCTTCTGATGCCTCATCTTCATTATCAATATAGTTACCTGCACGTCCTGGTGTTGGTAAGTTGAACTTTTTAATTAAGAAATTGAATAATGTAAAGTTCAGACCGAAGAATACTAATGAAACGATAACGAAATTGATTAAATCTCTAGTTAGTCCTGCATTAACCATCATCGGTGTACGAGTAATTAACTCAATGAATCCGAATGCATGAACACGTAAGTTAATTAAATCCGCTAACGCGAATGCAAGTCCTGTTGTAATTGCATATACAACATATAATACTGGAGCAATAAACATGAACATGAATTCAATTGGTTCTGTTACACCTGTTAAGAATACTGCTAATGCTGCTGATAAGAACATTGGTTTATATTTTGAACGTTTTTCTTTATCAACATTACGGAACATCGCGAAAGCAATACCCATTAATGCTGCTGTTGAACCGATAACTTGTCCAGCTTTGAAACGAGCTGGTACAACGTTATTTAATAAATCGTTATATGCTTTTGTATCTCCATTTGCTAATAAGTTATTTAAATCTGTAATCCATGCAAGCCATAAAGGATCTTGTCCTGCTACAACTTGTCCAACTTTTGAGCCAGTTAACATCGTATATGTTCCACCTAGCTCTGTATAGTTCATCGGAATTGTTAACATATGGTGTAAACCGAATGGTAATAGTAAACGCTCTAACGTTCCATATACAAATGGTGCAACAATTGGTGCACTATCTTTTGAAGCTGCAATCCAGCGACCAAATTCATTTAATCCACTTTGGATGAATGGCCATAAAAGTGATAATACAATTGCAGTTACTGTAGACCAAACAATTACAACGAATGGTACGAATCGTTTTCCATTAAAGAATGCTAATGCTTGTGGCAGTTTGTTATAGTTATAATATTTGTTATATAAAGTAGCTCCTAAGAAACCTGTGATAATCCCTACGAAAACTCCCATGTTCAATGCTGGTGCACCAAGTACAGAAGTAAAGTAATCTTTTACAATTAAATCTCCTGCTAATACTGAAGAAACTTTCGCTTTTGAATCCGCTAACATTTCAGCGTTTACGCCAAATATAGCTCCTGTAATTCTATTCGTTAAGACGAATGCTAATAGCGCTGCAAATGCACCACCTGCGCGATCTTTCGCCCAAGATCCCCCAATTGCTACTGCGAATAAGATGTGTAGATTAGTAATAATTGCCCAACCGATGTCTTCCATTACGCGAGCGATTGTATGAACTGCGTTAATATCCCCAGCAGACATTCCAATTAACTTACCGATAGAAATCATTAAACCAGCTGCTGGCATTACAGCTACAACAACTAATAACGCTTTCCCGAACTTTTGCCAAAAATCAAAAGACGTAATTTTCATCTGTTCTTCCTCCCCTTTATTTATAACAACATAATGATTTAAATTATAATTTCTGTTTCTGTTATGAAAACGATTCCTCATGTTACTTCATTTTTATCTTTACGCAACCGTTTTCATAAATCTATTTTAATAAAAGCGTTTTCACTTTGCAATAGAAATTTATTATTTTTCATAAAAAAAGATGCTCTAAGAGCATCTTTTTTTATTATGAAATACGATAAACCCTTGTTTCATAAGGCTTTAACGTGATTGAAGTTACTTGTTCATGTTCCGCAACTTCATAGTTATTTAAAAGCAAACGTTTGCGTTCTAGTGCAAATGAATCCTCATTATATACAGCTTCCTCTTTTGAGATATTACTAATTACAATGATTTTTTCATCGTTTAATGTACGAGTATATGCATAAATTTGCGGATCATCTTCTAAAAGTAAATCGTACGTACCGTAATTCAGTACATCGTGCTCTTTTTTCAAGGCAATCATTTTCTTATAGAAATTGAAAATAGAGTTTTCTTCATTTTTCTGCTTTTCAACATTAATCTCTTTGTAGTTTTGATTCATACTAAACCAAGGTGCACCTGTTGTGAAGCCAGCATTCATCTCATCGTTCCACTGCATAGGTGTACGTGAATTATCGCGGCAAGAAGCCCATATAATTTCCATCATATCTTGATGTGATACGCCCTCTGCAATTTTCTCACGATATAAATTTTTAGTTGCAACATCATCGTAATCTTCAACATTTGGTAATTGGACATTTGTCATCCCAATTTCTTGTCCCTGATAAATAAACGGTGTACCGTGCATAAAGAAATACATTGCTCCTAGAGCCGTTGCACTTTCACGCCAATATTGTTTATCATCTCCCCAAGTTGAAACGATACGCGGCTTATCGTGATTCTCAATATATAAAGCATTCCATCCTTTATTTTCTAACCCTTTTTGCCATTTCGTTAATACCTTTTTCAGCCCTACAACATCAAGATCTTTCTTCTTTTCTGCATCCCATAAACTTAAATGTTCGAATTGGAATACCATATTGAACTTACCTTGCTCTTCTCCAACCCAAAGCTCAGCATCTTCAATCTTAACGCCATTCGCTTCACCAACAGTCATAATATCGTACTTAGAAAATGTATTTTCTTTTAATTCTTCTAATAAAGGTTGAATACCATCCACATTCATATGTTTATCAAAAGATGGAACATACTTTAGTCCTTTTGGATTTGGCATATCTTTAAAGCCGTCTTCTTTTTTAATATGGCTGATTGCATCTACTCGGAAACCATCAATTCCTTTATCAAGCCACCAATTAACTGTATCGTATAGCACTTCTCGAACTTCTTTATTCTCCCAGTTTAAATCTGGTTGTTTACGCGAGAATAAGTGTAAATAATATTGTCCTGTTACTTCATCATACTCCCATGCCGAACCATTAAAAATACTTTCCCAGTTGTTTGGTTCTGCACCATCTTTACCATCATGCCAAATATACCAATCACGCTTCGGATTGTCTTTAGATGAACGAGACTCAATAAACCATGGATGTTCATCACTTGTATGATTAATAACTAAATCAATAATAAGCTTCATATCACGTTTATGAACTTCATCTAGTAAAGCATCAAAGTCTTCCATCGTCCCAAACTCATCCATAATATCTTGATAATCACTAATGTCATAACCATTATCATCATTAGGTGACTTATACATTGGACAAATCCAAATTACATCTATTCCCAAATCTTTTAAATAATCCAGTTTCGCAATAATACCTTGTAAATCTCCAATACCATCACCATTTGAATCCATAAAGCTACGTGGATAAATTTGATAAGCAACCGCTTCTTTCCACCATGTCTTATTCATAGTCATTCTCTCCTTTTGCATCCCATCGGAATTTTATGCAAACGTTTTCGTAACACTATCATAACAAAATATGAATAGTTTGCAACTGTTTTCATTGAACTCTATGTAGTTTCTTTATTCTTATGCTTTATTTATTTCTCACAAAGGCAAATCTCATTCTTCTCATCTCCTTGTCCACGCTTATTACAAACCTTGTTCATATATAAAAAAGGAAGAACAAAAATGCTGTTCTTCCTTTTCACATTGAAAATCGTTCAATTGTTTGTTTCAAGTCTGCTGCTTGTTTCTCTAAATCCTTTAATAATTGATCGATCGCTATCATATTTTTAGATTGTTGCAACGTTACACGTGCTACTTCTTGTGAACCAGCTGACGTTTCTTCAGCAATTGCTGCTACGGCCTTCGTCTGTGCCCCTGTTTGATGAATGTGACTCACTTGTTCATTCATATAGCTACTAATTTGCTTCGTTGCATCCGCTACTTCCATAACACTTGATGACATTTCTTTTAAAATTAATTCGGTAGCTTCCCCACGTTTCGCCTCTTCCTTAGCTATTTTCACTTGTTCTGTCATTTTCGTTGCAACTTGTTGCACTTCCTCTTGCATATTCCGTAATAACTGCGATATATTTCTTGCAGAATGGTCACTTTCATCTGCAAGTTTACGTACTTCTTCAGCTACAACGGCAAAGCCCCGTCCATGCTCTCCAGCACGAGCAGCCTCAATAGAAGCATTAAGTGCTAATAAATTCGTTTGGCTAGCAATCTCACTCACAACAGATACAATGTGTTCTACTTGTTTCATTCTTTCCTCTAACTTCTGTACATTTTGCATTGAATCTTCATTTTCTTTCGCCAATGTTTGAATACCTTGAATTAAAGACGTAAAGACACCAGTACTATGCCCTAAAGCTTGAACCATTTCTGAAGACAACTCATCAGACTGTTTCGCTTTCTCTTCTACTTCACTTGCAATAGAAGTTGTTGTATCAACAGCGGAAACAATCGCTTGAATTGATGCCGCTGATTGCTCAGCGCCAGAAGAAATCTCTGCAAGAGTTTCAGAAACACCTTGTGCTTGTTTCGTTGCTTCGCCTGTTTGTTTTCTAATTTGCTGTACTTGATTGTTTGTATACGAAAATGTTGTATCAATATTTTTTACCATGCCCCTTAAGTTCCCAAGCATCATATTAAATGCAACACTTAAAGATTTAATTTCATCATCAGTCTTCGGTAACGGAACATCTTCACGAATGTCTCCTTCAGCCGCTTTTCTCGCCGCCTCCTCTAACTTTCGAAGCGGTTTAATTAAAAATACGGCTGCTCCATATGCTAAAATTCCAGACCATACTACTCCTAATAGCATAACGATAATATTATATGCAGTTTGACTTACATAACTTTGAAAATAATCATATATCACATAAATAAAAAATATACTTGTTGAATATGTAATTAAAGCTAAAACTGTAGTGAATAGCATAAGTTGTGTACGTAAGCCAAAGGAAAATGCCTTCCTTTCTTTTTCCATCTCTTCTTTCCCCCTTTTTATAAGTAATATAAGTACTACCTATATATTATTATCCATATTTTCTTTATAGAAAGATATACAGATTTCTATTTTTTTATTTACATATTAATCACATTACTTTTTCTGTATATAATATGTAAATAATGTATAATTTTATTTGGATGCCCATTATATATTCAACTAAATAATTTAAGGTTAGGTGATTCTATGTTAAAAATTCTATATCGATTAAACGTTATAAACAGATTAATATTATTAGTAGCAGTACCCATTATTTCCATATTAATTATTAGCGTTGTAAATTATATGAATTTACAACACATGCACAAACAACTTCAAACAGTATATGTCGATCGGCTACAACCTATTAAATGGCTTGGATCTATTGAGAGTAGCCTGTACCAAGAATTTAGTTATGTAAAGGAACTCATTATTACTGAAGATGAAAATCGACGTACTACAATTTTAAATAAATTAAATGATACAAATAAAGAAACCGAAAAATTACAGGCTCAATACGAAAATACATATATAACAGGCGAAGAAAAAAAACTCCTTAGCCAATATAAAGAAAAACTAGAAAACTATAAAAAACATCGTGCTCAAATGCTAGATTTCATTAAAGAGAATAAACTGAATCAAGCATATTCATTCTACCTAACTACAGTTGAACCTAATTTATCAGCTACAGTAGGCGCTTTAAAAAATCTTAGTGATTATAATGAAAAGTTAGCTGAAGGTCTGTATAACGACAGCGAACACTCTTATAAACAAGTGATAAGCATAACTATTATTTTATTCATTGCCTGTTTAGTTCTTTGCATTCTTATCTCCTTATTTACTGCTAAATCAATTATAAATCCAATCAATTCATTACGGAGCATAATGAATACAGCTGGAAAAGGGGATTTAACCATTGCCGTACCAAAACAATATCATCATGAATTTGGTCATATGTTTAATAGTTTTGATCAAATGATATCAAACTTACGACAAATTATTAACAATGTGATTCAAACAAGTGCAAAAGTCAAAAGCTCTACAAATCATATTGTTGAAACAGCAACCGTTTCCTCTTCCACTATGGATAACATCGCAAATGCAATGAAACAGTTGTCTCACCATATTAATGATCAGTCTGCAAATATTAAAGATAGTTCTACAGCAATGGATGAAATAGCAAATGGAGTGCAAAGCATAGCTGAATCTTCTACAACGATTTCAAACTTAGCTATTTCTACTTCTGATAAGGCGAATGTAGGAACTGAAATCATTGAAAAATCCATTTCTCAAATGACAACTATCCATACTGTCATGGATGAAATATATAAAGTAGTAGATCAATTGGTTGTTCGTACGCAAGATATCGATAAAGCATTACAAACTATTACTTACATTTCTGAACAAACAAATCTATTATCTTTAAATGCCGCAATTGAATCTGCCCGCGCTGGTGAACATGGAAAGGGATTTGCTGTTGTATCTGAAGAAGTTCGTAAACTTGCTGAACAATCAAAACAAGCAGCTACAGATATTACAAAACTTAATTTACTTGTACAAAATGATACAAAAGATGTAGTCAACGTTATGGGGAAAGGACAACAAGAAATTCAAGAAGGCATTCATACTGTGCAAAATGCAAAATTAGCATTCCATAATATTGTGGACCATATTAATGAAGTTACAGATCAAATACAAGATATAACAGCAAGTGCAGAAGAAATGTCAGCAAGCTCAGAAGAAATAAATAGTGCCCTTATTAATATCTCTTCAATTTCACAAAATATAGTTTCGGAGACTAATCATACATCCCAATCTTCACAAGCTCAGTCAGTATCAATACAGGACATTACAAATATGTCTCTTCAAATGCAAAAACTTGTTGACGAATTAGAAAAGTCTGCAACTCAATTTAAAATTTAAAACTTGTAAGTATATGAAAGACCACCTAATTTAGTTGGTCTTTCTATTTTAATTACACATTCAGATTTACTTATATAATAACTGTCCTCCAAAAAAAATAAAGGATTCTGACAATTTGTGACTAATAACAGAAATAAGGGGCAACATTTGTAAAATATATTTTTGACTGGGGGTTTTGTATGATTCAGGTTCGAAATCTAGTAAAATCATTCGGCTCACTTGATGTTTTAAAGGGAATTGATTTAGAAGTAAATGAAAAAGAAGTTGTCGTTTTAATTGGTGCCAGTGGTTCCGGTAAAAGTACATTACTTCGCTGTCTTAACTTTTTAGAAATGTACGATGAAGGTGAAATTCACTTACAAGGTGAACGAATTGATCCAAAGCATTCAAATTTAAACAAAGTCCGCGAAAATGTCGGTATGGTTTTTCAGCACTTTAACCTCTTTCCTCATATGACCTCACTAGAAAACATCATAGAAGCACCTATTCATGTAAAAAAATTAGAAGCAGCAAATGCAAAAGAAATCGGAAATCAGCTTCTGCAAAAAGTCGGCCTACAAGATAAAGCAGATGTAACGCCCCATCTCCTATCAGGTGGTCAAAAACAGCGTATTGCTATTGCACGAGCTCTTGCTATGAATCCTAAAATTATGCTATTTGATGAACCTACCTCAGCTTTAGACCCTGAACTTGTTGGAGAAGTATTGCAAGTTATGAAAGAACTTGCTGAAGAAGGAATGACCATGGTTATTGTTACTCATGAAATGAATTTCGCAAGAGATGTAGCTGATCGCGTCATTTTTATGGATGATGGAAAAATTGTAGAAGATGCTCCGCCAGCACAATTCTTTTCAGCTCCATCACATGAACGAGCGAAACAATTTTTACGTAACGTTTTATAATATAACTTCTGTTTCAAACGAAAAGAAATACATTCATACGGTGCACAACTAATCATCTAAATAAAATATTTCAATAACATACTTAAAACCATCCGTATGATCAATATATAGGAGGGGTTTTATGAAAAGAAAACTATTAACCATTGTTGCGAGTATTACATTATGCACATCCTTTATACTAGGAGCCTGTAGTAAGGAAAGTGCTACTACTTCTTCAAATGGTGAAAAAGAATTTCGTTATGCGATGAGTGGCTTATATAAGCCTTTTAACTATAAAGAAAATGACGGAAAACTTGTCGGTTTTGATGTAGAACTAGGTGAAGCACTTGCGAAAAAAATGAATATGAAACCAACCCCTATTACAAATCCATGGGAAACGCTAATCCAAGGTCTCAAAGCGAAAAAGTATGATGTAATACTGGGCAGTATGGCAATTACAGAAGAACGCTTAAAAGCTGTTAATTTCTCAAATCCTTATTATCGTTCTGGTGCCCAAATTTTTGTAGCTAAAAAGAATACATCTATCTCTTCTCCAGAAGATTTAAAGGGTAAGAAAATTGGTGTTGTAAAAGCTAGTACCTTTAAAGACCTCGTTGCAAAATATACAGATCAAATTACAGAATACGATAGCGATATTACTGCACTTATGGACTTAGAGCCTGGACGTATCGACGCAGTAATTACAGATCAAATGGTTGGTTTACGCATGATCAAAGAAGGTAAATCAAATATAAAAGAAGCTGGAAAACCACTAAACCTTGATGAAATGGGAATTGCTATTCGTAAAGATGATAAAGAAATGGTCGAGAAAGTAAATAAAGCTTTAGATGAAATTATTAAAGATGGTACGTATGAAAAGATCAGTAAAAAATGGTTTGGGCGTAATATTCTTGGTGAAGAGGAAAAAACAAAGTAATTTAGCCCTTCAAAGTTTCCATAAATCATGCCCCACTTTGTGTGGGGCATTTCATTCTCTACTAAAATCTATACAATATGAGGTGAAACGCATGTTTGAAATTTTTATCTCTACCTATCCCACACTCTTAAAAGCTACTATTGTCACATTACAATTAACACTAACATCCCTATTACTCGGTTCAATAATTGGATTACTATTCGCTTTCCTTCGAATCTCTAACAATAAAGTTTTAAATAGTATCGCTCACGTATACATCGCCATTATTCGTGGAACACCTTTAATTGTTCAAATCGCCATTCTCTATTTTGGGATTACATCCGTTGTTGTTTTTACTCCTTTTTGGGCAGGAGCCATTGCTTTAGCAATTCATAACGGTGCATATATTACTGAAATCTTCCGAGGCTCTATCCAATCTGTCGATCGTGGGCAAATGGAAGCTGCTCGCTCTCTAGGTATGCCGTATCCTTTAGCAATGCGCCGTATTGTATTACCGCAAGCATTTCGTCAATCTATTCCTCCTTTAGGAAATCAATTTATTATTGGATTAAAAGATTCTTCACTTGTTGCTTACGTAGGATTGTCCGAATTATGGGGGTCAGGTTTATCAATCGCTGCAGGGAACTTCCAACAATTAGATACATATATAATCGTTGGTTTATATTATCTCGTGCTCGTTCTCCTATTCACTTACCTTGTTAATCTTTTAGAAAAACGATTACAGCGAAAAGAAACAAACTCTATACAAACTGCAAAAAAGAAAACAAAAGAAATTTCTCTTTGAACAAACTAACAGGTTAAGGACTATTTCCTTAACCTGTTTTTATTTCTTCTCCATACTTTTTACTCCAATAATATTTTTCTATGTATAAGAAATTCATTATATTTCTACAGTCTCCCTCTTTACACATCATAAAATTATCCATAATATAGTAAAGATGGATATGCACATCTAGACGTCTTAAATAGTATAAGGAGGTCACTATGCTGGATTTAATTTATAAAGATTGGCTGAAACAAAAATATCAAATTTATAACCTTCAGCAACTTACAAGCTACATAAACAACTTAATTAGCCTGGCTGAAACATTAGGATTCTATCAATTACAAAAGGATTTACAACAATTATCTACAACGTTAAAAGATTCTAGCTCTGTCTACGATGTAGTCGAGCATATCACAGAAATGATGCTTTCCTTTAAACAGGATGATCAATTACTTAAAATTTATATAATTGGTACTATCCCTGAGGTACTTCAAAATGCCTCCATTCAAATTTTCGACAACATAAATAATGCTGATTGTGTTGTTGTATATAAAGAAACTATCCCTTCTTATTTCATACAACAGCCTATCATTTATTTTTATGAGAACGTAGATGATGAACAAATTGTGCATCACGGAGTACAAGAGGTGTTACATACAAAATTACCTTTTGAAACAATCCAGAAGAGATTACAAAAATATATGTCAGTATCTCGCCAAACCCCTCCACTATTAGTAGTAACCGCTGACGACTTATTAACAAAATTTATAAAAACTGAATACACAACTTTACTAAACGTATATCATTTCACTAGTGGAAAGCACTTTTTCACAGAAAAAATCTATGAACAGTTTCCATTCTTCATACTAATTGTGGATTGGATGATGCCACAAATGGATGGTTTAGAACTTATTAATCGATTAAAGAGATTGTTGCCTAGTCGACATTTCCGAATTTTTATGACCTCTACTAAATCAACAGCCCACCACCTGGAGGAAGCATTTAAAGCCGGTGCTGATGATTTTATTGAAAAGCCGTTTTCACCTTTAGAATTTAAGGTTCGTTTGGCACACTTATTAGAAGGAAGGAATGAAGGCTATTGATTATAGTTACAATTGTACAATCCATAGTTATCTTTTTAATAGTTGCTATTCTTATAGCGTATACATATTTAATTTCACTAAAATTACGTAGTAGAAATTTCAAAAGAAAAAATAATAAATGGAAGGAAGAAAATAGAAAATCTCTATATGAATTTATCATGCATAATAAATGCCATGATTTCAAAATTGAACATACAGCAGATATTCACGCACTAGAATCTCTCTGCATTAAAGCTACACAGCTCGTATCCGGGATTGATGAAAAACAGCGCATTCATCATTTATTACAAGTCTATTTGTTTCCCCATTATAAAGAAAAACTAGTTCACGGCACTCATATAGAAAAACAAAATATATTAGATATTATTTCTTTCTTCAAAATAAAAGAGTTTGAAAATGAGGTAAAAGATATATGCACTCAAACATCTGGATCTATCCAGCATCAAGCATTTACTACATTAAGTACATTAAACACAAGGCAAGCAATTTTACTTGCTACAAGAGTCCATGACTCTATTCCCATCACTATGATCGCTTTAAGTATTTCTCAAACTGAAAATTTTTCTGTTTGGGTTGAGTTTTTCCATACATTACCTAAACAATTTCAATATGAAATTTTAAATGCAATCGGTACACGGGAAGAAAATAGCTGCTATCTTTTCCTCATTCAAAACTTAATGAATGAAGATGAGGAAATTATTATTCGCTCGTTACATGCTATTTCAAAGTTAATGCCTAAAACAGAAACAAAAGAGCACATTGAACATTTATTTAAAAAGGACAGTTGGCAAATTCACCTCATGCTTATTCGTGTAATAACTCCCTTTAAAGATGAAGGATACTTCCCTTATTTACTAGAACAAGCAGGGCATCAATCTTGGTGGATACGTCGTGAAGTCCAACATGCAATTCAATATTATTCAAACTGGCAAGAAAAGTATATTGAAATTGCATTACATCACCCTGATCGTTTCGCACGTGAAAGTGCATTAGAGGCTTTAGCACGAAAGGATGTGACAACATATGCATTATCTTGATATATTTTTAAAAATTTCACAATGGCTCTTCTTACTATACATGGGTGTTGCTATCTTATTCTATACAGCTATATTTCTAATTTCTGCATTCACCTTAAGAAAAAAAAGAGAACGTGATGAAAATAGGGAATTACTTCATTATTTACAGTCTGGTATTACTCGACCTGTCTCTATTATTGTTCCTGCCTATAACGAAGGAGTCACTATCGTATCAAGTGTCCAATCACTTTTAACTTTAGAATACCCTGAGTTTGAGGTAATCGTCGTAAACGATGGATCAAGCGATGATACGTTAGAACAATTAAAAGATCATTTCCAACTATACGAAATTCAGAACGTGGTTAGATTACAATTGGAAACAGAGACTATTCGAAAAATATATCGCTCATCTGTTAATAAACAAATTATCGTTGTCGATAAAGAAAACGGCGGCAAAGCAGATGCATTAAATGCAGGTATCAATATTTCCAACTATCCGTACGTTTGTTCATTAGATGCTGATTCTCTCTTAGAACGTGATGCACTTATGAAAGCTATGAAACCAATTTATGAATCTCCAGAAAAAGTTATGGTAACTGGCGGGAGTGTTCGAATTGTGAACGGTTCTTACATACAAAATGGACAAATGATTGAAAATCGTCTTCCAAAACAACCTCTTGCGCTCATGCAAATTATCGAGTATTTGCGTGGATTCTTATTTGGTCGCTTAGCATGGAGCAAGTATAATATTCTTCCTATCATTTCTGGTGCATTTGGTATTTTCGATAAAGGAGAAGTTATTCGTGTTGGAGGTTATCAGCGAAAAACTGTCGGAGAAGATATGGAGCTTGTCGTTCACCTTCATAAAAAAGCTTTACAGGATGGAGAAGAAAAGAAAATCATTTATAACCCAAACGCAATTTGCTGGACACAGGCTCCCGATGATTTAACAACCTTCCGCAAACAACGGAGTCGTTGGCACCGTGGTTTAGGTGAAACTTTATGGCGCCATAAAGATATTTTATTCCGTCCAAAATATAAAGCTTTCGGTATGATTGCAATGCCTTTTTATTTATTACTAGAATGGCTCGGTCCTATTATTGAAATACTTGGCTATTTACTACTACTGTATCATTTACTATTCGATGAAATTTTCACAGAATATGTATTTTTACTGTTAGCTGCTACCGTACTATACGGATCATTCCTATCCGTAGGAGTTGTTTTATTAGAAGAATGGAGTATGAAAAAGCAAAATAGTATTAAAGATTTCACACTCTTACTTCTCTGGTCGTTAACTGAATCATTTTGGTATCGTCCACTGACTGTTTGGTACCGATTTTTAGGACTGTTTCAAAGTCTTTTCCGAATTAAAGGTTGGGGGAAGATGAAGCGTAAATCGCTTGAAAATCAATCCTCAGAGCGTTTTTGGTGGCTGCGAAGAATCGCCTTCATCCTAATTATTTTAGCTGTTATTTTCGGTATAGATGCAACAAAACACCGATTGCAACCAACATTCCTAAAAAACCCTGCAGATAATATTTCATATGGTTTTAAAGCAGAGCGAAATAAGCAAAACCTTCAACATTATACAGGAGGCAAATGGGAAGATTGGACAATTAAAGGTGTGAACCTAGGTATGGCAAAACCAGGGGCATTTCCAGGTGATGCTGCAATTACAAAAGCAGAATATAAAAAATGGTTGAAACAAATTAGCGAAATGGGTGCAAATACGATTCGTATTTATACCATTCACCCTCCTGCTTTTTACGAAGCTTTATTTGAATTTAACCAACAAGCAAAACAACCTTTATATTTCTTCCATGGTGTATGGGTTGAAGAAGAACAACTGTTAGAAACAAAAGATGCTTACAAATCAAAAAATGAACTCTTTAAAAATATTGAAAGAACAGCCGATGTAATTCATGGTAATACAACAATCGCTGCTGAAAAAGGACATGCTTACGGTGAATATAATTATGATGTGTCACAATATTTAGCTGGTTGGATTCTCGGGATTGAGTGGGATCCTGACATGGTCATCGAAACAAATAAAAAACATGCTGATAAAACTTCATTTAAGGGTAAATATTTCGAAGCAAAGAATGCTAGTCCATTTGAAATTTGGCTAGCTGAAGGGATGAATCATATCGCTCAATATTCTATTAGCAAATATGAGACCGCTCAGCCTATCGCTTTTTCCAACTGGGTTACAACAGATTTACTAGATCACCCTGCTGAACCGTTCATCGGTGAAGATGCTGTATCTATAAATCCAAATCATATCTTTGCTAATAAGAATTACCCAAGCGGGGCGTTTGCCTCTTATCACGTGTATCCTTATTACCCTGACTTCTTAAATTTCGATCCAGATAAAGCAAATTTCAAAGACCATCGAGGGCAATCCAATAGTTACGCTGCTTATTTAAAAGACTTGCATGATTCACATGAAATGCCTGTTGTTATTTCGGAATTTGGTATCCCAGGATCCCGAGGTATTTCTCATAAAAATATACATGGAAAAGACCAAGGGCATATGAATGAAGATGAACAAGGGAAACGTAATGCAGAGCTCTTCGAAGATATTATTCAGGCGAAATTGGCCGGCGGTATTGTATTCATTTGGCAAGATGAATGGTTTAAATTCTCTTGGAATACAACTAAATATGATAATACGGAAGAACGACCACATTGGAACAATGTACAAGTTCCTGAACAACATTTCGGTTTGCTATCATTTGAATCCCATACTATTAATGTCGATGGTGATACGAGTGATTGGAAAACAAAAACAAAAATTGGGGATAAGAATGGTTACACGACTTTCGTAACACACGATGAGTCCTATTTATACTTATCCATTGATCGTCCAAAAGCTAGACCTCTTGAAGAGGAACCTATTACAATTGGAGTAAACATATTACCTGAACAAGGAAATAAAGAATTTAACGGCCTTTCTATGAAAGAAGGCGCTGATTTTAAAATTGATTTGCACGGCGGACAATCTAATCAAGTACTTGTTGATTCTTATTATGATGTATTCTCTTATGAATTTGGTTTCCAACGAAATCTAGTTCCTTATACAAAACCAGAAAAAAATAGCGGACAATTCTCCCCTATTTATACAGCGTTAAGTTTACCAATTACATTACCACTGACTCAGGAACAATTGCCATTTGAAAAATTTAATGTCGGAGCATTAACTATGGGAAATAGTAATCCAGATAGTGCTGATTACAACTCACTTGCAGACTTTTCTACTCCGAAAAAAGAGACAATTGAGATTCGGATTCCTTGGATGTTATTAAATGCGAAGGCACCAAATATAAAAGAATTTATTGGTGATATTTATGCAAATGAAGAAATAGATGGTTTAACTACGAAACAAATTATTAACGCAATTGGCTTTACAGTTCAAATTGGAGCTGAAAACATTACAACTGCACAAGATGGAGAATACGCTATGTATAACTATTCAAAATGGGGTGATGTTGTCGAATATACATCACGACTCAAGAAAAGTTACTACTACATGCAAAAAGTATATCAAGCTACAAAATAACAAAAAGCAAGCTACTGAAAAGTAGCTTGCTTTTTCAAAATGTATATATATTTACTGATTTACTTTTTTAATACTCTCTTCTTCCTCTATATGTTCCTCACGATATGAAATATTATGAGGATCTAGCCCATTTCCTAAAGAACCATAGAAATGCTCTCTATGCGGATCCACTAATTCACTTCCTTGATAATACACACGTGGTGTATTCCATAGCGCTGCCAAAGCTTTTGTCATCGGCATCTCATGATAGCGTTCCGGCCACATTTCTTTAATTTTCTCTTTTACTAACGGGTAGTATTTAGAGCTCATAGCAGGGAACAAATGATGTTCTGTATGATATGAGAAATTGAAATGTAAAACATCTACCCAACGCGGCACTGTTACTGATAAACAGTTTGCTAACGGATCATTTACTGGAACAATTGGATTTAAGCGGTGATTTGTTGCGATATATGCCATTACAATAAAGTTAGCAATTAACAATGGAATCACATATGCAAATAACCATTTTCCAGGTCCCATAATAAACAATAAACTAATCCAAACAGTCCAAGGCAAAAGAAGTTGAAGCCATACAGATTTTTGATTGGATGACTTAAACTCTTTTATAAAATGAAAGAACATTCGAGTCGAATGCAATGTAAATTGAATTGTTAGTGACAGAAAACTAAAGAATGAACGTACATGAAGAGGCATGCGATATACCCAGCTCAAAAACTTACTCTTTTTAAGCTTCTCAAGTGTAGGCCATGCATCTGGATCATTCTCTTCATGTTGTGTATGAACGTGATGCGTTGCATTATGCCACTTTCGCCAAAGTTTAGGACCTGTTGATAATGGCATAAATGCAATCGCTCCTAAGAAATCACGAAGCCATGCCTTTCTTACAACAGTTCCATGTAAAATTTCATGCCCTAAAAACCCAAGTGAAGCAAAACATAATCCAAGAACGATCGCAATTCCTAGATTAGCCCACACATTCAATTCAAATACACCAATCGATATTAACCCCGCCAATGCCACAAGTAAATAAGCCAGTCCGCCAAATAAACGAGTAGGAACTGGTTTAAATGCTTTTTTCGGCAAATGTGGTGATACACGTGCTGCATACCACCCAAACGTATGAAGCTCCTTCATCCTTTTGCCCCTTTCTTATGCCGCGCCTTGCGCAACTTACATATATCAATTCTTGCTTCCAGATTGATTTTACTAGGTGATTAAAAAGCATCTAGTATAAGGAAAATATACTCACTCTATCGTCACTTATTTTTCGCTTTTATTATCAATGAAAAACATTTATCTTTTTACTCTCTATCAACCTTTCCACATGATGAATCATATCAATAGAATTTCTACATTGTCAACAACTTTTATGACCTAGTAATAAAAGTTGGTTATATTTTTATAATTATACTTTATTTCACTAAAGAAAAAACATAGATTTTATAAGGTTTCATTCATTATACATATACGTACTTTGCCATGCTATAGACTCTATCTTATTCAAGAACTCTCTGTTTAAACAACAAATATACTCATCTAAATCTAGCTTTACACAACTCCTATCTCTTCATACCGGCAACGCCCAATAATTATATTAAAATAATCTTATCTTTCTTTTAAATAAAGTGAAACTTTAATCAGTGGGGGCTTCATCTCCCACTGATTATTAGCCCTCACCAATCGGACTTTTATGGGTAGCCTGCCCCTTAAAGTTGGATAAAAATAGCCTACCTCTAAAACAACACACATGAATTTCATATCATATGGAAATATTAAAAGGAAAATTGTTCTAAATCAGGAGGTTTCCTTAATGACAAGCGATACATTTCCACAATTCCCATCATCTTATTGGATTGAATCTACCCAAATCCCAACTTTTGCCCCTTTATCTGAAAATATAAAGACAAAAGTTGCTGTTATCGGTGCCGGTATTACAGGTATTACTACTGCCTATTTACTTGCAAAAGAAGGCATCGATGTTGTGTTAATTGATTCTGGGCTTATTTTAAACGGGACGACTGGGCATACAACAGCGAAGATAACAGCGCAACATGATCTAATTTATGATGAATTAATCAATCATTTCGGTATCGAAAAGGCCGGGCTTTACTATGAATCAAATAATCATGCTCTACAATTTATTAATGAAACTGTGCAAACATATAAAATCGACTGTAATTTCTCAAATGAAGATTCATATTTATATACAACTACTGATAAGGGATTAAGAAATTTATCGAAAGAATATGAAGCTTATCAAAAATTAAATATACCTTGTGACTATGTTCAATCTCTATCGATTCCAATTCCAGTACAATCTGCACTTGTCATGAAAAATCAAGCCCAGTTTCATCCCCTTCTTTATTTGAAAACACTTTTAGAAAAGTTTGTGGAGATGGGTGGAAAAGTTTATGAACAAACGACTGCTATGGATGTAGAAAAAGGAGATTCTCCACAAGTCATTACAAAGGACGGACATCGCATTACTTGTGAATATGTTGTCTCTTGTTCACACTTTCCTTTTTATGATGCGAATAGCTTTTTCTTTACGCGAATGTACGCAGAACGCTCTTATGCTCTTGCTATTAAAACAAAAACAGATTATTCAGGTGGCATGTATTTAAGTATTGATGACCCAAAACGCTCCTTACGCTACACAACAAGCAATGGGGAAAAATTAATTTTAATTGGCGGAGAAAGTCATAAAACAGGCCAAGGAATAAACACGATGCTTCATTATGAAGCACTGTATTCTTTTGCAGAAGCAACGTTTGGGGTAGATGAGGTTCCTTATAGATGGTCAGCACAAGATTTAATCACGCTAGATAAGGTCCCTTATATCGGACATATTAACGAGAGCAATCCAAATATATTTGTTGCAACTGGATATCGTAAATGGGGGATGACAACTGGAACTGCTGCCGCTCTTTTACTGAAGGATTCCATTCTAAAAGTAGACAGTCCATATAAAGAACTATATGCACCTTCACGCTTTCATGCAAATCCAGATATAAAAACGTTCTTCTCCCAAAACATTGATGTTGCGAAACATTTAATTGAAGGAAAGATTGAAACTGCATTACGTAAGCCAGAAGATCTCGAAGTTGGTGAAGGATCTGTCGTACATGTTAACGGGAAACGAGCAGGTGCTTATAAGGACAAAGATGGAAAATTACATATTGTCGATACAACTTGTACACATCTCGGCTGCGAAGTTGAATGGAATAATGGTGATTGTACTTGGGACTGCCCTTGCCACGGTTCCCGTTTTTCAATTGAAGGAGATGTTATTGAAGGTCCAGCAGATCAACCGTTAAAACGAGTTGATAATGAGTAAATAAATAAAGAAGTTCAACAGAATGACTGTTGAACTTCTTTATTTGCTATAAAACTTTTTCATATAAATCCCGACATAAGAAGGGAAATATTAACATCAAATGAAATAATATATTCATCTACAAATCAAAAGGGGTGAACATTATGCAACCTTCAGCTCCACCTCATCTAGAATCTACAAAAACTATCTTTTCAAACTCTATTACAAAGCTTGTTGTTTTTATTTGTTGGCTAGCCATTCTAGCTGACGGCTATGATTTAGGTATTTACGGGGCCGTTCTGCCTAAGCTACTGGAAGACAACAGCTGGGCACTATCACCAGCTCATGCTGGTACAATTGCAAGCTATGCTTTGTTTGGAATGTTTATTGGCGCTATTCTAGTTGGAACTATTACAGATCTAATTGGACGAAAATGGACACTTATATGCTGTTTAGCACTTTTTTCTATTACAATGGGCCTAGCTGCACTTGCTCCTTCTCCTGAATTATTTGGACTATGGCGATTTATCGGAGGAATTGGACTAGGCGGTGTCATTCCAACAGCTTCCGCACTTACTGTTGAATATTCACCAAAAAAGCGACAATCTTTTATTTATGCTCTTATGTTTACTGGCTATCCTTTAGGTATCGTATTAGGCGCTATTTTGTCCATGCTTATGTTAGAAGACTTCGGATGGAGAATTATGTTTGGCATCGGAATGATTCCACTACTCCTCATTCCTTTCATTATTCGTTATTTACCTGAATCCATTCAATTTTTGTTATCACGTAACCGCCAAGAAGAAGTGGATAAAATTCTTAATCGTTTTCAAATTGAATTCCATGCAAAAGAGAAAACTCATCAACCCCCATCTAATATACGAAAGAAAAATGGATTTCTTACTTTATTCTCAAAAGAATACATAAAAGCAACGCTGCTTTTTTGGATCACTTATATAATGGGGATGTTTTTAATATACGGTTTAAATACTTGGTTACCTCAGATGATGCGACAGGCAGGATATCCTCTTGGATCTAGTTTATCATTTCTACTTATGCTAAATATTACCGCCGCTATCGGTGCATTATTTGCTGGAGCAATCGCAGATCGTATAGGAGCCAAAATTGTTATTAGCATTTCCTATCTTATGGCAGCTGTATGTATTGGACTATTAACAATTAAACCATCTGTTACAATCATTTATCTTTTAATTGGTCTTGCTGGAATTGGATCGGTCGGTATTACTCAAATATTAAATGCATATGTGACACAATACTTCCCATCCCATATCCGAGCTACTTCCTTAGGCTGGGGACTTGGGCTTGGACGAGTTGGTGCGATTGCTGGTCCTATTCTTGTCGGTATTATTATGACAATGCAATATGATTTAGCATGGAATTTCTATTTATTCTCATTTGCAGGTCTTCTCGCGGCTATATCTGTTTTCCTTATTCCTACAAAGTAAAAAAGGGCACAAATTTACTCGTGCTCTTTTTTGTATACTTCGAATAACATATCTCGAAACAATGTATTTAAACTCTCAATATCGATCCCTGATCCCTTTTCAATTCCTTTTACATATTGCTGATAGTAATGAATTTGTTCTTCTAAAAATTGATTCAACACATCAATTTTTAATCCAACATCTAATTCAGTACCTGCCTTTTTCTTTATTAACAACTGTTCAATTTCATCTAACACGCTACGCTCCAATGATAATTCTGTAATTAATCGATCGAATTCTACAGGAGGCAAAGTTGTTTTCTCCTCTAGCCACTTACAAGCCAAAATAGGACGCAATACATAAAAGTACTTTTTTAATTTTACATTCTCACCTTGCAAAAATTCACGATAATTTTTTGAAGCCATATGTAAGTAATGATATATCGTTGCTTTCGGATCGAAGTTCTTTTCACTCATTTGCTGAAGCTGTTCTGGAAAATTAGAGTTTTTCGAATAAAAAATGGGTGATCGAATCCATTCGAGTAAAACTGGGTTTGACTTTGCAAATAGTTGTAACGCTTTTTTAATATCCCATCCGCTTATATCTAAATCATCACTAATCGGATACTCAATTACATCTCGTTTATCATGAATGGATAAATACCATTCTACCGGGTGCATATAAACGAATCTAACATCATAATCACTATCTTTTGATGGAAATCCCCATGCACGACTCCCTGACTCCACAGCGAATAAAATTTTCACATCATTTTCTTTCTCAATTCGTTCTAACTCCAACTTAATTTTCTCTCTCATTTCATACCCTCTCCATTTTTTGATTATTTCCTTGGAAATTCGACAAATATATTACTAAGTTTACTACATACTAAAATAGCTGTCAGAAAATTTCCGACAGCCTGTCAAAATTCGTTATTTTTTACTTGTTCTTTTCAGTTACACTAACCGCAATTCGTTCAAACTCTTTTTGGATCTCCTCTTTGTATGCATCTACTTTTGAAAAGTCCATAGCAGCAATATAAATTCGTTCTAATTTATCACGAACTGATTTCGCTTTCGCTAAAAAAGACATCGCCTCATTCATTTTTGCTTTATATTGAATAGAGACGTCACGAATTTCCTCCGCATACTTCTCATCCGTCCCTGGTGTTACAATAAGGGCATACATATCTATAATTTCATCACCTTCGCGGCTCGGAAAATATTCATGTGGTGCGGTGCTATCGAAAATCGCAAACCCTAATTCTCTTACGATCACCATATCAAGACTATTTGGATCAAACCCACAATGATATACTTCAACTTCAAATCCTTTTTCTTCTGCTGCCTTAGCTAATTTTTTGAGCATTGTTGATTTCCCAGAACCTGGGCGTCCTTTTATAAAATAACGATGTGGTAATCCTTCTGTTAAATTAGGAACAAAATCAACTGCTCCTTTCGGTGTAGCTGCTCCTAAAAACCGATGTTTCACAAGCGATTGTTTCCCAACTTTATCTGTAAATAATTTCTGAATGAGCTGCTCGGTTAGTTCGTTCGCTTTATTAAAATCAATATTACTAATATATATTTTCTCCCACTCATCATGTATAACTAATGCCTCGTTAAAACGAGCGTAAGCAGCTTGAAAAGCTTTGCTTGCTTCTGAAACAAATCGTTCAATTTCCACTTTCTGCTTTCTTAACTTATCTGAATCCCAAGCAATTCCTAAATTAATATACTCCTCGACAACTCCTGGCATTTTTGGCTCAATAACATGCGGTGATGTTCCATCAACAATTCCTACTTTTAACTTCGGGATAATGACACCATCAACCGATTTATTATCAGAAGAACAGTGTAAAAATTCAATATCATATCCCTTTTCAACCCATTCACGACCTATTACCTTAATTAAAGAAGATTTTCCCGTTCCAGGTCCACCCTTTAAAATAAATAATCTGTTTAGTCCTTTTAAATTCTCTTCATATAAATTATGAAATCCTCTAGCTGTATTTCCACCAGCATAATAATTCAATACATTCCCTGTCACTGCACTCACTCCTTCGCAGCATTCTATTTACATAAGCTACAATATGCGAGCAACTTTATTTGGGTGAATACCTATTTTGTGTTGCACAGAAAAAGGAAATGAATTACAATTTTATTATCACGAAAATTCCGAACTTTAAATTGAATATACCTTTATCAAGAGAGGCAGAGGGACCGGCCCTTTGAAGCCCAGCAACCTCAGTTTATACAAACTGAATAGGTGCTAATTCCTGCAAAATGCATTGCATTTTGAAAGATAAAACGTAACTATTGTGTGCAAAACTCATCTTTCTTGATTATGAAAGGTGAGTTTTTTATATTTCAAAATATATACTTGGAGGTATTTAAAGTGAAAGTAATTGACCTATCCCAAACATTTGAAAAAAATATGTCTCAATTTCCTGGAACACCAAAAATCAATTTAGAAGCCATTACAAGCGTTGAAGAAACAGGTTATCAAGTTACAGATTTTCATTCTGTCGTTCATGTTGGTACACATTGTGATGCTCCTGCTCATTTCATTTCAGGCGCAACGACTATTGATCAATTGCCCCTAGACCAATTTGTAGGTGAAGCTGTTCTTATCGACGTAACTCATGTACAAGAACGAAAACTACCTAAAGAAGTATTACACAATGCTGACATAAAAGAAGGTGATATTGTCATTTTCCATTCCAACCTATCTAATAAATGGAATACAGAAGCGTATGAACAAGAAGCCTTTTATCTTTCCGAAGAATTAGCTGAAGAATTAGTTCAATTAAAAGTAAAATCTGTCGGTTTAGATTTCATTTCTCCTGACGAAGTAACGACAGAAACATCGCCAATTCATCACATACTACTTGGGAATAATATTTATTTAATCGAAAACTTAACAAACTTAGATGCCATTAATGCGAAACGTTTCTTTTTCTCAGCGGCACCTTTAAAAATTAAAAATAGCGACGGTGCTTTCGCAAGAGCATTCGCTGTAATTTTTTAAACAAACTATACAAAAAAAGCAAAGATCATCATTGACCTTTGCTTCTATTTCTTTTATTTAAACTAAGAAAGAATTGCTCAACGCGAGGACGTAACCAAGCTAAATAATCTTTCTCTTTCTTCTTTGTACAAGCTATTTCTTCCCCATCGACCATTCCGACAAGTTCTAGCTCTAACAGTTGCCTCGTAAATGCTAACATATTTATTTCTTCTTCCGGATACTCTTCTTTTAATTTCTCCTCAATTTCCCCTAATAAAAAACCGTCACGCATCATTGCCAATGCATCAATCCAAAGTGGCGGCATTTCATATTTTTCTCCTGTAATTGTATCTTTTACAATATAATTCTTTTGCTCTTTTCGAAATTGAATCGCGTGTAAGCATACAGTCGAATTTAATGTTAATTCCATCATACCACCTCTTTCATAATATCTGCATAGAAAAAAGGATGCGCGTGCACCCCTTCTTTTTCTAACACTACCGAACCGTTACATGAATAACAAATCTCATGTCGATATTTTCCTCCATTATAAACGAAGTATTTTATAAAAAAAACCCTTCTCGAAACATTTTATAAAATGTTTATATTTACGCAACAAGAACACTTTTCTGAAAAATATTTTCTTCTAGCGCATTATGCTATCGGTAAAAAAATCTCCACCTTCATTCCTAGCTCTCCGCTACTTTGAATCGCAATACTTCCTTGCTACTCCTCATGATCAATACAAAAACTCTACATATTATCTCATTAAATGATAAGGAAATTACTTTCAGAGCAATCTGTAACCTTATAACGAGAAAAGGAAGGAGATTTCCCCTTCCTTTTCATCACAATTTATATCCACCTTACTCGATCATGTAGCAATCCATCCGTAAAGTCATTTCCACCAACTACAAAATCATTCATATATAAATTCAAATATTCTCCGTACTTACTTTCTGTATTTAATAATAATTCCTCTACATAATAGGCACCTTGTTTAAAGTTATCGAACAGTAAACTACACAAGCCAGCATAAATGCCACATCCTACTTGGAAGTATGTCGCATTCGTTTTATATTTATGAAAAACTTGACTGCTATTCATCACGTTATACATATAGGTCTCGCTATTTTCATAAACGAGTAATACACCGACTAGATCCTCGCCCGCAATCTCTTCTTCGGCTGGATTAAATACTTTACGATTCCAATTCCATAGATCTTCTACCTTATCTAAGTTCTGTCTAATTATATTTGTTGTATACTCGTTAATTCGGTAAAGAAACCCTACTTCCATGTTAAAGTTTTTCCCTAAAATTAAAACTTCCTCATGCGGCATCAAACAACCATAAAATTCTTTCTCTCCCAACTTTACTTTATACTCTGAAGCATATACATCTTCATAAAAGTAAAGAGGACGATGATGACTCATATACATCGGATAACTCCATATCGCTTCATCTAGAAATCGCTCTACTGCCCATGAAGCATACAGTGTATGAGGCTTTATAAGTGCTGTATCATTCAAAAATGACGTATCATGTTCTACTATATAGCATGCTCTTGGCTTTTCATTCGGGCGTTCCTTCATAAGTTCAACAACCATCCATTGAACGACACCTGGATTCATACCTGAGCCTATAATTGCTTTTGTATTTTTAAATTTATCTTTTTCCTTCTCAAATCTCGTATATCTTTCCGTAAGCTGAAAGCCGATTAAACTATCGTCCTGATCTACTGCCTCGTTTTCCAAAGCTGAATTAATATAACAAATTCCAAGTTCATTACAACAGCTTAATACTCTGATCGTATCTGCCCCTGAAACATCAATCACAACGCTCGTACTACTTTCTTTTAAATGTTTTTTAAATGTCACTACATCTTGGAGATCTATTTCGGATAAAAACAATTGATCTTCCAAATTTGGAAACAACTCGTCATAATACGTCCTATCTTTTTGTTTTATATCAACCAAATAAAATGTAACATTCTTTATCACTTCATAAATCGGGTCTTTTTCATTTACTATCGCTTGATTTAAAATCGCTAAAACTGCTTTTGCTGCTCCACCAGCACTACCAAGTAATGTAATCGATAACGAATTTGTAAACTGCTCCACCAACAAAACCCCTTTAATATATTAGTTAAGCAGTTCTCCCTCAAAAAATAAATTGAATACATCAAAAGATAGCTCGTACATATTCTTTATAATTTAGTACAAAATTTCCTCTTCAACAGTCATACTAACATATTTATATTCAATTCATTTTTCCCCTCATATTCAGATCAAGCTAAACAAATAGGCTCGACCTTTTCTTCTGCATATAAAAGAAAAAGCCAGCCCTTTCAATTAACTTACGGACAATGGACAGATTTTACATGTTGAATATTTACATACATTTTCGCATCACGCGCTTTTAATATTTCAATATGCCCTTCATCAATCTTCGCCATCTTTCCGATTTTATTATATTCCTCACCTAAATCGAACACCATAATTTTTCCAGACATTTTAATAAGTTGTTCTTCAAACGTTCGAGCTAACGTAATATTTAAGGGATTCACGGGGAGTTCATTTTTATTGAGGGCGTAAGGCACTTGATTTTCTTTATACGGAATTAACCATTTCAAGTGTTTTAAAGATATATATACAGTTTTATAAACTGGACTATAAAAAACAATATAATCGTTCATTACACTTGTAACATACCCATGTATTGGAGCATTTCCTGCTACATAAATTTCCGTAAAAATCCCTTTGGAAGTACTTAATACTTTCCTCAAAGAAATTGAAGGTGACTCTCTCTTAATTACAGAATCCACATCTGGTTTTGAGATTTCTTCATCATGTGGTCGTAAAAATTTATAATATTGTACATGGTATAAAGATATATATACGTAGTCTTGTCCATTGTAAAGAACAACGATATCATTTCCTACGTCTATTAATACACCTTTAAACCTTTTTTCACCAATTAATTTAACATATATATTTTCTCCAATACTTTTGTTTAACTCATTCATCTATATCCTCCTTCCTATGAATTTCTTCTTTCCTGTCTTTCATTTCTAAAAAAATAATCAGGGCAAAGTTCTGTTTTAATAGTAAGTAATTCCTTTTCATACTATTGAAATAAGAAATTGTTCTTCTCTTTCCCTCATAATGCCCCTCTTATTTATTAAACATTATTCATCTTCATTCTTTTTACATTTAACTACTTGACTCACACTCTTAATATGAGACTTAACTACATAAATCACTTCATCGCAGTTTACTAGTGTAATGCAGCCATGGTGTACCTCACTTAACAAACCTTCCACACATTCTGGACCACCACGATTAATTTTTACCCACTTATACTTCAAGTCTTTTAATATATCTAGAAAAGTATCCTCATCAGAGCAGAAACATGAACTATAGCAATCACCACATTTACTTTCTTTCACTTTCTTAACTAGACTCTTCACATGCTTCAAGTGATAATATACTAATTCACCATGTGGTAATTGTAACGTTAGATAATCTTTGCCTAACGATACGAGCTCACCAACTCGACTTTCTGGTCCGCGAAGGTTTACTTTGACAGTCTCACCAACTAAACATTTAATTTGGTCACAACATAATACATTCTCCAATTTCGTATCCCCCTTTCTTATTATCTTCCTCTACTTGATTGTCTTTGTGCACGAGCACGACCTGAATTATTGCTACTTTCCTTACTATCGTCGCTCTCATCGCTCTCTCCACAAGCTAAAGCATTATAGTTAACACTTTTAATATGCTTTATTGCAATTAAGATAATTTCTTCTTTTACGATTAATGTTACGAAGTCACAAGAAACATCTTGTAAAATGCCTTCCACTTTCTCTGGACCACCGCGATTAATTTTCACCCAGCAATATTTGAAACTTTCAAGCAGTTCTTCAAAGTCTTCTGCACAGGCGCAATCTTCCCACTCGCAATCACTTGATCCACATTCTTTCGCATTTTTTGTGATACTCTTTAGATGTTTAAGTTGATAGTAATAAAGCTCACCTTTTTCATTCTGCAATACGAAGTAGTCTGGACATACTGATATTATTGTTCCTTTTTGAGATTCTGGACCACCCCTGTTTACTCTCACAAAAGATCCAATTAAGTCTTTCAAAAAATCACAATGAAATAAACTCACGAGAAAACCCCTTCCATTAATTTATAAGCTTTTGCACTGATAGTATATGTATCTGTACAGGTTACGTTCTCTATGTTTGTCCTAGCTAGAAAAAAATATGCTTTTAACATGGTAGACTACTACCTATCAAAATTTGAAGAAAGGCTAAGAACTCCTTATGCTTTTAATATCTTTAAACAAAAAAATCCCTTATGAAGATACATTTCTGCATATCTTCATAAGGGATTTCCCATAGTTTAATCTTCGTCTTTAACATCCATATCTTCTGGAATTGGTTCGTTCAATATTTCTTCCACTAATTGCTTATATTTCTCCATTTGTTCTAAATGTGTATTGAATTGTTCTTTATTTAATAAATATTGCTCTCCATCAAATAGTGCACGAATTTTCTTTTGCTGAATTAACTCTTCAATATACGACTTTGGTAAATTCAAATACTCCGCAGCTTCTTCTACTGTTATATACAACTCGTTCATTCCTTTATTATTTTTTCCTATATACTGTATCTTACTTTATTTTTGTAAACAAATAAAAAAGATTTTGTAAATGCAACCTAAAAAGCAGGTAGATGCATTCCATATATTGTATAATAGTATATAGTAAGAATTTTTTAAATATAGAATGGTATTACCCATTTACACAAAGGAGAGTTAACATATGGCTACTCGTCACATCATTACAATGTTAGAAAAAACATTACAAATTGAAACAGAAAACACAATTTCTCATTTAACTGCATCTTTATCTGATCGTATTCTTTCTCAAAGCGTAGCAATACAGGAAAACAATCGTTACCATACAATTGGAGAATGGTACAAAAATCATTTCTTATTCCAACAAGATGATTTCCTTTGGGCTAAATACGTTTTCTATGACGCATATTGTGAGGAAATAAAAAAACAAGGTCATCTTACAAAACGTGTTCGCCAAATATTAGAATCATTAGCTCGAATGCATGGAAAACAGTACATTGCTTCTATATTAAACATGCCATTTCCTAACGAACGAGCTAAAGGAACAGCATAATGTAATACAGTTCTGCGTCAGCAAAACATAGATTCATTATTTTCTAGGGAGATTTATAAATAAAACGTTCATGTCACATGAACTGATGAAACCGGTGTCATTATAATGATTGAAAATATAGTAAACAGGAAAACCCCCATTTACCTCTCTCGTCATTCGAATAGAGAAGTAAATGGGGGTATACTTGTTCCTTTACTATTTCATCATCTGCTTAATCAATTCTCGATTTCTCTTCTTAAATACCTCATTATGCGAAGAAACCATTCCATACTCACTTGCATCTGGCTGAATAAATTGTTTCGCTTTATTCACAGCATTTCCAGCATCTTGGAATGCTCCCGCAATTAAGTGTAATTTTCCTTCATGCTTTAAAATATCCCCAGCAGCATATAATCCGTCTACTGAAGACTCACTATTTGCATTCCCTGCAATATAAAAATTATCTATAATCGCTACGTCTAACTCACTATTTTCTAATAATGTAATGTCACGTTCATATCCATGATTAATAATAACTTCATCAATAGGTAAATGAGAAACTTCACCTGTCTCATGATTCGTTAATTCTACATATTCAATCGCTTCATGACTATCACCAGCAATTAATTTTGTAATCGATGTATGAAAGAAACACTCAGCTGAGCTGTTCAGCAGTTGCTTCACTTGTGCTTCATGACCAGATAATTCTTCTTTTCTATACGCTACGTACACCTTTTTCGCTATTGGTTCTAATTCATTTGCCCAATCAACGGCAGAATTTCCTCCACCGGAAATAATGATCGTTTTATCTTTGAAACGCTTTAAAGATTTCACTGTATAATTTAAATTCGATACTTCAAATCGCTCAGCACCTTCAATTGATAACTTTTGTGGTTTCAATATACCACTTCCAGTTGCCACAATAACTGTTTTTGAAAAGTGTTCTTTTCCATCGTTTGCTTTTAACGTAAAAGTGCCATCTTTATTACGAATAATCGATTCTACTTTTGTATTTAATACAACTTCTGGCTGAAATGTTAACCCTTGTTGTACAAGTTGCTCAATTAATTTATCACCTGTAACTGGTAATAGTCCACCTACATCCCAAATCATCTTCTCTGGATAAACATGTATTTTTCCACCTAGCTGTGGTTGAAATTCTATTATTTTCGTTTTCATTTCTCTGAGTCCACTATAAAAAGCTGAATAAAGCCCTGCAGGTCCTCCGCCTATCACAGTTACATCAAACAATTCTTCTCGATTCATTCGTGCTCACTCCTCAGCTACTAATCATTGATTATCATTCTCAATAAAATATAACCTGTTTCCGCAAAATTTACAATTAAAATTACTATTGACAATACAACTAGATAAAATTATATTATTTAATGAATCAATAGTGATAATCATTATCAATTTGTTAATAATTAGAAAATTTGAGGTTACATCTTCTTTTATTAGTATGGTTAATACTATATTGTGACATCTCACATTCAAAATTTTTAATAAACATTTTGTATTACCACTACTCTTTCAAAAAGATTGCAGTTAAACAAATTATTGTATACACATATCATCTATTTAAAGGAGACAGACGATGAAAAAGTTATTTATTTCACTAACAGTTCTTTTCGTCCTTGTTATGAGCGCTTGTAGCAATGGCTCTACAGACAAAAAGAACGATGCAAAAGGTAGTAAATCAGAAACCATTACATACCAATCTGAAAATGGTAAAGTAGAAGTTCCTGCAAATCCAAAACGCGTTGTTGTTTTATCATCATTCGCTGGTAACGTAATGTCATTAGGTGTAAATCTTGTTGGGGTAGATTCATGGTCTAAACAAAACCCACGTTTTGATAGCAAACTTAAAGACGTTGCTGAAGTATCAGATGAAAATGTTGAAAAAATCGCTGAACTAAATCCAGATTTAATCATTGGTTTATCAAATATTAAAAATGTCGATAAGTTAAAGAAAATCGCTCCTACTGTAACATACACTTACGGAAAAGTTGATTACTTAACACAACATTTAGAAATCGGTAAGTTATTAAACAAAGAAAAAGAAGCAAAAACTTGGGTTGATGACTTCAAGAAACGTGCACAAGACGCTGGTAAAGAAATTAAAGCAAAAATCGGTGAAGATGCTACAGTTTCTGTTGTAGAAAACTTCAACAAACAGCTTTATGTATACGGCGAGAACTGGGGCCGCGGAACAGAAATTCTGTACCAAGAAATGAAATTAAAAATGCCTGAAAAAGTAAAAGAAAAAGCATTAAAAGAAGGTTACTACGCATTATCTACTGAGGTATTACCTGAGTTTGCTGGTGATTACTTAATCGTAAGTAAAAACAAAGATACTGATAACTCATTCCAAGAGACAGAATCATATAAAAACATCCCAGCAGTAAAAAATAATCGTGTATACGAAGCAAACATGATGGAATTCTATTTCAATGATCCACTTACATTAGATTTCCAACTAGACTTCTTCAAGAAGAGCTTTCTTGGTAAATAATACAAACATGAGGAATTCTTATTTTAAGAATTCCTCTTCCTTTATTCTATGAAAAGAAAAGATGTGAAACGAATGACAAAAGGACATGACAATACACGTTCTATAGCTTTTACATACAAATTAATTTTAAGCATAATTGCATTCTTTCTTATTTTTATGGTGGCTATGGTATTAGGTGCTGCAGATACTTCAATAAAAGACGTATGGTTAGCACTCACTTCCTCCGCTAAAGGGGACAAAATATCTATTATTCGCGAAATACGTTTGCCACGTGAAGTTGCCGCTATTTTTGTAGGAGCTGGACTTGCTGTTTCTGGAGCAATTATGCAAGGATTAACACGAAATCCACTTGCAGATCCTGGATTATTAGGGCTATCTGGTGGAGCAAATGCTGCGCTTGCACTAACACTTGCTTTCAACCCTTCCATCAGCTATCTTTACTTAACATTAGCTTGCTTTATCGGTGCTGCCGTTGGCGCAATTATGGTATTTGGAATTGGTATGGTGAAAAAAGGAGGGCTCTCCCCTCTTCGAATTGTATTAGCTGGTGCTGCCGTTTCAGCATTTCTACTCGCAATTTCAGAAGGAGTCGGCATTTACTTCAAAATTTCACAAGATGTATCACTTTGGACTGCTGGAGGTGTAATTGGAACTACTTGGAGCCAATTGAAAGTTATTATTCCAGTCATTTCAATTAGTATCTTTATCGCTATCTTACTAGCAAAAAAATTGACAGTTCTTAGTTTCAGTGAAGAAGTGGCTATTGGACTAGGTCAAAAAATTATTGTTATTAAAACCATTCTATTTATCATTATCATCTTACTTGCAGGTGCGTCTGTAGCACTTGTCGGAAATATGGCATTTATCGGTTTAATGGTACCTCACATGGTACGCCCAATTGTCGGGCCAGATTACCGATTTGTTATACCGATGTCAGCAATTGCTGGTGCTTCCTTTATGCTACTTGCAGATACAATCGGACGTACCATTAACGCTCCGTACGAAACACCAGTTGCCGCTATTGTCGCAATTGTAGGATTACCATTCTTCCTATTTATTGTACGTAAAGGAGGAAAAATGTTCTCATGATACCATCTATTCTAAGAAAACAACGTCTTATCATACTTGCTTTACTTATACTAACCATTACAACCATTGTAATTGGAATGGGGCTCGGTTCAGCATCTTTATCTTATGATCGACTACTCCCAACATTAATGGGACAAGGAACTTTTAAAGAGGAGTTCGTTTTATACTCTTTAAGACTACCTAGAATTATCATTACATTATTAGCTGGTATGGCTCTCGCTTTATCAGGGGCTATTCTGCAAGGAATTACCCGAAATGATTTAGCTGAACCTGGTATTCTCGGAATCAACTCTGGGGCCGGTGTTGCTGTTGCTATTTTCTTCTTATACTTTCCAATAGATGTAGGTTCATTTCTTTACTTACTACCTATCGTTGGATTTATCGGAGCGTTTCTGACAGCTGTTCTAATCTACGTATTTTCATATAGTAAATCAACTGGACTTCAGCCGGTGCGATTAACATTAACCGGTATCGGTTTTGCATTTGCACTATCTGGAATGATGATTGTCCTTATTTCATCCGCAGATCGTATGAAAGTAGACTTTATTTCAAAATGGATTGCAGGAAACATTTGGGGGGACGATTGGATCTTCATTTTCGCAATGCTCCCATGGTTAATCGTATTCATTCCATTTGTTTTCTATAAAGCAAATCGATTAAACATTTTAGCATTAAACGAACCAGTCGCAATTGGCGTTGGAATTGAAATTGAAAAAGAACGCAGATACTTATTAGTGGCAGCCGTTGCGCTTGCAGCTGCAGCTGTTTCCGTAACAGGAGGAATTAGCTTTATCGGACTGATGGCTCCTCATATCGCGAAATCTTTAGTAGGTCCAAGGCATCAAATCTTCATGCCTATCGCCCTTTTAATCGGCGGATGGCTATTACTATTAGCAGACACAATTGGACGAAATATCGTTGAACCTAACGGTATCCCAGCAGGTATTGTTGTCGCTTTAATTGGTGCTCCTTACTTTATGTATTTGTTGCTTAAGAAGGCGTAAAAAACACCCTCAAGAATGAAATCTTGAGGGTATTTTTATCTCCAGCATTTTATTCACTTTTATACATATCAACGCGTTTTACAAAACCATCAGCGACACTGAAATAGATAGCGTAGCCCTCCTTGCGGTATACAAGGGCATCACTATCTATCCCTTCTTCTATTCCATACGGCTCACCTAACCAACTCTTTAACTCATTTACAGGAATATTCATATGTAACCAAATTTTTTTAACTTTTGAAGGAAACATATCCAGGTTATAATCACCATAAGTAACAGTATTAGCTGCATCACAAGCTGTACACTTTGCTTCCTGTAAAGCATCAGGTGTACCAAATTCTTGTTTCACTGCAGATTGTTCTTGTCCAATCACATTCAATCCAAATGGTCCCAAATTCCCGTCAATTAAAGCTGTTTCTAGAACCTGTTTTAGTTCTTGCTTTGTTTTAACTTTAAAATTATAAGAAGAACCAGCGCTATCATTCACCGATATTGATGGAATTGACTTATCTGCATCCGATTCTTTTGCAAGAGTAGTATTTTCTTGAGAAGAACTCTTCTCTCCATTACTACGCCATACTATTTTCTCTCCATGCCAAGCACTGTTATTGTCCTCTTTCATCAAGTACATTCCACTTATACCAAATAGCATCAACATAACCATGCCAAGTGGAATATAGATTCTTTTATCTTTTTTTATAACCTGTAGTACACCTTTCACCTTATTGAAGGTCTTTGAAAGTCTTTCATTAGTTGTACAAGCGAGTAAATATTTATAGAAAGAATCCCATCCCTGTGTCTTTTTATACAATCTTTTCAAACTAATCATAACAGCGAATGGTACCTCTTCATTTTGTGATATTCGGTAAAAAGAATTTACTTTCTGACGCTTCGATTTCATAAATCGAGCAAGTAAAATAGCAAGGTATTGAGAAGAGCTAAACTCTTTTAATTCTTCACCAGGATATAAATCATGCTCATCTTTTCGTTTAACCATACGCATTTCATAGTCCAAAATCAGATTTAATTTTTGATTCTCTTTCAAACCATGATGCAAAAATTTCATTGTAAACTCAGTCTTTGTCATCAAATCTAAATTCCTAAGATCATGATCATGAACTACCATCGGTAATTGTTTAAATAACTCTGCAGTAAAGGTGATAAAAGTATCCTTTTCTTTTTCGTATAGTTCTAACGATTTGCACATAAGCGCTGCAAATTTTAATAAGTTCGCATAATATTTAATACTTTTCCCATTCTTTATAATTGTTCGTTCCATAATTGGATACTTGCTAACGTGTTGATAAAACTGGTTAGATACTTGGACTGCTTTGTCAATTTCTTTTTTCTGTAATAAAGATTGTATATGAGAAATCGTTTCTATTGCCCATGTTACTACCTGTCCTTGCTCACCTTTAATTAATTGCAATTTATAAACGTTATCTTGCAAATATAACTTTTGAAATTCTATGCCACTCTTTTTCAGCTGCTTATTAACAGTTACAAATGCGCCACCATATAAACTCAATTGAACATACTTATAATGGGTTTTTAATTGTTCCAGATCCACCTTCAACTGTTCATTATATTTATCCCACATTTGTCGTACATTCTCTTGCGCGTTTACTATTTTTAAAGCATCTGGGTCTAATAATTTTGCAAGTCCTTTAACTAAGAAGGAGCCTCCAAACCCCATAATTAACGATGCCATTATTTGTGATACAAGCTGCACAAATTTTTTCCCTGGAAGCCTACTTTGTATATCTCTTAATAATTCTGTATATTGACCATATGCCTCATAGTAATTTTGAAAGTTTTTAATCGTGGTATCCATTGAAAGGTTCATTCTTTTCTTTAACCCCTCAAAAACATTACCTGTAAAATATAATTTTTTAAATAAATGTCCATGTTGATTTTTTGATATTTCTTCAAGAAATTCATAATACACTTTCCCTAAATATGGAAAACTTAGTATCCCCTTCAGCTCATCTCTAATTTCGCCCACCTGAGTTAATTGAAAAAAACGGGTAATATATTGTGAATACATTTCTTTATTATCTGGATTTTGTAAAGGCTTAAAGACTTCTTCTTCTAGCATTTTATTTCGTTTTTCAATACTTTCATGAATTTTTTGGAAAAGTGCCTCTCCTACTCTCTCGACAAAAGATTCAATTTCTTCTGCTACATTATGAGTAAGTTGCTCATATAATTGTTTTTTGGTTTCTAAATACAGCTCTACTGGATTATCAGCTTGCTCTTTTTCTTTTATATAACTCAAAACAGATTCCCCAACAAATCTAAAATATCTAATCCATCTACAGACGTAGACAAAATAGAACCCGCATCCGTTATATCCACAACACTATTTACTACATCTAAAGCGTCCAAATGAGTAGTATCAATCATATCTATATTCGGGGATATGAATTCTGGACTTGTATCAATTGTCATCCCTTCCCCTAGTGGATTCGAGTTCATATCATATAATTTTTCTCCCGTAGCTGTATTCATTGTTAAGCCACCCGAACTATTAGGCTGTGAGTACCCTATTATCCCTTCAACATTATCATGAAAAGTTTCCCCACCATACATATTTTGGCTAGAAGAAACGGTATGTCCACCTCCAAAATCAAAGGTCGTTCCATCATATGCATTCTCTTGAACACGAGCAATTGTTTCTCCATGACCATCCATTATAACGCCACCACCTTCAACAGGAGACGGCTGATACTCCGCGACCACTTCTCCGCTTCTGCTTTTCAAATCATATCCGCCAGTCAAATTCGGTAAAATAATCTTTTCTTCCAAACTATCATTAGTAGATTGTATTCCCTGAAATAATTGATTCATTAACATTTCACTATTCCCCAAACCTTATCCATCCCTTCATTCTCTTCACTTTATCAGTTATTCTCCCCAAAATATGTATATACTTTTCTAAACTACTTATATTTTATGCTTCTCTATCCTTAATAAAAGTTACAATATTTACCTCATTATATCATTAAATTAAATTATTCCCTTAAAAGGATTTAATATTTATAAAAAAATCTACTGCAATAGATCCTTTTCCGAATCTATCGCAATAGACAAAACACTCCATAGCTAACTACTGCTGCCCATATCCTTCAAACTTCTTCGCCAAATTCTCCATCTCATCTTCTGGCAATAGCTTCGGTTCCCCAATGCTTTTCGTTTGATAATAAATTTGCGCACAAAACTCAATTTCTTCCGCAACGGTAAATGCCATTTTTATATGATTTGCACCTGCAATTAAACCGTGGTTCGCAAGTAAAACGGCACGACGATCAATCATCCCTTCAAAAGCAGCCTCTGCTAATTGCTTCGTACCAAATGTTTCATACGGTGCACAGCGAACATTTGGGCCTGCGAAAGCAATTAAATACGATACTGCGGGCAGTTCCCATCCTAATGATGCAATCGTCTTTGCATAAGGAGAATGTGTATGCACAAGCGCATTTATATCTTCACGCTTTCTATAATAAATAAGATGCATATCAAGTTCGCTTGATGGTTTTCTCTCTCCCTCTACTACATCGCCATCTAAGTTTAATATAACTACATCTTCAGGCTTCGTTTCATAATAATCTAAACCACTTGGGCTAATGGCAACAAGACCTTGCTCCCGATTGAAAATACTAATATTACCGCCTGTCCCCTTTGTTAAACCGCTAGAAATCATTTTCTTTCCATACGCTACAATTTCTTCTCTCTCTTTTTGTAATAACATATACATCCCCCTAAGTATGAAGCTTATGATGACTGGCTTTTTAAATCTATCCACTTATTGAAATAGCTTTTTTAAGTTTTCCGTAAACGGTGCTTTTACAATGCCTTTTTCCGTAATAATCGCTGTTACATTTTCATATGGCGTGACATCAAATGCAGGATTATATACTTTACTTTCTTCCGGAGCCGAATATTGTCCAAAGCGATTAATTACTTCAGAAGCATCTCTTTCCTTGATTGGAATTTCTTTTCCTGTCGGTGTTTTCAAGTCAATTGTCGGCGTTGGTGCCGCTACATAAAACGGAATGTTGTAGTATTTCGCTAAAATAGATACACCCAATGTTCCAATTTTATTTGCTACATCACCATTTGCTGCCACACGGTCGCATCCAACGATTACCGCATCAATCTTCCCTTGTGACATGACCATAGCTGCCATATTATCCGTAATGACAGTGACATCAATTCCTGCTCGCTGCAATTCTAATGCTGTTAACGTTGAACCTTGTAATCTAGGGCGCGTTTCATCGGAATAGATTTTTAAGTCCCATCCTTTTTCTTTTGCTAAGTACATTGGAGCTGTCGCAGTACCATACTTAGTCGTCGCTAACGCACCAGCATTACAATGTGTTAATACTCCCATTCCATCATGGAATAACGTTAATGCATGTTCCCCAATTTGACGGTTGATTTCTTCATCTTCTCTATGAATCTCTTTTGCCTCTTCTAGTAATCTATCTTTTAACTGTCCGATTGATAAGTGAGCGTTTTCTAGCGCTACTACTTCCATTCTTTCAAGTGCCCAAAATAAGTTTACTGCTGTCGGTCTTGATGTGGCCAAATATGCACATACCTTTTTGACTTCCTCTACAAATTCTTCAACCGTACTTTGGGTAACTTCCTTGGCTCCTAAATACACACCGTAAGCTGCTGAAACACCAATCGCTGGCGCTCCTCGTACTTTCATTACTTGAATGGCATCCCACACACCTTCAGCTGTATTGAAAGATTCATAGACAACTTCATTTGGTAATAATGTTTGATCTAATAAAACTAAAGCATCGTCTTTCCACTGGATTGGTATTAATTGCTCTTCCATCATCTTCTCCCCTTACTTCGCATAGTGCATGGACTGTTCTTTTAACGTTTCTACAAAGCTTGTACCTGTTTTATATTGATTCGCTCGTAAAATAAATTTCTTTGCTACTTGAAGACAAATGCGTTCCGCTCTAGCACGTGCTTCCTCATTCTCAATACAAGTAATGTCTTTTACTTTCGCTAGTCCAACAATACGACGAATTAACTCAAGGCCTGTCACTGCAGCTGTATCCTCTAATACAGATTGTAAATATATTTCGTTAAAGCCTTCTTCTTTCGCCATAATCTCTGTCACATGAATATTCCAAGCATCTAAAAACTTCTTCTTAAATAGATCAATTACCTCTACCATTGTCGATTGTAACCAATCCATATACGTATCTTTCTCGGCTCCAGTTGACATTGTCGCATCTGCATTTACCCAAGCAAACATTAAATTCGCCATTACATTCCCAATGTCATATCCCATTGGTCCATAGAAGGCAAACTCAGGATCAATTACCTTTGTGGAATCATTTTTTACAAAAACAGAACCAGTATGCAAATCACCGTGAATAAGCGCCTGTGCATTCGTCATAAAAGAAAACTTAAGTTTTGCTACTTCTATACGGAGCTCTTTATCACTATAAATATGTTCTCTAATCCATCCTTCATTTAACGGAAATAACTCATTACGCTTATTATGATTTGTAAATGGCTCAGCGTATACGAGGTCTTCTGTAATCTCACATAACTCAGGATTTATATAATTCTTCACAAGTTCCTTCTTCTCTTTATGATTCATTACAACATCCGATGTTAATAAGAGCGTATTTACCAAAAAGGTCGTTAAATCATCCGCAAGCCTCGGAAATATTTCATGATGTATAAGTGCTGTACGTAATATTGTGTGATCCGATAAGTCTTCCATTACGCAACAATTCATCACACTATCAAACAAATACACCTTCGGAACAAGTCCAGGTGCTAACTCTTCCTCTAACTGCAAAACATCCGATTCTATACGAATACGATTCGTCGACAACTTAAACTCATCTGAAATACGTGCTGTATCCCCAGCTTGCTTTACAATGACAGAAATGTTCTTCTGTTCATCCCAAACGCGGAATACATAATTTAAATTACCATCGCCTATTTCTTTACACTGTAACCCCTTTGCATGTTCAAACTTACATAATTTCTCTTTCACATATACAATCACATCGCTAGCTTCCATTAAAAAATACTTCGTGAACTTAGACATGGTTTCCCCTCCACACTAATTGTAAGCGTTTTCTAAAAGCTATAAAAAATAATAGGATTAAATCTTTCATCCTATAATATATGTTCTTCTTTTTAAAATGTATATCTAGGTTTTATTATATCTTGTTAATATCTTGAGTCAATGTTTCTATATCATTGCAATATGCTTCCTAATTATATATTTGAGAGGACAAAAATTGTTCAAAAAGATTCTAGTTCATTTTATTTTATTTATCACACAATTCTTTGTAAAATAGAAATACGCAGTTCCTTTTCAAAAAGACAACTTCTAAGAAATATTTCCTTCCTAAGAATTTATACTTACATCATATCTCTAACATACACACTACTCTTTCAAGCACTCATTGAAAATTTATAAACTTAAAATTACCTTTCCATTCCCTGTTATCCTTAATTGAGAATAAATATTAATTAAATTGATATAAAGTTCGTTTATTCGCTTGACAAAATAACCACTTCTATATGATAATTAATATCGAATTAGAATTATTATAGTTAATTAAAAAATATATTTTATGAGCACACTATTTTTTGATGCTCAAAACCAACATTTAGGAGGAATTTTAATATGTTATTAATCGGCACAGAAGTAAAACCGTTTAAAGCTAATGCTTACCATAATGGAGAATTTATCCAAGTTACTGACGAAAGTTTAAAAGGAAAATGGAGTGTAGTTTGTTTCTACCCAGCTGACTTCACATTCGTTTGCCCAACTGAACTTGAAGACTTACAAAACCAATATGCAACTCTTAAAGAGTTAGGCGTTGAAGTATACTCTGTATCTACAGACACTCACTTCACTCACAAAGCATGGCATGATAGCTCAGAAACTATCGGTAAAATCGAGTACATCATGATTGGTGACCCAACTCGCACAATCACTACAAACTTCAACGTTTTAATGGAAGAAGAAGGTCTTGCTGCTCGTGGTACATTCATCATCGATCCAGACGGCGTTATCCAATCTATGGAAATCAATGCTGACGGTATCGGCCGTGACGCAAGCATTCTTGTTAACAAAATTAAAGCAGCTCAATACGTACGTAACAACCCAGGTGAAGTTTGCCCAGCTAAATGGCAAGAGGGTTCTGCTACACTTAAACCAAGCCTTGACCTTGTAGGCAAAATCTAAGGAGTTCGATCAAAATGATACTAGATGCAGATATAAAAACACAACTATCCCAATATCTTCAATTAATGGAGAACGATATTTTACTTAAAGTAAGCGCAGGAGACGATGACGTATCTAAAGATATGTTAGCTCTAGTAGACGAATTAGCTACTATGTCATCTAAGATTACAGTAGAAAAAGTTGAATTAGAGAGAACACCAAGCTTTAGCGTAAACCGCCCTGGTGAAGACACTGGTGTCGTATTCGCTGGTATTCCATTAGGACACGAATTTACTTCATTAGTGTTAGCTTTACTACAAGTAAGTGGACGCGCTCCAAAAGTTGAACAAAAATTAATCGATCAAATTAAAAACATTCAAGGCGAATATCATTTTGAATCTTATATCAGCCTAAGTTGTCATAACTGTCCTGATGTTGTACAAGCTCTTAACGTAATGAGCGTTCTTAACTCTGGTATTACACATACTATGATTGATGGCGCTGCATTCAAAGAGGAAGTAGAAAGCAAAGACATCATGGCAGTACCAACAGTTTTCCTAAACGGCGAATCTTTCGGCAGCGGTCGTATGACACTTGAAGAAATTTTAGCTAAAATGGGTAACGGTCCAGATGCATCAGAGCTTTCTGATAAAGATCCATACGATGTTCTTGTTGTTGGTGGCGGCCCTGCTGGTGCAAGTGCAGCAATTTATGCAGCACGTAAAGGCATCCGTACTGGTATCGTTGCTGAGCGCTTCGGTGGTCAAGTAATGGATACTATGGGCATTGAGAACTTCATCAGCGTAAAACGCACTGAAGGTCCTAAGCTAGTAGCAAGCCTTGAAGAGCACGTTAAAGAATACGACATCGATGTAATGAATCTACAACGTGCGAAACGTTTAGAGAAAAAAGAACTTATTGAAGTGGAACTTGAAAACGGCGCTATTCTGAAAAGTAAGAGCGTAATCGTTTCAACAGGTGCTCGCTGGCGTAATGTTGGCGTACCAGGTGAAGCTGAGTTCAAAAATAAAGGTGTAGCATACTGCCCACACTGTGACGGTCCATTATTCACTGGAAAAGACGTAGCAGTTATCGGTGGAGGTAACTCTGGTATTGAAGCAGCTATCGACTTAGCAGGTATTGTTAAGCACGTAACTGTTCTTGAATTCATGCCAGAATTAAAAGCTGATGCTGTATTACAAGAACGTCTTAACAGCTTACCAAACGTAACTGTTCTGAAAAACGTTCAAACAAAAGAAATTACTGGTACTGATAAAGTAAACGGTATTTCTTACATCGATCGTGAAACTGAAGAAGTTCATCACGTTGAATTACAAGGTGTATTCGTACAAATCGGTCTTGTTCCAAACACAGACTGGTTAGGCAAAACAGTTGAACGCGTTCGCGGTGAAATCGTAACAGACAAGCACGGCGCTACAAACGTACCAGGAGTGTTTGCTGCAGGTGACTGTACAAATAATCCGTACAAACAAATCATCATCTCTATGGGTTCAGGTGCAAACGCAGCTTTAGGTGCATTTGATTACTTAATCCGCAACTAATTATATAGACGTGAGTAAAAAAAGCGGGTGCCTTGGCACCTGCTTTTTTATAATCTTAATGTATAAATTAAAAATCTCTCATTCCCATTCTTCTCATAAGCACCTGGCAATCTAACTTCTTTCTTCAGCTCAAACGCAGTCTGATTTTCTAGGAAGAAAATATAGTCCTCAGAAGGATAATACAAAATAATATCCACTTCTCTCCCCGTTTCTTCTACTGAAAGCAAAATGTTATTTACTACATTCATAAACACTTGTACAGAAAATGGATTAAAGAAATAAAAACGGTTATCGCGTGGATCAATTTCATATTCCTGCGCTAAACAACATTCAAACCCAATTTTATCTTTACTGTTTCTTACCTTTCGTGCATAACGATCTCGATTATCCATCGCTTCTTTATAAAACTCTTCATTCATTTCAATTCCAACTGCTGAAGCACCACATTTATGATGCATATAAAAGTTTAATCGCCCTTTTCCGCATCCAAAGTCTACAATTCGGTCGCTACTTCGTATTTCATATTGATTCAATAATTCATCTAATCCGCTATACGGCGTCGGTTCATAACGATGATAATGCATAGACTTGTTAAATCCTTTTTGCTCACCGACTGTTTTTATATGTAAAACTGCATCGTAATATTGTTCGTTCATTCGTTTTCTCCTATTAAGAAATGGTACTTATTATTATACACCATGTACTGGATGCTCATTTTTCATCAAATTAATAGGTACGTGAAATTATATCGACGATTTTCTCAATATATCTATCGTAATTTCAAATATATCAACGATTTTTTCAATATATCGACGTTTCGACAAAGGATATCGACTTAACGACAAATTTCTACAAAAAACAGGAGCTCCCTAGCCCCTGTCTTCTAACACTTTCAATACAGTTTGTTTCAATATTTCTACCCCATCCATAATGCAACTATGATCGAACTTCATATACGGATGGTGTAATCCAGGTTGTAGGTCTGCTCCTAATCCAAGCATGACAGCTTTTAAATGTGGTCTCTTCACTGTGTAGTAATGGAAATCATCGCTTCCTGTCGTATAAAGTGGTCCCGTACATTTATCTTCCCCATACACTTCAAGAATGCCTTTACGCATAAATCGCTCAGCTTCTTCTGAAACTTCAGCTCCTGGCGCGAGATCAATCCACTCATATGAAGTTTTCGATCCCATCGATGCAGCTGATTCTATGACATGCTCTATCTTTTTCTTTAACTCTTCTAATAGTGTATTATTCTCTGCTCTTACATCTAAACTAAAATGACCGTTACCCGGAATAATATTTAAATTATCACCACCAGCTTGGCACCTCGTCATCTTTACTGAATAGGAACTTTGCGGTGGTAGCCATATGTTTTTCAAACCGATATTAATCATGGAAATAACATCAATCGCATTTATCCCTTGATGTGGGCGTGCTCCATGTGCATCTTCTCCATGAATCGTACCCTCTAAAAATCCTGCTGCTCCGTGACGAATTGATGGGGCAGCTTGTTTCAAAGATAGTTCTTCAATCGGGCGCAAATGAACACCGAATAGGAAATCCGCATCATCCACAGCACCTTTCTCTACCATTTTTAAAGCGCCATTCCCTTTCTCTTCTGCTGGCTGAAAAATAAATCTAACTGTACCACTTTTCCATCTCATATTCTTTAATTGTAAAATAAGTCCCATTACAATCGTCATATGAGCATCGTGACCACACGAATGATTCGCTTTAAATTCTCCATTCACTTCTTGCCAAAGTGCATCCATATCAGCGCGAATCGCAATAACAGGATTTCCGCTTCCAATTTCAGCAATCACCCCTGGGCAATCATCAAATATTTTATATGAAATTCCTTCTTCTTTTAAAAAGTTAGTAATATACGCTGTCGTTTCATACTCTTTCCAACTCACTTCAGGGTTTTCATGTAAATGCTGAAAAATTTCAGTTAAACGCTCTTGTAGTTCTAATGTTTTCAAAGCTACATTCTCCTTCCCAAATTCCAAACCATTCAGGTTAATTATACTTATGAAAAACAGATGTTTTTATGAACATATTGAATTTTAAGAAAAAAGTCAATTGTTTATTTTTAAACACTAAAAAAGCTTACTCTACATCTATATTACAAACTAAACAAACAACTAGAATATTACTTATTTTCTGTCTTTTATGTTGACGCTTACATATATTTTTAGTTATCATAACCTAATAAACGTCTATTTTACGACAATTCTAAAAATACAAACAAACATACATAACAAGGAGGACATTTATGAAAAAAGAAATACCTTTTGGTGTAGCCATGATCCCTATTATCATTACAGTTGCAGTTATGATGGTCACAATTGTTGTATTAAAACAAAGCCCTCACGTCCCACTTATTATCGGTACAACCGTTGCTTCCATCGTCGCTTGGCGTTACGGTTACAAATGGAACGACATTGAAGAAGCAATGTATAAAGGAATTCGCCTCGCATTACCCGCTATCGTTATCATTATTCTAGTAGGTTTAACGATCGGTGCTTGGATTGGTGGTGGAATCGTCGCAACAATGATTTATTACGGTTTAAATCTATTAACACCATCACTATTTTTAGTTTCAATTACAATTATTTGTTCTATTGTTGCATTAGCTATTGGTAGCTCTTGGTCTACAATGGGAACAATTGGTGTTGCAGGAATGGGTATTGGCCTAAGTATGGGAATCCCAGCTCCAATGGTTGCCGGTGCTATCATTTCCGGTTCTTATTTCGGCGATAAAATGTCACCGCTTTCAGACACAACAAACTTAGCCGCAGGATTAACAAATACAGATTTATTCACACATATTCGTCATATGTTATTTACTACAATTCCAGGTTTAATTATTACTCTTATCGTTTACGCGTTCTTAGGAAGAAGCTTCGGTGCTAACAATATTGATGCCAAAAGTATCGAGCAAACATTACAAGTATTGCAACAAAACTTTGTTATCTCACCTTTCCTATTAATCATACCTGTAGTTGTTATGGTATTGGTCGCTAAAAAAGTTCCTGCTATACCAGCTATTCTCGTAGGTATTATTTTAGGATTTTTATCACAAGTCTTTATTCAAGGTGGTTCTGTCTCCGCATCTATCGGTGCACTCCAAGCTGGATTTGTTATAGACACTGGAAACAAGCTAGTAGACGAACTATTTAACCGCGGTGGCTTAGATTCGATGATGAATACAGTCTCTATGACAATTGTCGCTATGACTTTCGGAGGAGTACTAGAACATACAGGTATTCTTCGCTCCATTGTAAATCAAATTTTAAAATTAGCGACATCAGCAAAAGGGCTTATCGCTTCTACTATCGCATCTTGCTTTGCAACAAATCTTACTTGCTCTGAACAATATATTTCAATTGTTGTCCCTTCAAGAATGTACGCAAATGCATACACGGAAAAAGGACTACATTCCAAAAACTTATCCAGAGCATTAGAAGATGGTGGAACATTAACTTCTGTCTTTGTTCCTTGGAATACGTGCGGTGTATTTATTCTCGCAACACTTGGCGTAGGTGCATTTGAATATGCTCCTTATGCTATTTTGAATTTCATTGTACCTATTATCTCAATCATTTACGGTATAACTGGTCTCACAATTACAAAACTATCAGACATTGAAAAAGCAGAACTACTAAAGAAACAAAAAGCTCAACTAGAAGCTTAAAAATAGCGGTAAATTCAGTTCATATAGTGCGCGAGGTCGCCCTTGTTGATAGGGCATTTCCTCGCCGCAAATATGAGCATACCCGTAATCAACTAATTTCTTTAACAACCTTTCTGTCGATCTTCGAGTCACTTGTAAGTACTCAGAAAGGTCAGCTGCTGTAAACTTCAATGACGGATTCGATTGACTAAATTGAATGATTTTTGACAAGTTGGCCGGACTAAGCTTCGTTTCCTTCGCTATTTTCATTAGTTCCGGATTATCATTTTTCAAACTTTGTACTCTCTGTTCTTTCGGGAACGGACCAAATAAATCTTTATCACTTGTTAGTATATAAAAACAACGATTTATTGGATTATTCTTTGCAAAACTTTGAGCAATTTTTGCATTTTGCTCCGCCTCTTTCACGGTTTTTCCATAACCAAATCCAATAGCTATCGTTCCTTCTACGCTCGCAAACAAGTTATCTATCGCATTTGTTTTAATAATCGATTCGATATCACCACGAGTTGTATACAAAATGCATGTCATTTCATCCACTTGTTTAAATGAACCACGTAGTTCTTTTGAAATGACATCTAGTTTTTCAAGCAAATTCGTTCGTAATTCTAAGGAAGAAATAATACAAGCACCAACAGTAGCTGAATAGCTTTTTGCTAACTCAGCTTTTATTTTTGCATCTTTTAACCCATGTATAATGGATTGCTTTGGATCTATCATACGTTCTGAAGGAATGCCTATTTTTTGAAGCTCATCATAGACAGCGTGAATACTAGTTAAAGCTAAATGAGCCTCTCCAGATTGATATTTAGCTACATGAAAATCGATAACTCTATTTATTTCATCTTTACTCCACAGCATATTTTCATAATCAAACACTTGTGGACTTTCTTTTATGCCAATATCATGGAACACATTTATAATGAATGAACGGTCTACTAAATCAATTGAAATTTTATGTGGTTGAATACTTTGATGATACATGATAGAAAGAATGGAAGATGCGACCGTTGTCTCGTCTTGCTGTAAGTACGTACTTGGAATTCGTAATTGTTCTCTTATTTCTTTTGCCATATAATAAGGTAAAGCACCTGAGAAAAAGATGACATCACAAGGCTTTAAACGCTTTAATAGTTCAGAAGATTCCGCCGGATGAAGGTAAATATATGGATCAATCTCTATTTCTTCTAGTTTATGAGCAATAGGTAAAATTGTCTCCATAAACTCTTTTGAACCGACAACCGCAATTTTTATCATCATTTCTCTAACTCCTTATCATTAATTAACGACTATTTAACGTCAACTATATCAAATGTACAAAACCATTGTAAACAGGAAGGGGTCTTTATTCAATGAAAATTACAGCTATTCACCTTTACGCAATTCGTTTACCACTTCGCGATCCGTTTGTTATTAGTTACGGTTCTTATTCTGATATGCCTTCTATTATCGTCAAAATGGAAACAGATGAAGGAACTATCGGTTATGGTGAAGGCGTTGCTGACGATCACGTTACAGGCGAATCATGGGAAAGTACTTTCCATACTTTAAAACATACACTTGCTCCTGCGCTCATCGGACAAGATCCAATGAGTATCGAGAAAATACACGATATGATGGATAACACAATTTACGGTGTTCCTACTGCGAAAGCTGCCATTGATATCGCTTGTTTCGATATAATGGGTAAAAAATTAAATCAACCTGTATATCAATTAATTGGCGGACGATATCATGAGGAATTTCCTGTCACTCACGTCTTAAGTATCGCCGAACCTGAAGCCATGGCAAAAGAAGCTGCTTCCATGATTCAAAAAGGTTACCAATCTTTCAAAATGAAAGTCGGTACAAATGTAAAAGAAGATGTAAAAAGAATTGAGGCGGTACGTGAACGTGTAGGAAATGATATTGCGATTCGTGTTGATGTAAACCAAGGTTGGAAAAATAGCGCCAACACATTAATGGCACTTCGTTCATTAGGTCATTTAAACATCGACTGGATTGAACAGCCTGTCATTGCAGACGATATTGACGCAATGGCTCACATTCGTTCGAAAACAGACCTTCCGCTTATGATTGATGAAGGATTAAAAGGTTCTCGTGAAATGCGCCAAATCATTAAATTAGACGCGGCTGATAAAGTAAATATAAAACTAATGAAATGCGGCGGCATATATCCCGCTGTAAAACTCGCTCATCAAGCAGAAATGGCCGGCATTGAATGCCAAGTGGGATCAATGGTCGAATCATCCGTTGCCTCTTCCGCAGGATTCCATGTCGCTTTCTCGAAAAAAATTATTACGAGCGTTGAACTTACAGGTCCATTAAAGTTCACGAAAGACATCGGAAACTTACACTATGACGTACCATTTATTCGCTTAAACGAAAAGCCAGGACTCGGCATTGAAATAAATGAGGATATCCTGCAAGAACTCACCGTCTTTCAAGACGTTGTACGCTAAAGGAGGACTAATGCATGACAGTTCTATACAAAGGATCATTAAAACAAAATAACAATCCATTTCATGTTACATTACTATCCAAAGAGCACATCGAACAAATTTTATTACTACAGAACATTGTAGTTGAAGCACTAGAAGATAAAAGCCGTTTACAACCACTTTCACAAGAAGAATTTCAATACATTCTAGAAGGAAATGGCATGATGATTGGTGCTTTTATCGAAAACGAACTCATCGCATTTCGTGCCCTACTCGTCCCTCCTATCGACGATGAACATTTAGGACTTGATATCGGCTTACCAGAAAGTGAACTGCACCGCGTCATCTATCAAGAAATATCAAACGTTCACCCGAACTGCCGAGGAAATGGGATGCAAAAAATATTAGCGAAAGTCATCATGGACGAATTACAAAAAGAAGATAGCAAATACGACTACGTTTGCTGCACCGTTGCACCTTTTAACATTCCGAGTTTAAAAGATAAGTTCGCACAAGGGATGGAAATTGCTGCGCTGAAGGAAAAGTATGGTGGGAGTCTGCGGTATGTTTTTGTGAAGGAATTGCGTGAGGACAATGAAAGGGATTGGACCGATATTAAGAGCATTCCAATGAACAATGCTGGTGGACAGCAGGCGTTGCTTTCGGAGGGGTATCGCGGGTATGAGATGGAGAAGGTGGATGGAGATTTTGTTGTGAAGTTTGGGCGATAATTGTTACGCCAAAAAAGGAGATGTCTGCTGTGACCTCTCCTTTTGCTTTCTCTTCCTTGAACATATCGATTGCAACTTCAAATATATCAGCGATTTCCAAAATATATCGGCGCAACTCCAAATATATCAGCGATTTCCAAAATATATCGGCGCAACTCCAAATATATCAGCGATTTCCAAAATATATCGACTTACCGACAAAGATTGACAATAAGTGCACCACTAAACCGTCATCTTCCAACTAGATAACGCTAACCAATTCTCCATTTCCTTATAATCAGGCATGATCTTCCCGACAAGGCGCCAAAAAGAGCGATCATGATTTAAATGAACCATATGGCACATTTCATGAACAACTACATAATCAATTACTCGCTGTGGTGCCATCGCTAGCTTCCAATTGAATGTTAGCTGTAAATTTGAATCGCAAGTGCCCCACGTACGACTACTATCTGTAATACGAATAGAACGCGGTTTTGTTTTAAAGTTACTTTGATGCGCTTTAATACTCTTCTCTACTAATGACTTACACTGCTTATAGTAAAATCGTTTTAAAGCTTGCTGTATTTTCTCATCTTTAAGATCTTTCACATAAATATGTAGCTTATCTCCTTCAAACACTGCATTGTCTTGCGTAATATTTGTATCTTGAGAAATTTGTATCGGATACGTACTTCCTAAATACAAAAAGCCTTCTCCTTGATCATAATCCTTTTCCTGTGGTCCACGCGCTCGCTCCGCCATTTCCTTACGTGTTGTCTGAATCCAATCCCACTTCTCTTCTAGCAACTGGACTAAATATTCAACAGGTGTCCCTTTTGGAGCTTGCACCTCAACATTCCCGTAAGAATCCACCAAAAAACGCACCGATTTTTTCTTTTTATAAGTTATATGAAAATTAATTGTTTCGCCTAAATATGTATGTACCATTTCATCACCTAGCATATTATTTTTACAAATAAAAAGGAGTAGGATACAAACGTCCTACTCTACCTATTATATCTTTTACCGCTTTAACGGAATCATTATCCTCTATACTTTACAGCTAATCCTTTAATGAAATTCCTTGCGTATCTATCGCCGCACTCTTTGTAATTTTTATGGCCTTTTTTTCTTAATAGAGCGCCTAGTTCTCCCTTAGTCACCGTAACGCCTACGCTATCTAATATATCAAGTACATCCTCACTCGTTAAAGATAGTGCTATTTTCATTTTCTTTAGAAGAAGGTTATTAGCACTTTCTTTGCTTTGTACAGGTGCCGGTTGCCCTGGTTTCGGATCTTGCTTACCTCTTTTTAAAGTAATAAATCCATTTAAAAATGCCTCTAACATCATCATATCGCATGTTTTTACGTACTCATCTTCTTCCACATCAGGGTTTTCAGGTTCGTGCTGAGGCGCTCTCTTTATTTTTGTAAGCATATCAACTACGTCTTCTTTCGTTACTTCCATTCCGCCAAGTTTAAAAATTTCTACCATATCTATATCTTTTATATCTAAAGCATATCTTACTCTTTTTAATATATCGTTATTGCTCATTGCCATTGGGTTTCCTCCTGAAATGTTGATTATAGTAATGCTTTTAGCATGTGTAAATGAATGTCGTTAAGTTACTACTTTAACATTTTAGAGGAAGGTTTTGTAGTCTTAGGTGGATTCATGCTAGTTAGGATTAAATCTAGGAAGAGATTGGAATGCTTTTTAATTCCTTTTTTCTATAAAATATATCTTATTTTTTTTATAACAACACACAGGTATTAATTAGTATAATAGAATAACAGCATTTTAAGGGCTTTCAGTTAAGTGGAGAATATCCAGTCTATATTTTTAGCGAAAGGGCAAGAATTTTTTAAACTCTTTCTATGTTATTGATAAAAAAACATACTTTACTTTTATGATTGGAGTTTGTTGTAAATGTTAGAAAAAGGTGCAGACCGAGTGAACAAAGTAGAATTAATGGACAAACATCTTGATTCTCACCAAGGAAAAATAACCAGTACCGAGATTTGTAACATTGTAATGTCCATTTTCAAATTTGATTTAACAACTAAACCTGTCCTATCAAAAGAATGGATAATGGCAAGATCAGGTTCCTCAACTGAGAACATTGCTATAAAGGCCATAGATTCTACCCTCAGCCATTATGGAAGAAAGGCCACAGGAATAGAAATCCGCCAACTTATCAATCAAATTTTTGGTATTAACTTAGATGCAATATCCTCTTTAGAAGGGGCAAGAATTTCTTTATTTTCTAAAAATCAGTGGGTTGTTCGTGATGAACAAGACTTATTTGTTGTTCATACTGGATTAGGGGATGTCGATGTAAAAGTTTTTCCTACTGACTATTTCACTGAGCAAACTGGATTAGAAGAATTGCCGGAGGACCTAAAGCGATCATTAACAAACTTGGGATTCTCTTGCGATGAAAGGGCAGGATGTTACTATTACTCAAATCCATCTGGAGAAGCAATTCCAGACGAATTTAAAGGGCAAGTCATCGGAGCAATTCTTAAGGTAATTCACAATTCATATCAATCTTTATAAAAAAATCATATAGGAAATCCCTATATGATTTTTTTATTAGTGAATAAAACAACCTTATTTTCCAAAAGACGATAAAAATTTAACTCTATCTCCCATAGGAGGAGTATTATTATCGACTAAGGCAACCTCTAGAATTGCTGGCCCATTTACATTCATTAAGTTGTTTATAACATCTTGATTGATATCTTCTAATTCATTGACTCTATAACTTGGTATATCCATAGCTGCAGCCATCGCACTAATATTGATTGATTCCTGTTCAAAGGATGGATGAGTTCTACGGAATTGTAATGAATGACCGTGATATACCATTCCTAAACGAGCATTATTCATCACAACAAATAAAATAGGTAAATTATATTCCTTCGCCGTCAGTATTTCCAACCCGTGCATGAAAAAGCAGCCATCACCAGTAATACATACAACCGGACGCTCCGGTTCAGCCAGTTTTGAACCAATCGCAGAACCAATTCCGCTTCCCATTGCACCAAAATGTACATTAATATTATAGGAGTCAAAATCTATGACCTTCATGTGATGAATAACATACGACATAAATTCACCAATATCAATGGTATATCTAGTAGTTGACGGTAAACATTTTTGAAGGTTTAGGAGAACATTTTTCGTATTATATTCCTCTATATTCTCTTCCTCTTTCTTCTTTTCAACGGTAAGCTCAGTGCTTTCCTTTTGCAACCCTAAAGCCTTTAATTCTTCTATTAACATTAATAAACTTAAATTGATATCGCCTAGTACTGGAATATCCACTTTGTACTTCCGATTGAAGACAGATTGGTCAAAATCCATTTGAACAGAGAAACGATCTTTTATTAAGTTTCCATTATAATTATTTGTCGCAGTTTCCCCTAAACTGGAGCCCACAATTAATAATGCTTTCCCATCCCCTTCATTAATCAATGCAGAGGCAGCCTCATGACCTGCAAATCCAAACACTCCGACTAAAAGCGGATGTTCCTCAGGGATATATCCCTTAGCTTGTGGAGTTGTTATAATTGGCCAATTCAGCAATTCTGCCACCTCTATTAATAACTCAACAGAGTTTCTTATTCCCTGTCCTGTAAAAATATAACCCTTCTCCCTTTTTACCAATTCTCTAGCTGTTTCTTTTATTTTGTCTAGATCAGGAACAATAGGAAGTCTTTTTGGAAGTGGTGGCATTTCAACATTTTCTATATTTTCATGTTGAATATCAATCGGTATCGCAATATGTACAGGTCCTGGTACTCCCGATATAGCAATTTCAATTGCTAGTGCGACTTCTTTAAGTACATCCTTTACATCATTAACCGTAACGCTATATTTTGTAACAGGCCTGAAGACTGGTTCTACATCTAATTCTTGTGATGCATTCAAACCTACCGTACTAAGAGGTACGGCACCTGTAATGAATAAAACAGGTAAATGCTCTCGCATAGCATTAGCAGCACCTGTTACAAGATTTGTGGCACCTGGTCCGCTACAACCAATACACACACTTAGCTGATTTGTGTATTTAGCATAAGCAGCAGCCATGTAGGATGCCGCCCCTTCATGCTTCGCTACGACTGGTGTTAATTCAGGCATATCATAAAGTTCGTCAAAAAACGCATTTACAGAACCAGCTGGGATACCAAATATATGTTTAACTTCATTAGCTATTAAATATTCTAATACATTTCGGGCTGCTTTCATGTGTATGCTCCATTCATTTTTAATTTATTTCTCTATTTAAAAAAGTTTTTCGATGTCTTCAGCTGCCATAGGACGGCTGAAAAAGTACCCTTGCATCAAATAACAATTTCGTGCAGATAAAAATTCGACCTGTTCCTTTGTCTCAACACCTTCAGCAATAACATCAAGGTTCAAATTCTTAGCCAGCGTAATAATAGTATTCGTAATAGCTGCATCATCTTTTGTCATATCCTGTACAAAGGATTTATCAATTTTTAACGTTGAAATAGGCAATTTCTTTAAATAACCTAAAGATGAATAACCAGTCCCGAAATCATCAATAGCGAGGTTGATTCCTAAACCTTTTAATTTCTTCATTGTTTTTAAAGTTGATTCCGTATTTCTAACAATTAAATTTTCAGTGAGTTCTAGTTGTATATACTTCGGAGATAGCTCTACTTCCTCTAAAACATTTTTGACCATAGCAAATAAATCACTTTGTTCAAATTGACGTGCAGATAAATTCACAGACATACTAATTAACGGGGAACCTTGATCATGCCATTTCTTTAATTGCCTACAGGCCTCTTTTAGAACCCATTCACCTATCGGGACTATTAATCCAGTTTCTTCAGCTATTGGGATAAATTTATCAGGCGGTATCATCCCATGTTCTCGATGGTTCCATCTAATTAAAGCCTCTACACCCTCAATCTTATTCGTTTTACCATTTATTTGCGGTTGATAATAAATCACAAGTTCTTCTTGTTCCAATGCCTTATACAAATCATTTTCTAGCTTGATACTTTCAAAAGTTCTCGTATCCATTCCTTCACTGAAGAAATGATAGCTACTTCCTGATATTTCTTTCGATTTGTACATAGCTGTGTCTGCATTTTTAACTAAGATTTCAGTCGTATCACCATTATCAGGAAATATACTAATACCAATACTCGTTTTCATATACATTTCATTGTCTACTAAATGAAATGGCCTTGAAAAAGAATCAATGACACGATTTACTACCTTTAACACTTCTTTTTCACTTTTGATATTCGGTAAATAGATAGTAAATTCATCCCCGCCCTGTCTTGAGACCGTAGCACTTTTAGGAACACAAGCACTTAATCGATTTGCAACTTCTCGCAAAAGCAAATCACCGAAGCTATGCCCGAGCGTATCATTCACAAACTTAAACCTGTCTAAATCTAAATACAGAACTGCTAATTTTTCAGCATGTAATTGAGCATATGTCAGCCCTTGAGTTAGCCTGTCCTTTAGTAGAACTCTATTAGGTAAATCTGTTAAACTATCAAAATAAGCATGATATTTTATTTCTTCCTCCATTTGTTTCCTTTGGGTTACATCTTTAAAAGTAATAACTTCTCCGACAATCTCGGTCCCTTCTTTTATAGAGGAAATTACATACTCCACTGGAAAACTGGATTGATCTTTTCTAAAAAATTGCTCGGTTTTATCGTACAGATTCCAATCCTCATCGCAACCTGATGCCACCTGCTTTTTCTTTCCTTTTTCAATTCCGTTGAAAACCATACTGGATGGTTTTCCTATTAATTCATTTTTTATATCATAGCCTAACATGGAGGCACCAGCTGGGTTACAAAAGGTAATATTTCCATCAAGGTCTAAACCGAAAATTCCTTCTCCAGCAGAATTTAGAATCAATTCTTTCTCACGACTAAGCTGCTGCAATTCCGTTATTACTCGTTCCAGTTCCTTATTTTTAAACGTAATTTCTGAGGTCCTCTCTTCGATAATAACTTCCTGTTTTTCCATATATAAAAGGTTTGATAGCGTGGAAGCAGTTGCATCGACAATAGATTGCGACAGCTGTATTTGTCCTTCAGAATAACTAAAATTACTATCTCCTAGATTGACCACAGATATTTGTCCTAATACCTCTCCCATTGAAACCAACGGCAACATAAAGAGTCCCTTCATACCAAAATTACGGCAAACATCATGGTTTGGGCGCGGATCTGCATAAACATCTGGAATCCAGATTGGCTTTTTTGTTTCAATGACCTCTTGCGTGACTCTATCATTACTTTTATCAAATTTTATCTTATCATGTGTCTTGATCCAATCTTCTTCTGTCCATTCTGAACCCTTACTTAACTTCACCGGTCTAATTTTCTTCTTAGCTAAAGGCTCTAGTAAATGAACCCCGATATTATAATTGTCTAAAACTTTTCCTAAATAGGAAAAACAAGTATCAAGACTTTCCTGCATGGAGGAACACATAGATAAGTCCCGTGTCACATCCAGCAAGAGCTGTTTTTCAGCAATAAGGTTTACCTTATGAGTTAAATTGTTCGCATTTTGAATCGCAACAGCCGCCATATTCACATATGCCTCAACCGTTTGAATTTCTGACTCTGTTAAGTTCATAGGAATTCCGTAATCAAATAAAAAAACTAGACCAAATAATTCTTCTTCAAAAGAGATAGGAAGAACGAATAAAGATTTAATTCGAAACCCTTCCACTGCTCTCGGATCTGGCCGACTATCCTTTGATGTATCAGGTATATAGATGGCTTTTTTTGTTTCAATTACTTCTTTCGCCAGCAGGTCAATGTCTGTATCAATGACATGCATATCCAACGTCCATCCGTTAATAACTTCCGGTTTTCCTACATACCCTCTAAAAGTCCCATCTTCCTGCGGCAAATAAATACCAACAGAATCGCATTGAACGATTTCTTCAGAAATTGCTATTGTGACTTGCTCTAAAACTTCACGTAAATCCAGCTTTGTATTAATCATTTTAGTTATATTCGCAAGTCGAGAATACCTCGTTTGTTCCTTCAACATAAAAACGAACTCCATTTCATTGAAAATATCCATTTATATCCAAAAAACTTTTATCCAAAACCTATCAATACTATCATTTTACTATGCATTTATTACTAATTCGACAAAATATTTCATATTTCTCACTATTATAATGTTTTTTATACATTTAATATAGGAATTATTTGCATAATCCTTTAATATTTTTATTACTAAATTGCAAGATAAATACGTTGTTATTACTAAAAGCTACACAAAATTTTCCACTCTAAAAAAATTCATTTACTTATAATACAACTCAGCTTATGTAAAATAAAAAACAGATGGAAATCTCCCCCCATCAGGGGCTAAATTTCCATCTGCATATTCAAACTATCTCTACACGCCAGCCACAAACTCCATATATACAGAGTATACGCGGGAACACAAAGATGTTGGTTAGTTCAATACATTTATAAAACTGTTTTTTCCGTTGCAATCTACAAAAGAACTTAAAACTAAATAAATATAATCCACCCCCTCGACTTCAGGGAGTTATACCGTTTCACTACCTTCTACCACATTAACACTCGCCTCAAACTTATTAAGCAATGCGCGTACTTCATCCGTTGACTTCGTGCTCATCAATTGATTTCGTAGTTCAGCAGCCCCAGGGAAGCCTTTTACATAAATTTTGAAGAAGCGATGTAATCCTGTTATGGATCTTGGTAATACTTCTGCATATTGATCTTGAAGATCAAGTTGTAGTCTTAAAAGATCTAGATGTTCTTTACTGCTATGCTCTCTTGGTTCTTTTTCGAAAGCAAATGGATTTTTAAAGATTCCTCGTCCGATCATTACGCCATCAATGCCGTATTTTTCAGCAAGTTCCAGCCCAGTTTTACGGTCAGGAATGTCTCCGTTTATCGTTAGGAGCGTATTTGGTGCAATACGATCACGTAATTTTTTAATCTCCGGAATTAGCTCCCAGTGTGCATCTACTTGGCTCATCTCTTCTCTTGTACGTAAGTGAATAGAAAGGTTTGCAATATCTTGTTTAAAAATGTGCGTTAACCAATCTTCCCACTCGCTTAACTCTTTAAAGCCAAGTCTTGTTTTTACGCTGACAGGTAATCCGCCCGCTTTTGCAGCTTGAATAAGTTCTGCCGCAACGTCTGGACGCAAGATAAGGCCACTACCTTTTCCTCTTGATGCTACGTTTGGCACAGGGCAACCCATATTAATATCGATGCCTTTAAATCCTAACTCTGCCATACCAATACTCATTTGACGGAAATATTCAGGATTATCTCCCCAAATATGCGCCACGATTGGTTGTTCATCTTCTGTAAAAATTAAACGGCCACGTACGCTTTTCATACCCTCTGGATGACAATAGCTATCCGAGTTTGTGAACTCTGTGAAGAATACGTCTGGGCGACCAGCTTCACTTACTACGTGACGGAAAACAACGTCTGTCACATCTTCCATTGGTGCAAGTACGAAAAATGGTCGTGGTAAATCACGCCAAAAATTATCTATCATTTCAAATTCAAATCCTCTCACTATGAATACAATTTCAAACTCTCAATAAACCAAAAAGCAGATGGTATAGATTTTCCTATATCAACTGCTTTCCTATTATACCAACTTAAGCCAAGCTACACACTCTACATGAGTCGTATGCGGGAACATATCAACAGGTTGTACTTCCTGCGTTTTATATCCACCTTCTTCTAGTACTTTTAAATCTCGCGCTAATGTTGCTGGGTTACATGATACGTATACGACGCGTTTTGGTTTCATGTCGATGATTGTGTTTAATAGTGCCTCATCGCAACCTTTACGCGGTGGATCTACGACCATTGTATCAGCGATTACGCCTTCTTTATACCATTTTGGAATGACTACTTCTGCTTCTCCTACACCAAATTCAGCGTTTGTCATATTGTTTAGCGCTGCGTTTCGGTTTGCGTCTTCGATCGCTTCCGGGACGATTTCAACGCCGTACACTTTTTTCGCTTTTTGTGCTAGGAATAAGGAGATTGATCCAATTCCACAATAGGCATCAATTACTGTTTCGTTACCATCTAATTTTGCGTATTCTAACGTTTTATCGTACAGCACTTTCGTTTGTTCTGGGTTTACTTGATAGAATGAACGTGCTGAAATCGCAAATTTAATGTCACCGATAAAGTCATAAATATATTCTGATCCGTACAGTACTGTCGTTTTGTCTCCGAAGATTACGTTTGTACGTTTCGTGTTTACGTTTTGAACAATCGATTTTACTTCAGGGAATTTCGCAGCAATTTCTTCAATGATTGCTTTTTTGTTTGGCAATTCTGCTGTACGAGTAATGAAGACAAGCATAATTTCCCCTGTTACTTGTCCGTAACGAGCCATTACGTGGCGAAGTGTTCCTTTGTTACGCTCTTCATTGTACGCTGAAATCCCGTGTTTTTCACAAATACGTTTTACTTCTTGAATTAATGTATCGTTTTCTTCTGCTTGAATTAAACACGATTCCATATTAATGATGTCATGTGTTCCTTGACGATAGAATCCAGCTACAAGTCCACCTTCACGTTCTCCAATTGGTACTTGTGCTTTATTACGGTATACCCACGGATTCTTCATGCCAAGTACAGGATGAACAGGAACATCACTTAATCCGCCGATGCGCTGCATAACGTCGCGTACTTGTTTTTCTTTCGCTTGTAATTGTCCTTCATATGTTAAATGCTGAAGCTGACAACCGCCGCACTGATTGTACACTGGGCATTCTGCATCTTTACGATATGGGCTCTCTGTATGAAGCTTCATTAAACGACCGAATGCGAAGTTTTTCTTTACTTTAATAATTTTAATTTGTGCTTCTTCACCTGGTAATCCGTTTTTAACGAAAATAGGATAGCCTTTTACTTTCGCAACACCGGCACCATCATGTGTTAAATCTTCAAATACTACATCTATAAACTCGTTTTTTTCAACTGGTGGCGTCATTTTTGTACTCATTTTCCGACCTCTCTTTTTCATAACACTGCGTTACATTTTATCATACTTATATGGTCTATTTCTATTGGAAGAAAAAAAGCTATTGACGATAGTTCTCCGTTAATGTTACGCTACTACTAATTTAATACGGACGATGTTACCTCATATATACTCGATAATATGGATCGAGAGTTTCTACCCGGCAACCTTAAATTGCTGGACTATGGGGAAAACTAATGAATATTAGCCCATGTGCAAAAAGGACTCATATTGATTAGCTTTCTCTCATAGATGAAAGTGAATCCATATGGGTCTTTTTTTATTTTTATTTTTCTAAAAGGTCAGACATCTTACGTATGACATAAAACCTCCTTGTTTTATTTTTAGTAATATAACGAGCGTTTTATGTACAAACTTTATACGAACTTCTGAAAGGGGCAACTACATGCAATATGTAATGAGCATTATCGGTATTCTTGTCGTTTTAGGTTTATGTTTTGCTTTGTCAAACAACAAAAGTAAAATCAACTTCCGTGCAATTGCTATTATGATTGGGTTTCAAATTTTAATCGGTTGGTTTATGTTTGGCACAAAGATTGGTCAACAAATCATTATTTTCATTGGTAAAGTTTTCAACAAACTAATTAAACTTGGTACGACAGGTGTCGATTTTCTCTTTAATGGGATTCAAAGAGATTTTGTCTTTTTCTTAAACGTACTATTAATTATCGTATTTTTCTCAGCACTACTTTCTATCTTTAGTTACTTAGGGGTTTTACCATTCATCGTTCGCGTTGTCGGCGGTGCCATTTCAAAAATTACTGGTTTACCACGCGTTGAATCATTCCACGCAGTAAACTCTGTATTCTTTGGTTCAAGTGAAGCGTTAATCGTTATTAAAAATGATTTACAACATTTCAATAAAAACCGTATGTTTATCATTTGTTGTTCTGCAATGAGTTCAGTTTCTGCCTCTGTTACAGCATCATACGTAATGATGTTAGATGCGAAATATGTACTAGCAGCTCTTCCGTTAAACTTATTCTCAAGCTTAATCGTTTGTTCGTTATTAACACCTGTTGATACGAAAAAAGAAGACGAAGTAGTTCAGAAATTTGATCGTACTTTATTCGGAGACAGCTTTATCGGTGCAATGATTAACGGTGCACTTGACGGTTTAAAAGTAGCTGGTATCGTTGCCGCATTAATGATCGCCTTCATCGGTGTGATGGAAGTTGTAAACTACGTAATTAGTGCCGCTTCAGGTGCAATGGGATATGCTGTTACGTTACAACAAATCTTCGGTTATATCCTTGCTCCATTCGCGTTCTTAATGGGTATTCCAACTCAAGATATTATCCCAGCTGGTGGTATTATGGGTACGAAGATTGTATTAAACGAGTTTGTAGCAATACTTGATTTAAAAGGTGTTGCAGCAACATTATCTCCACGTACAGTTGGAATCGTTACAGTATTCTTAATTAGCTTCGCAAGTATTAGCCAAATTGGTGCAATCGTTGGTACAATCCGTGCCCTTTCTGAAAAACAAGGAAGCGTTGTTTCTAAATTTGGTTGGAAAATGCTATTTGCATCAACACTTGCTTCTATTTTATCTGCGACAATCGCTGGATTGTTTATTTAATAAAAAATCACCTTCGCTTAGACAGCAAGGTGATTTTTTTATTATCATCATTTAAGAAACTGAAGAAAACTCTAATGCCTCTTCCTTATTAATAATTTCTCCCTTATATTTACCTTTCACCGAAATATCAATAATGGATTTATTTCCTGTCTCCATTTTCCCTAAAGAAAAAATATATATTAAGTCATCTTTTTTTAACATCCATTGTTTTCCGTGCCAAGGACCAGTTAACTTCTGTTCTGGCGATGCCAATATTTCTCCAAAATATTCACATTCGCCTAGAGATGTTTTTACTGTATTCTTCTCCGTATCAATAACTATATATTTAAGAAGCTTTATACTTTCATTTGAGAAAATCTCTACTTCATGATCACTTTTTTTCTTGAATTTCAGCTTTCCATCCTTTGTATTAACCAATTTACTTTGATCAATTGCATTCAGTACAAACTCATACTCTTCTTTTGTAACACCGAAATTAGGATGATATGGAAAACTTTTTTTCTCTGCATGCTCTTCTACGTATTTTAAATACCATTCCATATTATTCACTAGATGCTCTCTCATTCTTTGACCAATATTCCCTACCTTTTTAAAAGTATCTGGATCCATCTCTAGCGTCATAATATCCGCCGTAACTTCCGCGTTCATAAGATGCGCTGGAATATACTCTTCCACACTGTTTGCTTTACTTACTTCACTTTGACAACCGACTATAAATAGCGATATGAAAAGGATATATACTATTTTTTTATATTTCATTTCTGTTCTCCACTCCGTACATCATTCTTACTTAATTTTATAGCGTTCTTATTATAGTCTAAAATTCTTATATTTCAATAAAATTCATTAACCATATACAAAATTGCATATTCATAAGTCTTATTACTTTAAAATTAGCTTAAATTACTTTCCAAATTATACAAATAATAAGCTTCAAATGTTATAATTTGTAAAAAAATAATTGGAGGACCTTATGAAAATTCACGCACTTGCCGATTTCTTACATTTACTAGTCTTAACCCTAAAAAGCTATTATGTATGGGGAATGCCTATCTATGTCTTCATTATTCCTCTTATCTTTGTAGTCGGTTATATTATTATTAATTCTAATAAGAAACAAAAAAATACCTCTATTCAAAGTCACTAATCTATTACCTTAATAGCCTCCTAAAAATCATATTCCCCTCATTTTCTTCAAATGATATGATGAACAAGGGTATATCCCCACCACTCTTACAGCGGTGGGGATTTTAAATATAAATATGTAACATAATACACAATAGAAGGTGATTTTATGAGAAAATATGCAGCAATCGCTTTATGCACATCTGCCATTCTAGCAGGTTGTAATACTAGCAATGTAAACCAGGAACCTAAAAAAGAGAAAAGGGTTCAAGAAGTTAAGAAACAAACAGAAACTGTGCAAGAACAAGGTAAAATTTCTTATCAGCCCATTACACACGAATCTACAAATACTACTATTCATATGACAGATATAAAAGATACTTTAAGTGAAGTACAATATAAAATTTGGCGAACAGCTGATGGGAAGGAACACACTAAATCTTTTTCTTCTAAAGAAAAGGAGAAGCAATTTTCACTTCCTTTTGACATAAAAGAATTTGAAGGAAAACGCGGTGAATTTCAAATTGAAGCAATAGGAATAAAAGAAGATGGGAAAAGCATCCCACTCACAAAAGCTGCTATTACTTTCGAACAAAAGGTTCCCGTTCTTATGTATCATGCAACCGATGATTATCACGGACAAGGCATTAAAGATTTATTCGTCTCACCTGCTAACTTTGAAGCCCAAATGAAATATTTAAAAGACAACGGCTATACATTACTAACTTTTGAACGTTGGGGTGATATTAATAAAGTAAATAAACCTATCTTTGTTACATTTGATGACGGTATGAAAAATAATATGAATGCATTCCATGTTTTACAAAAGCTAAAAGACGATACATTTAAACCGGCGGCAACAGAATATATGATTGTTGATAACGTTGATGTAGAAGGATCACTGTCTACTTCTGAAATAAAAGAAATGGTCGATTCCGGCATTTTCTCAGTGCAATCTCATACAGCGACGCATGCAGACTTACCGAAAATTACAAACTATGAAGAGGAATTAAAAGGATCAAAAGAAAAGTTAGAAAAAATAACAGGTAAGCCCGTTATCGCAGTGGCTTATCCATTCGGTCATGTAGATGATAAAGTCGTTGCAGAAACGAAGAAATATTATCAATTTGCGACGACAACAAAACCCGGAAAATTCATTACAAAAGGTGAACCCGATGAATTGTTAAAAATGAAGCGTGTTCGCATACACCATACGACGACCGTAGAACAGTTTGCTTCTTCGATTAAATAACGATGAGGGCTCAATATATTTTGAGCTCTCTTTTTACGCTATATTTATATATATTTTTTGAATTTTCTTGTATTATATATAGTAAGAAATCTTTCAAATTAAAGGAGATTATACATATGTCATTTGAACAAACGTTAGAGAAATATGCTGCCCTTGCAGTCAATGTTGGTGTTAATATTCAACCAGGACAAACATTATCAATTAGCGCACCTCTTGAAGCTGTACAATTTGTACGCCTCGTTACAGAAAAAGCATATAAATCTGGTGCAAAACACGTATATGTGGATTGGAATGATGAGACGTTAACACGCTTAAAGTTCGATCTAGCTCCTGAAGAAGCATTCGCTGAGTTCCCATCTTGGAAAGCACACGCTCGTGAAGAATTAGCAAAAGAAGGCGCTGCATTTATGTCTATTTATGCAGAAAACCCTGATTTATTAAAAGGTGTAGAACCAACGCGTATCGCAACAGCTCATAAAGTAGCTGGTGAAGCAATGAAAGTATACCGTGATTACGTACAAGCTGATAAAGTAAGCTGGTGTGTCATTTCTGTTCCTACGAAAGAATGGGCTGCGAAAGTATTCCCTGACGTTGCACCAGAAGAACAAGAAGCAAAACTATGGGATGCTATTTTCAAAGCTACTCGTGCTGATTTAGAAAATCCTGTGGAAGCATGGAAAGAACACGATAAAACATTACATACAAAAGTTGATTACTTAAATGAAAAGCATTATAAAGCTCTTCACTATACAGGTCCTGGAACAGATTTAACGATCGAACTTCCAGAAAAACATGTATGGGCTGGTGCTGGTAGCTTAAATGAAAAGAACGTACCATTTATGGCGAACATTCCAACTGAAGAAGTGTTTACAATGCCACTTAAAACAGGTGTAAATGGCCAAGTATCTAGTACAAAACCGTTAGCATTTGCAGGTAACATTATCGATAACTTCACGTTAACATTTGAAAACGGACGTATCGTAGATTATAAAGCTGAAGTTGGAGAAGAAGCTTTAAAACATTTAGTAGAAACAGATGAAGGTTCTCACTTCTTAGGAGAAGTAGCTTTAGTACCTCATGATTCACCAATTTCAAACACAAATATTTTATTCTACAACACGCTATTTGATGAAAACGCATCTTGCCACCTTGCAATCGGAAATGCTTATGCATTTAACTTAGTTGGCGGAAAAACGATGTCTAAAGAAGAACTTGCTGAAAATGGCGCAAACGCTAGTATTACACACGAAGATTTCATGATTGGATCAGCTGAGCTTGATATCGACGGTATTACAGCTGATGGCAGACATGAACCAATCTTCCGTAAAGGTAATTGGGCGTTTTAATAAAAGCAAAAGGCTATCTTCCACACTGGAAGATAGCCTTTTATGATGCAGATGAAACCTTAAGCCCAATTACTCCTAACACGATGAAAAGAATACAAAATGCTTGGAATAGGCTAATGTGCTCTTTAAAAAAGTACACACTAATAATCGTAATAAGTAACGTCCCAACACCAGACCAAATTGCATAAGCAATACTTAAATGAATCTTTTTTACAACGATGGCGAACACGCTGAAACAAATTCCGTAAAATACAAAAATAAGTACACTTGGAATGAGCTTTGTTAAACCGTTTGATAATTTCATCGCAATTGTTCCAGCTACTTCAAAAATAATTGTTACAAGTAATAATAGCCAATATACCATACTAGAATCTCCTTCTCTGTTACCTTATAGAGATTCTAGTATACTACTTATAGTCCTAATGAAATATATTTAATTTCTAAATATTCCTCAATACCGAAATGACCTCCTTCACGACCAATGCCACTCTCTTTAAAGCCACCGAACGGCGCTTGTGCAACTGATGGGAGGCCATCATTTAAACCGATAATACCATACTCTAGTGCTTCACTAATTTGGAATGCTTGGCTAATGTCTTTCGTGAAAATGTACGCTGCTAAACCGTATGGCGTATTGTTCGCACGTTCAATTACTTCTTCAACCGTTTTAAATTTCGCAACAGGTGCAACTGGTCCAAATGTTTCTTCATTCATACAAAGCATCGTATCATTCGCTAATCCAATTACAGTTGGTTGAATAAAGTGTCCATCTAGCTCTGTAACCTTTTGGCCACCATATAAAACTGTTCCACCTTTTTGAATAGCATCTTCAATATGTTCTTGTACTTTTGAAACTGCATTCTCGTCAATAAGTGGTCCTACAGTCGTTCCGTCACTGAAACCGTCCCCTACTTTTAACTGCCCTACTGCCTTTTGAAACTTCTCTACAAACGCTTCATACACTTCTTCCTGAACAAATACTCGGTTTGTACATATACACGTTTGTCCTGCGTTACGGAATTTCGAACCGATTACTGCCTCTACTGCTTTATCTAAGTCTGCATCATTCATAACAATAAACGGTGCGTGACCGCCTAACTCAAGTGAAACCTTTTTCATCGTTTGTGCCGCACTAGCCATTAACTCTTTCCCAATTTCCGTTGATCCTGTAAAGGACACTTTTCGAACACGCCCATCTTCCATCCACGTATCAGCAATTGCTTTCGCACTACCTGTTACAATATTTATTACGCCTTTTGGAATGTCTGCTTCATGAGCTAATTCAGCTAATTTTAACGCAGTTAACGGCGTTTGACTTGCAGGTTTTACAACCGCTGTACATCCTGCTGCAAGCGCCGGAGCTACCTTTCTCGTAATCATAGCAGCCGGGAAGTTCCAAGGCGTAATAGCTGCCATAACACCAACTGGTTGCTTCATGACTAAAATACGTTTATTCGGATGAGAAGCAGGAATCATTTCACCATATACGCGTTTTCCTTCTTCTGCATACCATTCAACAAAACTATTTGCATAATTCACTTCACCAAGCGCTTCTGCAAAGGGCTTTCCTTGTTCTTTCGTCATGATCGCTGCAATCTCTTCTTTATTTTCTTCAATAAGTGTGAACCATTTTTTTAATTTCGCTGCACGATCTGCCGCTGTTAACTTAGACCATAATTTAAAAGCTTCATGCGCAGCATCAACAGCTTGCTTTGCCTCTGTTACCCCGCCCTTTGGTACAGTCGCAAATATTTCCTTCGTTGCTGGATTATTTACTTCGATTTGCTCTTGCAATGTAATCCACTCACCATTTATATACATCGCCTTTTTCTCTACATTTACAAACGTCGCTTTTTTATCCAATATTCTCTTCCTCCTCTATAAGTTTCTTTATTTTCCTAGTGGCAGCAGATTGACTTATTTTTAAAAACTCCGCTACTTTATAACTCGATCCATATGTTTTATATGCTTTCAAAATAATATTCCGTTCTACTTCTTCTAACATTTTATAGAGACTTTGACCGGACTGTTCAACTGTTGATTCTTGCATCGCTATTGGTAAATCTTCTATCGTAACGATATCATCGGCAGTTATAACAATTCGCTCAATCACATTTTCAATCTCTCTATTATTTCCTTCCCACGGGTAACTAACAAACATTTGTAATGTGCTAGGCGCTAATTTTACATTTCTACCATATTTCTCGTTAAAGTGTTGTAAATAATGATAAATAAGTGGCAAAATGTCTTCTGTTCTTTCCCGTAGTGGCGGGATTACAATGGGAATGACATTCAGACGATAATATAAATCTTTCCGAAATGTTCCTTGTTTCACCATCATACTTAAATCTCTATTTGTTGCCGCTACAATTCTAACGTCCACCTTTTTTAATTCTCTTCCGCCTATAGGGCGAAACGTTTTTTCTTGCAACACTTGCAAAAGCTTTGCTTGAGTTTCAAGCGGCATTTCGCCAATTTCATCTAAGAATAGCGTTCCTTTATGCGCTGATTCTAATAGTCCCTTTTTCCCTTCACGATTCGCACCTGTAAAGGATCCGCCCGAGTATCCAAAAAGCTCTGATTCAATTAAATTTGTCGGCAATGCCGCACAGTTAATTTCATAGAAACTTTCATTCTTCCGGTTACTCACTTCATGTAAATGACGCACCAATCGACTCTTTCCTACTCCTGTCTCACCTAAAACGAGAACCGTACTATCTACCACGGATACTTTCTTGATTGTCTCGACTATTTTTTGCATAGCGATACTTTTAAAAATAAGTCCTTCATGTTCATATGTTTCTCTTAATTCTTTTTTATATGTTTTTAACTGATTATCCATTTCTTCTACCTTTTGACGTAATTGATAGAGTTCTGTAAGATCACGAGAGTAACTAATTACTCTTCTTAAATTGCCCTCTTCATCAAAAACAGGCCTTGTACGAACGTGTAAATACTCTCCTGATTTTGTCGTCTGAACGAGTTCGATTGGCCTCTTTTTTTCAATTACTTCTAACGTTGCTGATGGATAAAAGATACCATCTTTCTGCAATTCTTTTACATGTTTACCCACTAACTCTTTTGCAGCCAATTGATAGTGCCTTTCACATGTACTATTTACACGTACAACGATTCCCTTTTCGTCAGTCACAAAAATTTCGTCAAACGCATATTCAAATACATCTTGTAAATCCATTAACACTCGTTCCTTTTCTGCAACCATCCTAGCCACCCCTAACTTCCAATCCGTCGATTCACTTCACTACCTTTATTATAAAGTGAATTTTCTGCATTTTATATAGAGTCAGCTAGAATGTTTGCTGTTTTATTATTTAACTTTTAAACACGAGCAATATTTGCTTTCTCATAACAGACTTGCAACGATTCTTCAATGATTGTTAATCCTTCTTCCAGTTGCTCATCTGTAATCACTAATGGCATTAGCACACGAATAACATTACCGTATGTTCCTGCTGATAGTAGAAGTAAGCCGCGTTTATTTGCTTCTGCGCATAAATTAGCTGTTAACGTTTTATCAGGTGCTTTCGTCTTACGATCTTGAACGAGCTCAAATGCACACATTGCTCCTAAACCGCGCACATCACCGATGCAATTATATTTATTTCTCATCTCTTCGAATCGGTTCATTACGACTTTTCCTAATTCTATCGCTCTATCATTTAAATTCTCTTTTTCTATTACATCAAGTACTGCTAATGCTGCCGCACATCCTAGCGGGCTTCCTGCATACGTTCCACCAAGTTCTCCTGGTGCAGACTCATTCATAATTTCTTTGCGCCCAATAACACCACTAATTGGTACACCAGCACCTAATGATTTAGATACCGTAATTAAATCCGGAACGACATCATAATGATCAATGGCGAAATATTTTCCTGTACGGCTAAATCCAGTTTGAATTTCATCCGCTACAAATAAGATGCCGTGTTCTGAACAAATATTGCGTACTTCTTGCACAAACTTCTTACTTGGGACGATAAATCCACCTTCCCCTTGAACAGGTTCCATTACAACGGCTGCAATCGTTTCTGGTGCTACTTCTGATACGAAGAAATTCTTAAACTCTTCAATCATAAAGTTATCGTACTGCTCTTCCGTTAATCCTTCTGGGCGGCGATATTCGTACGGGAATGGTGCTTTATAGACTTCAGGCGCAAATGGACCAAATCCAAACTTATATGGTTTTACTTTACTTGTCATCGTCATTGTCATTAATGTGCGTCCATGGAAACCTTTAGAAAATGCAATAATACCAGGTCTTTTTGTATATTTACGAGCGATTTTCACCGCATTCTCAACTGCTTCTGCACCACTATTTAAAAATAGTACTTGCTTATCAAAACTTCCCGGCGCTAATGCCGCAAGTTTTTCTGCTAATTCAATATATGGCTCATACATCATGACATTAAAGCCAGTATGAATGTATTGATCTACTTGTTTATGGAGCGCTTCTTTAACAGCTGGGTGACAATGTCCTACGTTAATTGTTCCTATCGCTCCAGCGAAATCAATGTACTGATTACCATCAACATCAGTAACAAGAGCACCATTTGCAGATTGTACAAACGTTGGGATGCCATTACTTACTCCTTTTGGTACTATATTTTGGCGGCGTTCTAATAAAGACGCTGCTTTCGGTCCAGGAATTTGTTCATTTACTTTAGCAAATTTTTTTATATTCATTACGTACCCCATCCTTTTCTTTACATTGTTTTCTCTTTTCATTGCAAAATGTATGCCAATATTCTTTTCTAGTATTCATCTATTTCGCCATAAAAAATAAGTCTATAAAGACTCATAACGAGTCTTTATAGACTTATTTTTCTTACACATTAGACTTTCCTTGTTCCCAAGTCAACTCACCTGAATGCGAAATAAAGTCCCCAACAGATTGTACTACTAAATCCGCAAGTGGTTCTAATGTTTGACGATTCCCTGTACCAGATAGTACTCCAATTGCATAGCAATCACCATTTTTCGCTAAATATAAATCAGTCGGTGTATCCCCAACGACCGCTACTTCACATGCCTTTAAATGAAACTTCTCACAGAAGGATTCTATAATTCTTTTATCGGGTTTTTGTGCCGCAAATGTATCTGAAGCTACAACATAATCAAAAAAGGTCTCTAATTGATACTGTTTTAAAAATAATTCTGTCGGTGCAAAATCATCAGCTGTAACAACACCTAAAATAAATCCTCTATCCTTTAAGCTTTGTAAAATTCTCGGTAAATCTGCCGTCATTTTCATGTAAGAACGATGCTCGTACATAAGGGCAAACAGTTTTTCACTTACCCATTCATGCATTTCCTCTTCTTTAGATGACGTAATATACTTACAAAGCCCCTTTGCCACATCAAGGCTTGTTCCTGCCGCTATTGCGCTACGTGGGTGAACAAATACCCCATCCACACCGATTTCTTTTAATAAAGTCGGCTGCATTGATTGTGGCAGTTGGTATAATTTTATACATTCAGCCACAAGTTCTTCAGCCACTTTTATCCAAATTGAATGAAAATCCATTAATGTCCCATCTTTATCAAATAGTATTGCTTTTACTTTCTCCATAACACCCCACCTCTCGTCTCTTATCTCCTCCAGTGTATCAATAAAGTATGGATATAAAATAAACGAATTGTAAAAATACCATGAAAATCAAACTAACTTCCAATTTACAATACAAACCGGATTGTTTGACTATTACGTAACAGAAGCGTAAAATTACTCTCATCTTATTGAAAATCAGCTAATTACTTAACCTCATTAACTATCATGATAGTTTCCTAATTCTTTTTTTAAGTAGGAGATGTTTATATATGGTTGAAGAAATATTTTATAAGAAAACATTAGAAAATCTGTTTTTAGATCCTGTTCAAATTACACTTTGGGATGGAAACACTGTACAGTACGGTGAAGGGAATCCTCAATTTCATATTACATTCCACAAACCTCTTGCCAAAAAAGAGATAATAAAAGATCCCTCCATCGCATTACTAACATAACTAATCAGCATTTCTTTATAGTTGATGTTGAAAGCTTGCGCAGACATTACGGTAAAACACTTCAACACTGGGCAGAAAACTTTGAAAATACACTAGATGAAATACGTAAAACAAAAGATGAACGATTTATTCGTATGTGGCGCTTGTATTTAAATGCTTGTGCAGCTTCGTTTTATACTGGTAACATTGATTTACATCAATTTGTATTTACAAAAGGGATTAGTGATTCCATTCCTTGGACACGTTCATATATGTATAAATAAAAAAGGATGCCTTTACAGGGCATCCTCTTGATGTTCAGGAACAAATAGTTCCAGACAATGATATATATTTTCGAATTCCATCGGTGCATCTCCACCATATTCACCGTCTAAATTAATCATTAGTTTATCTGGTGAATGTACTTTAATTCGGTTCGCTTGTGTGTACAGTACTTTTGGATTGTTAATATGTTCACCACGCTGCGCTTGTGTTGCAGCTTTAATTAAGTCGGCAATCGAACCTTTTTTCAGCACTAATAAATCAAATAAGCCATCGTTAATCGATGCATATGGTGCTACCTTTTCAAAGCCACCCACTGAACGAGTATTCGTAATTAAAAACATCGTAATTTCTTCTTGTAGTAATTTTCCATCATACTCAATTTCAACATATGTTGGATGTAGTGATGGTAGCATTTCGATACCTTTTAAATAATAAGCAAGTTGTCCTAATACAGTCTTTAGCTTACTTGGTACTTCATATGTTAATTCTGTAATACGGCCGCCACCAGCGATGTTAATAAAATATGTATCGTTTGCTCTACCAAGGTCTAATGGCACAGTTTTTCCTTCACAAATAATATCCGCTGCCTCTTCAATAGAACGAGGTACACCGATTGCACGTGCAAAGTCATTAGTCGTTCCAACCGGAATAATTCCAAACTTTGGACGATGTTCATGCCCTACTAAACCGTTCACTACTTCATTTAACGTGCCGTCACCACCAGCAGCGATAACAACATCAAATTTACGATCCGCAGCTTGCCTCGCCGCCACAGTTGCGTCTCCAGGACCCGTTGTCGCATGACAAGATGCTTCATATCCAGCTTGTTCTAATTTTTGTAATACTTCCGGTAAGCTCTTCTTAAATAGCTCACGCCCAGAAGTAGGATTATAAATAATTCTTGCTCGCTTCATCATTTATTAGCACAGGAAATTTCTTTATGTATCGACAAAGAACATACCGAACTTCTATTCAGTATTCCCGTGCCTACCTCCTCTCATCTTCCTATCCTTCTTTTATCTCGCTCAAACAGGCAGTAAGAACCCGATTCGTGTAGCCCATCAAAAGTAAATATTCATTTCAATGGTTTTGTTTTATTTGACAAAAAATGTATGTCCATCTATTTCCTCACAACAATTTACATATAACGAATAATAATTATCTATTATTTCATGAGATGAAAAAACCTCTATTTCTAGATTTATCATTATTCCCACCTTTTTGCAACTATCATACCATAGTTGCTATACAAACATTTTTCCACTTTTGACAGTTAATCAAACGTTTGTTTAAATGATTTTCTCTCATTTAAACAAACGTTTGATTAACCTAGAAAAACACCCATGTACGGGTGTTTTTCTGCTTAATCTTTAAAAGTTACTACTATTATCGCTTATTAATCTCTTCAAGTAAGATTTTGTTAACAAGCGGTGGATTTGCTTGTCCTTTTGTAGCTTTCATAATTTGACCAACTAAGAAGCCAATCGCACGGTCTTTACCGTTTTTAAAGTCTTCGATAGATTGCTCATTATTATCAAGAATTTCTGTTACAACTTTACGAAGTGTACCCTCGTCAGAAATTTGAACAAGACCTTTCGCTTTAACGATTTCCTCTGGGTCTCCACCTTTTTCAATTAATTCGTTAAATACTTTCTTCGCAATTTTAGAAGAAATTGTACCTTTTTCAATTAATTGAACCATTTTAGATAAACCAGCAGGCGTTAATGCAACATCTTTTAATTCTTTTTGTTGTTTGTTTAAGTATGCAAGTACTTCACCCATTAACCAGTTTGATGTTAATTTCGCATCAGCACCGTCTGCAACAGTTGCTTCAAAGAAATCAGACATTTCTTTCGTTAATGTTAATACGTGTGCATCATAAGCTGGTAAGCCTAATTCTGCAACGTAGCGAGCTTTACGTGCATCTGGAAGTTCTGGAATAGAAGCACGAACTGCTTCTTTCCACTCATCGTCGATGTAAAGTTCAACTAAGTCTGGTTCTGGGAAGTAACGGTAATCATCAGATCCTTCTTTCACACGCATTAAGATTGTTTTCTTCGTTGCTTCATCATAACGACGTGTTTCTTGTTGGATGATACCACCAGATAATAATTCTTTTTCTTGACGCACTTGCTCGTGCTCAAGACCTTTTTGTACGTAAGTGAATGAGTTTAAGTTTTTCAGTTCTGCTTTTGTACCGAACTTCTCTTGTCCAACTGGACGAAGAGAAATGTTCGCATCACAACGCAAGGAACCTTCTTCCATCTTACAATCAGATACGCCAGTGTATTGAATGATTGATTTTAACTTCTCTAAGTATGCATATGCTTCTTCCGGTGTACGCATATCTGGCTCAGACACGATCTCGATTAAAGGCATACCTTGACGATTGTAGTCTACTAATGAACCATCAGCCGTATGCGTTGATTTACCAGCATCTTCTTCTAAATGAAGACGTGTAATACCGATACGTTTCTTTTTACCGTCTACTTCGATTTCAATCCAGCCATTTTCACCAATTGGCTTATCAAATTGAGAAATTTGGTAAGCTTTCGGATTATCTGGGTAGAAATAGTTTTTACGGTCGAACTTCGTTTCCGTTGCGATTTCACAATTTAATGCCATTGCAGCTTTCATTGCAAAGTTAACTGCTTCTTTATTTAAAGTAGGAAGTACCCCTGGGTATCCTAAGTCAATTACACTTGTTTGTGTATTTGGCTCCGCTCCGAATTCTGTTGGACTCGCAGAGAAAATTTTCGAATTTGTTTTTAACTCAACGTGAACCTCTAAACCAATAATTGTTTCTAAATTCATCTATGCTCGCCTCCTTACAGACTTGCTTTTTTTGTATGATAGTCTGTTGCTTGCTCAAACGCATGTGCAACGCGGTAAATTGTCGCTTCATCGAAGTGTTTACCAATGATTTGTAAACCAAGTGGCATGTTGTTAGCACCGAATCCACATGGAACAGAAATCGCTGGAACACCCGCTAAGTTTACTGGGATTGTTAAAATGTCGTTTGCATACATTGTCATTGGATCATCAACCTTTTCGCCCACTTTAAATGCCGGAGTTGGCGTTGTTGGTCCAATAATAACATCGTAGTTAGCAAATACATTTTCAAAGTCGTTTTTAATTAATGTACGTACTTGTTGTGCTTTTTTGTAATATGCATCATAGTAACCAGAGCTAAGTGCAAATGTACCAAGCATAATACGACGTTTTACTTCATCACCGAAACCTTCGCTACGTGTGTTTTTGTAAAGGTCTAATAAATTATTTACATTATCAGAACGAACACCGTAACGTACGCCATCAAAGCGTGAAAGGTTAGCAGATGCTTCAGAAGAAGATAATAAGTAATACGTTGCTAGAGCGTATTTAGAGTGCGGAAGAGATACTTCCTCCCAAGTTGCGCCCATACCTTCTAATACTTTTAAAGCAGCTAGTACTGACTCACGAGCTTCTTCGCCAACACCTTCTCCTAAGTATTCTTTCGGTACAGCAATACGTAAACCTTTAACGTCGCCTGTTAAACCAGCTAAGTAGTTTCCTACTTCAACGTTTGCAGAAGTTGCATCCATACGGTCAAGACCTGAAATAGCTTGTAATAAGTATGCATTATCTTCTACTGTACGTGTAATCGGTCCGATTTGGTCAAGTGAAGATGCGAATGCAACTAATCCGTAACGAGATACACGTCCGTAAGTTGGTTTTAAACCTACAACGCCGCAATATGCAGCTGGCTGACGGATAGAACCACCCGTATCAGAACCTAGAGAGAATAATACTTCTCCTGCTGCTACAGCTGCTGCAGAACCACCACTAGATCCGCCTGGAACGTAATCTAAGTTCCATGGGTTTTTCGTAGCGTAGAATCCTGAGTTTTCATTTGAAGAACCCATTGCGAACTCGTCCATATTTAATTTACCGATTGTAACTGTGTCAGCAGCTTTTAGCTTTTGCACAACTGTCGCATCATAAATTGGATCAAAGTTTGCTAACATTTTGCTCGCACAAGTTGTACGAAGACCGTTAGTTACAATGTTATCTTTTACACCGATTGGCATACCGAATAATAAACCATTATCTTCAGCACCAATCTTTGCATCTAATTCTTTCGCTTTCGCGCGTGCATTTTCTTCATCTAATGTAAGAAAAGCTTTTACGTTATCTTCAACATCCGCAATACGTTTATAAGATTCTTCTACTAAATCCGTAACGGAAATTTCTTTGTTGTTTAACTTCTTATGTAACTCTGATACTGAATGATCAAATAATGACATCGAAATTCCCCTCCTCTATTCTAATACTGCTGGAACACGGATTTGATTATCTTTGTGATCCGGTGCATTTTTTAATACTTCTTCTACTGGTAAACCTTTTTCTGGTACATCTTCACGCATAACATTTTTCATAGTTAATACATGAGTTGTTGGTTTTACATCAGTTGTATCTAATTCATTTAACTGTTCTGCAAATGTAACAATTGCATCTAGTTGTTTTTGAAATTTTTCTGCTTCTTGATCAGTAATTGCAAGACGTGCTAAATGTGCTACGTGCTTTACATTCTCAACGGAAATTCTTGACACGGCTAGGCCACCTCCATAATATATCGTTCAATCTACAATACTATTGATGATACCAAATTTTCAGTACTTCAAGCAAGTCAACACACGGCACTTACTGCATTTTTACATAAAAAAAGAAAGGCGAATGCCTTTCTTTACGATTTACTCTTTATCTAACGGTTTATTTTTCGGAAATCTCTCGTTATCTTCTTCATTATCACGAATTGTTTTTTGTAATACAAAACAAGACATCGTTAAAAATAATGTTCCAATTAAATAGTATCCTTTTACACTAAGCGTTTCATCTAGCGTATAAATACCAATTAGCATACCTGAAAGCGCACAAACAAATGAAGTCCATGCTAAAAACGTGAACGCTTGCGTATTACGTCTTCTCATCGTTCTCCCCCTCGTTAGCAGTACATCCATTATAGATAAGTATATTTACCATGATGGATTTTTATGTAAATTCTAGTTTTATATTTATAAATCTATCATAAAAGAATACTATTTTAAAGAAAGTTTTCTGTCTAATCTGAAAAAACAATTAAAATCATTGACAATTATTTCTATTCTACATAAAATAAAAATAAATATTACGAACCTCGAAATATACGGGAGTGGAATTAATTGTTGCAATATGAACATTTTTTAGACTTACTGCTAGATAACGCCAAGAAACTTTTCTATCCTGAAGAATGGGTAAGCCTAGATTTAACACTTTCTAAAACAGAAGTATTTTGTTTACTTTGGATGGAACGAAATACAGATATTACAATGACGAAAATTGCTGATCTTCTTGATATACCAATGAGTACAACGACAGGTGTTGTAAATCGCCTTGTAAAAAAGGGATATATTGAACGCTACCGTGATGAAAATGACCGACGTATTGTATTAATTCGTTTAACAGAAAACGGCGTAATACTCGTTCAAGAAGTAAAGCAAAATGCAGCCCATTACTTTAGCTTAGTAACAGAAGCTTTATCAGAAGAAGAAAAAGCATTCTTACTACAAATCTTCCAAAAGATTATGAATCACATCGCTACGTCACAGCAAAAAACAGAAGAAAAAGTTTCTACACCTAAAATGAAAAACATTCCGATTGAATAAAAACCCTAATAGGGTTTTTATTCAAAAAAATATTTCGACACTCGTAATATTCGACATTCGAAACAAAGGGGATATGAATGATGAGAATTATCTTGTATACAGGTAAAGGCGGCGTAGGAAAAACTAGCATTTCAGCAGCAACAGCAATTCAAAGTGCGAAACAAGGATTAAAAACTTTAGTAATGAGCACAGATCCTGCTCATAGTTTAGGAGATTCATTTGGTATAAAGCTATCTTCTGAGCCATTAGAAGTTCGTAAAAATTTGTGGGCACAAGAAATTAATACGATTTATGAGATGGAAAAAGGCTGGGGAAAATTACAGAAATATATTACACTACTCTTCACTTCCAAAGCAGCCGATGATATTACAACAGAAGAATTAACGATGTTTCCTGGTATGGAAGATTTAATTAGCTTACTTCGCGTGCTCGATTATTATAAACAAAACACATATGACGTTATTATCATTGATTGTGCTCCAACAGGAGAAACATTAGCAATGCTCAGCTTTCCAGACATGCTCGGCTGGTGGATGGAAAAACTCTTTCCTATTAAAAGAAAAGTTTTAAAAGTTGTTCGCCCTGTAGCTCAACCACTTCTTGGTGTCCCCCTGCCAACCGATGATATTATGGACGAATTAACAAATACACTTGAACAGCTCGGAGAAATGAGGGATATTTTATCAAACCGAGACGTAACGAGTATCCGCATCGTTGTAAATCCCGAAAAAATGGTTATTAAAGAGGCTCAGCGTAGCTTTACGTATTTAAATCTATACGATTATAACGTAGATGCCATTATGATCAATCGTGTCATTCCTAACACTGTCACCGATCCTTATTTTCAAGCATGGAAAGATACCCAAAAGAAATATAAAACATTAATTCAAGATAGTTTTGATCCACTTCCTATTTACGAAGCTCCAATGTTTGAACAAGAAGTTGTTGGTTTACCTATGTTAGAACGTGTAGGAGATGCTTTATTTAAAACGGATCATTGTCCTACTGAAGTAAAATTTAACGGTCGCACTCAATATGTAAAAAAAGATGGCGATGAATATATTTTCGTTCTGTCCATTCCCTTCTCTAACAAAAGTGAACTTGCATTAAATCAAAAAGGCGATGAGCTTATCATTCGTGCTGGTTCTGTTAAGCGGAACATCACATTACCCAAAACGTTAACACATCTTTCTATTCAAGGAGCAAAATTCGAAGATGATGTACTAAACATTCGATTTGGAGGTGTCGTACATGCATGAAGAACTACTAAGGAAAGTCATCCGTACAAAAATAAAAGTAGGTATGCATATATTAGAAGAGTTACCTGCCCCAATCCAGCAATCAGCTAAGCAAATGCTAAATATTTTACAAGAGGAACTATCTTCTTATGCTCCCGAACAACCACAACATAATAGCAATTTAAAAAGTATTGTAATTGAATAATTATATCCTTGTAGAAGGCCTTTTCCTATAGGCTTTCTACACCTTTATTGGAGCTGATGTAAATTGATAAAAACATTTTCTGTAAGACACTTTACTCCTCTTACAATCTGGCTAATTTCCTTTTTATTTTTCATTCATAACCTTGAAGAATCTTTCCAAATGCCACAATATCTTGCTAATCAATTTTCAATTACTTTTATAACTAGTCAACAATTTTCCATTGCGATCTCTATATTGACTCTCTTTGTTTTACTTATCGTCTTTCTATATCAACTAAACATCTTGCCTTCTATATACTGGATTATTTTTATACAAGGGGCAATTTTCTTCAACTCTGTTCAACATATTATTTTGTTTTTCATTTACCGTTCCTATAACCCTGGCGTAATATCCGCAGTTTTCATTGCCATCTTTTCTATTTTCTTTTTTTTATCCCAAAAACACTTAATTCATAAAAATAAATTCTTAATTACACTCGCTTTCAGCTTATTTTCTTATCCTATTATAATTTGGATTACCTTACTATTCGCTAGCTACTTTCATTCATAAAAAAGACCAGGAAAACTCCTGGTCCATTACTCTACTTAACAAACATTGGATTCTATGTTATACAGAATTGGAAGGTACAGAATTAGGGTTGTTTTGTTTGTTAAGTAGATTATATGTTGAACGAACTAACAGCGGAGGGGTTCCTTCTGTTAGTCCATTAAACCCAATCATTATTTTACGATTTTTTCAAGCTCATCAAGTGAAAGATCTACTGAAATCGAACCATCATTTGTTTCTTTCTTAATTGCATCTGTTACTTCTTTTGAATGATATAATTCAATTACTTTTTTCAGTGTTGGATCATCTTTATCTTTCGTACGAGCTGCGAAAATATTAATATATGGCTTCGCATTTTCATTCTTTGGATCTTCTAAGAAAATTGGATCCTTCGCTGGATCTAATCCCGCTTGACCAGCAACACCGTTATTAATAACTGAAGCTGCTACATCTTTTAATACACGAGGTGTTTGCTGTGCGATAACCGGTGTAATTTTTAACTTCTTCGGATTTTCAGCAATGCCGCTTGGATCTCCAAATAGACCAAAGTCTTTTTTAAGCTTTAATAACCCAGCTGCATCAAGAAGTTTTAATGCACGTGCTTGGTTCGTTGGGTCATTTGGAATCGCAATTTCTGAACCATCTGGAATTTCATTTGCTTTCTTATGTTTTTCAGAGTATAAACCCATTGGTGCAATTTGCGTTGTACCAACAGCTGTAATATCTAGCTTATGCTCCTTTTTAAATTGCTCTAAGAAAGCAATATGCTGGAATGAATTTAATTCAATATCTCCATCAGCTAACGCTTTATTTGGCGTTGTGTAATCAGAGAACTCAACCAGTTTAATTTTAATTCCTTCTTTTTCAGCTTTCCTCTTCAAAATTTCCCAAGCGTCTCCATCCGTTCCAGTTACACCGACGCGAACTACTTTTTCTTTCGCTCCTGCCCCTGTGTCTCCACTTGAGCAGCCGCTTAATGCTGAAACCCCTACAATCGCTGATAATGCAAATGCTAAAATTTTCTTCATTTCCTTTTCCCCGCTTCCTTTTTATGATCTGCGTAAAAAGACTTTCGCAAAGTAGTTTCCTAAGTTTTGAGCTAACTGTACAAGAATGATAAGTAAAACGACCGTTACGAACATAACTGATGTATCAAAACGTTGATAACCATATGTCATTGCTAAATCACCAAGACCGCCGCCACCGACAAGCCCAGCAACCGCAGAAAATTCAATTAAACCAACTGTCATAAATGTAACACCTAAAATTAATGGCGCTAACGCTTCTGGCACAAGGATTTCAAAGACAATTCTAAATGGTGAAGCACCCATTGCTTGTGCTGCTTCAATTACCCCTTTCGGAACAGAAACAAGATTTGTTTCAACCATTCTAGCAATACCGATTGATGCAACTAACGTCATTGGAAAAATTGCTGCCGCCGTTCCGATTGTCGTTCCGATAACACTTCTTGTTAGCGGGCTTAAAGCTACTAAGAAGATGATGAACGGAACCGGACGAATTGTATTAATGATGATATTAAGAATAGAAAAGACCCATTTATTTTCTAAAAAGTTTCCTTTTCTCGTTACATATAAAAGTAAACCTAGAGGTATACCGAGAATTGTAGCGAATATAAGGGTTACAATTACCATTAAGAGGGTATCCCCCGTCGCATCTAGTATGCGCGGCCAAAATATACTCCAATCAACTCGCATGAGCTTCTACCTCCTTCAGCTGCACTTGCAGTCTTAGATGTTGTAATGCTTTTTGAATTTCCCTCTGTTCGCCTTGCAATTCTACAAGAAGATTTCCAAATAGCACATTTTGAAGTTCAATAATATTTCCGTACAGTACATTTACATCAACATTATAGTTTTTTGCAATATATGATAGTACCGGCTGTCCTGTCTCCTCACCAGTAAATGTTAGGCGATAAATCTGACCACCATTTTGAATTTTCGCTAAAACACTTTCCGGTAAATGATCATTTATAACTGAGCGTACAAAGTTTTGAGTCGTCTTTGTTTTCGGTTGCGTGAAAACATCAAACAGTTTTCCTTCTTCTATAACTTTTCCTTTCTCCATTACAGCTACACGGTGACAAATTTCTTTCACAACATGCATTTCATGTGTAATGAGAAGAATTGTTAAATTGTATTCTCGATTTACTTTCTTTAATAAGTTTAGAATTTCTGTCGTTGTTTCTGGATCTAAAGCTGATGTTGCCTCATCACATATAAGAATATCTGGTGATGTTGCGAGTGCTCTAGCGATACCTACACGCTGCTTTTGTCCGCCTGATAGCTGCTCTGGATAATTGTTTGCCTTATCTTCTAACCCTACAAACTTCAGCAGTTCATTTACTCTTTCTTTTATCTCATTCTTTGGTACTTTCGCTAACTTTAATGGATAAGCAATATTCCCAAACACTGTTCTTGAATTAAATAAATTAAAGCTTTGAAAAATCATCCCGATTCTTTGTCTTAGCTTCCGTAATTCTTTCGTCGATAATGATGTAATATCTTTATCATCTATCGAAATCGTTCCTGACGTTGGTCTCTCTAACATGTTTACTAGGCGTAATAACGTACTCTTTCCAGCTCCACTAAAACCGATAATGCCAAAAATTTCGCCTTTTTCAACGGATAACGTTACATCCTCCACCGCATGAACAGATTGCCCACCTGATTCATATACTTTACTTACATTGTTAAAAGAAATCATTTTTTCCCCTCCTATATGCTGTAAAAACTTGAAGTAGAGCTTTCGAGGTAAAATAAAAAGTGCTCTCCTTCTTATCAACCATAAAGATAAGAAGGAGAGCACTTATATGTACTCGTTCACATCTTCTCATCTTCCAAGCCCTTATAGGCTTGCTGGAGTTAGCACGGTATTATAAAACCCGTTGCTGAGGTATCGTAGGGCCAGTCCCTCCACCTCTCTGGATAAGAATGTATCGATTTAATTGTCGTTTAATTAATTCTCATTATAGAACTCAGAATAATAAGAGTCAATACATTTTTTAGAAAAATATTAATTATTTCTTTATTAAAATTTTCAGATGAAAAATCATGAGAAAATAGCAAATTTAAAGGTTATGTAAAATTCCCTTCTCGCATATTTTTAAAAGGATAATCTTCTCTACTAATTGAATAACATTATTTGAATATGAAACTTGGAGGCAGATAAATATATGAAAACAGCTCTTTTACTCGTTGATATTCAAAATGATTATTTTCCACATGGAAAAATGGAATTGCGTAATCCAGTAGAAGCAAGTGCATATGCTAGTCAGCTACTAAAACTCTTTAGAACGAAAAACGAACCTATTTTTCATATCCAACACGTAGCAATAAAAGATGACGCTACTTTTTTCCTGCCCAATACAGAAGGTGTGCATATTCATGAAAGCGTACGTCCACTTAGAGAAGAAAACTTTGTACTCAAACATTATCCAAATAGTTTTCGCGAAACCGACCTTCTAGAACAATTACAACGTTTAAACATTGAGCACCTCGTCATATGCGGGATGATGACTCATATGTGTATTGATGCTACCGTAAGAGCTGCTTTTGATTTCGGCTTGCAATGTACCGTTATACATGATGCTTGTGCTACAAAAGATCTTTCTTTTAAGAATGCTACTATACCAGCCGTTTATATTCATAACACAATTTTGGCTAGTTTAAATGGCGTATATGCAAATGTAATGAGTACAGCGGAGTTTGTAGCTACAAAAAAACACTCCCTTCAGTGAGCAAAACCGAAAGGAGTGTTTCTTGTCAAACCATAGATTTTCTTTCAAATTGTATTATACAGGAAATCCTTAAAATGAATACTAAAAAATGTGACTAATAAGTCAACTTTTCTCGTTGCTTTGTTTCTATTTACATGTTTATCCCGATATGAATAGGGTTTAGCTAGTTCCACTTACTAAATAGTAATATTTGGTAAGTGTTTTAAATTCAAATTGACTAGTCTCTCCTATTATTTATCTGTTTGTTTTTGCTTCTTTTTCAAATACTCCGCACGCAAATTTTCAATTTGCTGCTTTTTATCAAATTTGGCAGGCGTCTGTTTTTCATGAAACTTTGCCACAGCTACCTGACTCTTGTAATCCAATTGATATTTTCCCACTTTGTTCACCTACTTTTCTTATCTTGAAAGAGAATTTATTCAACCAATATAATATACCTTATTTTACTTAAGTACACCTTATATTAATTTTTCTACTGATATGTATCTTAATCCACATATAAAAAATTTTTCAAAAAAAGAGATCTTCGCAGACTGCGAAGATCTCTTCTACTATTTCTTATAAAGTTTCAGAAGTAGTTTTTGCTTGCATGTGAAGTGCTAAGTAATCAGGGCCACCAGCTTTAGAGTCTGTACCAGACATGTTAAAGCCACCGAATGGTTGGTAACCTACAATTGCACCAGTACATCCACGGTTGAAGTATAAGTTACCTACGTGGAAGTCTTCACGTGCTTTTTCAATATGGTCACGGTTGTTAGAGATAACTGCTCCTGTTAAACCGTATTCTGTATTGTTTGCAATTGCAAGTGCATGGTCAAAGTCTTTTGCTTTACAGAATGCTACTACTGGTCCGAAGATTTCTTCTTTCATTAGGCGAGCATCTTCTGCAACGTCAGCAACGATTGTTGGTTGGATGAACCAGCCTTTAGAATCGTCTCCTTCGCCACCTGCTAAAATTCTACCTTCTTCTTTACCAATTGCAACATAGCTCATTACTTTATCAAATGCAGCTTGGTCATTAACAGGACCCATGTTTGTACCTAATACAGCTGGGTTAGCAACTGTTAATTCTTTCGTTAATTCAACAGCACGATTTAATACGTGATCGTATACATCTTCGTGGATTACTGCACGAGAACATGCAGAACATTTTTGTCCTGAGAATCCGAATGCTGATGCAACGATAGATTTAGCTGCTAATTCAAGATCTGCTTCTTTATCAACAACGATTGTATCTTTACCGCCCATTTCAGCGATAACGCGTTTTAACCAAATTTGGCCTGGGTTTACTTTCGCTGCGCGCTCATAAATACGGATACCTACATCACGAGATCCAGTGAAGCTAATGAAACGTGTACGAGGGTGATCTACTAAGTAGTCACCAACTTCAGAACCATTACCTGGTACGAAGTTTACTACGCCAGCTGGTAAGCCAGCTTCTTCTAATACTTCCATGAATTTCGCTGCTACTACAGGAGTTGTACTAGCTGGTTTTAGTAATACTGTGTTACCAGAAACTAAAGCAGCTGTTGTCATACCTGCCATAATCGCGAATGGGAAGTTCCAAGGAGAAATGATAACACCTACTCCTAATGGAATGTAAGAGAAACGATTATATTCAATTGGACGGCTTTCTACTGGAATACCGTCTTTTAATTTTAACATTTGACGACCATAATATTCCATAAAGTCGATTGCTTCTGCTGTATCAGCATCTGCCTCATTCCATGGTTTACCTGCTTCTTTTACAAGAATAGCAGAGAATTCATGTTTTCTACGACGAACGATCGCTGCAGCACGGAATAAAATGTCTGCACGCATTTCTGGCTTTGATTTTCTCCAAGTTTGGAATGTTTCATCCGCTACTTGCATTGCTTTTTCAGCTAACTCACGGCTTGCTTTTGAAACACGACCAACAAGTTCCTCTTTATTTGCAGGGTTTACAGAAACAATTTTGTCTTCTGTAGTGATTTTTTCTCCCCCAATAATTAATGGATAGTCTTGCCCAAGATAAGATTCTACTTTCTTTAAACCTTCTTCAAACGCTAATTTGTTAGCCTCCACTGAAAAATCTGTAAATGGCTCATGTTTGTATGCTACTACCATTATTTTTAGCCTCCCCTTAGAAAAACGTTTACATTTTACAACATTATTCTACACGATAATTTAGATTTATTCAAATATTCCTAGACTTATATTTTAAAAATTAATTAATTTTTAAAATATAATAAAAAAACAGAGTTATACAAATGTATAACTCTACAAAATATGAGTATATTCCAAAACGTTTTTGCTAATCAATAAAATAGTTACTAACAAAAATAAAGTCCTTACATATCCAACACCTTTTTGAACTGCAAACTTCGATCCAAAATAAGCGCCAAAAATCATCGATAACCCCATAATAATACCGTATTCAAAATGAATTACGTCTAAAAATAAAAAAGTGATTAATGATACGATATTACTAACAAAGTTCAAAAGTTTTCCAGATGCTGCCGCTTGAATAAAATCCAAACCAATTAATAAAAATGCAAAAATTAAAAAGGATCCTGTCCCTGGTCCAAAAAATCCATCGTAAAACCCTATCATTAAAATAACAAAGAAAAATATTAATGTTTTTCTTTTCGTCATCTTCTTATAGGTAGATACACTTCCCCAATCCTTTTTCGCAATAATATAAATAGCAATAAATACCAACATTACAAGCACTAACGGACGTAAAATATCTGGAGGAATAAACTTTACTACTAAAGCACCTGCTACTGCTCCTATAATAGTTAACGGGATTAACTTTCCTACAATTTTAAAATCGACCTTTCCCGATCGAATAAAGTAAATCGCACTCGTAAACGTCCCCATCGTTGCAGCTAATTTATTCGTTGCAATTGCCGAAGCTGGCGGTAAACCAACAAACATAAGTGCCGGAAGCGAAATTAACCCTCCACCGCCAACAACTGAATCAATAAAAGCTGCTAAAAAACCGAATGCGATTAATAAAATAATGACTTGAAAACTTAATTCGTCCATGCGCTTTACCCCTTACCCCATTATTTATAACATTTTAAATTATAACAAAATTACCCAAGAAAAAAAGCCGTTCCATAAAGGAACGGCCCTTCTATTTAATCTAAAATTTTCACATACGGCTCATCTTGCTTCGCCTCACGTATAATAATCGCTTCTGGACGTTCTACAGATTTAATCGTTACTTGTACTTTCATATAATTCGGGAAGTATTCCATAACAAGCCCGGCTACATATTGTGTAAAGCCAATTATTTCTGCTTTCCCATTAAACTGGACAGGAATATCAAGCTTTATTTCTCTTAATTCATCGTCTCTATACATACCAGTACCGATAACAGCTGTATAGTCACCTTGGAAATAATCGCTTAATTTTGCCTTGAAGTTTGATACTCTCGCCAAGTCCTCACGTTTATTATCTGTTTTCGCTTGTTCAGATGGGAACAAATAATATTTCTCATTAATTTGTTTCCAATCCTCAACCGTTTCACTACCTTTTTCGACATTCGCATAAGAAACAAAGTTACCTGGCACGAGCGAAGACTTCGGAGCCTGACGATAAATTGCAAATGTTATCGGAAGGTTTTTTGTCTCAGGATCTTGTTGATGCATAACTTTCAAGATTTCTGGCACCATTTTTTTCCCTTCAGCTAACATCTTTTCATTCGAAATTGCAGCCTCACGCGGGTACCCATGCTCTTCCTCATAATAATGAACCGAATTCATTGCTAATCCAACTACAATGCCACTACGCTCATCTTTTTCGCCTTTGTTCACATAATAATCATGCTCTAAAATATTTGAAATATATATTGGATTTTTTTTATTTTTCACTTCTAATGATTCGGATCCTGTACCTAATGCAGGATTTAACCCTATGTTCGGGAATTTAACCGCATCTTTTTTTAATGTATCTTCTAGTTCCTTTTGTTCTGCATCTGTACGTTTTCTTTTAACAAGCATCTGTATATACTGAGTAGTTAGGGATTTTCCGCCTTTGAAAACATTATCTTTCGTACTAAATGATTCTTTCGCAATACGCATTAATCCTGTTTCAAATTCATCTATATCAAGACGATTACTTACTCCTTGCACAACTAAGCCACGTGCGTTTCCTCCCACAAATGGAATAGTCGTCTTATAATATTCATCCGAAATAGAGTAATTCGGGACGATTGCTTGCTCTTTTGCTTTCCCCGATTTCTCAACCACTTTTTCATCTTTATCGGCACCTGCACTACACCCACTTACAAGTAGGCCAAGGCTTAATACCGCTAATGCTATTTTTTTCATGGTAAGTTTGCACCTCTTACTTATTTAGCTCTTGTAAGAACCTCTCTTCATTCCAAACCTCGACATTATGTTTCTCCGCTTGTGCTAATTTCGAACCTGCCGCTTCACCTGCAACAACTAAATCTGTACTTTTACTAACACTTCCTGTTACTTTTCCACCTAATGCCTCAATCTTTTTCTTCGCTTCACTACGTCCCATAACTTCTAATTTCCCTGTTAAAACGACAGTTTTTCCTGCGAAGTACGACTCAACGTTTTGTAAATCAGCAATTTTCATGCCTTTATATGTCATGTTCACGCCGTATTCTTTAAATTGTTGTAATAACTCTAATACGTCTTCATTATCGAAATACGTTACTACGGATTGAGCCATTTTTTCACCAATTTCATTAATTGCTTTTAGTTCTTCTTCCGTTGCCTTCACAAGCGCATCCATCGTTTCGAAATGCTCTGCAAATGTACGTGCCGCTTTCGCTCCAACATGGCGAATACCAAGACCGAATAATAATCGCTCTAATGAGTTTTCTTTAGAATTCTCAATTGCTTGTACTAAATTCGTTGCTGATTTTTCTCCAAATCGTTCTAGCTGTAATAATTGCTCTTTCGTCAACGAATATAAATCAGCAAATGTACGAATATAATCTGCCTCAAAGAGTTGTGTAATGACACGTTCTCCAAGTCCATCAATATTCATTGCATTTCTTGAAACGAAATGGATTAACCCTTCTCGAATTTGAGCAGGACAAGTTGGATTTATACAACGAAGTGCTACCTCTTCTTCTAAACGAACTAGTTCACTCTCACATGCTGGGCAATGCGTTGGCATATGATATTCTTCTTCCTCACCAGTACGCTTATCGAAAATAACATTCACAACTTCAGGAATAATATCTCCAGCCTTCTTCACAACAACGTAGTCACCAATTCGAATATCTTTTTCACGAATTAAATCTTCGTTATGTAAAGAAGCACGACGAACGATCGTACCAGCCACTCGCACTGGCTCTAGCTCTGCAGTCGGTGTTACAACCCCTGTACGACCAACACTTAATTCAATGCCTGTTAATCTTGTTACAACTTCTTCAGCTGGGAATTTATAAGCAATTGCCCATCTTGGACTCTTTGCTGTAGTGCCTAGACTTTCTTGAAGAGCAACATCATCTACTTTTATAACGATCCCGTCAATCTCATAATCAAGATGCGGACGTTTTTCTTGCCATTCTTCTACATAAGCTATAACTTCTTCAATTGTTTCACATGTGCGTCGATTTGGATTTGTTTTGAATCCAAGTTCACCTAAGAAATCAAGCGATTCACTATGTGATAGGATTGTTTTTTCTTCTACATTCGCAAGACCGTATACAAACATAGATAAGTTACGCTTCGCTGCAATTTTCGGATCAAGTTGGCGGATTGAACCTGCTGCCGCATTACGCGGATTCGCAAATACATCTTCACCATTTTGCTCTTTTTCTTCATTTAACTTAACGAATGAACGCTTCGGCATATAAGCTTCGCCTCGTGCCTCTAACGTTACTTCTTCATTTAAACGAAGCGGGATTGCTTTAATCGTTTTTAAATTTTGAGTAATATCTTCACCTGTTACACCATCACCACGTGTTGCCCCTTGAATGAAGCGTCCTTTTTCATAATGAAGTGAAACAGCAAGTCCGTCAATTTTTAATTCGCATATATATCTTACATTCGCATCATCAATTCCTTGACGTACTCGTCGGTCAAAATCACGTAAATCTCCTTCGTTAAATGCATTTCCTAAACTTAACATCGGTGACTTGTGTGTTACTTTTTCAAATATATCAAGAACCGTTCCCCCAACGCGAACGGAGGGAGAATCTTCACTCATAAACTCTGGGTTCTCTGCTTCTAATTTTATAAGCTCCTGCATATTACGGTCATACTCCGCATCAGAAACAGAAGGATTGTCTAATACGTGATATTGATAGTTAAATGTATTTAACAAATCACGTAGTTCTTCTATACGTTTTTTTGCTATCTCTTTTGACATATCCTCATTCCTTTCCTATTGTTTCGTCACAGGTGCAAATTTTGCTAACAAACGTTTAACACCAATTGGGCTTGGGAACGCAATATCTAATTCTTTTGCATCACCTTCACCTTTTACACTTACAACTGTACCGATTCCCCATTTTTGGTGGGAAGCTTTATCGCCTACTGCCCAGCCGATTTGTTCGCCGCCTGTCGTCTTAGCTGCAGGACGCGCGAAAGCTGAGCGAGAACGTGTTGTAGTTGTCGTTTTACTGCTACTTGCCACTCTTCCTTTTGCACCAAACGAAGTTTCACGCTTCGGCGCTGTTTCATTTAATGATTCCACTAGTTCTGTCGGGATTTCTGTAATAAATCGAGATGCGGCATTCATACTTGTTCTACCAAATAAAGTACGCATTTGTGCATTAGATAAATACAACTCTTCTTCTGCACGAGTAATACCTACATAAGCAAGACGACGCTCTTCTTGCATTTCATCTTCTTCCATTAGAGAACGAGTATGCGGGAATATTCCTTCCTCTAGACCAACAATAAAGACAACTGGGAATTCTAATCCTTTCGCTGAGTGCATCGTCATTAAAATAACTTCCTCACCAGCAGTTGGGTCTTCATCTACACGATCAATATCTGCAACAAGTGCTAAGTCTGTTAAGAATGCAACAAGACTCTTATCTTCGCTTTGAGATTCAAATGTTTGCGTAACAGATAAAAACTCATCTAGGTTCTCTAGACGACCTTCTGCTTCTAACGTACGCTCATTTTTCAACATATCGCGATAACCTGTTTTCTCAATAACTTCTTCTACCAATTCTGTAACAGATAAATACTCTTGCATATTTACCCAGTTGTGTAATAAACCTGCGAATTCCTTTACTGCCTTTGTAACCTTTGCACTTACTCCAACATGCTCAATCTCATCGAATACAGCTGTTAATGAAATTCCATTTTGTACACCGTAATTAATAATTTTGTCGATAGAAGTCGCACCAATTCCACGCTTTGGCACGTTAATAATACGTGCGAAACTAATCTCATCATCTGGATTACCGATTAAACGTAAGTACGCCAAAATATCTTTAATCTCTTTACGGTCGTAGAACTTCGTACCCCCGACAATTTTGTACGGAATGTTAGATTTAAGGAAAATCTCCTCGACCATACGAGACTGAGCATTCGTACGATATAACACTGCAAAATCAGTATATTTTCGTTTTCCCATTTGAATATCGTCACGAATTTTTTTCGCAACAAAATACGCTTCGTCTTTTTCCGTTGCAGCACGATAGTACGAGATTTTGCTTCCAACTTCATTATCAGTCCATAACTTCTTCGGTTTACGATTCGTATTTTTTTCAATAACAGCATTCGCTGCATTTAAAATATTTTGTGATGAACGATAGTTTTGTTCTAACAAAATAACTTGCGCATTCTCATAGTCTTTTTCGAATGACAAAATGTTGGAAATGTCCGCACCACGCCAGCGATAAATTGACTGATCTGAGTCACCTACAACACATAAATTTTTAAAACGTGCTGCTAAATGTTTAACAAGAAGGTACTGCGCTTTGTTCGTATCTTGATACTCATCCACGTGAATATACTGGAATTTGCGCTGATAAAACTCTAGTACTTCTGGAACACGTTCAAATAGTTGAATCGTCGTCATAATTAAATCATCAAAGTCTAATGAGTTATTTTTCAAAAGACGTTTTTGATATTCTGTATATACATCGCTCGTTAATTTTTCATACGGATCAGCAATTGTAATTTTCTTCGCATATTTATCCGCAGATAACAATTCATTTTTCGCATTACTAATACCAGCTAAAATAGAGCGCGGCTCAAATTTCTTCGGATCAATATTGCGCTCTTTCATAATTTTTTTGACTACAGTTAACTGATCACCTGAATCTAAAATTGTAAAGTTACGATTAATACCAATGCGATCGATATCACGTCGTAAAATACGTACACACATAGAGTGGAACGTAGAAATCCAAATATCTTCAGCTTCTGGTCCGACAAGTGTATCAATACGCTCGCGCATTTCACGAGCGGCTTTATTTGTAAAGGTAATAGCTAGTACATTCCATGGTGCTACTCCTTTTTCACCAAGTAAATACGCAATACGATGTGTTAACACACGTGTTTTACCACTGCCTGCGCCTGCCATTAATAGAAGTGGTCCGTTCGTTGTTTGTACTGCTTTTTGTTGCTGCGGATTTAAACCATTTAATAATCTATCTGTCATACTCATATATGCCTGCACCTACTCTCCTTTTACTGCTTTAACCGTTTTTAACGCTGCTTTTATATCATCATAAATAATATTTCCGACAACTACTGTATCAGCATACTGCGCCATTTCCTTCGCCTGTTCAGCATTAGAAATACCGCCGCCATAATATAACTTAGCTTGTTTCAATTGTGCTTTTACATTTTTAACAAGTTCAATATCTCCATACGTACCGCTATATTCTAAATAAAATATCGGTAAACGTAATAGCTTGTCTGCTAAACGCGCGTATGCAATCACATCATCTTCTGTTACATCACACTTTGCATCTGTAAGCTGGGCTACTTTCGCTTCAGGATTTAAAACACAATATCCTTCCATAAAAATTTCGTCCCAATCCATAATATCCCCAAATTCTTTCAAAGCCTCATGATGAACGCCTGTTACCCATTCCACCTTTCGGCTATTTAAAACGCTTGGGATATAATAAAAATCGAATCCTGGTGTAATTGCTTCCACATCAGAAACCTCTAACACACAAGGAACTGCATATCTACGAATGCTAACTAGCATGTGTAGTACATTATCAATTGTCACCCCATCACTTCCGCCTACAATAACAGCATCTGTTCCAGACTCACAAATCATTTCTAAATGTTCGTCACTTAATTCCTTATTCGGATCAAGCTTAAATACATGTTTCCATCCGGAAATATCGTACATGAAAACACCCTTTCTTTTCTCAAGTTGTATATATTTCTGTTTAAAATAACAGTTTATTTTCATCATTATTGTTTTAACTTCATCTTAAATATTTGTTTAAAACGGAGAATTAAGTTTGGAATTACCTCTTCCATATTTTTTAAACTAGAGGATTTAATTTTGAAGTTCCTTTTATGCATTCTTTCATTATAACAAAAAAAGTTACTTACACACACGCACATTCCAACATCTTTTTCACCGTCAAATGTTGGATTACATATCCGAAAAATCAAAAGGGATACTAATAAAAGAAATAGTATTATCTATTTCAACTTTCATAAAAGGAGTGTTTTTCTAATGAAGCAAAATATCGGTACAATAAATGCCCTAATTCGAATTACACTCGGACTTGTCCTCTTCGGTTGTAGTGCAACGAAACTCGTGCGCAAACCTTGGTGCACTTGGTCTAACATTTTGCTATGGATTGGTGCAATGAAAGTTGCAGAGGGAATTGTTCGTTTCTGCCCTATTGTTGAAATGTGGAAATTCGGAAAATACATGAACATGGGGGCATTTAAAATGCCTAGCATGGATTTTGCTAAAAAGGGACATACTAAAGAAGAAGCGAATCAAACTTCCAATCACGACAAACCACAGTCAAATGGAAGTTATGACGCTTCTGACAAAGAGATTGAGTCAGCGATTGAAGATATAATCCTGGCAAAACCGCTTTGAATCATTTGTCACGATGCAAGATGCTCTCAAAGGGACTTAGCTGCTGCAGTGGGCGGTTAAGTCTTCTTTATTTTACCACGAAACAGAACGTACATTCTCGTTTTAAGTATTTAAATATACATAATCAATAAAATTCAGAAAATTAGGTGCAACCCCCTTGATTAAAATGATATAAAAGTGATATCATTTTTATATCAGGAGGCGATCATATGAAAGAAAAACAAGTATTTTATGTTAATGGTTTTCTTGGAATTATTGGAATTTTGATTTTAGCCGCTATCGGTGTATTTTTCCTCGTGCAAGAAATTTTCATAGGAGCAGCATTAACTATTATTTTAGCCGCAGTTCTTGCTACAGGTATTGGTATTGTTCAACCAAACCAAGCAAAAGTCATTACGTTTTTCGGTAATTATTTAGGAACAATTCGTCAAAACGGTTTATTTTTAACGATTCCGTTCGCATTCCGTCAAACTGTATCGTTACGTGTTGAAAACTTTAATAGTAAGAAATTAAAAGTGAATGATGTTGACGGAAATCCAATTGAAATTGCAGCTGTTATCGTCTATAAAGTTGTTGATTCTGCAAAAGCAATGTTCGGCGTTGAACATTATGATCGATTTGTAGAAATTCAAAGTGAAACGGCAATCCGCCACGTTGCAACAAAATATCCTTATGACAATTTTCAAGATGAAACTTGCATTACGTTACGTGGAAACACTGAAGAAATCTCTGAAGAATTAAAACGTGAGTTAGAAGCACGCCTTGAAATTGCTGGCGTAGAAGTATTAGAAACTCGTTTAACACATTTAGCTTACGCAACAGAAATTGCCCATGCAATGCTACAACGTCAACAAGCAAAAGCAGTATTAGCTGCTAGAAAAGAGATTGTTGAAGGTGCTGTGAAGATGGCCAAAGATTCAATCCATATGTTAGATGAAGAAGGCGTACTAGAACTCGATGACGAGCGTAAAGCAAATATGGTGAATAACTTATTAGTTGCCATCGTTTCAGACAAAGGTGCGCAACCAGTTATTAATACAGGAAGCCTATACTAAAAGGTTGTAAATCCTTATGGCTAAAAAGAAAAGCTTTCCATTACGTATTGATCCTGAATTACACGCAGTCATCGAAAAATGGGCGAATGATGAGTTTCGTAGCGTCAATGCACACATCGAATATTTACTTCGAGAAATGGCAAAGCAAAAAGGGAAATTAAAAAAGGATAAAGATGCATAAAAAATCCCGCTGAGGAATCAGCGGGATTTTTCACATATTAATTTCTCGTCATCTCATGCCCAATTGCACGATATCCTATATCACTTCGGTAAAATAGACCATCACTCTCAATTTTACCGATTTCTTTATATACTTTATCTTTTGCTTCTTGTAAACTATTCGCCTTACAAGCAACAAATAGTACACGGCCACCGTTTGTCACAAAGTCACCATGTTTCATTGCTGTACCCGCATGGAAAACAATTACATCTTGCAATGTATCTAGCCCTTTAATAATTTCACCTTTTTTATATGCTTCCGGGTATCCTTTCGAAGCAAGCACAACACCAATTACCGATTCCTCTGACCATTGTAACGTTAACTCACTTTCATCTAATACAGCGTTACATACGTCCACTAAATCATTTTCTAAACGGGGTAATACAACTTCAGTTTCAGGATCGCCAAAACGTGCATTAAATTCAATTACCTTTGGACCATCATTTGTTAAAATAAGTCCCGCATATAAAATTCCTGTAAACGATCGATTTTCTTGGATCATCGCTTTAGCAGTTGGATGTAACACCGTTTCAATCGCCTCTTGAACTGCTGACTCCGAAATTTGTGGTACTGGAGAATATGCACCCATTCCGCCAGTATTTGGACCTTTATCACCATCAAAAGCTCGTTTATGATCTTGTGCAATTACCATCGGATGTACAGTTGTTCCATTCACAAATGCCATTAATGAAAATTCTTGTCCATCTAAAAACTCTTCAATAACAACTTTCTTACTCGCTTCCCCGAACTTTACATCTTGCAGCATTTCTTTCACAGCTTGTAATGCCTCTTCAAGTGTCATTGCTACCGTTACACCTTTACCAGCCGCTAAACCGTCTGCCTTAATAACAATTGGTGCACCAACCTTTTCAATGTACTTTACTGCTTCTTCATAGTCTGTAAAAGTTTCGTACGCTGCAGTTGGAATATTATATTTTTTCATAAGCTCTTTTGTAAAAGCTTTACTACCTTCAATAACAGCAGCCGCTTGATTCGGACCAAATACGCGAAGTCCCTCTTCTTTAAAACGATCAACAATTCCATTCATAAGTGGTATTTCTGGGCCAACGAAAGTTAATTCTACATGGTTCTCTTTAGCAAATAAAACTAATGCATCAAAATCATTTTCATCAATATCAACTGGCGTTGCAACATCACGCATACCTTCATTACCTGGTGCTACATATACCTTTTCTACTTTTTCAGATTGTGCAAACTTCCAAGCTAAAGCATGCTCACGCCCACCGCGTCCAATTACTAAAACATTCATATTTCATCCCCCAATATTTAAATAAGTACAAACTAGAAGCTATGCTCCTAGTTTGTTTTTTCATATCAATCAAAGTTTAAAAAGGAAGATTATCTTAACCGGACTTTTTAAACTTCCTCTATTAGTGTTTGAAATGACGTACGCCAGTGAACACCATAGCAATCCCATATGTATCCGCCACTTTAATAGAATCTTCATCACGGATTGATCCGCCTGGTTGAATGATTGCTGTAATTCCTGCTTTTGCTGCTTCTTCTAATGTATCTGGCATTGGGAAGAAAGCATCAGATGCAAGCGCGCTACCTTGTGCTTTTTCACCAGCTTGTGTAATTGCGATTTTTGCAGAACCTACACGGTTCATCTGTCCCGCACCGACACCAATTGTCATATCATCTTTTGCTAAAACAATTGCATTTGATTTCACATGCTTTACAACTTTCCAAGCTAATTTTAAATCTTTCCATTCTTGCTCTGAAGGTTCACGTTTCGTTGGAATTGAAATTGTACTTTCATCTAATGATAACGTATCTTCCTCTTGAACGAGAAGGCCACCTTGTACAGAAGTTAATTTTTTGCTTGCGCTTGTCGCTTTTTCAATATTTACAGTTAATAAACGTAAGTTTTTCTTACTTTGCAATACTTCCAAAGCTTCTTTTGAGAAAGAAGGTGCAATAATAATTTCTAAGAAAATTTCATGTAACTTTTCAGCTGTAGCTTTATCAATTTCACGATTCGCTGCAATAATGCCTCCAAAAATGGATACTGGATCCGCTTCATAAGCACGTGTGTATGCTTCATGAATATCCGTACCTACTCCAACACCACATGGATTCATATGTTTTACCGCTACTACTGCTGGTTCTGTAAATTCTTTCACGATGCTAAGCGCTGCGTCTGCATCATTAATATTGTTATACGATAATTCCTTACCGTGTAATTGTTCTGCGTATGCAACAGAAGAAGTTGCTGCGAATGGCGCTTTATAGAAAGTTGCTTTTTGATGTGGGTTCTCGCCATAACGTAAGTCTTGCTTTTTCTCAAATGTCACAGTTAATGTTTCAGGACTTTCTTCACCCATTTGCTCTGTTAAGTAATTAGAAATTAGTGCATCATATGCTGCTGTATGACGGAATACTTTTGCTGCTAGTTTACGTTTTGTTTCCTCTGCTACTTCACCGTTCTCTTTTAATTCAGCTAATACAACATCATAATCTACTGGATCTACAATTACAGATACGAATTTATGATTTTTCGCAGCAGAGCGAATCATTGTCGGGCCACCGATATCAATATTTTCAATTGCATCAGCAAATGTTACATCAGGCTTAGCGATTGTTTCTTTGAATGGGTATAAGTTAACGACAACAAAATCAATTGGCTCTATACCTAACTCATTCATTTGTGCTACATGCGTTTCATTATCGCGAACTGCTAATAGACCACCATGAATATTTGGATGTAATGTTTTCACACGACCATCCATAATTTCTGGGAAACCAGTTACTTCAGAAATACCGATTACTTGTAAGCCGTTTTCTTCTAGTAATTTTTTCGTACCACCTGTTGATATAACTTCGATCCCTTGTTCTAGTAAACCTTTAACAAATTCTACTACTCCTGTTTTATCTGAAACACTTACTAATGCACGCTTTTTCATTTACCCTTCACCCCTGGTTGTATGTTAGTTAACAGTTGGTTCTTTCGTAGATTGAACAATTTGATTCACTGTATTTACGTATAATTTATGTTCAACTTGTTGAATTTTCTTTTGTAAGCTTTCTCTCGTATCCCCTTCAGAAACAACTACTGCTTCTTGTGCAATAATTGGCCCTGTATCCATACCTGCGTCTACATAATGAATCGTTACTCCAGTTACTTTCACACCTGCTTCTAACGCTTGACCAACAGCATCTTTCCCTGGAAAACTCGGTAATAGTGATGGATGAATATTAATAATCCTTCCGCCGTAAGCTTCTAGTAAAGTTGGTCCAATTAAACGCATATATCCAGCTAAAATAACATAATCAATTTCATACTCTTCTAGCTTCTTTAATATCTCTTTTTCAAACGCTTCTTTTGACTCATATGCTTTCGCTGAAAAAGCGAAACACGGGATATGATGATAATGTGCTCGCCCAACAGCGCGTGCTTCTGGTTTATCACATACTAATAAACTAATTTCTGCATCCAATCTTTTTTCTTCTACTGCATTAACGAGAGATTGAAAGTTAGATCCGCTTCCAGAAGCAAAAACTGCTAATCTACTCATAGTGCTGTGCCCCCATTGAAGGTAACGCCAGCCCCTTGTACAGTACGTCCAATAATACGAGCTGTTTCTCCTTGCTCTTCAAGAAGACGGACGATATCTTTTGCATCTTCTTCCTTCACCGCTACTACCATACCAATACCCATGTTAAAAATATTGAACATTTCTTTCTCTTCTAGCTTGCCAACTTCTTGAAGTAAACTGAAAATCGGCTGAATTTCCCAAGATCCTAATTCAATTTCTGCACCGATTCCTTCTGGTAACATACGTGGAATATTTTCAATGAATCCGCCACCTGTAATATGCGCCATACCGTATACTTCATATTTCTTCAATAGTTCTAAAATAGGTTTGACATAAATTTTCGTTGGTTTTAATAATTCTTCACCAAGAGGTAGCTCTAAGCGTCCGTAAATGCGATTTAAAGATAGCTCTCCATCTTCTAATAATACTTTTCGTACTAAAGAATAACCGTTACTATGAATACCGCTAGATGCCAAGCCAATTAATACGTGACCAGCTTCAATTTTTTCACCTGTTACAATTTTCTTTTTATCAACAATCCCAACTGTAAAACCAGCTAAATCGTATTCTTCTGTAGAATACATTCCTGGCATTTCAGCTGTTTCTCCACCAATTAAAGCACAACCTGCTTGGCGACAGCCCTCTGATATACCTTTGACGATGTTTTCAATTTTACTAGGTTCAGCTTTACCACAAGCAATATAATCAAGGAAGAAAAGCGGCTCTGCTCCTTGGACAACAATATCATTTACACACATTGCTACTGCATCAATACCAATTGTGTCATGTTTATCTGCCATAAAAGCGAGCATCAATTTCGTTCCCACGCCATCTGTTCCAGATACTAATACAGGTTCTTCTAATGCAAATTTTGATAGATCAAACATACCTCCAAAACCGCCTAAACCGCCTAGTACTTCTTTTCTCATTGTTGTTTGTACGTGTTTTTTCATGCGAGATACCGCTTCATATCCAGCTTCAATATCTACTCCTGCTTGCTTATATGCATTCGCCATCGTTATTTACACCTCGTCTTTTAATTTCTCCCTATCCTGTGCGGGCCGTTTTAAGAAAGAAGCTAGCTTCTACATCAAAAGAAGTAGAAGCTTTTTTCTTCTTATTTTATACTTTCTAAAAGCTCTTGCTCATAATCATAAAGAGCTGTTGGATAATCTCCATTGAAGTACGCCATACAAAGGCCACCGTATTTCCCTTCATATGGACGTCCAATTGCATCTACTAATCCATCTTCACTTAAAAATGTTAATGAGTCTGCACCGATTATTTCACGAATTTCTTCTACCGTATGATTTGCTGCAATTAATTCTTTTCTCGTTTGAATATCAATGCCATAGAAACATGGATATTTCAAAGGTGGTGAAGCTATTCTTACGTGAACTTCTGTCGCTCCAGCCTCGCGAAGCATACGAACAATTCGTTTACTCGTTGTTCCTCGTACGATAGAATCATCAATCATAACAACTCGTTTCCCCTCAACCACACCTCTTACTGCTGAAAGCTTCATCTTAACCCCTTGCTCTCGCAGTTCTTGAGAAGGTTGAATAAATGTACGTCCAACGTAACGATTTTTAATTAATCCTAACTCATATGGAATGCCTGTCGCCTCCGCATAGCCAATCGCAGCTGAAATGCTAGAGTCTGGTACGCCAGTAACAACATCTGCTTCAATAGGAGCTTCTGCCGCTAAACGTTTCCCCATGTTTTTACGTGCTGCATGAACGTTAACGCCTGCGATATTAGAATCTGGTCGTGCAAAGTAAATGTATTCCATACTACAAATTGCATGTTCTACATCATTTGTAAAACGATCTACGTGAATTCCATCATCATTAATGATAAGTAATTCACCCGGTTCTACATCACGAATGTATGTTGCACCTACTACATCAAAAGCACATGTTTCTGATGCTACAACGTAAGCATCTCCCATCTTTCCAATTGAAAGGGGACGGAATCCATTTGGATCTAGCGCAACAATCATTTCATTTCCAGTTAGTAAAAGATATGCAAACGCACCTTTCACTTTATTTAGAGCTTCTTTTACACTTTCAATTAACGAATCTTTCGTACTACGTTTAATAAGATGTAAAAGTACTTCTGTATCTGAACTTGTTTGAAAAATACTGCCCTCTGCCTCTAATTCACGACGAAGCATTTTGGCATTAATTAAATTCCCGTTATGAGCTAATGCCATACTATGATCAGAAAAACGGAATAGTAATGGTTGAACGTTAGCCACTTCACTTCCACCAGCCGTCGCGTATCGTACGTGTCCGATTGCTGATTTTCCGTTCAATCCTTCTAGCTCTCCTCTTGAAAACACTTCTGATATTAAGCCTAACCCCTTGTGACCGACGATTTTCTCTCCATTATTTACGACAATGCCTGCGCCTTCTTGTCCACGGTGCTGTAAACTGTGCAATCCGTAGTATGAAACTTGTGCCGCATTTTCATGCCCCCAAATTCCGAAAACGCCACATTCTTCGTTTAACCCCTTTATTTCAGCAAGCATGGGATTGCCCCTTTCCAAGCCTTTCTCATTTCATCTACATTTGCTGTAAGTAATACTTCATTTTCTTCATTATGAATTGTTACTTCATTTGTATTTGTTACTTCTCCAACTTGAATTGCTTCTACCGCTTTTTCGAACGCTTCTTTATTTTCACGTTTTACAGTTATTACGAAGCGAGATTGTGATTCCGCAAATAATGCCGCTGTTGCTTCCCCGTCTAATTTCACAGTAGCACCTAAGCCGTTAGCACCAATTGCACTTTCTGAAATTGCAACTGCTAAACCACCTTCAGCAACGTCATGTGCAGATTGAACAAGGCCAGCTTGAATGGCTGCTAATACTTGTTTTTGACGTTTTAATTCTACGTCTAGATCGATACTTGGTGATTGACCGAAAATTTTGCCGTGAAGCATTTTCTGTAATTCACTTCCACCAAACTCAGCTTTCGTCTCTCCGATAACATAAACTAAATCGCCAGCTTGCTTAAACTCTTGTGTTGTTACATGTTTTAAATCGTGTACAAGTCCAACCATCCCAACTGTCGGTGTTGGGTATACCGCTTCACCACTACGTTCGTTATACATTGATACATTTCCGCCAATAACTGGTGTTTGTAATGTGCGACAAGCTTCACTCATACCATCTACTGATTTCTCAATTTGCCAGAAGATTTCTGGTTTTTCTGGGTTACCGAAGTTTAAGCAATCTGTAATTGCAAGTGGCTCCCCGCCAGAACATACGATATTACGTGCTGCCTCTGCTACTGCAATTTTACCGCCCACTTCTGGATCTAAATAAATGTAGCGAGAGTTACAATCTGTCGTCATTGCTAATCCTTTTTCTGTACCGCGTACACGTACAACTGCTGCATCTGAACCTGGTGTAACAACTGTGCTTGTGCGAACTTGATAATCATATTGATCATAAACCCACTCTTTACTTGCAATCGTCGGTTGTTGTAATAGAGCGAATAACGTTTCTTTATAGTTTTCTACTTTCGGCGTTTCCATTTTCATTTCTTGGAACTCAGCAAAATATGCTGCTTCTTGTGATGGTTTATGGTAAATTGGTGCTTCTTCTGCAAGAGCATCTGCTGGTACTTCAGCTACCATTTCACCTTTATGGAATAAGCGAAGCATTTTGTCTTCCGTTACTTTCCCCATCGTAACGGCTGCAAGACCATACTTCTCAAATAAATCTACTATCTCTTGTTCTCTACCTTTTTTCACAACAATTAACATACGCTCTTGTGATTCAGATAGCATCATTTCATATGGTGTCATTCCTGTTTCACGCTGTGGTACATCATCTAAGTACATTTCAATACCCATGCCTGCTTTACTTGCCATTTCTGCAGAAGATGATGTTAAACCAGCTGCACCCATATCTTGAATTCCAACAAGTGCATCCGATTGAATAAGTTCTAAGCAAGCTTCGATAAGAAGTTTCTCCATAAATGGATCTCCTACTTGAACTGCTGGACGCTTCGCTTCTGAGCTTTCAGATAACTCTTCAGATGCGAATGTTGCACCGTGGATACCATCACGACCAGTTGATGCTCCTACGTACATTACTGTATTTCCAGCACCGTGCGCTTGCCCTTTTTTAATGTCCTCGTGGTTAATTAAGCCTACGCACATTGCATTTACAAGTGGATTTCCTTCATAACATGGATCAAACTGTACTTCGCCGCCAACAGTTGGAATACCGATACAGTTACCGTATCCTGCAATTCCTGCTACTACTTCTTCGAATAAGTATTTCACACGTGGTGATTGTAATTCTCCAAATCGAAGTGAGTTTAATAGAGCTACTGGACGTGCTCCCATAGAGAATACGTCACGAATAATACCGCCAACACCTGTTGCTGCTCCTTGATATGGCTCAATAGCAGAAGGGTGGTTATGACTTTCCATTTTAAATACAACCGCTTGATTATCACCGATGTCTACAATGCCAGCACCTTCCCCAGGTCCTTGCAAGACACGCTCACCTGTTGTTGGGAATTTTCGAAGCACTGGTTTTGAATTTTTATAACTACAATGTTCAGACCACATAACAGAGAATAATCCTGTTTCTGTATAATTTGGCAGACGGCCTAAAATCTTTTCAACCATGGTAAACTCTTCGTCTGTTAGCCCCATTTCCGCATATATGCGCTCTTCTTTAATTTGTGTTGGATTTGGTTCAAGCATTAACGACATATGTTTCCCTCCACTGTTTTAAGATAGATTGAAAGACTTTTAACCCTTCAGCACCGCCAAGTAATTCATCTACAGCACGCTCTGGGTGTGGCATCATACCAAGTACATTTCCTTTTTCGTTTACAATACCAGCAATATCTGAAACGCTTCCGTTCGGGTTTTCTACGTAACGGAATGCGATTTGATTATTCTCTTCTAATTGTTTAAGAGTCTCTTCATCACAATAGTAATTCCCCTCACCATGTGCAATTGGAATATTGATTACTTCATCTTTTTCATATTGTGATGTAAACATCGTTTCATTATTTTCAACACGTAACTGAACTGTTCGACACATAAATTTTAAGTTTTCATTTCTCATTAATGCTCCTGGTAATAATCCTGATTCAACAAGAATCTGGAATCCATTACATACACCTAAAATTGGCTTTCCTTGCTCAGCAGCTTTTTGTACTGCTTTCATTGCATTTGCAAAGCGAGAAATAGCACCGCAGCGTAAGTAGTCACCGTAAGAGAAACCACCTGGTAGTAGAATTGCATCATATTCATCTAAATTCTCTGTATCGTGCCAAACGTAATCTACTTCTTCGCCAAGCTCATCTTTAATTGCATGGAACATATCGACATCACAGTTCGAACCTGGAAATACTATTACGGCAAATTTCACTGTGCGACAACCTCCTCAACTTCATAACGGAAGTCTTCCATTACAACGTTTGCTAATAGTTTTTCACACATTTCCTTTACCTTACTATCTAAGTCAGTTACCGATTTATCAATTGTTAGTTCCATGTACTTTCCAATTCGAACATCTTGTACTTCTGTGAATGAAAGGCTATGAAGTACTCCTTTTACTGCTGTTCCTTGTGGATCTAATACGCTTTCTCTTAATGTTACATATACCTTAACTTTATACATGTGAAATTCCCCCTAAACGTTTTAAAATCTCTTCATAAGCATCTGTTAAATTTCCAAGATCACGACGGAATACGTCTTTATCAAACTTCTCATTGCTCGTTTCATCCCATAAACGGCAAGTATCTGGTGAAATTTCATCTGCTAAAATGATTTCTCCTTCATCCGTTACACCAAACTCTAATTTGAAATCTACTAATCTTACACGACAGCTTGCGAAATGATCAATCAACACTTGATTGATTTGTAGAGCCATATCTCGTAATACGCTTACTTGCTCTGGCGATGCAACGTTTAATACACGAATATGATCTTCCGTTACAAGCGGATCTCCTAAATCATCATCTTTGAAGTAAAATTCTACGATTGGTTCTGCAAGTACAGTTCCCTCTTCCATTCCTAATCGTTTTGAAAGACTTCCTGCAATTACATTTCTTGTGACAACTTCTAAAGGAATAATACTCACTTTTTTAACAAGTTGTTCTGTTTCAGATAGCTTCTCAACAAAGTGTGTTTTAATTCCTACTTCTTGTAACTTTCTGAACAATAAAGTTGTAATCTCATTGTTCAAACGACCTTTTCCTGTAATCGTCTCTTTTTTCTCCCCATTGAAAGCAGTCGCACTATCTTTGTACTCTACCCAAACCATATCTGCTGATTCTGTACGATAAATTCTTTTTGCCTTACCTTCATACAGCAATTCTAGCTTTTGCATTTCGCAAGCCCCCTGTAGTTTGAAAAATGTGAATAATGTTTTTATAAAGAATGGCACAGAATGACTCTATTCTGTGCCATATGAAATTTTACGCTTCGTTTAATCCTAGGCGTTCAAAGATTGTATCAACGTGTTGCATATGATGCTCATAGTTGAAGCATTCATTAATTTCTTCTTGTGTTAACTTGCTCGTAATACGCTCATCAGCTTCTACAAGCTCTTTAAATTGTACTTGTGTTTCCCAAGCTTCCATCGCTTTAGGTTGTACGATATCGTAAGCTTCTTCACGCACCATACCTTTATCGATTAATGTAAGCATTACGCGCTGAGAATAAATTAAGCCGTATGTTCTTGTCATATTGCGTTTCATATTCTCTGGGTATACAGTTAAGTTTTTAACGATATTACCAAAGCGATTTAGCATGTAATTTAACGCGATTGTAGCATCTGGTAAAATTACGCGTTCTGCTGAAGAATGAGAAATATCACGCTCATGCCATAATGGAACATTCTCATAAGCTGTCATCATATAACCGCGGATAACACGAGCTAAACCAGTCATATTTTCAGATCCAATTGGATTACGCTTATGCGGCATTGCAGAAGAACCTTTTTGACCTTTTGCGAAAGCTTCTTCAACTTCACGTGTTTCACTCTTTTGTAAACCACGAATCTCAACTGCCATCTTTTCAATAGATGTTGCGATTAATGCAAGTGTTGACATGTAATGAGCATGGCGATCACGTTGCAATGTTTGTGTTGAAATTGGTGCTGCTTCTAATCCTAAGTTTTCACAAACATACTTTTCTACGAATGGATCGATATTTGCATATGTACCAACCGCACCAGATAATTTACCAACACGAACTGTATTAGCAGCTTGTTTGAAACGCTCTACGTTACGTTTCATTTCTTCATACCAAAGACCAAGTTTTAAACCGAATGTTGTTGGTTCTGCATGAACACCGTGTGTTCTTCCCATCATGATCGTGTATTTATGCTCTTTTGCTTTATTAGCTAAAATACTTACGAAGTTTTCTAAGTCTTTTAATATGATTTCATTCGCTTGTTTTAAGATATAAGATAATGCTGTATCTACTACGTCTGTAGATGTTAAACCGTAATGAATCCATTTACGTTCCTCGCCTAATGCTGGTGTTTCTGATACAGCACGAGTGAATGCAACTACGTCATGACGTGTCTCTTTTTCAATTTCATAAATACGATCAATATCAAATGATGCATGCTCACGAATTTTCTTAACATCTTCTTTCGGAATATCGCCAAGCTCAGCCCATGCTTCACAAGCTAAAATCTCAACTTCTAACCACGCTTTAAATTTGTTCTCTTCCGTCCAAATTGCACCCATTTCTGGGCGTGTATAACGACTAATCATCTTTTTCCCTCCAACAGTTGTTCTTGATGGTCCCAAATATGCAAACTCTTCGCTTTTTCTAGAGCGACTTCAATATTATCACTTAAAATATTAACATGCCCCATTTTTCGCTGCGCTTTTGCTTCTTCTTTTCCATACAAATGTAAATAGCACCCGGTTAATCTATTCACTTGTCTTAGGACCCCTTCTATATGTTCGCCTAAAATGTTTACCATGACAACTGGTTTTAACAAATTTGTTTCTCCAAGAGGTAAATTACAGATTGCTCGAATATGTTGGCCGAATTGACTCGTTTCACATGCATCCTGTGTATAGTGTCCTGAATTGTGAGGTCTTGGCGCTAATTCATTAATGTAAATCTTACCATCAGCTGTAACAAACATCTCTACCGCTAGTGTTCCCACAAGTTCTAGTTCATCCGCAAGCACTTTTGCATAAGCAATAGCTTTTTGAGAAAGTTCTTCTGTAATGCGAGCCGGAACGATGGATTCATGCAAAATGTTATTTACATGAATATTTTCCGCTACCGGAAATACTTTCGTTTCACCACTTACACTACGAATGACAATAACTGATACTTCTTTTTCAAAAGGCACCCATTTCTCTAAAATACACTCTGCTGCATTCGCAAGCTCTCGCGCTGTATCAACGTCATCCTCACTTCTTAAAACAACTTGCCCTTTCCCATCATATCCGCCTGTCGTCGTTTTTAAGACGGAAGGATATGATAATTCAGCGATTGCTTCAGTAAGCTGATCTTGATTTTGAACTAATCTATACGTTGCTACTGGTAATCCTGCTTTCTCAATCGCATTCTTTTCTGTAAAACGATTTTGTGTTTTACTTAACAACTGACTGCCTTGCGGTAAGTAAGCATGTTTTTCAAGCCATTGTAAACATCTATAATCAATATTCTCAAATTCATATGTGACAACATCACTGATCTCCGCTAAATGCTGAATTGCTTTTAAATCGTCATATGATGCAACAATTTCAATATCAGCAACTTGTGCACATGGTGAGTTTTTTGTAGGATCTAAAACAGCAATTTTATATCCCATTTCCTTAGCTGCCAATGCCATCATTCTTCCTAACTGGCCGCCTCCAATAATGCCGATTGTTTTTCCGGGTAAAATGATTCTCGTCATACTAGCTCACTACCTTCGCGCACATCTTTTTCAATTGCTTCTCTTCTCAATTCTAATGCATCATGTATGTCATCATGGAATGATCCAAGTATTTGTGCAGCAAGTAAACCAGCATTTGTTGAACCAGCCTTACCAATTGCAACAGTTGCAACTGGAACCCCTCCTGGCATTTGGACGATGGATAATAATGAATCTAAGCCGTTTAACGCTTTTGATTGAACTGGCACTCCGATTACAGGAAGATTCGTCTTCGCTGCAACCATTCCTGGTAAATGCGCTGCTCCACCAGCTCCAGCAATAATAACCTTCAATCCACGTTCACGAGCCGTCTCTGCATATTCAAACATATAATCCGGAGTCCGATGAGCGGATACAACTTTTTTCTCATACGGTATATTTAATTCATCTAAAATGTCACAAGCATATTTCATTGTTTCCCAGTCTGACGTGCTTCCCATTATGACTCCAACTAGTGATTTCATATTAGAATCCCCCCGATTCAAATAAAAAAAGCCTGAAATAGAACAGTTTCTCTTTTACTATGAGAGAAAGCGCTCTACTCAGGCATACGTATCCCTTGTGAATAGAAAAATACCGAGTGACTTTCCCTCATAGTCTAACGAATAACGGTCGTTAGGTAGAGACTTGCAGGCCATATCCCCGCGATTATATGAGGTCTTATATATTATTCTTTCTATGGCTATATTAACAATATTTTATAAACAATGTCAACAAATAATCGAATGTTTTTTTATTACTCACCAATAACGTTCGTGTTTTAGTTATATTCAAAAGAATAATTGTAACTATATGCAAGAAGGATAAGCAATTAGAATATATATTTCTAGAGATCTACCATACACAAAACGGTTTGTATATTAATTCCGTATGCTTTTATATAAAGTGAAACTTTAATCAACCCTCACCAATCAGGCTTTTACGGGCAGTTGATCCCCTACCTAGCTTCTTTGCTTCCGCTGAAATTTGAGGTGGGGGTCTTACTGCCCGTTAATGCGGAATAAAGCATATCGTTTCTATTCCTTTGTATCGCATTCATTACTGTAATGATTGGATACTTATTTTCATTCTTATATCATCCCGCTTTTCTTACTCTCATTATGTAAAATATATACTTGTAGTAAGAAATAACAGTTACTCTCAATAGCCTCATTTTCATTCTTTTCTCTCATTAAGATTACTAAATTTACGGATTATGACATTTGATATATAAATAAACACAAAAAAACCTAAGTCGAAACGACTTAGGTTTTTGCTTGGCGACGTCCTACTCTCACAGGGACAAGGTCCCAACTACCATCGGCGCTAGAGAGCTTAACTTCCGTGTTCGGTATGGGAACGGGTGTGACCTCTCTGCCATCATCACCAAACTATGAAGGCATATTCCTTCAAAACTAGATAACATTTGCTACATATTATATGGTTAAGTCCTCGATCTATTAGTATTCGTCAGCTCCACATGTCACCATGCTTCCACCTCGAACCTATCAACCTGATCATCTTTCAGGGATCTTACTAGCTT
>NZ_JBQAEG010000008.1:0-208596 GCF_051915205.1 Bacillus cereus group sp. MYBKT111-2
ATTATCGGGTTAACAACGTCAATTAAGATTTGTAAATAAAATAAAAAACCAAAACGAGAGGATGAATGAAATGTCAAAAGGATACAAGTTCACAAAAGAAGAGTTAGTAGAAGCGTGGAAAGATCCACAAGTAAGAGAGAAGTTAAAAGATTTACCGAAACATCCATCAGGAAAAGCGTTAAATGAATTAAGTGAGGAAGAGTTAGCGGAAATCCAAGGGGCATCAGATGTACAACCAGAAACAACACCACTTTGTGTGGGAGTCATTATCGGGTTAACAACGTCAATTAAGATTTGTAAATAAAATAAAAAACCAAAACGAGAGGATGAATGAAATGTCAAAAGGATACAAGTTCACAAAAGAAGAGTTAGTAGAAGCGTGGAAAGATCCACAAGTAAGAGAGAAGTTGAAAGATTTACCAAACCACCCATCAGGAAAAGCGTTAAATGAATTAAGCGAAGAAGAACTAGCGGAAATCCAAGGGGCATCAGATGTACAACCAGAAACAACACCACTTTGTGTGGGAGTCATTATCGGGTTAACAACGTCAATTAAGATTTGTAAATAAAATAAAAAACCAAAACGAGAGGATGAATGAAATGTCAAAAGGATACAAGTTCACAAAAGAAGAGTTAGTAGAAGCGTGGAAAGATCCACAAGTAAGAGAGAAGTTGAAAGATTTACCAAACCACCCATCTGGAAAAGCGTTAAATGAATTAAGCGAAGAAGAACTAGCGGAAATTCAAGGGGCATCAGATGTACAACCAGAAACAACACCGCTTTGTGTGGGAGTCATTATAGGAATAACGGCATCAATTAAAATTTGTAAGTAGATAGGTTTCATTCGAAAGGGGTGTTCATCTCCTTTTGAATGAAACAGATTCCAATATTCGAATGTGAAAAATCGAATGTTGGAATCTGTTTCTCCTGAAGGGGGACCGATTTATTGGAATATGGATTTTAAAATAAGGAAGGGGATTAAATTATTATGTTAATTCACTCATATATAAATGAAAAGGCATTTGCGAAGAGTCTTAATTTGAAAGAGCGTTATAAAACGCTAATGAGTAGAAGAGATTTATTATTATCGGAAGATTTAAATTTGGCCCAATTAAATAAATGGATAGATAAAATGTTTAGAAGTAATAAAGCTGATTTTGATTTTAAATTAAAGATGAATGAAATGACAAAAGAAGATTTTGCGAGTTTAATTGAGAAAATTCCTGAATCCAAAGAGCATTTATATATAGATGAATTAAATGAACATGTGAATTTGCGCGTGTTAGAAATGGGAATAGAGTTGTGTGATAGTAAGCCATTAAGTGCAGAGGAAGATTTAGGGTTTATAGAATTTGTTAGGCCGTTTGCACTTTATGCAGCCGAAATGATAGATAGTTCGTTGAAATATAGATTAAATAAGATATGTTATGAGCATGAAGAAATTAAAGAAATGCTAGTACGATCTTTAGTAGAAGAGTTATTAAATAATGCGGTGCGCTCACTAGTCTTAGAATTTAATATTGCAAAACTAAGGGAGGAACTGGTAGGAGAGACTCCAGAAGAGCGATTTCTTTCCTTTGTCAGAGAGAAAGCTAGGAATAAGGAGAATTTAATTGCGTTCTATGAGGAATACGCAACATTAACGCGAAGGTTAATTTTGAGAACAGAGTATTTTATACAAAATGTTCAAATGTTACTATTTCGTTTGAATGAAAATTGGCTACAATTACAAAAAGAATTTCAATTGCAGGATGCGTCATTAAGCGAAATTAAGGTTGGATTAGGAGATACACATCAAGAAGGAAAAACGGTTGTTCAGCTTGTATTCTCTTCAGGTAAAGAAATTTTATATAAGCCAAAGTCTATGGAAATTACGAAATCGTACCATGCGTTTTTAGAATGGATGAATGAGGTAAGTGGAAGTATACAACTTCCATCATATAAAGTTTTAGACTGTGGTGAATATGGATGGGAAGAGAAAATATTGTATAAACCGTGTTCTTCTAAAGAAGAGGTAGAGCGCTACTATTCACGTTTTGGTAAGTTGATTGGTTTAATGCATATGTTAAAGGGTGCGGATTTGCATTTTGAAAATATAATTGCTCATGGAGAGTATCCATACATTATTGATTCGGAGACGATTTTTCATCAATATCCAAAACTGAATTTTCCAGATAGTGCGGAAGTAAAATTGAAATATGAACAAAGCGACTCAGTGATAGGATCTGGATTGCTGCCGCAAGCTATGTTTCAAAATATCGATGGAAAAGGTATCGATTTAAGTGCTTTAAATGGAAAAGAGCAAGATTTGCCGTTTAAGGTGTTGGCTTTAAATCAAAATAGTAAAGATGAAATGGAATTTACTATGAAAGAAGCCAAAAGTCAAAGTGCTAAAAATCTACCGAAACTTGGAGTAGAAGAGATTTATGTAGAGGATTATTTGAACTTTATTATTGATGGTTTTCAGGAAATGTGTAAATTTTTTATTGAGTATAAGGATGAGATTTTATCAGAAAGAGGACCTTTAATTACATTTAAAGAAAATAAAATTCGCATTGTTGCTAGGGCTACTCAACAATATTGTAATTTCCTACAAGAGTCTACACATCCAGACTATATGAGAGATTCAATTTTATTGGAACAATTATTTGAAAGAGTATGGTATTACCCATATGAAAATAAGGAACTAGTCATTCATGAGATTCAAGACTTATTACGTGCGGATGTTCCTATATTTACGACTTTTACAGATTCACGAGATCTATATAGTAGTACAGGTGAAAAGATGGAAGATTTTTTTAAGGAGAGCGGTTATGAGCAAGTATATAATAGAATTTATCATTTTGATGAGAAGGAATTGGAAAAGCAACGAGGATGGCTGAAGTTGGCAATACAGGGAAATAGAGAAATTGATATTAAAGTGAGAAGGAAAGAGAGTTACAGAAGTGAATTATTAGAAAATCATCAGGAGACAATCTTGCAGGAAGCAATAAATATCGGAGAGTCTTTAGTAGAGAATGTAGTATTATCTGATGATAAAACAACAGCTTCATGGTTACAAGCAAATGTTATTCACGACAAGTGGTATGTTGCCCCTATGAAACAAAATTTATATGACGGTTTAGGTGGCGTAGCACTATTCTTATTGTATCTAAATAAAGTTACAGGAAACGAAAAATATTTAGAGGTTGCTCATAAGGCGTTGAAATCAGCGATGAACCCTTTATCGAAAGCGAAGGGGCTGCTATCGACCTTCTTGGGTAAATATTCATTGTTATATCCATTAGCACATTTTCAATCTATAAGTCCTAGAAAAGAATATCAGGATTTTTTAGAAGAAATAAAAGTAGAATTAAAAGAAAGGCTCAAAGAAGAAGAAGAGTTTGATTTGTTAAGTGGCTCAGCGGGAGTTATTCAAGTGGCCCTTAATGTATTTGAAATGACAAAGGATCAAGATTATTTAGATCTTGCTGATATGTATAGTAAGCATTTGGCGGAAAATGTATCAATATTAGAAAATGGAGTAGCGTGGAAGAATAAACATACTAACAGTTATTTAGGTGGTTTTTCTCATGGAACGAGTGGTATCGCTTGGAGCTTATGGCGTTCGGGGATTATGAATAGGAATCAAGAATATATTGATTTAGCTAAAAAAGCGCTTGCTTATGATCGATCATTGTTTGATAAAGAAGAAAGTGCGTGGAAAGACACGAGAGAGAGTGAGAAGAAGTGCTTACATCAATGGTGCCACGGTTCCACCGGAATAGGATTGAGCAGGGTTTTAGTAAGAAGCTATGAAGAAGATGTAGAAATGGACGAAGAAATTCGAGTAGCTGTAGATAATGTACGAAAGTATGGATTTAAAAATAATGATACATTATGCCATGGGAATATGGGGGACACGGAATTACTATTGGCTGTTTCACAGTTATATGGTAATAAAGAATTGTATGAACAGGCGATACAAATTGGCATACAAGTTATTAATAATTATAGAGAAACGGGTAGTTATCAATGTGATGCACCAGATGATATTCAATCATTCGGCATGTTTGTAGGAATAGCAGGAGTTGGTATGCAGTTATTAAGACTATTACAACCGAATGAAATTCCATCTGTTATGACATTAGAAAATGTAAAAGGATAAATGAAAAGACATTCTACCTTTTGGTAGAATGTCTTTATTATACATTTACATTTATTATACCTTTTCGAACAGCTTCAGCTAGCGCTTCAGAACGAGAACTCACCTTGAACTTTTTAAATAGTTTCGTTAAATTATATTCAACAGCCCTAGAACTCATATATAATTCATCTGCAATTTGTTTATTACTTTTTCCTTTCGCAATGGATTCAAGAATTTCTAATTCTTTTTGTGTAATTGTAACATGGCTTGATGCTCTTTTCGTATCTAAGTTATCAACAGTCATATCTTCAACTCGAAGTTGTCGCAATAGAGAAATTGGGATTAAAGTATACCCATTTAAGACAGCACGAATAGCCATTAATAACTCTTGTTGTGATGCTGATTTGCTAACAATACCGCTAATACCAGAATCTATTAATAAATTAAATTGAGATAAATATTCGAAGCCTGTGTAGAGAATGATTTTTGCATCTGGTTGTATGTGTAAAAGTTTTTGAGCCACATCAAGTCCACTATAATTAGGCATGTTCATGTCTAAAAGATATATGTCAAAAGGTGTTTTTGAACTTTGAGAAATTGCTTCCTGTTCGTTTAAAATGTATGTTGCCTGAATATCTGCTTCTAATTCGATCATATTTTTTGTGCCTTCACCAACTATTTGGTGATCGTCTACAATCAAAACGTGTATCATTTTATTCACCTCGGTATAGTAATATTTACTTGTAGTCCATTTCCAATTTCTGAAATAAGTTGAATTTCGCCTCCTATTCCTTGAACACGCCCTTTAATCCCAGATAAACCCATATGTTTATTTGAAGAATAGGGGACTTGCGTATTAAAGCCGATGCCGTTATCACGATAATCTAGATAAATACAATTATTCTCCTCCCATAAGAATATATTAATTAAAGTTGCATTAGAGTGCTTATCAGCATTGTTTAATAATTCTTGGATAATACGATAAATAGATAGAATTTTATCAAATTCGTAATGATTCTCCTGTATTGAGTCGTATTCAAATTGAATTCGGAAATTAGTACGTAGTTGCATTTGTGCTAATAGCTCTTTAAGCGCACCTATAAGACCGATTTCAGATAGAAGAGCAGGTTTTAATTCATTACAAGTGTCACGAATTTGTTGAATAACATCTAACATACCGAATTTTATTTTTTCTAATTGTCCCTGCAATTCACCTGGTACAGTATGCTCTTTTAATACAGTTTCTAGTTTACGATACCAGACAATTTGGTCTTGCAGGGCAGCGTCATGAAGATCTGCAGCGAGTCGACGCCTTTCAGTCTCTGAGATTTGAAATAGTAGGCGTGAAAGAGTTGCTGAGTGTGTTTTATTTGCTAGGCTTTCTTTTTCTAAAGATTGAATGATTTGGTTAACTGAATTTAGGTTTTCATAAACGAGACGTACATATTTGACGATAGCGATAAACCAAGTCTTTTCATTGATATTAAATTTAATATTGTTGGTTTTATTTCCAACCCAAATGTAATGCTTTGTATTTTGAGTAGAATATAAATAAATACCGATACATCCGTCATCTTCTAATAAATCATTTATATATCCCGATTCCATTCCCCATTGTTTCTTTTTCGAAAGATTAAATTTTTCTGTTTCCCCGTAACTCTTATAACAATTATATGTATTGTGTTTTATATCAAATTCAATAAATTGTATAAAACACGGTTTTAGTAGGGAGATAATTTCATTCATAAATTTCTTCTCTAAATCTTTTACTTTCATAATGGAAGAAAGTTGTTGTGCGAACTGATCAATACTTACATGTAGATTGGTTTTGCTTCTGAATAATTGATTGCGAAATGTGAAATCTAATCGTTCCTTTATTACAAGAAACAGTATGTTTAAAGGGAAAATGATAATAAAATTTTGCATGAGTCTAATTAAGAAGCGTTCGTCAGGATTAATACCCCAGCTTATAATTAATGTAATAATGATAGTTGGAATTAATGAAAGCATAGAGTAGTAACGAACACGATCAAACATAAAATCAATATCAAAGATTTGCTTTGTTAATATTAAATAAAAGTAGCCAATTGGAATGCAAAATAGGAATAAGGCTGCAATATCAGCTCTAATCATGGCTGCATTTAATAATATCCTTGGAAGCGCATATAGCATGATAAATGGCCCGAAAGAAATACATTGGATAACTAACATAAATTTAAAAAAAGGTCTGTGTAAAGTATTTCTATATTTTATGTATCCTTTTAAAAGAAAATATACACTTAAAAGAATACTAAAGCATAAATAAGCTAAATCTGTGTAAGCAGAGACTTGTTGCAAATTTGGAAAAAAGGTAACGGATAATAAGCCAGTAGTAACAACCGTCATGTATAGACAAAGGTGAAATCTAACCACATTTTTATGTATAATAATAATTTCCTTCCGCTTAAACAGCTGATATAAAAATAAAGTAAGAAATAAAGATACACTTTGAAAAGAGATACTTATAATCAAGAGTCCGCCAAAATCAGATTTACTAGATATAGAAGAGGCGGAAAGGCTAATAGAGGTTGCTAATAAAAAAAGCATAAAATAACGCTCTTCTCGCCTTATAGCTTTATTTCTATAGAGAATAAAACATAAGCTTAGAATGGTTAGAGAAAAAATCATTGGTAGATATAATGTAATAAGTAGCTCTTCGTTGTCTGAAGTAGCTGCTGTACTATAAGTAGAAATCTTATCATTCTTTATAGATTGAATTTCGGTTGCATTTAAAAATTGATTTTGGTACCGCTTGAAAACCCCTAAATAAGGATTCTCCCCATCTACTTTGTAGATTTCATCGCCTACTTTTAATGCTGTTTTTGCAGCCCAACCCGACGTATCAATTTGACTGATTGTATATGTCTTCTCGTTTTCTTTAGAAGCGATAATGCCACTGTAAGGCTGATAAAATTTGTAGAGGATGTAACTTTGTATGATTAAGTAAAAAATTATTAATGAAATTACGAAATAAATTGGACGTTGTTTAATCATTGCTAGAAATACCTCACTATCATATATAATTTCGGAATCCCGCAATAGGATTGCGGATAATAGCAAAAGAATATGTAATAATATAAAACTATAAAAATTGGTGGGGTGAACGATATATGATTAGGGAATTAGTTGAACGTATATTAGAAGATATTCAATTTAAAAATGTGTGTAGTCAAGGAACCATAGCCATTGATGGTATATCAAAACAAGAATTAGAAATTATATTAGGTACTTTAGATAAATCGACTTTACTTAGTAAAGCTGCTGAGACATGGAAGTAAACTAAATTAGAGTATCAATTAACCTATCCTTATTTGCTTGACTGATTGAAAGTTGTTCGATGTATCTTTGACATTTGTATACATATAGGTTTTGCATAACAGAGCAATACTCCATCGATCCACCGTATAGTAATATGTGTTTTAAAGTTTCTAATGTTTGATTATTTAATTCGTTATATTGTATCTCTTGATTAAAGAATTTTTTTATAAGTATAAAGTTATCATTTTTACTATTTAAATAATATAGTATTGGTAAAGTTTTCTTTAAATTAAGAAAATCATTTTTCTTATCCCATTGCATAATATCACGCATATCGTTTTTTATTTGATTAATAACGCCTATACATATTGCGTAGTTTTCAATTAAAGAACGCTGGATAGGGTTAATATTCCCTGTTCCTAATAAGCATGCAAGTTTAATTAGATATCCAGATTTGTGAGTTACCATATCAATATAGTCTTTCTCAGAATGGATTTCATTTTTAAGATCTAGCTGTTGTCCATTAATAGAGTTTAAAATACAAGAGTGTATTTCGTTTTTGAGCCAGTTTTTCATTTGAATTGAAAGGGAAGATTTGTCAACTTCTTGCAAACAAATAAGTAAGAATCCCATAATTATATTGAGATTTGTGGCAATTGGATGTTTTGTCCAAGGTCCTTCTAAGAAATCTTCATCTTGAATATCATCCATAATATCTAGAGAGAGCATAAGTAATTCTATAATTGTTAGCAGTAATTGTTTTTCTTCTTCATTTTGGTTATCTTGAAATATTTCATAATGTACGAGAGTGATGTTGGCAAAACGAGTAGAATCATTGAATTTGTATTCAATATATTCTGAAGAACATTGACGTAATGTAGATTCGAAAAAATGTCCATAAACCAGTTTTTTTGCACGCAAAATTAATTCATTTTGTAATGAATAAATCACTCGCAGCTCCCCTTTTGTAAAAATTCGGAATATTCCAATTGTAACATAAGAGGGAGATCTTCACAATTAAGCATATCGCAAATGCGATATGTTTTTTTTATGAAGATGTTGCGGAGAATCCCGCTAATTTGTTTGCGGTAACTACAACGTGCATTGCGGACAATAACGTTTAAAAGAAGGATATGATAGGAGTACAGATTAAGACAACACAGTTTAATAAACGAGAAAAAAATAATCTAATATGGATTGAGAATAAAGGAGGAGAATGATGAAGAAAGTTTTAAGTGATCGAGAAAAAGAAGTAGCTGTGTTGATTGCACGAGGTTTGAAGGATGTTGAAATAGCCAGGGAGTTATTTATTAGTAGAAGGAGGGTGGGGGAATTAGTAGCCTCAATTAAAAGAAAATTAGAAATACATTCAAGGGTCCAAATTGGAATAGCTGCATATTTTTTAGGATTAATTACATTTGAATTTAATTTTAATCATGGTAACCATGAGGGTGTTGCTATGATTAATAGTTAAAGAGATAGGGGGGAATAAAAATGGCAAAGGTGCCCTTTATAGAGCAGATGGAACATAGCGAATGTGGATTAGCCTCATTAGCGATGGTTTTTAGTTTTTATGAAAAGCATGTTTCGTTAGCTGAATTAAGAGAAGAGTTTGGTGTTCCAAAAGGTGGGACATCTTTATATCAGCTTATGCATATTGCTAGAAAAAATGGTTTTCATGTAAAAGGATATAAAGCTGAATATGAGGCTTTAAGTGAAGTTAAATTACCAGCAGTTATCCATTGGGAGCATAAACATTATGTAGTCCTGGAGAAATTGACAAAAAAGGGGGCTATAGTTATAGACCCTGCTTACGGAAGAAATAAAATCTCTAAAAAAGAAATGGAGGAAAAGTATTCTGGATTTGTATTAACACTGGAACCAGATGAGTCATTTCAAAAACAAAAAGGTGTCTCTCATTTGCAATTCTTTTTATCGTTTGTGTTAGGGAAAAAGAAATTAATAGCTTTAATTGTATTAGCTTCTTTGATAATTCAGGCTTTTGCGCTGGTGATTCCATTTGTAACAAGTTGGATGACTGACCACGTAATTGTTCCGAGAGATCCGAGTTATATGAATATGATAGGTTACAGCATTTTAGTATTGCTAATAAGTTATCAAGTATTTGCTTCGTTAAGAGGCTTTCTAATAGCGAAATTGCAAACGGCAATTGATATGTCTTTAATGCAAAGTTTTATAGAAAAACTACTAAGTCTTTCTTATAACTTTTTTGAGAATCGATCCATGGGAGAACTGTTATTTAGAGCAAATTCCAATGTATATATTAGACAAATATTATCTACTAAGGTAATTTCCTTTCTTATAGATGGAATTCTGCTTTTCACTTACTTATTCTTCATGTTTCGTTATTCGACTTTATTAGGACTCGTTGTGTTAGCAGTTGGGATTGTTATATTCGTCTTACTTGTCATGAGCACGACTGTTTCTAAGAAGTTAGCTGATAAAGAGGTTTCGGCTCAAGCTCAAGTTCAAAGGATTTTGTCTGAGAGTATTAATGGGATTAGTGATGTGAAGGTTATGGGATTGGAAAAGCAAGTGTATAAAGAATGGAAAGAACGCTTTGGTTCTCAACTTATTCATGCAGAGAAGAGATCTATATGGACGGCATTGATGAATACATTAGCGGGTTCTATTCAATTTATCTTACCGTTGTTTCTACTTTGGTTCAGTGGACAACAGGTGCTAGCTGGAAATATGACATTAGGAAGTGTACTCGGCTTTAACGCGTTAGCGATTTCGTTTATAACACCGATTATTTCCATTGGGAGTGGCTATGGTGAATTGATTTATATTAGCTCTTATATTCAGCGGATTTACGATGTAATGCATGCGAGATCGGAGAGAGAGGTAAATCAATTTTCAGGCATTAAGAAACTGAATGGTGATATTGAGTTTGACAACGTTTCTTATCGTCACAATTATTTCAGTGAAGATGCAATTCAGAATGTCTCATTTAAAATCAAAGCTGGTGAGAAGGTCGCAATTGTTGGGGCGTCCGGTTCTGGAAAAAGTACAATTGTAAAGATGCTTCTCGGACTATATACACCAACGAAGGGGAAAATCCGATTTGATGGGATTGAAAGTGAAAAGTTAAATTTGAAATTTTTAAGGAAATCAATAGGCGTTGTTTTCCAAGAAGCGAGATTGTTTAACAAAACGGTAGGAGAAAATATTATTGCACAAAGGAAAGGTGTACCTCCAAATGGAGTAATTGAGGCATCAAAGCAAGCAAATATATTAGAAGATATTATGATGCTACCATTAAATTTTCAAACGATGGTATCTGAATTTGGAGTTAACTTCTCTGGTGGGCAAAGGCAAAGGTTAATATTAGCTAGAGCATTGGTAACAAACCCATCTATTTTAATATTGGATGAAGCGACAAGTGCACTCGATACATTGTCTGAAAGAGTTATTGATGAGAATTTAACTGATATGTTATGTACAAGGATTGTTATTGCACATAGATTAAGCACGGTTAAGAATGCAGATAAGATTATTGTTATGGATAAGGGAGCAATTGTAGAGATAGGATCACATACAGAGCTACTTGAGAAGCAAGGATATTATTATCAATTGTCAAAAGCTCAGGAAGTAAAAGGAGGGATTAAAAGTGAAAGATTGGCTTAAATATCGAAACACAATAGCGAAAATAGGTGCTGGAATTACTGTGGGATTATTATTAAACCTTCCTATAGTTGGAGTTAGTACGATAAGCGCTGAAGAAATGAAACATAATCAAATTAAAGAAAATTCGTATGTGTTTACATTGAGGCAAGGTGAAAATACGGATGAGATGATAAAGGAAATTAGAGATAAATATCCCGATTTAAAGCTAGAAGTAATAAAAGAAATTAAGGTGCTGAATATTGAAGGTGATAATTTAGAAAGAGTACAAGAAGCGAAGCAGCATTTATTAAAAAATTATAAAGGGATAATTGAAAAAGCAGGTAGAGAGGATGTAGTGGAATTAAAGCCGCCCACTATAGTAAAGAATCCTTCAAATAAAATAAAATACGCACCTTCACAATTAGAACAAGAAGAGGCCGATTATAGCAAATGGAAATGGGATGTCGATAAGGTAACAGAAAATGGGGAGAGCTATAAAATTGAACAAGGAAATCATAGTGTAAAGATTGGTGTTATTGATAGTGGGATTGATGTAAATCATCCTGCGTTAAAGGGAAATATAGTTAGTCAGGGGAAAATTTTAGTTCCGAATGTAGAATCAATTGAAGATAATATTGGTCATGGAACAATGATTGCGGGGTTAATAGCTGCTGATGGGAAAATAAAGGGGGTAGCGCCCAAAATTGGGATTGTACCATATAAAGTATTTCAAGGTAGTTCTGCAGATTCAAGTTGGATTATTAAAGCTATTGTAGAGGCTGCAAATGATGGTATGGATGTTATCAATTTAAGTTTAGGAACATACAAGTCCATTAAAGACCCAGAAGAAGGAGCTGTGTATTTAGCTTACAAAAGAGCAATAGAATATGCGAATAGTAAAGGGAGTTTGCTAGTGGCTTCCTCTGGAACAGAAGGATTCGATATTTCAAATCCTTTTCAATTAGCTAAGCAAAGAGGATATGAAAACGACTTGCAACTTCATATGCCTGGGGGGTTACCGGGGGTAGTCACTGTTGCGGGAACAAATAAAGAGGATCGATTATCTTATTACTCTAATTATGGAACAAATGTTGATATTGCTGCTCCATCAGGAGATTATGGATCTTTGTGGGAAAGTGAAAAAGTGGGAGATGAAACAGCTATGGTATTAACCACATATCCTACAAATCTTCCACAATCTCAACTAAGTGAATGGTTAGGATTTGATAGAGGATATGAGCTGATGATTGGAACTAGTCTAGCAGTTCCTAAAGTATCTGCTACAGCTGCACTTGTAATTGCGGAATATAAAGAAAAGTTTAGGCTGAAGCCTAGTAATGGATTTGTTAAAACGAGGTTATATCAGGGGGCTAAACCGGCATTGGGTGACGGGAAAAAATACTTTGGAAAAGGCATTGTAAATGCGAAGGGTGCACTTGATTTTCGAAATACAAATTTTAAAAAATGGGAGAGATAGGGATGAATTTTAAAAAGTTTTTACTTATGATTGGCGGAATTGCTTTAGGAATGGCAGTTATTTACTTTATTAAACAGTAAAAGGGGATGTTATATATGGCATTTGAAATTCAAGGTTTAAATAAAACATTTGGTGAATATAAAGCTGTTGATGATTTAAATATACGTGTAGAAGAAGGTGGAATTTTAGGGATGCTGGGCCGGAATGGTGCTGGTAAGACGACAACAATTCGTATGATCTTAGATTTAATCAAACCGGATAGCGGCCAAATTCTATGGAATAATCGCCCTTTTTCAAAGAAAGACTTGTCTATCGGCTATTTACCAGAAGAGCGTGGATTATACCCGAAAATGAATGTAGTGGAGCAATTAGTGTATTTCGGCAAGTTAGAAGGAATGCCAGCAAATCTTGCAAAAAGGCATGCGTTACAGTGGCTAGAAAAATTAGAAATGACACCACATTTAAAGAAGAAAACAGAGGAATTGTCAAAGGGAAATCAACAAAAAATCCAATTGATTTCAGCGATATTGCATAATCCGGAATTCATCATACTAGATGAGCCATTTAGTGGATTGGATCCTGTAAATGCAGAGATGTTAAAAAATGTTGTACTTGAGTTAATCGCGCAAAGAAAAACGATTATCTTTTGTAGTCATCAAATGGACAGTGTAGAAACGTTCTGTGAGGAAATTTGTATTATGAAAAACGGTCAAATTGTATTATCGGGTGCCTTGTCAGATATTAAGAAAAGTTATCAATATAAATATATGACGTTGCAAACGGAAGGGGATATTGAACCGATTCTTAAGAAGAAAAATTTCAATTTTGAAAAAGTTAATCGTACGTTCATGATTAAAGTTAATGATGGAGAGGATGCATTTTCGCTGCTTGAAGATATTAAAACGAAACAATATATCCGAGACGTTTCTATTAAAGAACCTTCTTTACATCAAATCTTTGTTGAAAAGGCGGGTGCATAAGTAATGAGGAATTTCTGGATTGTTTTAGGGCAAACGTACTGGGATCGTGTGAGGACGAAAATATTTATTGGGATGACATTGTTATTAATAGGGGGAGGGATATTCTTATTCTCCTTTCCAACTTTAGTACAAAAGTTTTCTGGAGAGAAAGAAAAAGCAAAGGTTGTATTTATTTCTGAAGCGCCTAATGTTACGGTGGATCAATCTAATCTTAGTAAAGCTCTTCCGGAATGGGATTGGTCTTTAGGAGATAAAACAAAATTAAATCAATATAAGCAAGATTTGTTAGATAAGAAAGTCGAAGCGCTCTTTATATTAAAAGAGGGTGCGGGTGCTGAACCAGTATTAGATTACTTTATGAAGGTGGATAATCCTAAGTTGATTCAAAGTGCGCAGGTATTTGTACAAAATCATTATTTTCAAAGTGCGGTAGTTAAACAACAGTTATCAGAAGAGGCTGTGAAATCACTGACGATGAACGTGCAAGCGAAAAAGCAAAACTTAAATAACGAAGAAACAAGCTCATTCTTACTGGTGTATTTATTAGTAGCGATTATGTACTTAGCAATTACTTCGTATGGAAATGCGATTGCTACAGCGGTAGCGTCAGAGAAGGCGTCGCGTGTTATGGAAGTGATGGTAACGAAGGTGTCGCCTGTTCACATGGTCTTTGGGAAGATATTAGGAGTCGGTCTTGCTAGTTTGACACAGTTATTTATTTTCTTCCTTAGTATGGCGCTATATATTAAATCTGGAATTTTTAAGGTGTCGGATTCGTTTTTTGGAGTGAATATTGATGTGAATTTGATTACAGGTGAGCATGCTGCATATTTCTTGTTATATTTTGTTCTCGGTTACTTCGTTTATGCGGCACTTTTCGCAGTGTTTGGTTCTATGGTAAGCAGGCCAGAAGAATTATCCGGAACAACGATGCCGATTACTCTTATATTGATGGGAAGCTTAGTGGTGGAGTTATTAGTAGTACTTGATAACCCTGAAGGGCTAGTATCAAGGGTGACATCATATGTTCCGTTTACAGCTCCAATTAGTATGGTAGTTAGGATTATTAATGGATCGGTTGGGAATTTAGAAATTATTACATCTATGGTTGTATTATTGGCTAGCATCAGCTTAATTGCTATGTTTGCAGCGAAGGTCTATCCAAAAGGTGTATTAAGAAGTGGTAAGAGCCTTAAATTTAGTCAATTGTTAAAAAATAATTAATTGTAGGGGGGAATAAATAATGAGATTTTTTTCGAAAAGAAAACAAAAAATGATGGATAGTAGTGGCGAGAGAAGTGCGAAGAAAATAGTTGAGTTATCTGTGGAAGAGATGAGAGGAATTCAAGGAGCGTCTAGTGAATCGAACGATTATCTCTATGATTCCTATGTAATTAGGAATCAAAGTTCCTTAGCTTTAAATAAGAGGTTTCTTCCTTAATAGTAATCATAAAAGAGTAGTTAGGCATAGTGAAGAGTCACTATACCTAAACTGCTCTTTTTATTTTGGGATTGAAAAGAGATAAATTTAATGTTGTTATATATAAAATTAAAAGTTACTATTAGTACGTGGTAATAAAAAATGAGTTTAATATTTTCTTTCAATATTATTCAAATTTCGGTTGTAAGTTGTAAATCTCATTAATACATATAAATTAATAATATTTTGGAATGGGTGTCTGTGATAGCATTCTCCTTTTACCAAACTTATTGTACAATAGAAACAAGGGGGAGATTAGTTTGAAGGCAAGTCTTTTACAAGAACAAAGCTTACGTTTGGCAATGACACAAGAGTTAAGGCAAGCGATTACAATGCTCCAGTATAATGTACAAGAATTATCGGAGTTTTTGTATGAGCAATCGTTAGAGAATCCCCTTATTGAGTTAGGTGGTTTTGAGAGGGAGAAGAAAAAGAGCTCTAACACAAGTAAAAGTACCAGCAAACAAGTCGAGAATCAGATGGAAATCTACAGTGTGGATTCTACAACGATTCAGCAACATTTATTAAATCAAATACAGTATTATAAAATAGAGGAAGAAGAGCGAAAAGTAGCTTCTTTCATTATTATGAACATGGATGGAAATGGGTATTTACAAGAGACGAACGAAGAGTTAGCAAATCTTCTTTCCGCACCGCTTCATGTAGTCGACCGCTCTATAGAGCTTGTCCAATCACTCGAGCCAGCAGGGGTAGGAGCGCGTAATATTCAGGAATGTTTAACCTTGCAATTGAAGCGCTTACAAAGGCGGAATGGATTAGCAGAAGAGGTTATAGAGGATCACTTCGCTTATTTCGTTAAGAAAGATTGGCGAAAGCTCGCTCAAGTGTTGAAGTGTAGTAATGAGGAATTACAGAGTGCTGTGAATTGTATAACGTCATTACAACCAAAACCAGGTCTTGCGTTTTCTTCTGATAAACCACTTTATATTGTACCTGATATGGCGGTGAAAAAAGATGGTGATCGTCTCGTTTTACAAATGAACGAGAGAAATATGCCAAGAATTGAAATTCATTCTGAATATAGTGCGCTTCTTAATAATAGTGAAAGTGAAGTGGCATCTTACGTATCAGAAAAGTATCAGCATGTGCAGTGGATTATGCGTAGTTTAAAACAGAGAAAACAAACCCTTCTGCAAGTGATGACCATTATTATGGAAAAACAACGTGATTTCTTCTGGAAAGGTCCGGAGTATTTAAAGCCACTTGCTTTAAAAGAAGTAGCAGAAGAGTTAAGCGTGCATGAATCGACAATTAGTCGTGCAACGCGAAATAAATATGTGCAAACACCACACGGTTTATTTGAGATGAAATCGTTCTTTAGTAATGCCGTTTCGACTACTGAAGATGAAGCAGTTTCTACAAAGCGTGTAAAACAATTTATTCAAACGCTTGTTGAGGCAGAGAATAAGAAAAAGCCACTTTCAGATCAAAAGATTTCAAAATTATTAGAAGAAGAGCATGAAATCGTTATTTCTCGAAGAACAGTGGCGAAGTATAGAGAGCAAATGCACATCCCAGCGTCGTCATTACGAAAAACAATCGGATAGGTGAAGAAGATGAAAGTTGTACTGTATACAAAAAAAGATTGTGGCCTTTGCGTGAAGGCAAAACAAGTTTTACAGGAAGTACAATGTGAATATTCTTTTCAAATTGAGGAAATAGATATATATGAAGATAATGACCTTTTAGAAAAATATCATCTAATGATTCCGGTTGTAGAAATAGACGGAAAACAAGTAGAATATGGTAACATTCACAAAGGTGTCATAATAAACTATATAAAGAATGCAGTTAAGAGTTGAATAAGTTTCTATCTCCTGTTACAATAATACACGTAGCAGGGATTATTTTTTTAACCTATGTGGGACACAAAATGTCACTACGGGACGTAAAGTGACCAAGAGGGAAAATGAACCGATGTAGTGAGGAGAAAAGATATGCGCTCATGGATTCAGAACACAAAAAAATTATTACCTGATCTGCTACCTGTTATGCAAACGAGAATGCAAATTCTTCAATACATTAGGCTCATGCAGCCAATTGGAAGAAGAAACTTATCAGCAAGTCTCGGTATGACAGAACGAGTATTGCGAAGTGAAGTTCAAGTTTTGAAAGAACAAAACTTAGTTCACGTCGCTTCTTCTGGAATGACATTGACAGAAGAAGGAACAGCTTTAGTTCTTGCTTTGGAAGACTTTATGAAAGAAATTTCCGGGTTAAAGGTTTTAGAAAAGCAACTTAAGGAAACATTAGACTTGGATGAAGTTTTCGTTGTCCCTGGTGATAGTGATGAATCGCCTTGGGTCAAACTGGAGATGGGCCGTGCTTGTGTGACTTGTATAAAAGACCGTCTGACAGCGAATAATATCGTTGCTGTGGCTGGAGGAACTACGCTAGCTGCTGTTGCGGACATGATGCAGCTTGATTGCAAAGATTTACATATGCTATTTGTCCCAGCACGTGGTGGAATTGGAGAAGGCGTCGAGTTAGAAGCCAATACCATTTGTGCCAAGATGGCGCAAAATACGATGAGTAATTATCGCTTATTGTATGTTCCAGATCATGTTAGCAGCGAAGCATATGCGTCTATTGTGACAGAGCCTTCCGTGAAAGAAGTTCTTGAGTTGATTCGATCTTCCAATATCGTCATTCATGGAATAGGTGATGCGTTAACAATGGCACGTCGCAGAAATACTTCGGAAGCAGATTGGTTAAAGATTCAGGCAAGCGAAGCAGTTGGCGAAGCTTTCGGTTACTACTTTAATGAACAAGGAAATGTTGTTCATAAAGTAAGAACAGTTGGTATGCAACTAGAGGATTTACAAAATGTATCTCACGTTGTTGCGGTCGCTGGAGGTTCTTCAAAGGCAAAGGCAATACAGGCTGTAATTAAACAAGGGCACACTTCAATTCTAATTACAGATGAAGGTGCAGCAAAACAGTTAACAAAGGGTATTACCCTTTAATATAATCCCCCAAGGAGGAAATTCAAATGACTAAAATTGGTATTAATGGATTTGGACGTATCGGACGTAACGTATTCCGCGCAGCTCTTAACAACTCTGAGGTAGAAGTAGTAGCAATCAACGACTTAACAGATGCTAAAACATTAGCTCACCTTTTAAAATATGACACAGTTCACGGAACTTTAAATGCAGAAGTATCTGCTAACGAAAACAGCATCGTTGTTAACGGTAAAGAAATTAAAGTTATCGCTGAGCGTGACCCAGCTCAATTACCATGGAGCGACTACGGAGTAGAAGTAGTAGTAGAATCTACTGGCCGTTTCACTAAAAAATCAGACGCTGAAAAACACTTAGGTGGATCAGTTAAGAAAGTTATCATCTCAGCTCCAGCTTCTGACGAAGATATCACTGTAGTTATGGGTGTTAACCACGAACAATACGATGCAGCTAACCACAACGTAGTATCTAACGCTTCTTGTACTACAAACTGTCTAGCTCCATTCGCTAAAGTATTAAACGAAAAATTCGGCGTAAAACGCGGAATGATGACAACAATTCACTCTTACACTAACGACCAACAAATCTTAGACTTACCACACAAAGATTTACGTCGTGCTCGTGCAGCAGCTGAAAACATGATCCCAACATCTACTGGTGCAGCTAAAGCAGTAGCATTAGTATTACCAGAACTTAAAGGTAAATTAAACGGTGGCGCTGTACGTGTTCCAACTGCTAACGTTTCTCTAGTTGACCTAGTTGTTGAACTTGATAAAGAAGTAACAGTTGAAGAAGTAAATGCAGCATTCAAAGCAGCAGCTGAAGGCGAATTAAAAGGTATCCTTGGATACAGCGAAGAGCCATTAGTATCTATCGACTATAACGGATGTACAGCTTCTTCTACAATCGATGCATTATCTACAATGGTAATGGAAGGTAACATGGTTAAAGTACTTTCTTGGTACGATAACGAAACTGGTTACTCTAACCGCGTAGTAGACCTAGCAGCTTACATGACTTCAAAAGGTCTTTAATTCTTAATTATATAAGTTATCAATGACAAAACGAGGGAGAGGGTTTGTTCCCTCTCTCTCTTCTTTCGTTTTAAAAGCAAATGTGTTAAGCTTTTGAGTGGGTTTTGTCAATCCTAACTAGTAGTCGGAGGGAAATCCAATGAACAAAAAATCAATTCGTGACGTAGATTTAAAAGGTAAGCGTGTATTTTGCCGCGTTGACTTCAACGTACCTATGAAAGAAGGCAAAATTACAGATGAAACTCGTATCCGTGCAGCTCTTCCTACAATTCAATATTTAGTAGAGCAAGGTGCGAAAGTTATTTTAGCAAGCCACTTAGGCCGTCCAAAAGGTCAAGTAGTAGAAGAATTACGTCTTACTCCAGTAGCAGCACGTTTAGGCGAGCTTCTTGGTAAAGATGTTAAAAAAGCAGACGAAGCATTCGGACCAGTTGCACAAGAAATGGTTGCAGCAATGAACGAAGGCGACGTATTAGTTCTTGAAAACGTACGTTTCTATGCGGGCGAAGAAAAGAACGATGCAGAACTTGCGAAAGAATTTGCAGCTCTTGCTGACATCTTCGTAAACGATGCATTCGGTGCAGCTCACCGTGCTCATGCTTCTACAGCAGGAATCGCAGACTACCTACCAGCAGTATCTGGTCTATTAATGGAAAAAGAGTTAGAAGTATTAGGTAAAGCACTTTCTAACCCAGAACGTCCATTCACAGCTATCATCGGTGGTGCGAAAGTAAAAGATAAAATCGGTGTAATTCGTCATCTATTAGACAAAGTAGATAACTTAATCATCGGTGGCGGACTTGCTTACACATTCGTTAAAGCTTTAGGTCATGAAATTGGTCTATCTCTATGTGAAGACGACAAGATTGAACTAGCTAAAGAATTTATGCAACTTGCAAAAGAAAAAGGCGTAAACTTCTACATGCCAGTTGATGTTGTAATCACTGAGGAATTCTCTGAAACTGCAACAACTAAAATCGTTAATATCGATTCTATCCCTTCTAACTGGGAAGGCGTGGACATCGGTCCTAAAACACGTGAAATTTATGCAGATGTAATTAAAAACTCTAAGCTTGTTGTATGGAATGGACCAATGGGTGTATTCGAAATGACTCCATTCTCACAAGGTACAAAAGCAGTAGGACAAGCATTAGCAGATGCAGAAGGTACATACTCTGTTATCGGCGGTGGTGACTCTGCAGCAGCTGTTGAAAAATTCGGTATGGCTGATAAAATGAGCCACATTTCTACTGGCGGCGGTGCGTCATTAGAATTCATGGAAGGTAAAGAGCTTCCAGGTGTAGTTTGTCTTAACGACAAATAAGTAGCAGCCAAAGAAAAAGGACGGTGCAAAGCATGCGTAAACCAATTATCGCAGGTAACTGGAAAATGAATAAAACTCTATCTGAAGCAGTTAGCTTCGTAGAGGAAGTTAAAGGTCAAATCCCAGCAGCTTCAGCTGTTGATGCAGTAGTTTGCTCTCCAGCTCTATTCTTAGAGCGCCTTGTAGCAGCGACTGAAGGAACTGATTTACAAGTAGGTGCACAAAACATGCACTTCGAAAAAAATGGTGCATTCACTGGCGAAATTAGCCCAGTAGCACTTAGCGACTTAAAAGTAGGCTACGTAGTACTTGGCCACTCTGAGCGTCGTGAAATGTTTGCTGAAACAGATGAGTCAGTAAACAAAAAGACTATCGCAGCATTTGAACATGGTTTAACACCAATCGTATGTTGTGGTGAGACTTTAGAAGAGCGTGAAAGCGGAAAAACATTTGATCTAGTAGCAGGTCAAGTAACAAAAGCACTTGCAGGTTTAACAGAAGAGCAAGTTAAAGCAACTGTTATCGCTTATGAGCCAATCTGGGCTATCGGTACAGGTAAATCTTCTTCTTCTGCAGATGCAAACGAAGTATGTGCGCACATCCGTAAAGTTGTTGCAGAAGCTGTTTCTCCAGAAGCTGCAGAAGCTGTTCGTATCCAATACGGCGGTAGCGTAAAACCAGAAAACATTAAAGAGTACATGGCACAATCTGACATCGACGGCGCTTTAGTTGGCGGTGCTAGCTTAGAGCCTGCTTCGTTCTTAGGTCTTCTGGGGGCGGTAAAATGAGAAAGCCAACAGCTTTAATCATTCTTGACGGTTTCGGACTTCGTGAAGAAACTTACGGGAATGCTGTAGCACAAGCTAAGAAACCTAATTTTGATGGTTACTGGAACAAATTCCCTCACACAACGCTTACAGCTTGTGGCGAGGCAGTAGGTCTTCCAGAAGGTCAAATGGGTAACTCTGAGGTTGGTCACTTAAATATCGGTGCTGGCCGCATTGTATATCAAAGCTTAACACGCGTAAACGTTGCAATTCGTGAAGGTGAGTTCGATAAGAACGAAACGTTCCAAAGTGCAATTAAAAGCGTAAAAGAAAAAGGTACTGCACTTCATTTATTCGGTTTACTTTCTGACGGTGGTGTGCACAGTCACATGAACCACATGTTTGCTCTTCTTCGCTTAGCAGCTAAAGAAGGCGTTGAGAAAGTATACATTCATGCATTCTTAGATGGCCGCGATGTTGGACCAAAAACAGCACAAAGCTATATCGATGCAACAAATGAAGTAATTAAAGAAACAGGAGTAGGACAATTCGCGACTATCTCTGGTCGTTATTACTCCATGGACCGTGACAAGCGTTGGGATCGCGTAGAAAAATGTTACCGTGCTATGGTGAATGGTGAAGGCCCTACTTATAAATCAGCAGAAGAGTGTGTAGAAGACTCTTATGCAAATGGTATCTACGATGAATTCGTATTGCCGTCTGTAATTGTTAACGAAGATAACACGCCAGTTGCAACAATCAATGATGATGATGCAGTTATCTTCTATAACTTCCGTCCAGACCGTGCAATTCAAATTGCTCGTGTATTTACAAACGAAGACTTCCGTGAGTTCGATCGTGGTGAAAAAGTACCTCGCATTCCAGAATTCGTATGTATGACACACTTTAGTGAAACAGTAGATGGTTACGTGGCATTTAAGCCAATGAACCTTGATAACACTTTAGGTGAAGTTGTTGCGCAAGCGGGATTAAAGCAACTTCGCATCGCGGAAACTGAAAAGTATCCGCACGTTACATTCTTCTTTAGCGGTGGTCGTGAGGCTGAATTCCCAGGAGAAGAGCGTATCTTAATTAACTCACCGAAGGTTGCAACGTATGACTTGAAACCTGAAATGAGCATTTACGAAGTAACGGACGCTTTAGTAAATGAAATCGAAAATGATAAACATGATGTTATCATTCTTAACTTTGCGAACTGTGATATGGTTGGCCATTCTGGGATGATGGAACCAACAATTAAAGCAGTAGAAGCAACTGACGAATGTTTAGGAAAAGTTGTAGAAGCGATTCTTGCAAAAGATGGTGTAGCACTTATTACTGCTGACCATGGTAATGCGGATGAAGAATTAACTTCTGAAGGAGAGCCAATGACAGCTCATACAACTAACCCGGTTCCTTTCATTGTTACTAAAAACGACGTAGAATTACGTGAAGATGGTATCTTAGGTGATATCGCTCCAACTATGCTTACACTTCTTGGTGTTGAGCAACCGAAAGAAATGACAGGTAAAACAATTATTAAATAATTTGCTTATATAAAAAGGAGAGAATTTATTATGTCAACAATTATTGATGTTTATGCTCGCGAAGTCCTTGACTCTCGTGGTAACCCAACTGTAGAAGTAGAAGTTTACACAGAAAGTGGCGCTTTCGGACGCGCTATCGTACCAAGTGGTGCATCTACTGGTGAACACGAAGCAGTAGAATTACGTGACGGTGACAAATCTCGTTACCTTGGTAAAGGTGTTGTTAACGCAGTAAACAACGTTAACGAAATTATCGCTCCAGAAATCGTTGGTTTCGACGTAACTGACCAAGCTGGTATCGACCGTGCTATGATCGAATTAGATGGCACTCCAAACAAAGGTAAACTAGGCGCTAACGCTATCCTTGGTGTATCTATGGCAGTAGCTCACGCAGCAGCTGACTTCGTAGGTCTTCCATTATACCGTTACCTTGGTGGATTCAATGCAAAACAATTACCAACTCCAATGATGAACATCATCAACGGTGGTTCTCACGCTGATAACAACGTAGACTTCCAAGAGTTCATGATTTTACCAGTTGGTGCTCCAACATTCAAAGAATCAATCCGTATGGGTGCTGAAGTATTCCATGCACTTAAAGCTGTATTACATGACAAAGGTCTTAACACTGCAGTAGGTGACGAAGGTGGATTCGCTCCAAACCTTGGTTCTAACCGTGAAGCATTAGAAGTAATCATCGAAGCTATCGAAAAAGCTGGTTACAAAGCTGGCGAGAACGTATTCTTAGGAATGGACGTTGCTTCTTCTGAATTCTACAACAAAGAAACTGGTAAATATGACCTTGCAGGCGAAGGCCGTACTGGCTTAACTTCTGCAGAAATGGTTGATTTCTACGAAGAGCTTTGCAAAGACTTCCCAATCATCTCTATCGAAGATGGTTTAGACGAAAACGACTGGGATGGTCACAAATTATTAACTGAGCGTCTTGGAAGCAAAGTACAATTAGTTGGTGACGACTTATTCGTAACTAACACTCAAAAACTTGCTGAAGGTATCGAAAAAGGTATCTCTAACTCAATCTTAATTAAAGTTAACCAAATCGGTACTTTAACTGAGACTTTCGAAGCTATCGAAATGGCTAAACGTGCTGGTTACACAGCAGTTGTATCTCACCGTTCTGGTGAAACTGAAGATGCTACAATCGCTGACATCGCAGTTGCAACTAACGCTGGCCAAATCAAAACTGGTTCTATGAGCCGTACTGACCGTATTGCTAAGTACAACCAATTATTACGCATCGAAGACGAACTAGGCGAAATCGCTGTTTACGATGGTATCAAATCTTTCTACAACATCAAACGATAATTGTAGAAAATAACGACAGACCGTGAGAAATCACGGTCTGTTTTTTTATGCTAAAATTGTTCCCCCGTCATAAGTGACATGAAATGTTTAAAGAAACGGTTATAATCAAAATCAATTGCAATTTGATGACCCGGCCAATCAATAAATGGCTTTTGGTTCACTAAAGAACGAAATTCCCCTATGCTTGCTCCTTGTGCAGAGGATTCTGTCATGACAACGATAGGGGATTTGTGATACGTAAACATAGAGTTATCAAGTAAAGCGAGTATTGGCATTGTGTCATGGAAGGGGCTACCCTTTAAATGTGGTAGAGCATTTTTATAATAGCCGTAGTAATAATGATCGAATAACGGTTTGACGAGTGGGGCTTTTCCTTTTGCTTCAATATATTCAGCCATTTCTGGTGTAATGATGGAATATTGGGTGACGTTTAATGGATAGATGTACATGTTAGGTGAGGATTGAAGGACTATATTAGCGGCAGTAGGATCACCATAAAAGTTTGCTTCAGAAATAGGGGTAACATTACCAGGATGTAAAAAGGAACCGCCCATTACGTAGTAAGATTTAATTTGTTTCATTAACTGTTTGCACATGATAAATAAAATTGCTAGAGAGGTAAGTCTTCCTAAACTTACAATGATTAATTCATCTTTATACTGTTCAATAAGAGGAATCACTTCAAAGAAATTCTCCATTTCTCCGTTAGTCACATTCCCATTTGGAATAATTGGCCCAAGCCCTTGTTTCCCGTGTACTTCTGTAAAAAAAGCAGGCGGGGCACCAGTAAGAGGGCGTTCTGAACCACCGAATATCTTAATATTTCTATTCCTTGTTTCATTCTTAAGAAAATGAGCATTTTGTACGGCCATCTCTTTTGGAACATTGCCGTAATCAGCAACAATGCCGATGATTTCTATTTCATCGATAAAGAACGCTAAGAGGAGAGCCATCGTATCATCAATCCCAGGATCACAAAAAATGAGAACTTTTTTGGGCATATGTTCACCACCTATCTTATTTATCCCACTTTAATGGGCAGTAAGACCCCCACCTCAAAATTCAGCGAAAGCAAAGAATTTAGGTGGGGTCGGGCTGCCCATTAAAGTCCGATTGGTGAGGGCTGATAATCAGTGGGGGATAAAGAACCCCCCACTGATTAAAGTTTCACTTTATATATATGTAAGCTTAAAGGTAAAAAGATTATTTTATTGAAATAATAACCTTTAAAATTCAGAAAATAAAAACTTCTTATATTAGGTCAAGGTTTTTGACTTAATTTTCTGTTGAAAATGTAGTCATATCAAGGTTGTAAGCGTATAACATAGGTGTTTTTTGCTGTCAAGTTGATAAATTGCAGCTTTTTACAATTTATACTATGATAAAGATATTAACAGAAGATCGTATAAACAAGAGGGATGATGAACATGAAATTTACAAAGATTCTTGTCCAAATTGCTGCTCTTTACGTTTTTTATATGGTTGGAACTTGGGTACAAGAAATGTTAAATATTCCGATCCCAGGAAGTTTGATTGGAATGTTCCTCTTACTTGTTTTACTTAGCCTAAAAGTTCTTCCAGTGAAATGGTTCGATTTAGGAGCAGAAACACTCGTTGCTATTATGCCGTTTTTATTAATTCCGCCAACGCTTGGCCTAATGAATTACGGTGCTTTTTTTATGAGTAAAGGAATTTCTCTTTTCATTACAGTTGTAGCGAGTACATTTTTAATTATTATTGTCGCAGGACATACAGGACAATATCTTGCGAATAGAAAGGAAAGAGAGTCGCGATGAGTCAAATATTAATCGGGATCGGTTGGGTTCTTTTTACGGTGCTATTATATCAATTATCTAAAAAAGTCTATAAATTATTTCCAACACCATTCACCATTCCAATGCTTGTAGCAACAGGATTAATGGCTTTCTTATTTATCGTGCTTGATATACCTTATCAACATTATATGGAAAGTGGTGGTGGCTGGATTGCGAAGCTACTTGGACCCGGTGTTGTAGCATTTGCAATTCCTCTATATAAACAACGTCACGTTCTGCAAAAATATGTTGTACCAATTGCCGGTGGGGTACTAGTAGGTACAACAGTTGCCATTGCAAGTGATTTTGCTATTGCCTCACTTATGGGAACAGATAAAAGCTTAATTTTATCTTCTTTACCAAAATCAGTGACAATGCCAGTTGCGATGAGTGTTTCGGAGCAAGTTGGTGGTGTACCGTCATTAACAGCAGCTTTCGTTGTTATTGCAGGTATTACAGGAACGATTACTGGCCCGCTTTTATTGAAATGGAGCCGCGTTACAAATTCAGTTGGTAAAGGTATCGGATTTGGATGTGCTTCTCATATTATGGGTGTGATGAGAGCGATGAAAAATAACGAACATGAAGGTGTTATTGGATCGGTAACAATGACATTAACAGCCATTTTAACATGTTTGCTCGGACCGTTATTTGCAATGATGTTTATGTAAGGGAAGAAAAGCGAGAGCGCCTCTATAGCTCTCGCTTTTCTATAGAATTTATGCTACAGTTACAATAACTGAATCTTTGTAGGAGGTACGCCAAGTGCATACGTTATTATCAGTTTTACTTATTATTGTATCGATTTTAATGATTGTTATGGTACTTATGCAATCTAGTAATAGCTCAGGCCTTTCAGGTGCAATTTCAGGCGGTGCGGAGCAATTATTTGGTAAGCAAAAGGCACGTGGAATTGAAGCGGTATTAAACCGTATTACAATTGTTTTAGCTGTATTGTTCTTTGTATTAACAATTGGTGTTACGTACTTCAATTTATAAAATCGAAAGAAGAAGCGTTAGTAAGATGTACTAATGGTTCTTCTTTTTTTGTTTTGTCATTTGAAAGATGTTTCTAATTAGATTATAGAAATATAAATATGGTACACTAGATATAGAAAGAATACGACTAGATTACAGAAGAGAAAGAGGAGAAGTACATGATGAAATTAGCATCTCCGAAACCATTTACATTTGAGGGTGGAGACCGCGCTGTTTTATTACTACATGGATTCACAGGAAACTCAGCTGATGTACGTATGTTAGGGCGTTTCTTAGAAAAGAAAGGCTACACTTGTCATGCGCCAATTTATAAAGGGCACGGTGTACCACCAGAAGAGCTTGTTCATACAGGTCCTGAAGATTGGTGGCAAGATGTAACAGAGGCATATCAGCTTTTAAAAGATAAAGGTTTTGAGAAAATTGCTGTCGTTGGATTGTCACTTGGCGGAGTATTTTCACTAAAATTAGGTTATACAGTACCGGTTTTAGGTGTAGTACCAATGTGTGCACCAATGTATATTAAGAGTGAAGAAACGATGTACCAAGGTATATTGGCATATGCCCGCGAATATAAAAAGCGTGAGCAAAAATCACCAGAGCAAATCGAACAAGAAATGTTGGAATTCCAAAAGACACCGATGAATACATTAAAAGCATTACAACAATTAATTGCTGACGTACGTAACAATGTGGACATGATTTATGCACCAACATTTGTTGTACAAGCGCGTCATGATGAAATGATTAATACAGATAGTGCGAACATTATTTATAACGGTGTAGAATCAACGTTAAAAGACATTAAATGGTATGAAGACTCTACGCATGTCATTACACTTGATAAGCAGCGTGACGAGCTACATGAGGATGTATATAACTTCTTGGAGCAACTAGATTGGTAAGATCTAGTTGCCTCTTTTTTTCATAAGGAATTTTTTGTGAAAACTGTAAAAATCATAAGGGGAGTATTGAAGTTTCGCTTTATACATCCCCTATCTTTCGGATACACTAAATAATATAAGGTTTTAAAGGAGGTATTTTTGCTTGGAAGAAATCATACAAGAACATATTGATAAGTTGTTATTATTTATGAGAGAAGAAGCGTATAAACCGCTAACGATACAAGAGTTAGAAGAGGCATTTGGGATTGAAGGTTCTGAGGGCTTTAAAGATTTCGTAAAAGCACTTGTAACGATGGAAGAAAAGGGACTTGTTATTCGTACTCGTAGCAACCGTTACGGTCTTCCTGAAAAGATGAATTTAATACGTGGTAAGTTAATTGGACATGCGCGTGGTTTTGCATTTGTTGTACCAGACGAGAAGAAAACAGGAGACGATGATCTTTTCATCCCGCCTACAGAATTAAACGGTGCACTTCATGGCGATACAGTATTAGCACGCCTTAGTTCCCAATCGAGTGGTTCGCGTCAAGAAGGTTCCATTGTACGCATTTTAGAACGTGGAACGAAAGAATTAGTTGGTACATATACAGAATCGAAAAACTTTGGATTTGTTATACCTGACAATAAGCGCTGGACAAGTGACATTTTCGTATTGAAAAGCGCATCAATGGGCGCTGTAGAAGGTCATAAAGTAGTTGTGAAAATTACGAGCTATCCAGAGAATCGTTTAAGTGCAGAAGGTGAAGTTATTCAAATTCTAGGTCATAAAAATGATCCAGGAGTAGATATTTTATCTGTCATTCATAAACATCACTTGCCTTTAGCGTTCCCTGAAGAAGTGATGGAACACGCAAACAGTGTACCAGAAACGATTTCAGAAGAAGATTTAAAAGATCGCCGTGACCTACGTGATCAAATGATCGTAACAATTGACGGTGCAGACGCGAAAGATTTAGATGACGCTGTTACAGTAACGAAACTTGAGAACGGTAACTACAAGCTTGGTGTTCACATTGCGGATGTAAGTCATTACGTTCAAGAAGGTTCTCCAATTGATGTAGAAGCAGCGGAGAGAGCGACGAGTGTGTATCTTGTTGACCGTGTAATCCCGATGATTCCGCATCGTCTATCTAACGGTATTTGTTCATTAAATCCGAAAGTAGACCGTCTGACGTTATCTTGTGAAATGGAAATCAACAATTTAGGTGACGTTGTCAAACACGAGATTTTCCAAAGTGTAATTAAAACGACAGAGCGTATGACGTATGCTGACGTAAGAAGCATTTTAGAAGATGAGGACGAAGAGCTAATCAAGCGTTATGAGCCGTTAGTGCCTATGTTTAAAGAGATGGGGCAATTAGCACAAATTTTACGTGAAAAACGTATGCGCCGCGGTGCAATCGACTTTGACTTTAAAGAAGCGAAAGTATTAGTGGATGAAGAAGGAAAACCGACAGATGTTGTCATGCGTGATCGTTCTGTATCAGAGAAGTTAATTGAAGAATTTATGCTTGTTGCGAACGAAACAGTAGCAGAGCACTTCCACTGGATGAACGTACCATTCATGTATCGTGTCCATGAAGATCCGAAAGAAGATAAGCTGGAGCGCTTCTTCGAGTTTGTAACGAACTTCGGATATGCGGTAAAAGGACGTGCAAATGAAGTACATCCTCGTGCGCTACAACAAATTCTTGAAATGGTTCAAGGACAGCCTGAAGAAGTAGTCATTTCAACAGTTATGCTTCGTTCAATGAAGCAAGCACGTTACGATGCAGATAGCTTAGGACATTTCGGTTTATCAACGGAGTTCTACACGCATTTCACATCACCAATTCGTCGTTATCCAGATACGATTGTTCATAGATTAATTCGTGAATACATCATTAATGGTAAAGTCGACAATGAAACGCAAGCAAAATGGCGTGAGAAATTACCTGAGATTGCAGAGCACTCTTCTAATATGGAACGTCGTGCTGTTGAAGCTGAGCGTGAAACAGACGAAATGAAAAAAGCAGAGTATATGGTTGATAAGATCGGCGAAGAGTATGACGGTATGATTAGCTCTGTAACAAACTTCGGTTTATTCGTAGAGCTTCCAAATACAATTGAAGGTCTTGTACATGTTAGCTACTTAACGGATGATTACTACCGTTATGATGAACAGCATTTCGCAATGATCGGAGAACGTACAGGTAACGTATTCCGCATTGGTGACGAAATTACAATTCGCGTTATTAATGTAAACAAAGACGAGCGAGCAATCGACTTTGAAATCGTTGGCATGAAAGGTACGCCTCGTCGTAAGTTCAAAGATCGTCCAGTCGTGATCGAACAGCCAAGAACAGGCAGAAAGAAACGCGGTGGACGTAGCGAACGCAGTAATGAGCGCGGCGGAGAACGTGGCACAGGTAGAAAATTTGACCGTGGTGGCAAAGGTAAAGGAAGAGGATCTGCATCCGCGTCCGCTAGCCAACCAGGGAAAAAAGATGGTAACGGCAAGAAGAAAAAAGCATTCTTCGAAAACGTACCAGGATTCAAGAAGAAGAAGAAAAAGCGTAAGTAAGAAAAGGATGGCTTCGCTTTGATGAAAAGCGAGGCTTTTTCTTTTTTATTGGTGGCTTGAGAGCGAGCCACTTTCGCTTTTTGTTGGAATCTAGCTACAGTGGCTAGAATGTTCGGCGGCTTCGCTTCTTCCCGAGAGGCAAAGAGCGCCTCAAGGTCAGAAGCTCCATCCACCTCACATTCTGAACGAGCCACTTTCGCTTTTTATAGAATCCAGCTACAGTGGCTAGAATCTGTTGGCCATTTCACTCCCTCGGACGAAGCAAAAAGCGCTTCTCTGTCGGGAGCTCCAATGCCCAAAGATTCTAAGCGAGCCACTTTCGCTTTTTATAGAATCCAGCTACAGTGGCTAGAATCTGTTGGCCATTTCACTCCCTCGGACGAAGCAAAAAGCGCTTCTCTGTCGGGAGTTCCAATGTCCAAAGATTCTAAGCGAGCCACTTTCGCTTTTTGTTCACATTTGTTACAATAGTAAAAATAGAGGAGGGACGTTATATGCCAAAGGGTTCAGGTAAGGTTATTGCACAAAATAAAAAGGCTTTTCATGATTATTTCATCGAAGAAACATACGAAGCAGGGCTTGTCCTTCAAGGAACGGAAATTAAGTCGATTCGCGCTGGACGCGTGAACTTGAAAGATGCGTTTGCACGTGTACATAATGGTGAAGTATGGGTTCATAATATGCATATTAGTACGTACGAGCAAGGAAATCGTTTCAACCACGATCCGCTTCGTACGAGAAAGTTACTTCTGCATAAAAAAGAAATTGAGAAGTTAGCGGGTGCTTCAAAAGAAACAGGATATGCACTAGTTCCAGTTAGAATCTATTTGAAAAATGGATTTGCGAAAATGGCACTTGGTTTAGCAAAAGGTAAGAAACAATATGATAAGCGTCACGATTTAAAAGAGAAAGAAGCTAAACGTGAAATTGCACGCGCGTTCCGTGATCGTCAAAAGATGTAATACAGATATTTACATTTGTAAAACGGCGCGCGTATGTTATAATAACTTATGTAAGGTTGTTGCACATTGAAAAACAGCTCTTAGTAGCTATCACGAAATTTTCTTCGTATGCTCCATTTTTATCATGGGGACGTTACGGATTCGACAGGGATAGTTCGAGCTTAGGTTGCGAGTCGAGGGGATCGGCCTCGTTAAAACGTCAAAGCCTATAATTGGCAAACAAAACAATCTTTCTTTAGCTGCTTAATTGCACTAAAGGTTCCTCCCTCCATCGTCCATGTGGTAGGGTAAGGGACTCAAACTAAGTGGACTACGCCGGAGTTCGCCGTCTGAGGACAAAGGAAGAGAACAACCAGACTAGCAACTTGGAAGCCTGTCGATAGGCCGAAGAGTTCGCGAAATGCTAATATATCGACTACACTCGTAGAAGCTTAAGTGCCGATATTTTTGGACGTGGGTTCGACTCCCACCGTCTCCACCAATACATATTTGGTGGTTTTTTATTTTGTATGATATGAACCATAATTTTGCCAGTTTGGTGAGGTTATGGTTCTTTTTGTTTGCGGCAAATTTATGATTCCAAAAATAAAGGGAGTATCTCTTGTTAAGTAAGAGATACCCCCTTTATTTGTTTTAATAATTATTTTACACCTAATTTTTCTTTTGTTTTTGCAGGTAAATCTGATTTCTGTACTTCTTCATAAGATTTAACTTCTGTGTTTGGTATATCTGTTTTCTTTTCATCCTCTTGTTTAATGTAAAGGCGTAAAAATGCATTTTCTTTAAGTTTTTTATCATTTTCTCTCTTTTGGCTACTAAATGTAACTGTTTTTTCATTTCCGTTTTCATCGTAAGTAGGTAAAGTATAAAGGCGTTGATTATCTTCCATTTTACCCTCACCTTGGATTTGAACGTAGTATTCCTTTGAACCCATTTTGATTGGGGAAGATAAATCACAACCAACCGCAAAGCTAGCGAATAGTGCAAAAGTAGCGCATGAAGCAAGTAATTTTTTCATATGAAAACTCCTCTATAAGTTATTTGTGTGTTTAAATTGGACTAACTAGTTATTAGTTTACAAGGAATAAATGTTTGCAAACATCGATGTATCTAACTGGAAACTTACATTTTTGTAAGGAACCTTTATTTTGAAATCTATCTATATAAAAAGTGATTTTTAGTCATCTTGAATGATTTTAAATTTAAAGTAGTAATGAAGATATATTACATAAAAAGTTGTTGAGCAATTTTAGTAATAGCCGCAACACCAGATAGTAAAACAAAGCCACCTAAGCAAGAAACAGTAACAATTTGGTTGAATAATAAGTCTTGGTTTTCTTTCATGAGAATTCGCTCCTTTAAGTGATTTGATAATTTATAATTGCAATGAATTTATATATTACATGAAAAGTTGTTGAGCGATTTTAATAACAGCTGCAACACCAGATAGTAAAACGAAGCCGCCTAAGCAAGAAACAGTAACGATTTGGTTGAATAATAAGTCTTGGTTTTCTTTCATGAGAATTCGCTCCTTTAATAGTGTTTTTATTTTTGATTGATTATCTACTTTTAGTTTATATAAAATGTAAGATTGGAAACATCGAAGTAACTAACGATTGGCTTACAGTATTGTAAGAAATCTTACAGAAGTATGAAAAAAGGCTATTCTATTGAAAGAATAGCCGAGGTCTGAAGTAGATGCTTTTATGAAGTTCTATCATCTAATTTCATGTTTTTTATAAATTGTTTCGTTTCTGGATTCATAAGGAGAAGTAAGCGGAATGATGTTCCACCGTAATAGATACATTTCTTGATTTTAGTAACTATTTTTTGTTTTTGTGAAGGTGAAAGACGATCAATATCATTTTCTTCTAACAAATAAATAACTTCTAGCATGTTTTTTTCTGCTTTTTGGGCGATACGATTAGATTTAAACTTTATATACATAAAATTAATCGTTGCGCCAATTGTATAAGGTAATAAGGCTAATTGAGCTTTCTTTTCTAAATTCGTTTCCCCGCCAGTTAGTACAGAAATATCTTGAATAAAAATAACTAGTAATAATAACGTTGTAGCAATCATTGAATTGGATATAAAAAAAGCATTTTCTGTACGACTTAGCTGATAAGGAGGGCGTATCCATACAATTCCCATTTGAACAATAATGCCAATGAAAATTGTTAAGATGATGGAAAAGTTATTTAAAAGATCAAAATGAGTTAAACTACCTATTGTTGATAATAAACCAGTACTTATTATCGCTCCAGTGATTACTGAAGAGAGTATTAATAATATGGTCATTAATATATTTGTCCATTGTAGTGCAAGATAAAGGCTGGTTACTGTGACCGCACTTAAAAGTAAAATCATATGCATCACATTAGAGACTAGGTCTGAAATAGACGGTGAGATGGATGCATTAATTTGTAATAAGCTATTGAAGCTTGATGCAGCGATAAGCAAGCTATACAATATTTTTGTATAACACTTGTAAATATATCTTCGATAAGGTAAATCTTTATTGGAGTCAAAGAGAGAAAAGAAGGTTAGTTCTTTCACTTTTTGATGCTCTTGTTTCATTTCGAAGTAAATATTTTTAGCGAAATATAGATAGAGTGACATGCTTATAAGCCAGCCAATATTAAAGAGTCCTACTCCGTAAGATGTCTTAAGATTAAAGAGTACGGAAATAATTTTGGTTCCCAAATAAATATAAATAGCGATACGAATAAATGTATTTGTTTTTTTTCTTAAATTATAGGTTAGAAACTTTTCAATTTGTTTACTGAAGAAAAAATATAAAAAATTTCTCAGTAGTTGTTTCACATGTTGCAATAACATAGCTCCTTTCTTTCATTTATATAAGGTGTTGAAAATTAGTAATAAAATCAAGTACATATACTAGTATAGTAAATAAATCACTGGTATGGGATATAAAAAAGCTGATGACAGCATGTCATCAGCTTTTTTATTATCTTTCTTTCGGAAGTACAATACCTTTGTATAATTGAACTGTAATTAAGTAGTAAATAGTATAGATTACCGCAAAAATTACGAGTGGAACCCAAATACGGAAGTATGGGTCAATCAAAATGAAAGAGAACATATTCATACCAACAATTACATGGGAGATACCGATGGTAGCTGGGAATAAGAATACTAACAATAACTCTTTATAGATTGATCTCGCTAATAGCTCACGACGAACTCCTATTTTACGTAACATTTGATAGCGCTTTGTATCTTTCGTTGCACCAGATAGGATTTTGAACATTAAGCAACTCGCCATCATAGCTAAGAAAGCAATTCCTAAGAAAAAGCCCATAAAGACTGTGCCACTTGTGAAAGTGTACATAATTTCGTAAAAGCTAAATTTACTATTTAACTGATCTTTAGTTACATCTTTATATTTTTCCAATTGTAGTTGATCAAGTTCTTTCCATTCTTTCTTATACGCTGCGAAATCATTTGTTTTTCCAATTACAACATATTGTTCCTTTGTTTTTATTTGATTGTACATTTTTTGGTCTACAATTTTTATATGTTGTTGTTTGTATAAGTAATCAGGTTGTATTTCTTTGAATGCATTTTTCCATTCTTCAGAAAGAGCGAGACCATTAATTGTATCATTTGCGCCTTTCTTTACAATTGCTCCCACTGGAAGCTCATTTGCAGTTCGTTCTACTTGACCGACTTTCTTTTGCCCGAAACCATTTTGAACAAGAGGGCGATTTTTTTCTAAGTCTTCTTTCAAGTAATAAACGAATTTTTGATCTACTTTGTAGCGATAGTTCGCTTTTTCTTCAAATTTGATCTTGTTTAATATTTTTTTCTCATCTGCTGTTGGATTATGAACTGATACGTCGTATAGGCTAGCAATATCAGTAGTTAGGCTAATATTGTTTTTAAAAGCCATTCCGCCAGCAATTGCTCCAACTGCAAGTGCAATTAACATTGCTACAGTTGCTAATACTTTTGTTAAATCATTTACGCGGAAGCTTAATTGAGAAAAAGTAAATGAATTTAATCCCTTTTCATTTAATGGTTTAATTTTTTTCAGTAATTTAATAGTTAGTGGTAATAAAGAGATGAAAATAAGATATGTTCCTAATGTCGTTGCTACTGTAGCGATAGGAAATCCAGCTAATGATAAAGCCTTTATATTTATTAATGCTGCATATCCAATTGCTAATGAACCAGCACCCATTACTGCTACAAAGAATGTTTTAATCCCTTTTACTGAAGGTTTGTCTATTTTCATCTCAGAATGAACAAGTTGTAATATTGTAATGCGAGATAGTTTCGCTATATTCATAATGGCAGCTAAGAAAAACAGGATGAAGAAAAATATTATTGTTACACGAATAGATGGAATATAAAGAGCGTGGTATCCATCGGAAGCAAATTCTAATTCTTTCATAAGAAGTTGTCCAATTCCTTTAGAAAGTCCGATACCGATTCCAATCCCAATAATAAGTGAAGTGATCCCGATAGCTAAAGTTTCCATAAACATGAGTAGCGTAATTTTATATTTTTTCGCACCTAACATCATATACATACCGAACTCTTTTTGCCTTAATGATAGTAAAAATGAATTAGCGTATAAGATGTAGAAGAACGTGATAGTTGCCAATAAAAATGAACCAACTTGGAAGATGATCCCAATAGAGCTAATCATTGAATTTGCTTTAATAAATGAATCATTCATTGCTAGTGTTTGGAACATGTAAAAGATTGAAATGGACATAACAAGCCCAATTAATAAGACAATATAGTCTCTTATTTTACTTTTTAGTCCTGACATGGAAAGTTTGAGTAACATGTTGTAAATTCCTTTCTTATGCTTTTTGTGTACCCAAATCAGCAAGTACATTTAAAATTTCTTTATAAAACATTTCGCGGTTTGTTGTACGATGTAGTTCTTTATACAGCTCTCCATCCTGAATGAACAAAATGCGCTGGCAGTAACTTGCGCTAAATGGATCGTGGGTAACCATCATAATTGAAACATTTTGCTCTTCATTAAGACTTTTCATTGCATCTAAAAGGCTAGTTGCATTTTTAGAATCAAGTGCTCCTGTTGGTTCATCTCCTAAAATAATCGCTGGTTCATGAACGAGTGCACGTGCAGCAGCAGAACGTTGCTTTTGTCCACCAGATACTTCTGAAGGATACTTTTGCAGTAATGATGAAATTCCTAACATCTCTGCTACTTTCGTTACTTTTGGTCCAATCTTTCGAGAAGGAACACCTTGCAAGGAAAGTGGCAATGCAATATTTTCATAGATTGATAAATTTTCTAAAAGGTTAAAGTCTTGAAAAATAAATCCTAATTTTTTGGAGCGGAAATCAGAGAGTGCACCTTGCTTCATTTTTGTAATATCAGTTCCAGCAATTTCAACTTTTCCGTCCGTTGCATTATCTAATGTAGAAATTACATTTAGTAATGTTGTTTTTCCAGATCCAGATGGTCCCATGATACCGACAAATTCACCTTCTCGGATTGAAAATGATACACCTTTTAAGGCATATGATTGATTCTCACCTTTTTTACCATATACTTTCTGAACATTTTTTACGTCTACAACAGGTCTTTGCATTTTTATATCCTCCTATATGTTATTTCTTACTATTATTTTTTCGGATAGGCATTAAGTTCCAATAAGTTAAGCAGCGCCAAATCCATTCTATAGGTCCAAAACTAAAATATTTTAGCCAAACGTTGCTAAGCACGATTTGGAGAATCCATGTTAGGAAACACACACTCACCATAGCGAATGCTGATGAAAATACGTTTAGGAATAGTGGTAAAATAAACATCCCCATAATAGTCTGTCCCAAATAATTACTCATTCCCATTCTTCCGTAAGCTTGTAATGGTTTTAACACAGTGCTCCCTATCGTACTCTTCAGTAGAGCTACAAGGATTAAAGTGTAAAGTAATGCAAGAAGAGGTTGTAAAATAATTTTTAGGATAAAATATGCTTTTGCACTAGGTGTTAGAAACTGTATAGCTACTCCAACGATACAAATGCTACTAAGAATCATAATGAGTGCTGTATGAAGCTTAGGGCTCTTCTTTAATTTCTTTAGAGCATCAATCTGCATTAATGAGAAACCTTCTATAAAGTATATTAAAGGTGCAAATAATGAGAGAATGAGTTGAAGAATATTGAGTAAAGGTGGCATGTTCGGATGCCCGCCTAGTATATAATCATAGGATAATGTATTAACGACAATTCCCATTACATGTAAACTTAAAGAAATTACTAACAACCATTTACCTGGTAATTTATGAAGAGCTAATAATAACAAGCCAATGATTGCATATGAACGTAGTATATCTCCACCCCAAACATTAGCATGTAATAAACCGATGAGGACTAGTACAACCATGCGGCGTATATATACCAAATATGGTTGACCTTTTGTTTTTGCTCGAGTGAGGAATAGAGATACCCCTGCACCAAATAATAAAGAGAAAATCGCGTAAAATTTGGCATCAACAAGAATGTCAATCCACTTGGCACCTGGTAATCCTTTATTGGAGACACCCGCTTCGGTAAAAAACATATTTATATTCACTAAGAAAATACCAATTAAGGCAAAACCTCGTATGACATCTAAATCAACAATTCGATTCTTTTGAGGTAAACTTTGTTTTATTGCATTCATAATCCATACATCCTTTCTATGATGATTTTTAGTACATATATTAAGTCTGTGACGATAACAGATTAACGCCCCGGTATTGCTTGATTAACTATTGTTAGTTTACAAGTGATTAAAGGTTGCAAACATCGATGTATCTAACTGGAATCTTACATTTTTGTAAGGAACCATTTTGCTTTTTATTTACATGAAAAAAAACCTAAAGAGTTACTGGTTTAGTAATTCTTTAGGTTTTTTTCAAAATTATAATATGGAATCATGGAAACCTATTTGTCATCCGAAATACAATTAAAAAGGTACTTACCTGAAAGCCTTTTAGTAAAAAAATAAAAATGCCCTGATGGTTCAGGGCATTTTTTAAAAGAAGGGATAAAAGCATTTTATACCGTAAGGCTTGATTTCTTTAAAATAGAGATAATGCATATGATGAATAAAAAAATCAATCCTGACTAATGAATGACTTGGTTAAACAGTAAATACAATTTATTAATATTCTCTTCGACTATAACGTATAAAATGAAACGGTCTTCTTATTCATTACAATTGAATCTTATTCATAAATTGCACAGCATCCTCAAAACAACAAATAATTTATTCCGGTTGCTAAGATAGAGAATCCCATAATAATTGCTATTACAATACTGTGACGTACACGATTCATAACAAAAATAGCAATATACTCTCGAATCATCGCATTTGGCCAATAATAAAAGGCTGTTTTTGAACCAATTCCTTGGCTATTTAGCCCTACTATTTTAGCGTATAATCCTGCGCGAAACACATGGAAATTGTTTGTGGAGAAAATACAGTTATACTGAAAGCCTTTTAATGATTCCATAATTTCCTTTGAATACAGCATATTTTGATATGTTGTAGTAGAACGATTCTCTTTTATTGTATGTTCTAAAGGAATCCCATTTTTTACAGCATAATCCTGCATAGCTTCCGCTTCCGAAATATTTTCATCTGGTCCTTGTCCACCAGAAAAAATAATTTTAGGTGGTGAAGAGACTGCTTCTTGTTTCCGATAAAATTCAATAGCTTTGTTAATGCGGCTAGCTAAAAGTGGTGGAACTTTATCATTAATTAAACCACTCCCAAGAACAATGATAAAATCTTGATTGTATTTCGGTCTATTGAATTGGTACAGGAAATAGGCTGTTAGGAAATTAGATAGATCTACAAATAAATATATAGAAATAAGAACTGCTCCCCAGTAAAGTGTTCGAATTGATTCGGGGAAGAAGTTAACGGGTTCAACTAAAGAAATTACCCAAAAGATTGCAAGGCCTATACCGAGAACGAAAGTTAAACTATTTGCAAAACGTCGGCTTTCTTTACTCATAAGAATCTTAGCATTTAAAAACAGCCCCAATATTAAGGCTACTAAGCCGAAACTTAACATAAAGAGAACGACTGCAGCAGGGATTAGGGCGATGAACAGTAAATACTGATTCCCTGTAATCATAGAGAAGTACGAACTGGCAATAATTATTGAAATTATAAACAAGTTAAATAAAAAACCGTTTATTATTCTTCTAGGATCTGTTAAATAAAAACCTAGAAAAAGAATGAGTAAAATGATTGGAATAAATGCGTAAAACATAAGTTTTTAACACCTCAATAAATTGATATTATACAGATACGTTATAGCAACTTTTAAAACTTCTTTCATATACCCCCTAGCTATACAATCGATTTAAAACAAAAAGAAATGAAACTTTAGAGTGTTTGTTTACTCTTAATTTCCAATTTTTTTATTATAGCATGCCGATGACTGTAACAAAAATACGTCTTTATTTAATGATGTAGTTGATCGGGAATTAATTTGAAATGATTACTGATATGTATTTTAAATTGTATTGTCTATTAAAGTTGGGAGGATACTGCCTTCCACACTTCTCAGAAAGCGGAGTAATAATAGTAAAGAAAACACGTTATATGAAGCGTCCTGAGAATTGGGTACATTCATTCGAAGGATATATCCTTTTAAACATATCCAAGGTATGAAGTTGAGAGAACAAATTGCAGCTAGTAGAAATAAGGTGATTCAATAAAACAAGAAAAGCATCTGTTGAGATGCTTTTTTATTTATTCACGATATTATTATAGGATTTTACTGTCAGTATATAGTAAGCAAAATAAATCAGTGTATATGCGACAATGGTAGTTAAAACTGGAATGAAAATATCTATGCCAAGTGTATTAGAAAGTGCCTTTAAAGCGACAATACTATGCAAGCTACCGATAGTAAGTGGCAGAATAAATATAAAGGCAATTTGTTTTGCAATCGATTTAAAAATGGTTTGCTTGCTTACACCTAATTTACGTAAAATGATATATTTGTCTTGATCTATAGTTGCTTCTGTTAATTGTTTAAAGTAAATAATGCTTCCAGTTGCAGCTAAAAAGACGAGTCCTAAAAATACACCAGCGAAGATGACTAATCCTGATGCTTCCACGACACTTTTATAAGCACCGTATTTGGATATTAAATGAATATCTTTAAGGAGTATTTGAATAGCTTTTGTTAGCTTCTTTGTATTTTTGTCATCGGATACTTTATATGCTTGTAGCATATAAGGTTTTTGTTGTTTGCTCATATCATAAAAAATTTGGTCGGGCACGACGATAGTGAATTCGTGTAATGAATCATTTAGGATGTTGTCTTGAATTTTTCCTACAAATTGCAATGAATAATCACTATTTGAAAGATGCAGGTCTACTTTGCCGTTTTTATATTCAGTTTGAAACGTATGACTTTTATTTGCATCGAGAGCAACCACTTCTGTATTTTGAAGGGATACTTTTATATCCTTATTAGTCTTATCGGCTAGCATATTGAATGTACTCTCAGATAATAGATTTAACTCATTAGGATTTCTTTCAAAATTAATTGGCATGAGACCATTCACCTGTAAATCCGCTTTTACTTTTATTAAAGGAATAGTAATCTTCTCTTTTATTGTATGATTAGAATTTTTTATTGTATTTTCAATTTGTTGATCTACTTGTGAATCTGTTTTTACATACATAAAACTAAACGGTTCTGTTTTATCAATCATCACTTTATTTTTATAATACATGCTATAAGAAGCACCGATTCCGCATAGTGTGACTGCGCTTAATAGTGCAATGGCAGTTAGAGTTTTTGCGTTTGCTTGAATGCGTGCTAATAGTTGAGATACACTAACCACATTAATCCCGCGGTAATAGCGTGTTTTATTCTTCTGTAAGCCAAGTAATAAAAAAACAGTAAAAGAACGAAATATGAAATATGTACCGATTATAGAACCACCTAAAATAATACACATATTCCGTGTCTTATGATCCAGCCATGTAGAAGAGAAAATAGGTTGAAGTACGAACCAGTAAGAAGAGATAACTAAAATAATTCCTAATAAAGCAGTCCATATGGATCCTTTTGGAATGAGCTCACCTTGTCTTTCAGCCTGAAGTAATTCAATCAATTTGAACTTGTAAATGATGCTATAACCGTGAAAAGATGTTATTAAAATAATAATGGTAAATACAAGCGTGGTATGTATTATTGCTTCTAAAGAAAAAGAAAATGAAATAGTAGTTGATAATTGCATTACTTTTAAAAGTAACATGGAAAACACCTTTGAGAGTAAAGCTCCGATGCTCATTCCTATAATGAGTGCAATAATTCCTATGATGAGATTTTCATAAAATAACATGGTACCAATTTGCCGTTTTGGAACGCCTAGTAAGGAATATAGTGCAATTTCCTTTTTTCTTTTCTTTGTGAAAAATGAGTTTGAATACCAGATGAATATTGCTACAAAAATGATTAGAATAACAGAAGAAGCTTGAAAAACATCTGCAATTCCTTTGGCTGTATTTGTTTGTTCTACGATATAATCATTATATTGTAAGGATACAAAAATGAAATAAATGACAATACTAAGTATCATAGATGCAAAGTATAGTACATAATTTTTAAGATTTCTTTGTAAGTTTTTTTTGATGATACTAAATGGTGTCATGCCCGCTACCTCCAAGAGCAGAAAGAATACGTAATAGTTTTTGGGAAAATTCCTCTTGTGGCATCTCGCCCTTTACAAGTTCCGTGAAGAGTTTTCCATCTTTAATAAAGAGGATGCGTTTGCAATAACTTGCTACAAAGGGATCATGCGTAACCATCAAAATGGTGGCAAGTTGTTTTTTATTTAACGCTTGTAGGCTGTGCAGTAAACCAGCTGCTGATTTAGAGTCTAGTGCACCTGTAGGTTCATCAGCTAAAATTAATTTCGGTTTTCCTATAATAGCTCTCGCTGCCGCAGTACGCTGCTGTTGTCCACCAGAAATTTGATACGGATATTTATTTAGCAATTCTTGAATGCCAAACATTGTTGCAACTTCATCTACACGCGCATCAATTTCGTGTGCATTTATATTTCTTAAAGCAAGTGGTAGAAGTATATTATCCTTTATCGTTAACGTATCAAGTAAATTGTAGTCCTGAAAAATAAAGCCTAATGTGTCACTACGGAATGTAGTAAGCTGCTCATCTTTCATTTTTATAATATTTTTTCCATTAACAATAATTTCTCCTGTGGTTGGTATATCAATTGTCGATAATATATTTAATAAAGTAGATTTTCCAGATCCAGATGGACCCATTATGCCAACGAATTCACCTTCAAAAATTGTTAGATCAATATCATGGAGGGCAGTAAATATGTTACCTCTATTACTAAAGACCTTCCTTATGTGTTTTGCCTGTAATACGGGGTTCAATATGGATCCTCCTCTATTGTATGATAAGCTTATTGTATGGTAATTTTATACCCTAAACCATAGGACAACCTTACAAATTATAATTCAAACCTTACAAACTTGTAAGGTTAAAATAGTGCTAGGAGGCAAACTTTTTATGAAAGTTTTATTAGTTGAAGATGAACCAACCATTCGTGAAACGGTTGCCGATGAGTTAGAGAAATGGGGATTTAAAGTATGGACGAGTACAAACTTTGAACATATTTTAAACGATTTTTTGGCGCAATCTCCGCAACTTGTTTTACTTGATATTAACCTTCCTTATTTTGATGGATTTTATTGGTGTAGAAAAATTCGTGAAGTATCGAAAGTACCAATTATTTTCTTGTCATCTCGTGATAATCCTATGGATATGGTAATGGCTATGAATATGGGGGGAGATGATTTTATGCAGAAACCATTTTATACAGATGTTTTAGTTGCTAAAATTCAGGCTCTTATGAGACGTACATATTCTTATACACAAACGGAAACAAATGTTGTTGAATATGAAGGTGTCGTATTAAATTTACAGAGCGGGGAAGTAACCTATCATAATCAAATATTGGAATTAACAAAAAATGAGTTTAAAATTTTACAGATATTAATGCAGAATATAGGATCGATTGTAAGTCGAGATAATATTATGCGTAAACTTTGGGAAAATGAAAGTTTTGTTGATGATAATACATTAACAGTAAACGTCGCTCGTGTAAGGAAGAAGCTTGCTGAACTTGGAAAAGAGGAATTTATCCATACGAAGAAAGGGCAAGGTTACATTATTACATGAGTATTTTTCGTTACATAAAAGAACGTCGGTATTTTATGCTTCTTTACTTTTTGATTATGTTATTTATTTCTACCATGATTTATTTAAGTGAGGGATTAAGTAATACAAAAGCAAATCTTATATATATCAATGTTGTAAGTGCAATTTTTATTCTTATCTATCTTATAATCGGGTATTTTTATCATAAAAGATTTTATAAAGAACTTCATATTGCTCTTCATTTAGAGCAGGATACAGTGATTGCAATCCCAAATCCACACACATATGAACAGGAAATGTATACAGATATATTAAAAAAACTGTATTTAGAGCAACAAGAGAAAATGTACGTATTGCATGAGGAAAAGAAAGAATATCATGATTTTATTATGTCTTGGATTCATGAAGTTAAGATACCGATTGCTGCTAGTCAACTATTGATGCGTAGCAACAAACCAGCGGATATTTTAATTGATAAATTAGAAGATGAGTTAGGGAAAATAGATCACTTCGTTGAACAAGCTTTGTATTATTCACGGCTTGATTCCTTTTCAAAAGATTATTTCATTCAAGAAGTTTCTCTAGAGGCGATTACGGGTGCTAGTATGAAGAAATATGCTAAGTCATTTATTTCAAACCGCATTCAATTTGAACATACAAACTTACAACTTCTAGTAGAGAGTGATACAAAATGGCTATCTTTTATTGTCGATCAGATTGTAGCAAATGCATTGAAGTATACTGATTCACATGGAGAAATTAAGTTTATCGGGGAAGAAGATAAAGCGGAAAAGCGCCTCATTATTCAAGATAATGGAATTGGTATTAAGCCTGAGGATATTGGGCGTGTGTTTGAGCGTGGTTTTACAGGAGCGAACGGGAGAGTCCATACGAAATCAACGGGATTAGGATTATATTTAGCGAAACGCTTGTCTTATAAATTAGGGCATGAAGTTTCTATCGAATCGAAAGAGAATGAATATACAAAAGTGACAATACATTTCCCTAAAGGAAATCAATATCATACAATCGCGAAGGCATAACAAAAGCACTTATTTTATGGATAAGTGCTTTTGTTATGTTTTCTTTTATCCTATTATCTGCCAAGATGCCTGTAAAAGTCCAATTGAGATAAATTAAAAATTCATTTTATTCAAATGTTAATATGTTTTGTGTTTCTATCTATACCTATTGTAAGATTATATAGAGTTCTCCTAATAAGCTGTTTTAATGGATTTTTTAGGGATTTAATATTTATAAATCTTAAATAATTTTTTATGTAACTAAGTTATATTGAAGTAGAGGTGAACCATCGGTGAGGCAGGTGTTAGTAATTAAGAATGAACGGTCTTTAGCGAAGAAAATCGTAAGCGGTTTAACGCAAGAAGGCCATTTTATTTTAAAACTTCACAATGAAAACGAAGGTTTAAATATAATATATGAACAAGATTGGGATATTATCATATTAGATTGGGATTCATTAAGCATATCCGGACCAGAAATTTGCAGACAAATACGACTTGTTAAAATGACACCCATCATTATTGTGACCGACAATATTTCTAGCAAGGATTGCGTAGCAGGGTTACAAGCTGGAGCTGATGATTATATAAGAAAACCATTTGCGAAAGAAGAACTAGTAGCAAGGGTTCAAGCTATTTTAAGGAGAAGCGACTGTAACCAGCAAAATGAGATAACCTTTTATCAGTTTAAAGATCTCTTTGTTGATGCATCTAGCAATATTGTGAAAAAAGGTGGTAAAAATCTCTCGCTTACGAAGCGTGAGTACGATTTACTTGTATTTTTAATCAAGAATAAAAATACAATATTGAGCCGTGAAATGCTTTTGAACCAAGTTTGGGGACATAACGTAGTCGTAAATCCAAATGTAGTAGACTTATATATTGGGTATGTAAGAAAAAAGTTAAAGTGTGAGAAGAAAAATAGATATATTCAAACAATACATGGCAGAGGCTATTCAATGGTTGAATGATAAAAATAAGATCATAAAGTAGTTTCTGTGAAATATGAAAAGACAGAAACTATAAAAAGAAGATTGCTATCAGGAAATGGTCATTTTTTTGCAGTAGAAAGCATGTTTTATAAGGTGTGGAGGATGGATCTGATGCGTATTAGTTGAGGCCGTATCAAATTCATTTTTAATTTTATTAACTCACACCATTCACAAGATTTTCACAGGATTAATGACTATACTTATTTACAGGATATTCAAATGAAAATGATTATCAATATTGATTTAGGTGAATAGCAGTTATTATCTAATTCAATCTTTGGAAGTCATCATTTTCGAAATAAATTACATAATAAGGAGTATACGTATGAAAAAAACTATGCTTTTAAAATTAGTAAGTATTCTAGCAATTTTCACTTTAATGTTAGTAGCTTGCTCAGATTCAGGTAAAGAAACTTCGAAGGCTACTAAAGATAATGGTAGTGATAAGCCAAAAACGGTTGAAATCACTGATGCACATGGAAAAGTTACTGTTCCTGTAAATCCAAAGAATGTAGTTGCTTTAGATAATAGAACGTTTGAAACTTTAGCTGATTGGGGAATTAAATTAGCGGCTGCTCCAAAGGATATCATGCCTGCGGATTCAGCATATAAAAAAGATGATTCAGTTAAAAATATCGGGAATCACCGCGAACCAAATCTTGAAATTATTGCAGCGGCAAACCCTGAACTTGTAATTGTTGGTCAAAGATTTGCTGACCATTACGAAGAAATCAAAAAATTAGTACCAAATGCAGCAGTTATTGATCTTAATTTTGATGTTTCTGAGAAAGCTACTAAGCCTGGCGAAAACTTAGTAAAAGGACTTAAAGATTCTACAGTTACTTTAGGAAAAATCTTTAATAAAGATAAAGAAGCTAAACAATTAATAGCTGATTTCGATAAATCTATTGAAAAAGCAAAATCTGCTTATAACGGAAAAGATAAAGTTATGAGTGTTATTGTTACTGGTGGAAATATTGGCTTTGCTGCGCCGCACTCTGGTCGCGTTTGGGGACCTATGTATGAAATTTTCGGTTGGACTCCAGCATTAGAAGTTTCGAATTCTACTGCAGGTCATAAAGGTGATGACGTTTCTGTTGAAGCGATCGCACAAACGAATCCTGATTGGCTTTTCGTATTAGATCGTGATGCTGCAACATCTGATGCAGCTAAGTCAACACCTGCTAAGGATGTTATTTCTAAATCACCAGCTCTTCAAAACACAACTGCTGTTTCTAAACAACAAGTTGTTTATGCACCAGAAGATACTTACACAAATGAATCAATTCAGACTTATGTAGAGTTATTTGGAAATATTGCAAAAACTTTAGCTAAGTAGTGTAAAGGGGTACGAAACAGTGTCAAAAAATATGATTTCTAGGGTTGAGAATATTTCTCAACCCCAGTTTTATAATCACAATAAAATATGGACAAAACCTTTTATAATAGCGGTTATAGTTGTTATAATTTTAGGGATTATATCACTGTTTACTGGAGTTTATGATATACGTGGACAAGAGGACGGAATGGAGATGTTTTTCATCACTCGTGTTCCAAGAACAGTTGCATTAATGCTTACTGGAGCTGCAATGGCGATGGCAGGACTCGTAATGCAACTCATTACACAGAATCGCTTTGTTGAACCTACTACAACGGGGACGATTGAATGGTCAGGCTTAGGCCTGCTTTTTGTGTATTTATTATTTCCTGCCCCGACTTTAGTTCAAAGAATGACTGGTGCAATCATTTTTTCTTTTATAGGAACTATGATTTTCTTTCTATTTTTAAGAAGAGTTAAGCTTCGTTCGTCTTTAATTGTCCCGATTATTGGATTGATGCTTGGAGCAGTTATTTCTGCAGTGTCTACTTTTATGGGACTTCTTTTTCAAATGACGCAAAGCATTGAAACTTGGTTCGTAGGTTCATTTGCTAACATTCAGGTGGGAAGGTATGAATATTTATGGCTGATTGTTATCATTACTTTGCTTATTTTTATGTATGCGAATAGATTGACTTTAGCTGGACTAGGAGAAGATGTCGCAACAAGCCTTGGCGTTAATTACAATAGAATTGTTCTTTTTGGGACTGCTCTTATCTCTGTGGCAGTTGGAATTGTTGCAGCTGTTATTGGACACTTACCTTTCTTGGGATTAATTGTGCCAAATATTGTTTCCATGTTTAGAGGTGATGATCTTAGAAGTAATTTACCTTGGGTATGTGTGATCGGAATGGGGGCAATTACTGCCTGTGACATCATTTCTCGAACAATTATAAAGCCGTTTGAATTACCTGTTTCTTTAATACTTGCAACAGTGGGAGCGGTCGTGTTTATTACTATTCTATTGAGACAAAGAAAACCAAGGAGGCTGCGATGATCACATTAGATTATAGAAATAAAGAAAATGTCGAAGTCGATTCTAGCCTTCATAATGAAAGTAGATCAGCTAGTGCTTTTCGTTCTAAGAAGGAAGCAAGACGTTATTGGATTTTACTCATAGCATTGATTGCTTTAGGTCTCCTTTCTTCATATGGACTTTTAGTTTATAACAATCCAGTTCCGATAGATTCACCTTCTTTTATCCCAGTTGTTAAGAGAAGGATAGTAGCTATTGTTGCAATGATTATTGCTGCAGTTTGCCATAGCTTATCGACAGTCGCTTTCCAGTCTATTACGAATAATAAGATTATTACTCCTTCACTTTTAGGTTTCGAATCACTTTATTCGGCAATTCAAACGAGTACAATATTCTTCTTTGGTGCTAGTGCATTAATAAACTTTAATGGAATTGGATCGTTTTTATTTCAAGTTGTTGTGATGGTCTTCATGAGTTTGATACTTTATGGATGGTTACTTTCCGGTAAATACGGGAATTTACAACTTATGCTTTTAGTTGGAATTATTATTGGTACCGGGCTAAATTCTGTGTCAACTTTCATGAGAAAACTACTTGCGCCTTCAGAATTTGATATTTTACAAGCGAGATTATTTGGTTCTGTTAATCATGCAGACCCTGCATATTTTCCTGTTGTAATTCCAATGATCATAATTGTAGCGTTATTAATTTTTACTCATTCTAAGAAATTGAATGTTTTGTCACTAGGAAAGGATGTTGCTACTTCTTTTGGGGTTAAATATCAACCTAGTGTAATTTATACGCTTGTGTTAGTAGCTATTTTAATGTCTATCTCAACAGCTCTAATTGGGCCACTTACTTTCTATGGATTTTTAGTAGCAACTTTGAGTTATCAGGCGGCATCGACGTATGATCACAGATATATTTTCCCAATGGCTTTTGCAATCGGATTTTTAATAATGACGAGTGCATACTTTTTAATGTATCATGTATTCCATGCTCAAGGTGTAGTTTCAGTTATTATTGAATTATTTGGTGGAATTATATTCTTAACTATAGTTTTAAGGAAGAGGGCTTTATGATAAAAATTGATAATGTTAAAAAGTTCTATACGGATAAGGTAAAAATAGGACCTTTGGATATTGAAATACCAAAAGCAGGCTTTACTTCTTTAATCGGACCAAATGGCGCTGGAAAGTCAACGACACTTTTGATGATTGGCAGACTTTTAGATATGGATGAAGGTCAAATCCAGGTAGCAAATATGGATGTTTCTGAATCCAAATCAAAAGACTTAGCAAAAGTTTTGACTATACTGCGACAAGAAAATCATTTTGTAACGAGGCTTACTGTTAGACAATTAGTTGGATTTGGACGCTTTCCTTATTCAAAGGGAAGATTAACGAAAGAGGATGAAGTTATTATTTCTAAATATATCGACTTCCTAGATTTAACTAATTTAGAGAATAGATATTTAGATGAGCTTTCTGGTGGTCAAAGACAAAGGGCATATGTAGCGATGGTATTGTGCCAAGAGACTGAATATGTGCTGTTGGATGAGCCTCTGAACAATCTTGATGTTGCGCGTTCTGTTCAAATGATGGAGCATTTGAGACGTGCGGCTAATGAATTTGGAAGAACAATTTTGACTGTTATGCATGACATAAATTTTGCAGCTAAATACTCTGACAAAATTTGTGCGATGAAAGATGGACAAATTGCTGCTTTTGGAACAGTAGAAGAAGTTATGGACTCAACACTTTTGACAGATATTTTTGAAACAAGAATAGAAATTATTAAAGGTCCTTATGGGCCGATTGCTGTTTATTAGTTATAAAATGTATACTGTAGCTGCTGTCTATATTTTGTAGGCAGCAGTTTTTTTATCTGAAGAATTAACAAACCTTTTATCAGCGCTTCAAAAGCTAACGAAAGTAATTGGAGAGCTGTAGTGGTTGTTACATGTAAAAATTAGCATAAGCTGACCAAAAACGGTCAGCTTATGCTAATTCATGTTTCGAATATAAAAAGTGGATTCATTTTAAGTACAGGATTTGTAATCAAACGTTTTTAAAAGCTAAATTGTGGCTTTATATCACCTGTATAAGGTTCATGTTCAACAAATACAGTGATGTCTTTACCTGCTTGGTCTTTACCAGTTCTTTTATACGTAAATTTCTTATTATTGAGTTCAGTAAGTTCAAGAGCCGCACCATATTTATTATTTCCAATTGAAACATGAGCTCTTATTTTATTTTCGTGTACAACATCGAAGTAGCCATAATCACCGCGGCTTTGGCCTGTTTCGCTATTGAAGAACTCATATTTATTAGACTTGTCATCGAACTTTGCTAGACTTATAAAATTCGAATTAAATTGTGTTATATCATTACCAGCTTCATCTAATACTTTAGTTCCGTGCCAAAGGGTTCCACCTAAAATCTTATCTCCATCAACGTTTTTAACGATATCGCCTGTAGTCGTGTTCAGCTGCTTGTCCGGATCAGTGAAAGAAAGCTCTTTTTCTTTATATGGAACATGTTCAACGAAAACTTCTACATCTTTACCGTTAGCATCTTTCCCCATTCGTTTATAAGTAAATACATTTTTATTTAGTTTTGTCATGTCAACAACAGCTTGATATTTCATTGATTCTGAAATTAATATTCTCTTCTTCCCATCATTTGTGATAAAGAAAGTTCCTTTATCGCCACGACTTGCACCTGTTTTAGCATCAAAAAATTCATATCTTCCTGATTTTGCATCATATTTTGCAAGACCAATGAAGTTTGCATTTTCTTTTGTTAAGTCATTTTTATCTTTGTCTAACACTCTTGTACCTTGCCAATTTGTATCGCTAAGAATGTTAGCCATTTTTTGGCCTTTCGTTAACTTATTTTCCTTTTTTGTTTCTTTAGCAGCTTGTTCTTGTTTCGGCTTACTATGATTTTCTTCGGCTTTCGTACCAACACACCCTGTTAGTGCTAGTGTGAATCCGAGCAATATAGATGATAGTGCTTTCGTTTTTTTGTTCATGTTTTATCGTCTCCTCATTTTATAAATGTAAGTAGTACGGTTTGTGATTATAGTAATAGTTACTACGTTTATTATGTTAATACTCGAGTATTAACTGCCTCTAAATAAAACATTAAAAAAAGATAAACTAATTCCTAAAATTTTTTCATACTTATAAAAAGGTCTTTTACATGAGGTGAATGTAAATCTCTCATTTTGAAAACGGCGTAATTAAATGGGCGGATTCATATTATGTTTACAGTGCGATTTTAGATGTGGTGATATACTGTGTATAGGATTTTATGGGTGTATGTTGTGTCGGTTTTTGTCGGTAAGTCGATATATTATGAAAATCGCTGATATAAATTGGGTTGCGACGATATATTTCGAAAATCGCCGATATAATTTGAGTTGCGCTGATATATTTGAAAAATCGCTGATATATTTTGGAGGGGAATAAAGATGATTGTGAAAGAACGGAAAATGTCCGTACATTTGCTTCAATTAGAAGCTTTACTTAGAAGATTGCCTGCTCATCATCCAAAAAGGAATGTGGTGGTTGAAAGTCTAGCGAAATTTATGGCTGGCTATAAAGGAGAGCAGGCAATTGAATATCCGCTTAGTTTTCTATCTGAAACAAAATATAGCATTTTACATGACATCAGATTGTTTGATCAGAAACATTATTTTCAAATTGATGCCCTCATAGTTTCCTCATGTTTTCTTCTTTTTCTTGAAATAAAAAATATCATTGGTACGTTAATTTTTGATGCAAAGTTTAATCAACTCATTCGAATCGCAGATGGTACTTCAGAAGAGGGTTTTCCAGATCCGCTTTTACAAGTGAAACGGCAAGAGATGCAGCTGAGAAAATGGCTGAGTTTGCATGGTTTATATAATATTCCGATTGAATCTCTCGTTGTAATTAGTTCTCCTCGTACAATTATTAAAACTTCAGATGAAATGCTTCCTAATAAAATTATCCACGGTGCAAATTTACCTAATAGAATTAAGCAAATGGAAAGTCAATATAAAGAAGACGTAATTGATAATGTAGATGGACTTATAAATCAAATTATGAATGAGCACATTCCGCAGCGACAAAATATTCTTGCACAATATAAAGTGAAAAAAGAGGAATTGCTAAAGGGCGTGCAATGTGAGGAATGTTTTACAATGGCAATGTTAAAAGAAAAACAGGGATGGCGCTGCTCAAACTGTAATAGTACGTCTAAAAATGCTCATTTACGTGCTTCACAAGACTACACACTTCTGTTTGGAATGATAACTACTAATAGCAAGTTGAGGGATTTTCTTAATATGCAATCTAGTTCTGCGGTTAAAAGACTCCTCCAAACAATGAACATCCCACACACCGGCACCAACAAAGGACGAACCTATGATTTAACCCACCTCCAATTATAATTTTGCTATAATAAATATGTACTTATACGAAGGGGAGTTTAATGAGAAAATGAAATCATTCAATATCGATCATTTTATCGCGAGTATTTTACAGTGGATATTAAATATAGCGCTAATTATATTATCCATTGTCTTATCTATCTTTTTAATTAATGAGACGATTACTTTTATTCAATACATATTTTCAGCGAAGAAGTATACGTCATATAAATTAGTTGAAAGTATCATCGTCTATTTCTTATACTTCGAGTTCATAGCATTAATCATTAAGTATTTTAAATCGAATTATCATTTCCCGTTACGTTATTTCATTTATATCGGAATCACGGCGTTAATTCGATTGATTATTGTGTCTCATGAGGAACCGATGGAGACGTTATTATACGCAGGAGCAATTCTTATTTTAGTTATCGCTTTATACATATCAAATATGAGAGATTTGAGAAAAGAGTAGTAGTGCAGACATAAGTTTGCACTACTTTTTATTTGCAATTTGTCATCTTATTATTTTGGGGCTGTAATCAAATGAATAGTGTCAGGACATTCTAATTTATAAGTTACTTTGTTGTCTTCAATATCTTTTGTGATTTTTTGGCATGTATTGTTCGAATATTGAATTTCTTGATTTTCACTATGTTTCTCATTTGTTTTTGTATAGTCAACATCATAATAGACGGAGGTAGACTCCTTTTCTTTTTTTACAGTTAAATCAATAATAACAGGCTCGTTCTTGGTATTAAATTTAGTAATTCTCACGGAATCGTCTTTATTTGAATTATAGTTTTTTACGAAAGTATCTAATTTCTCTAAGTTATAAACTTTATCGTTTTTTTCAATAACATCACCACGTTTTTTAGAAGCCTCAAAAGTATATGTCTCGTTTGTATTGTTTTTTTTCTCATTATTAGTACAACCAATAAGAGTAAATAAGGCTAGGGAGATTATAGATAACGCATACTTTCTATATTGTATTTTCATAGATTTAGCTCCTTTTCTTAATTTTTAGCGATCATATATTTATAATTTTATTTTATCTTACTGAGCTTTTTGGAAAACAAAAAGACTGTTTTTTTTTCGTTAAGTTACTGTAAATACCTACATTCTTTATTAATTAGTTATAAATTTTGGCATAATATTTTTACATTAGTTTTTACATCTTGACCTTCAAGTTACTTAAAGGTTTACAATAAAATTAGGGCGTTTGAAATTGAAAAAAATTGAGAAATTAAGTGAAGAGGTTTCTTTTACTTGGAGGTTATAGAAATGAGTCAGGAATTGAAATTGCGTCCATTAGAGCGAGAAGATTTAAAGTTTGTACACGAACTTAATAATAATGCACATATTATGTCGTATTGGTTTGAAGAGCCGTATGAGGCATTTGTGGAGCTGCAAGACTTATACGATAAACATATACATGATCAAAGCGAACGCCGATTTATCGTTGAAAAAGACAATGAAATGGTTGGATTAGTCGAGTTAGTGGAAATCGATTATATTCACCGTAGAACAGAATTCCAAATTATTATTGATCCAAATTATCAAGGATATGGTTATGCAGCGGAAGCGACGCGTTTAGCGATGGATTATGCTTTTTCTGTATTAAATATGCATAAGATTTATTTAGTGGTGGATAAGGAAAATGAAAAAGCGGTACATGTTTATAAAAAGGTTGGATTTATGGTAGAAGGTGAACTGTTAGACGAGTTTTTCGTTGACGGTAACTATCATAATGCGATAAGAATGTGTATGTTCCAAAAGGCATACTTTGGCACAAAATAACCGTTTGGAAGAGCTATAGTAGGGAATCCGTTAATTGAAATAAAACACTCACCATGAAATAGAAACATACGATATGGAAGAAAAATAATAAGTGAGTTGAATAATGATGAATCATTATTTTTATAGTGGTAGACAAGTGGGAGCAGCTATTACGCTCGCTGGGGCGCAGGAGACCATTCATGCTATGAATCAAGCGATTCAAATGCAGCAACAAGCATATTTGGCACAAATGATGCAAGGACAGTATATGCCCTACTCACAATTTCCGATGCAAAGTGTGAATTATGATGTGTATCCAGCTAGTTTCTTTTCCATTCCATATGGTGGGACTTATTTCTTATGAAAGAAAGCGACTGATAAGAGTCGCTTTCTTTTTTATATTCCGCCTAGCTTCATTCCAAGGAATGCGAAGAGGATACCAACTATGTAAGTAGCGCTTAAATATAAAAGGAATGTGCTAAAGCTTTTACGATTGAGAAGCTGAACAGATTCTAGTTTAAACGTCGAGAATGTCGTGAAGGCACCCATAAATCCAGTACCTAATAATAATTGCCAACCTGTAGTGACTCCGTTGCCAATTATATATCCGAGTAAAAAAGCTCCTGTTATATTAATGAGAAATGTAGCAATTGGAAAGGAAGTTTTATTTCTTTTTTTAAACCAATTGCTAATTGCAAATCGTGTAATCGCACCGAAAAATCCTCCTGTTGCGACTAATAAAGCTTCTATCATAAGTGATCACCTTCCGTAAGATGTTTCTTAAGTAAGAAATTACCTAGTGTATAGCCAAGTCCAGACATAATGAGGCCACCAAGTATGCTACATGATACATATAAGAAGGCTATGCTCCACTCGGAATGATTGATCAATTGAATAGTTTCTACACTAAATGTTGAAAACGTCGTAAAAGAACCAATGAATCCTGTCCCGATGCCTGTGATTACATCTGAAGTTAAGATGTTGAGCTTAGCGATATACGTAGTCAGCCACGCTAATAAGAAGCAGCCGACTAAGTTAATCAGTAATGTAGCTAGTGGAAATGTATGATGCCAAGATTCATGAATAGTAAGACCTAAATAATAACGAGAAAGGGCCCCTAATATACCGGCAATGCCGACGATAATATAAATCAATTTTCTCACCTCTTTAAATAGCTTGCTCAAAAAAATAGACTCCTACCAGTAGTGATACTGGTAGGAGTCATTAGCTAAGCAGCGTTTATGGCGAACTCCATCGCCTATGATTATTACATATAGTGTACTAAACATTGCGCTTGATTTCCAGTGAAGGAGTTGGAGCATTTTGTATTTTTGATAATGTAAGAGTAAGAAATATTGCTTATAAACTAAATATAGTGATATAAGGTTTTTGGTGTGATAAAATATTTCTTATGTCTGTCATTCAGTTTTAGTTAACTGAAAATAAAGATAATTAAGTTGTGTGTTTTAGAAAAGGGGCGTTTATTTGAAGAAGTTATTAAAAATAGTACTTATATGTATTTTAGTAGGGGTGGGAGTTGTAGGTGGTTTTTTAGGGTATATGACACTTACTAAAGAACAGCCTGCGGATAGTGTAAGTTTGAAGGTGGAAAATAATAAAGAGCGCGTATTAGCGACAGGAAATGAATTTAAAGTTACAACATTTAATATTGGATATGCTGGATTAGATAAGGAGCAAGATTTCTTTATGGATGGGGGAAAGGGATCTGGTTCAAGTAGTAAAGAGCAAACGGAAGTTAACCTAAAGAATATGCTTTCGTTTTTACAAAATGAGAATAGTGATTTTGCGCTACTACAAGAAGTTGATATAAAATCACTTCGATCATTTGATGTGAATGAACATGAATTTTTGAAAAAAGGATTACCTGATTATGTTTCGTCATTTGGCAAGAACTACGATACGAAATGGGTTCCAGTGCCAATAACAAATCCAATGGGATATGCGGAGGCTGGATTAAGTACATTTTCTAAATATACAGTTCAAACAGCGAAGAGATTCCAGCTTCCTGGAATGGAGCCTTGGCCGAAGCGTTTATTCGATTTAGATCGAGCGATTGTTGAATATACAATCCCTGTTAATAATGGAAAGTATGTTAGACTTGTAAACTTACATTTGTCTGCGTACGATGAAGGCGGAAAAATTAGAAAACAGCAAGTAGAGTTTTTAAAAGAATATATGAACAAGCATTATAAAAATGGTGATTACGTAATAATGGGCGGAGATTGGAATCAATTAGTTTCCGATGTTCAATTAAGTGATCCAAAGTTTGTGAAGGAGCGTCCTGAGTGGTTAGTAGAGTTACCGAAGGACTTTACTGACGGTGGCTTTAAATGGGCGGTAGATCCTTCTGTTATGACGGTGAGAGACGATGTGAAGAAATATGTAGAAGGTGAAAACTTCGTCACGATTATTGATGGCTTTATCGTTTCACCGAATGTTGAGATTGTAAATGTGCAAGGAAAAGATTTAAAGTTTGAGAATAGTGATCATAACCCAGTGAGTGCGGTATTTAAGCTGAAGTAATTAAGTGCAGAAGGTGGGACTATATATGGAATGGTTAAAGAAAACTTGTTTTTCTAACCTGGAGAAAGAATCGCAGAAAAATCATTTATTGCTGTTTATTACGATTTGTAGTTTCTTCCTTGGAATCATCGCGATTGGGTATTACGGATATATTTTTACGGCGAGAGCAATCGCGTTTTGGGTTTGTGGTATTTCTGTCGTTGTATTTGGGACACTTCTTACTTTTATAGAAAGCATGGAAGCGATGTATAAATATATCATGACATTTATGTTGCTTATGATGTCTTTCATTATGGTACAAGCTTTTAATGAAAGCCCGGCTGTATTTCAAATGGTCTATTTTACACTAGCCGTTTCACTTATTTATTTAAGTGAGCGTCTCGTTGTAATTCTCGGCGGAGTAGCGGTTGTGATCACATTTATTCTTTGTAGTTATTGGCCGGAGCAATTTTTTGCTTATACAGCAGCATCTGAAGCTGCAAACTTCGCAAGTTTGTTAGCGATTGTTACGATTGCAATGTGGGGCGTCACGAAGATTGGCTCTAACTTGCTGGCTCGCTTAAGCGATGAGAAGCAAGAAGTAATGAGAAAAGCTCAGGAGTTAGAAGAAACGCAAAGACTTATTGAGGAAACGGTTGTGAAACTAGATCGTAATTTCAATTATTTAAGACAAAATATGAATACATCGATGGAGTCGATGAGTGAAATCAATTTTGCTTTTGAAGAGGTAGCAGTTGGCACTCAATCACAATCAGAGATGATGTATCGTTCGGTAGAAGTATTGAATGATATGGAGGGAAATATTGAACAAATCATTTCTCAAGTAAGAAATGCATCGATTCGTATTGATGAAAGCTTAGAAATTTCAAAGGGTAGTGTACATACTTTAAGAAACTTTGAAGTAAATATGAAAAGTTTAAATGATGTTGTTTCACAATCAGGAGTTATATTTAGAGATTTAATGATGCAGTCGAAGCAAATTAATGAGATTGTAGATGTAATAACGAATATTTCAAGTCAGACGAGTTTACTAGCTTTAAATGCAAATATTGAAGCTGCAAGAGCAGGTGAGCATGGGAAAGGATTTGCGATTGTAGCGAATGAAGTATTAAAGCTTGCAGAAGAATCGAATCGTTCTGCGGGAAGAATTCAAGGGATTTTGAAGGATTTTAGTAATCAAGCAAGTAAGGTAGAAGTGCAGGTAGAGAAATCAGAAAGAGTACAAGAAGAATGTAATGAAATGTTAGTAAGTGTTTTAACAAATGTAACGGATTTAGGGGAATTTATTGATGAAATTAATGATGTAATGAGGGAAATCGTTGGTCATCAAGAAAGTTTCCAAGTTAAAACGACGAATATCGTAAAGGATGTTACACATGCTTCCAATGTAATACAGCAAACTTCTGCGGCTACAGAAGAAGTGTTAGCAAGTGTGGAAGAAGAAAAGCATCGAAATGATACATCGGTGAAGACATTACATACTGTTAGCGAGCAAGTGAAATTGTTAGAAGATATTTTAGAAAAGTAATATCACTTAAAAAGAGTACAATGTTTGTGCTCTTTTTTCATTTAAATGAAGACTTGCTCGGAATTTAATTGCTTTTCTGCGCGTTTTCTGCCAAGCTTAAGGAGATAAAATTCAGCTAATAGCGGAATTAAAATACTTCAAAGAAAGAATTATATAGGTGACGCATATGATCGAAGTTAAGACTTCTGAACTTAGTGATGGAGAATTTAATAGAGGTGTATTTGCAACTCGTGATATTAAAAAAGGTGAGTTGATACACGCAGCACCAGTTATCTCTTATCCGAATGAACAGCATGAACACATTGAGAAAACGTTACTTGCTGACTACGCATTTGAGTATGGGATTAATCATACGGCAATCCTTTTAGGATACGGCATGTTATTCAATCATTCATATACACCGAATGCGACGTATGATATTGTCTTTGAGAATCATACATTTAACTTCTATGCTTATAAAGATATAAAAGCGGGAGAAGAAATCTTAATCAATTATAATGGTGAAGTGGATAACGATGAACTGCTATGGTTTGATAAAGAAAAAGAAGAGAACGAAAAGTAATTTAAAATAAGTAATGAAAAAAGATGCTTTTACATAGGTAAAGGCATCTTTTTTGTTGATGAAAATAAAGTAAAGATTACAAAAAAATACCACTTTATTTTCGTGTGGTATAGTAAGATACTGAAGGGTAGTGTTTTGAAAAAGTAATATATTTTACAAATTGTTGTCTTTCTGATGACATGTCAAGTTTAGTAGCCCATTTGGGTTGCTTTATTATGCAATATATATTTTAATATGAGTGGCACCTCTTATAAATTAAGAGGTTAATAGGTGTCTCGAATTGATTTTGGGTACACTGTATCCACCACTTTAAGTTCGTTCATGTATGTGGGGATATTATGGGCCCGTATAACGGGATAAAAAGAATATAGAAATAGAGGAATCGTAAAATGAATATGCAAGAGGTTTATGAATATTTAAGTACGGTATTGCCTGAAGGTCATGTGAAACAAGATGAAATGTTAAAGAATCATACGCATATTAAAGTTGGTGGAAAAGCAGATGTGTTCGTTGCACCGACAAATTATGATGAAATTCAAGAAGTTATTAAATATGCTAACGAATATAATATTCCAGTTACGTTTTTAGGAAATGGATCGAATGTCATTATTAAAGATGGTGGAATTCGCGGGATTACAGTAAGTTTAATTCATATTACAGGTGTTACTGTAACAGGAACGACAATTGTAGCACAGTGCGGTGCAGCAATTATTGACGTATCACGTATTGCGTTAGACCATAACTTAACGGGTCTTGAGTTTGCTTGTGGTATTCCAGGTTCAGTTGGCGGAGCATTATATATGAATGCAGGTGCATACGGCGGTGAGATTTCGTTTGTATTAACAGAAGCTGTTGTAATGACAGGTGATGGAGAGCTACGTACTTTGACGAAAGAAGCATTTGAATTTGGATATCGTAAGAGTGTATTTGCGAACAACCATTACATTATTCTTGAAGCGAGATTTGAACTTGAAGAAGGTGTACATGAAGAAATTAAAGCAAAAATGGATGATTTAACGTTTAAACGTGAGTCAAAACAGCCTCTAGAATATCCTTCATGTGGTAGTGTATTTAAACGCCCACCAAATAACTTTGCTGGTAAATTGATTCAAGACTCAGGGTTACAAGGTAAGCGAATTGGTGGAGTAGAAGTTTCTCTAAAACATGCTGGATTTATGGTGAATGTTGATAACGGAACAGCACAAGATTACATCGATTTAATTCACTTCGTACAAAAAACAGTTGAAGAGAAATTTGGCGTGAAGTTAGAGCGTGAAGTAAGGATTATTGGAGAAGATAAAGAATAACATATACGTATGAAACTGCGAATTATTTTAAAATAATATTTGGGTATTGTTGACAATTTGTTTTCAATTCAATATAATGGCTAATAATTTAACAAATAACATACGTTGAAAGAGCCCAGTAGCAGTTTGTCACTGTTAACGAGAGAGCTAGGGGATGCTGGAACCTAGCACAAACAAATTTGCGAATTACACTCTGGAGTATCTTAGGTAATGCTAAGCGGATTGGCAAGCGATATTATTGCTAAGAGTGGTATGAGTAGCTATGCTATTTATACAAACTGGGTGGTAACACGGTGAATCATCGTCCCTATGTCATAGACATAGGGATTTTTTGTTTTTAAAAAATAAAGGGGATGACAAAAGATGAACATTATTGATGAATTAGAATGGCGCGGCGCCATTAATCAACAGACTGACGAAGAAGGTTTACGTAAGCTAGTAGAAGAGAAAAAGATTTCGCTATACTGCGGAGTTGATCCGACTGGTGATAGTATGCATATCGGACATTTGATTCCGTTTATGATGATGAAAAGATTCCAGTTAGCTGGCCATCATCCAGTTATTTTAATTGGCGGAGCAACAGGAACAATCGGTGATCCGAGTGGGCGTCAATCAGAGCGCCAACTTCAAACGTTAGAAGTAGTTCAACATAATGTGGATGCGTTAACAGCGCAAATGAAAAAGCTATTTGATTTTGGCGGAAATAGCGAAGTAAAGATGGTAAATAACTACGACTGGACACATGAAATAAATATTATTGAGTTTTTACGTGATTACGGGAAAAACTTTAGCATTAATAGCATGTTAGCAAAGGACATCGTAGCAAGTCGTTTAGATACAGGAATTTCTTTCACAGAATTTACGTACCAAATTTTGCAAGCGATGGACTTCCATCATTTATACACGAAAGAAGATGTTCAACTGCAAATTGGCGGTAGTGACCAATGGGGGAATATTACGAGTGGCTTAGATTTAATTCGTAAGTTAGAAGGGCACGAAGCAAAAGTATTCGGATTGACGATTCCGTTACTATTGAAATCAGATGGTACGAAGTTTGGTAAATCAGCAGGTGGTGCCGTTTGGCTTGATTCTGAAAAAACAACACCATTTGAATTTTACCAGTTCTGGGTGAATACAGATGACCGTGATGTCGTTAAATACTTGAAATACTTTACATTCTTAACGAAAGAGCGCATCGATGAATTGGCAGTGAAGGTAGAAACAGAGCCTCATAAACGTGAAGCGCAAAAAGTATTAGCGGAAGAAATGACGAAATTCGTTCATGGAGAGGAAGCATTGCTGCAAGCTGTGAAAATTACAGGAGCGTTATTTAGCGGAGATATTAAATCGTTAACAGCCGATGAAATTGAACAAGGCTTTAAAGAAATGCCAACATTCCAGTCTTCAAAAGAGACGAAAAATATCGTAGAATGGCTAGTTGATTTAGGAATTGAGCCATCTAGACGACAAGCACGTGAAGATATTAATAATGGAGCTATTTCTATGAATGGTGAGAAGGTAACAGATGTGGGCACAGATGTTACGGTGGAAAATTCATTTGATGGAAGATTTATTATTATTCGTAAAGGGAAGAAGAATTACAGTCTTGTGAAGTTAGGATAATGAAGAAGGTTTAAAAATTATATCGGCGATTTTTTGAATATATCGACCGTAACTCGAAACATATCGGCGATTTTCGAAATATATCAGCGATTTCTCCGATATATCGATTTACCGACAAAAAGCGACAATAAGAGCTGTTCCGAACGGGACAGTTTTCATTATAAATAGTCAGTATATTTAGATAAATTTAAAGGGTATATAATTTTTTTGCCGAATAAATAAGTTAGAGAAAATTTCGGATAAAGTGAAACTTTAATCAGTGGGGGGTTTCCTCATCCCCACTGATTATCAGCCCTCACCAATCGGACTTTTATGGGCAGTTGATCCCCCACCTAACTGCTTTGCTTTCGCTGAATTTTGAGGTGGGGGTCTTACTGCCCATTAAAGTGGGATAAAAATAGCCCGAACCATGCAGGGCATGATTCGGGCTTATATTCAAATTAGTAAGCTAAGCTGAATAGACCTTTAATGTGTGATAAGTAACGAACGTTACTTGCTTCTTTCATTAATGATGCTGGTAAACCTTTAAGTGGAGTATTGCTTGCTCCGATTGTAGCAACAGCATCTTTACGTCCTAGACTAGCAAGTGTTCCAGAGTTTACAGGTGCGAACTCTTCGAATGCTTTGCCTTCTAGTGCTGCGTATAAGTTGTATCCAATTAACTCACCCATTTGCCAAGCGATTTGTGCAGTTGGTGGGTATGGACGTCCGTCTGGAGCGAAGACAACAGCGCTGTCTCCAGCAACGAATACGTTTTTGTGAGAAGTAGATTGTAGGTATGCATCAACTGTTGCACGACCACGGTTTACTTCAAGACCTGATTCACCGATTAGTGGGTTACCTTGAACGCCGCCCGTCCAAACGAATGTGTTAGCAACAAGTTTTTGACCGTCTTTTAAGTCGATTTCATTGCCAGCAACGTTTGTTACAGGAAGACCAGTTAAGAATGTAACGCCGCGTGCTTCTAGGCTAGTAGTTGCACGTTCGATTAAGTGATCTGGTAATACTGGAAGGATTTTTGGACCTGCTTCAACAAGAAGAAGTTTAACTTCTTTTGGATTTACGCCGTGGCTTTTTGCAAGTTTAGGCATAATGTCAGCAAGCTCACCAACTAGCTCAACGCCAGTTAATCCGCCACCACCGATTACGATTGTAGCATCAGCTTCGTTTTTCGTTTTCGCGTATTCACGAATACGATCTTCAACGTGTTTGTAGATTTTGTTTGCATCAGCAGCAGATTTTAATACCATGCTGTTTTCTTCTAGTCCTGGAATACCGAAGTAAGCAGTTTTACTTCCTAAAGCAACTACAAGTGCATCGTAAGATAAAGTAGTGCCGCCAGCTAGTTTAATTTCTTTGCTATCAACTGAGAATGACTCAACTGTTGCGATTTTAAGATCAATATCTTTACCTTTGAAAAGCTTTGTAAGTGGCATTGCAACTGCTTGCTCAGACACGTTACCAGCTGCAAGGCGGTGTAGTTCAGTGATGATTTGGTGTGTTGGGTATTGGTTAATCACTGTAACTTGTGCTTCTGATTTGCTGTAATATTTACGTACGTTTAAAGCGGCAAGAAGACCGCCATAACCAGCGCCTAAGATGACAATTTGTTTTGACATAGTATGATATCCCCCGTCTTTACTAATTGTTGTTATAAGTTAACTTATTTATTGTTACGTTCTGCACTAATTTGAAGATATGCGTTCACAAAGCGGAACATTTTTTGTGCTTGTGGATCTTTTAGTAATTTTAAAAGACCGAATAGGCCGATAACTTCGTTGCTTTCGTCAGCACGATCTTTCGCTTCGATTGCAGTTGCAGCCATGCTTTTCACTGTATCTTTTACAGGTTCTACAAGCTCTGTGATTGCACCAACAGTGTCGCTTTTTAATACTTCATCAGTAGCAACAGTTTGAGCGAAGTCATAAGACTTAGTTAAAATGTTAACAAGCTCAGTTAATTTTGGAAGCTGTTCTACTAGTGTTGTTAATGATTCTTGTACCTCAGGTTTTAACAACTGATCAAGTACATCAAGTTGTCCTTGGCTAGCAGAAATTTGTACAGTTTCTTGTTCTGGCTTTGTTTGAGTCATAGTTTCTGGCATCTCCAATTCTCCTTTACGATAGCAATACTCTTATTTTTGATAAGTAAGATAGTAAACGGTTACGAAACTTTATACAAAGTTTCACAAAACACAATAAAATGCCTTTAAATTTATGACAGCAAGTAAGCTGCAAACATAAATCTAAAACCATAACGTCTTACTTATTATTTATGAACTGTCCGATATATGGCTTGTCCGCATAATGGAAAAGCTCCGTTACCGGAAAGTGTATATAATATATATCCTATATTATATACTATATACACCTATGTTAACATAAAAATGATTCCTAATTATTTCATATCGAGCGTATAACGTAGTACTGACAAGGTATGAAAGCGTATAAAATATTTTGTTTCAGTTAGAAATGTACATATATAATAAGAAAAAAAGGAAAAAATGAACAAATTCATGTTCGTTTTTTCCTTTTTCCTATTATTCACCTTCCGCAATTAGCATCGATGTGTTACCTTCTTTTTCAAGATGGCATTCGCCCCAAGAACAAAGAGAATCAAGAATGGATTCTAAAGACCAACCGTAATCAGTAAGAGAATATTCTACTTTTGGTGGGACTTGGTTGTATACTTTTCTTTGAATAACGCCGTCGTCTTCTAATTCACGTAATTGTTGTGTTAACATTTTTTGTGTAATACCAGGCATTGAGCGTTTTAATTCACTCGTTCTCTTTGTACCTTTCGTTAAGTGACAAAGGATAACAACTTTCCATTTGCCGCCGATAACTTCTAAAGTTGCCTCTACAGGAATATTGTATTGCTTCATATGAAACCCTCCCATTGTGAGTAAAATAAGTTAAATCATACAAATGTTACTTTTTAGTACCTATAGCACTTTAAAGTACGTACTTTTTATTATGTTAAATATGTTTCATAATAGCACATGTAAGAGGCAAATGAGTAGTACGGTACTGAAAAGTGACTATGTTACTTTTTGGTGCCTATCGTACTTTAAAGTGCGTTCTTCAAAAAAAGAATGAAACCATTCATAATAGCATTTGTAGAGATTAAATATTTTTTTAGAAGATAAAAGGGCCTTTTTATCGCACTATTATGATTGGATTTCTTGTAATAAGGAGGAATTCAATTGAGTTCATATACAGTACCATCTTCGGAAGTTCAGACGAATCGAAGAAGTATGTTTGCTTTATTAGCACTAGCAATTAGTGCGTTCGGGATTGGTACGACCGAGTTTATTAGTGTCGGTTTATTACCATCTATTTCAAAAGATTTAAATGTTTCTGTTACAACAGCTGGTTTAACTGTTTCCCTATATGCATTAGGTGCGGCAGTAGGAGCTCCTGTTTTAACAGCGTTAACGGCTAGTATGTCGAGAAAGACATTATTAATGTGGATTATGGTTATTTTCATTATTGGTAATGGGATCGCGGCAGTAGCAACAAGTTTCACTATATTAATTATCGCAAGGATTGTATCTGCGTTTGCACATGGTGTGTTTATGTCGATAGGATCTACAATTGCGGCCGCAATCGTCCCAGAGAATAAACGTGCTAGCGCCATTGCGATTATGTTTACTGGATTAACAGTTGCGACTATTACAGGTGTACCAATTGGAACGTTTATCGGTCAACAATTTGGCTGGAGAGCGTCATTTATGGCGATTGTCGTAATTGGAATTATTGCTTTTATCGCAAACAGCATACTCGTCCCATCTAATTTAAAAAATGGTGTACCTGTATCGTTTCGTGATCAATTCAAATTAATTAAAAATGGAAGACTGTTACTTGTTTTCATTATTACTGCACTTGGATACGGCGGTACATTCGTAACATTTACGTATTTATCTCCGTTATTACAAGAAGTAACAGGATTTGAAGCAAGTACCGTTACCATCATTTTATTAGTGTATGGAATTGCAATTGCGATAGGGAATATGGTTGGCGGAAAATTATCGAATCATAATCCGATTCGAGCGCTATTTTACATGTTCTTAATTCAAGCGATTATATTATTTGTTTTAACATTTACAGCGCCATTTAAGGTAGCTGGATTAATCACAATTATTTTCATGGGACTATTCGCATTTATGAATGTTCCGGGGCTACAAGTATATGTAGTTATATTGGCAGAGCGCTTTGTTCCGAGTGCGGTTGATGTTGCTTCAGCAATTAATATTGCCGCATTTAACGGAGGAATCGCTTTAGGTTCTTATATAGGTGGCCTTGTAACGAATTCGTTAGGATTAATCCATACTGCTTGGGTAGGCGGTCTTATGGTAGTAGCCGCTGTGATTTTAACAGCGTGGAGCATGACATTAGAAAAAAGAGATCAAGTAAAATAAAAGGAGAGAAAATAAAATGAAAAACTTACAAAGTAAAGCAGTATTAAATAATGGTGTAGAAATGCCTTGGTTCGGTTTAGGTGTATTTAAAGTAGAAGAAGGACCAGAACTTGTAGAAGCTGTAAAATCAGCGATTAAAGCAGGATACCGCAGCATCGATACAGCTGCAATTTACGGAAATGAAAAAGCTGTAGGTGAAGGAATTCGTGCAGGTATCGAAGCAACTGGTATTTCAAGAGAAGATTTATTCATCACTTCAAAAGTGTGGAACGCAGACCAAGGATATGAAACAACAATCGCTGCATACGAAGAGAGTCTAAAAAAATTAGGACTAGATTATTTAGATTTATATCTTGTTCACTGGCCTTCAGAAGGAAAATATAAAGATACGTGGAGAGCGTTAGAAACACTTTATAAAGAAAAGCGCGTACGTGCAATTGGTGTAAGTAACTTCCAAATCCATCACTTACAAGATGTAATGAAAGATGCAGAAATTAAACCAATGATTAACCAAGTAGAATACCACCCTCGTTTAACACAAAAAGAACTACAAGCTTTCTGTAAAGAACAAGGTATTCAAATGGAAGCATGGTCACCATTAATGCAAGGTCAATTATTAGATAACGAAACATTACAAGAGATTGCTGAGAAACACGGTAAAACAACAGCGCAAGTTATTTTACGTTGGGATCTTCAAAATGGAGTAATTACAATTCCAAAATCAACGAAAGAACACCGCATCATTGCAAATGCTGATGTATTTAACTTTGAATTAACGAAAGAAGATATGGAAAAAATCGATGCGTTAAACCAAAATCACCGCGTGGGTCCAGATCCTGATAACTTCGATTTCTAAGATTAGGGTAAGAAAGAAGAGTGCGTAAAAGCACTCTTTTTTTTTTGCATAAAAATAGTTTCTAAATAAATACTACTTAGTATCAAGTTTGTTATAAGGGGCTGTAAACATGAATATAAAGCAATCGTTCAAACTTTTAGTTATGTTTTTAAGTGTTTTATTTGTGTTATTCCCGCTTCAAAAAGCATTCGCAGAAGTCATGGACCATACAAAGTATCAAATGGATTGGAGTTACAGTAAGTCTAAGAAGAAACCAATCCGAACAGAGCTTATTAAAACGGCAGATGGCAAAATTGCTTTTTGCTTAAATGTAGATTTAAAATCTCCAAGCGGTCAAGATTTACCGGAAATGGGGAAAGTGGATATTAACGTATACCGTGTATTATTAAATGGATATCCACAAAAGAGCCCGCAAGAATTAGGTGTTTCTGATTGGAGAGAAGCTCATTATGCAACGCAGCTTGCAGTATGGAATGCGTTAAAACAAATCGATATTAATGATTTAGATTTCCGCAATAAAAATGTAGAAAAGGTAACGAAAGATATCGTTGCAAAAGCAAGCGCTAGTGAAGAGTTACAAGAAATTACAATGAGTGTAACTCCTACAGAAGAACAAGAAGCAGTATTAAAAAATGATTTCTTTGAAACAGGCTTATATACAGTAGAAACAAATGCAAAAAGTGGAACGTATAAAGTGCAAGCAACAGGTGCACCAACGGGAGCCAAATTTGTAAATGAAAAAGGCGAAGCAAAAACAGAATTTAATGTAGGAGAAAAGTTCCGCATTTTAGTTCCGAAACAAACACCAGCTGGTGGATTTAGCTTTAAAGTAATAGGGAAATTAACGAAACTACAAGGCATTGCGCATAAAGGTACACCGACAATTCAAAATGCAGTCGTATTACTTGAGCGTAGTGAAGAAGAAACAAGTCCGGAGTTATCAGTGAGTTGGAAAAAAGGAAATGGTCATGATAATAATAAACCACATACTCCAAACGAACCGCATAAACCGAATCAATATAAAAGGTAAGATAAAAAGCATTGGTTAACACCAATGCTTTTTATCTATGAAACATGAAATTATATTAAGATAATTATTAACCGAATAAAACATTGTTTTTATGTCGTGAAAGATATTTAAATATAATAAAATCCGAACGTTAAGATTAACTGATTAAATTCACAAAATTGTAACATTATTCTAATTGAAAAGGCTATCAAACAAAGTGTAAAGCGTGTACAATTCATTTGGAAAAACTACCTATAGATGGTCAAATATGAAGAAAATGTAAGGTTTTATTACTATTTTTATTTTTAGATGTATAGATGACAATACTAAATGATATCTTTTTGCTATTCTCTTTTTATGTACGAAGAGAACTCATCACAAATAGAGAGAAGTGAGGAGGGCATATTACATAAAAATTTTACAATGTAAGAAAGCGAATACATGGAGGGAAATGCGGTAGTAATAGATACAGGTGCGCGAAGTGTTCGTCTATTTATTAAATGTTTTTATAAAAATAATAGGATTTTTCATTAAATGAATATATAGGATGGTTTTTCTAAATAAAGGAACAGGGGACACAGATTATGTCAAAGAAGAAAAAGAGTAGGGTATTGGTAGCTGGTATATGTATATCTACATTATTATCACCAGTAGCTTTTGAAGCATCAAAAGGATATGCGGCGCCTTTGGAAGAGGTTAAAGGTGGAAAGTTGGAAGAGAGCAAATTTGAGCAAAGGACGTTTCAGGTACCTGGAAAAGGGGATGTAGAAAAGGAAACGGAAAGATTAAGAGTAACTTTTGACCTTGCTGTTAATGAACCAACTGGAATTTATGCAGAGCCAGATGAAAAGATTACAATTGAAATAAAAGGAACACAGTCTATTCAAGCTTTCATAGGAACAAGATCTTATGATGAAAAGGCGCCTGAAAAATTTGATTTAAAACCTGGGAAAAACGTTATTTCATCGCCAAGAGGTGGTGTTTTATATTTTTATAATATGAATAACGAAGGTGAGGTAACTGCTTCAGTTACGAATGGTGGTAGCCATTTTCCTTTGTTTATTTTAGGTAAGCATACGAAAAAAGATTGGGATGAAATGTTGAAGAAATATAAAAATCCTTATGCAGTTGAATTAAAAGGTGAGAGAAGTTTAATTACCGCTAGTCTGAGCTCTATACAACAGTTTATGAAAAACACAAATCCGGTAGAGTTAATGAAATTGCATGATAAGATTATTCGAATAGAAAATGCAGTAGCAGGATTATATGAGGACGGTGCTGGGGTTACAAAATCTCCAACTCATTATGTTCAGTTTGTTGAAAAACGGAATTATACTGAAGACGACTTTATGTTTGCGAAAAATTACCATACAGCATATATTCCAAGCGCAATGAATAGAGTATTAGATTCAGAAGTACTTGAAAAGAATGGCTGGGGACCATGGCATGAAGTTGGACATCTACATCAGCAAAGTCCTTGGGATTGGGATGCTGTTGGAGAAGTAACAGCTAATATTTATTCTTTAGTGGTGCAAAAAGCATTAGGAAATGAATTGGAAATGGATGAACACTATAAAAAATCATTTGAGTACTTACAGAAACCTAAACCGGAAAGGATCATTGATGAAATTAATCCTCTTACGATGTTTTGGCAATTAAATGTAGTGTATGGGGAACATTTTTATCCTAGGTTACATCAAGCTTATCGTTTATTACCTCAAATCGAAATGCCCGCTTCTGATGAAGAAAAAAAACAATTATTTATTTATATGACATCAAAAGTGGCTGAGCAAAATTTAATTCCTTTCTTTGAGGAATGGGGGTTAAATCCAGATTCAGAAACGAGAGAAAAGATTGAAAGATTACAATTGCCTAAGTTAGAAAAAGAAATTTGGAAAGCCACGGATAGTAATGACATTCGTGAAAAGCAAGTTGCATTTTACGATATCCCTTATGGAGAACCAGTAAATAAAGTACGAGACCTTTTAGTAGGTACAGAATCTGATGAAAAGATTGCAAGTGAACTTGTACAAAATTTAGGTGAGAATGTAAAGGTGACTGGGAAGATTGTTTGGTTTAAACAAGAGCGTGGAGAGCAAACTGTATTGGTAGAAATTGAAGATATAAAAGGAAATAAAAATTCAATTCCTGTGCGTGTGAATGCTATATATGGGGATAGTATGGTATTTAAGTCATATGGAGGGAAGAATACAAACGCAGTTTTAACATTGCGCCATGAGGAAAAGAAATTTAGTGCAACTCTCTTAAACGAAATACTTGCTTATAGCCATTCGAATGAGAAATATATAGGTGTTACACTATACGATAGGAATGGAAAAGAAAAGAAGAGTGTGGTAGCTGAAGGTCAAGAGAATTTGAGGAACTTTGTGAAAGCATTCGATGATATGTCCTTTGAATACGGAGATATTTTACAGGTATATCATGAGTATCCGCAATTTTTGACATGGTATAAAAATAATAAACTGATTGAGGAAAAAGGTACTTACCAAGAGGAGAAGCTATTTAAGATTACTCCTGAGGGGTTTGAATTAAAAGAAAGTTTGCAAGAAGTAACAGCGAAACCTCAACAAGTAGTAGTCGGAACAGAAATTGAAAAGCTAGATGCGAAAAACTTTGTTGAAGTAAAGGGCGGAGAAGTAGTTGGATTTGCGGAGAAACCAAATACAACGAAAATCGGAAAACAAACAGTAAAAGTAGAGACGAAAGATCGTTTCGGAAATAGGCAAATAACAGAAGTGCCAGTAGAAGTGATTTACGGAGATAGCATTATGTTCTTCGGTACATGGCACGACGGAACGAATATTAAATCGATTGTTACATTAAATCATGAAGAAAAGAAATTCAGTACAACAGATTCAGAAGGTCCAATGCATACTTCATTTGCAGATGAGAAGTATATGGGAATGACTGTGTATGATAAGGATGGAAAAGAGAAGAAAGCTTTATCGGTAAAAGCATCTGAAAATACAAAAGAATTTGCGGAACGATTTAATGGAATGGCTTTTGAATACGGCGATATAGTAAAGGTTTATCAGAGAGAATTTGATCGTTTTAAAGTATATAAAAAGAATGAGTTCGTAGATACAAAGTATGGTGTAAATGAAGTATTCTTTAAAATTACAGAGCGAGGCTTCGAAAGAATAGAAGCTTTACAAAAAGTCACAGCAGTGCCACAAAAAGTAGTAATCGGAACAGATGTTGAAAAATTAGATGCGAAAAGCTTTGTTGAAATAAAAGACGGAGAAGTAGTAGGGTTTGTAGAAAAGCCAAATACAACAAAAATTGGTGAACAAAAAGTAAAAGTAGAAACGAAAGATCGCTTTGGAAATAAGAAAGTGACAGAAGTTCCTGTAGAAGTTACATATGGAGATAGTATAGTATATCAAGGTGTGTCCAATGTAACGCGTTCGATTGTTACATTAAACCATGATGAAAAGAAATTACATGCAACATTTACAAATGATACGATCCATTACCGTTTTGTAAATGAACAATATATAGGTCTTACGCTTTATGATAGAAATGGAAAAGAGAAAAAACATGTAACAGCAGAAGGACAAGAAACTTCAAAGAATTTTGCTGAGCAAGTAAACGGTACGCCATTCCAGTATGGGGATACGATAAAAGTGTATCATGCAGAATCTGATCGTTTAAGTTGGTATAAAACTGGTGAGTTACTTGGAAAAGGAGATGCGAAGAAATTTAAAGAGATTTCCTTCAAGGTTACTCCAAATGGTTTAGAACAAGTACAATAATAAAAAGCTCGTAAAACACTATGTTTTACGAGCTTTTTTTATTATTCAGCTTCAGAAACAACTGTGAAGCGTTCGTTTACGTGTTTTGGATTTTCGATTTCATCAAGTGCTGCTACTGCGAAGTCTTCGTAACTTACGTAGCTATCACCTTTTGCGTTCACAAGAAGATTGTCTTTGCCAGCTGTATAAGAACCTGTGCGTTTTCCTAATGCGAATAGTGCAGAAGGGCTGATGAATGTCCAAGTAATATCGTTAGTTTGTTGCAGAATTTCTAAGTTTTTACCTTGGTTTTGAGCTGTTGCAAGGTATTCTTTTGGGAAACCTGGTGTCTCAAATACACGTGTTGTTTTCTCTTCGTCTACAAATAAGCTTCCAGCGCCGCCGACTACAAGTAATTTTGTGTTAGGTGCACCTTTCATCGCTTCAATAAGTACGTTTCCTGCATCTACGTGAAGGTGTTCTTGTCCTGCTGGAGCACCGAATGCATTTACAACTACGTCGAATGCTTGTAAGTCGTTAGATGTAAGAGCGAATACATCTTTCTCTAAAACCTTTACGTTTTCTTCTGTAATTTTTGCAGCATTTCTTACGATTGCAGTTACTTCATGTCCGCGATCTAATGCTTCTTTTAAAATGCGACTTCCTGCTTTACCAGTTGCTCCGATAATTCCGATTTTCATAATAAATCCCTCCAAAGTGTTTTGTTAACGTGTATATCTGAAAGTGAATGAATGTATTGTAATTAGGTTTGTTACAACCTGGTGTAATCATTATAGTTACAGTTAGGTGTGTTTGTCAAATGGTTTAATGAAATAAGGTTGAATTTAGTTTGTTCATTTTTCTAAAATAATGATGTTATGTTTGGTAACAATTACATGTTAGAAAACCTAACATTTTTTTGTCGAAAATTGTTGATTGTTTAAAGTTTTTAGAATATAATTTTCTTATTGTTAGGAAGAGGGGGCAATGCAATTATGGATTTTTTAGCTAAGGTAATTGGGGATATAAATAATGTCCTTTGGTCATATATCATTATTGCGATGTTAATTGGGTTAGGACTTTACTTTTCATTTCGTGTGAAATTTGTCCAAGTTCGTTACTTCGGTGAAATGATTCGATTGCTTGGGGATGGGGCGAGTTCGAAAACGAGGAAAGCACAAAAAGAGAAGAGTGGTGTATCATCATTCCAGGCTTTTTGTATGAGTACAGCTTCTCGTGTAGGTACTGGTAACTTAGCTGGTGTAGCTATTGCAATTTCAGCAGGTGGTCCAGGCGCAGTATTTTGGATGTGGTTAATCGCGGTAATTGGGGGTGCTTCTGCATTTGTCGAGAGCACATTAGCGCAAATTTATAAAGTGAAAGATGGGAATACGTTCCGTGGTGGTCCAGCGTATTATATGGAAAAGGGTTTAAATAAGCGCTGGCTTGGAGCTATTTTCTCTGTATTAATAACAGTAAGTTTCGGATTAATTTTTAACGCTGTACAATCTAATACTGTAGCAGCTGCTTTTGATGGGGCATTCAAAACAGATAGTAGATTAGTAGGTCTTGTAATGGCTGGTTTACTTGCAGTTATTATTTTTGGCGGAGTAAAGCGAATTGCACGCGCGGTTGAAATGATTGTTCCAGTGATGGCGATTATTTATGTAGCAGTAGCATTATTCGTTGTTGTAACAAACATTACGGCAATTCCGTATGTATTTAAAGAAATTTTCTTACATGCTTTCGGAATTAAAGAAGTAGTAGGCGGGGGATTAGGTGCTGCGATTTTATTAGGGGTAAAACGCGGATTATTCTCAAATGAAGCAGGTATGGGTAGTGCGCCGAACGCAGCTGCGACTGCAAACGTAACGCACCCAGTTAAACAAGGTTTCATTCAAACTTTAGGGGTATTTACAGATACATTATTAATTTGTAGTTGTACAGCATTTATTATTCTTTTATCAGATGTGCACAATGCAGCTGATTTAAATGGTATTCAATTAACGCAGCAGGCGTTAAGTCAACATATCGGTCCATGGGCTTCTATATTTGTAGCAGTGGCAATCTTCTTGTTTGCATTCAGTTCATTAGTAGGTAACTACTACTATGGTGAAACAAATATTGAGTTCTTAAATGGAAGTAAAGTACTATTAAATGCATACCGCATTGCTGTACTTGGTATGGTTATGTTAGGTTCTGTTGCAACAATTCAAATCGTTTGGGATTTAGCAGATTTATTCATGGGTATTATGGCTGTTATTAACTTAGTGGCAATCGTATTCCTTTCTAAGTACGCTTTTGCGGCATTATCAGATTATGTAAAGCAAAAGAAACAAGGAAAAGATCCAGTCTTCTATGCGAATTCAATTCCAGGTTTGAAAAATACAGAATGCTGGGAAGAGCAAGTAGCAGAGAAAGAAAAAGCGATATAATGAGGTGAGCATCAAGTGAAACTTGATGCTCATTTTTTTGTTTTATTTAGTTATTTATTAGAAGTAAAAGACGAACATTAATGGATGTTTTATAATAAAATGTAATTTTTTTAAGAAAAGTGCGGATATGAGATGTGATTTATGTTAGAATGGAAAATGCCTTTGAAACAAGAGGTTTTATGATTTTTCCTATCCGATTGAAGGTTTTGAAGGAGAAATGGAAAGTTCGGATTATTTCTCGTTTTGAGTGGTCAGACGTTCAACGTTAATGAAGAGTTAAATGGAGGATTTTATTAATGAAGTTTGTTATGTTTCTTGTAGGATTACTCGTTGTATTTGTATTCGGTTTTCTTATAAGTGCCGATCGAAAGAAGATTAAGTATAAACCAATCGTAATTATGCTTGTTATTCAGCTAGCGTTATCTTATTTCTTATTAAATACACAAGTTGGTTATATTTTAGTAAAAGGAATTTCAGATGGATTTGGCGCACTTCTTGGATATGCGGAAGCTGGAATCGTTTTCGTATTTGGTGGTCTTGTTAATAAAGGAGAGGTTTCATTCTTCTTAACAGCGTTATTACCAATCGTATTCTTTGCGGTGTTAATTGGAATTCTGCAACACTTTAAAATTTTACCGATATTTATTCGTGCTATTGGTACGTTGTTAAGTAAAGTAAATGGTCTAGGAAAATTAGAATCATATAACGCAGTAGCAGCTGCCATTGTTGGGCAAGCGGAAGTATTTATTACAGTAAAAGATCAATTAAGTAAAATCCCAAAACATCGTTTATATACATTATGTGCATCTTCCATGTCGACAGTATCGATGTCAATCGTCGGTTCTTACATGAAAATGATCGAACCAAAATATGTAGTAACAGCACTTGTATTAAATTTATTTAGTGGTTTCATTATTATTCATATTATTAACCCGTACGATATTACAGAAGAAGAAGATACACTGAAATTAGAAAATAAGAAAAAACAGTCATTCTTTGAAATGTTAAGTGAATATATTATGCTTGGTTTCACAATCGCGATTACAGTAGCAGCGATGTTACTTGGTTTCGTAGCATTAATTACAGCAATTAATAGCTTATTTGATTCAATGTTCGGTATTACATTCCAAGCTATTTTAGGATATATTTTCTCACCATTAGCATTTGTAATGGGTATCCCGCAAGCAGAGATGGTAACAGCGGGACAAATTATGGCAACGAAATTAGTATCAAACGAATTTGTTGCGATGCTTGATCTTGGAAAAGTAGCTGGTGATTTATCAGCTCGTACAGTTGGTATTCTTTCTGTATTCCTTGTATCATTTGCGAACTTCTCATCAATCGGAATTATCGCAGGTGCAACGAAAGGTATCGATGAAAATCAATCAAATGTAGTATCATCATTCGGTCTACGCCTTGTGTACGGTGCGACATTAGTAAGTATTTTATCAGCGATTATCGTTGGTGTTATGTTATAAAAAAGATGGTCCTAGCTCATAGCTAGGGCTATTTTTTTATGGTAAATTTGCATAGAAAAACCAATTAATTAGGAATATATTAACATATAAAAATCTTTTTAAATTTATATTGCTTTTCGTTTAGATAACGCTTACAATTTGATTTGTAGGTGGTATCAATTTCAGACTTTCAAGTATGGTAGGAGAGAAGAGGCTACCTTTAATAAATTGCAATTTATGTAAACGCTTACTGATTTTAGATAACAGTTGAATAGTATTTAGGGGTTTTAAATTTTTTTAACATCAATGGTCAGACGTCATTCGTTATACGTTATACGACCAATAACTCGTGGGAGAAGTGGAGGATTCACATATGAAAATAGTAATGTTTCTAGTCGGTTTACTTGTAGTATTTGTACTAGGGTTCCTTATCAGTTCAGATCGCAAGAAAATTAAATATAAACCAATTGCACTTATGCTTGTCATTCAATTGGTACTTGCGTATTTCTTACTAAATACAAAGGTCGGATTTGTATTAGTAAAAGGGATTGCAGATGGGTTTGGCGCTATTTTAAAATTTGCGGAAGCAGGGGTTAATTTCGTATTTGGTGGTCTAGCAAATGATGGACAAGCACCATTCTTCTTAACAGTATTATTACCAATTATTTTCTTAGCAGTACTAATTGGGATCTTACAACATATTAAAATTTTACCGATTATCATTCGTGCAGTCGGTTTCCTATTAAGCAAAATTAACGGCTTAGGAAAACTAGAATCATATAATGCAGTAGCAGCTGCAATTGTTGGTCAAGGTGAAGTATTCATTACAGTAAAAGATCAATTAAGCAAATTACCGAAAAATCGTTTATACACACTTTGTGCATCTTCTATGTCAACAGTATCGATGTCAATCGTCGGTTCTTACATGAAAATGATTGATCCAAAATATGTAGTAACAGCACTTGTACTAAACTTATTCAGTGGATTCATTATCGTTCATATCATTAATCCATATGAAGTAAAAGAAGAAGACGATATTTTAGAATTACAAGAAGATAAGAAACAAACATTCTTTGAAATGTTAGGCGAATATATTATGCTTGGGTTCTCTATCGCTGTAACAGTAGCGGCGATGTTAATCGGTTTCGTAGCATTAATTACAGCAATTAACGGTGTATTCGATTCAATTTTCGGAATCACATTCCAAAGCATTTTAGGATATGTATTCTCACCATTAGCATTTGTAATGGGTATTCCAACATCAGAGATGCTAACAGCAGGACAAATTATGGCAACGAAATTAGTAACGAACGAATTCGTTGCAATGCTTGACCTTGGTAAAGTAGCTGGCGATTTATCAGCTCGTACAGTAGGTATTTTATCTATCTTCCTTGTATCATTTGCGAACTTCTCATCTATCGGAATTATCGCAGGGGCAACGAAGAGTATCGATGGCAAACAAGCAAACGTTGTATCATCATTCGGATTAAAACTTGTATACGGTGCAACGTTAGTAAGTATATTATCGGCGATTATCGTTGGGGTTATGCTTTAATAAATAGTAAAGAGGTCGTTTATCTCTCGCCTAGAGGGATGAACGGCTTTTTTATTTTGGTATGATAAATAGTGTGGAGAGGGGGAATTAGGGTGAAAGAACAGAATAGTTTAAAGGAATTTGATGAGGTTATAGATAACATTAATCGTTTAACTGGAGAAGATGCTAGAGCGTTTTTGAAATTGATACATGGGTATTTAAGCATAGTAGAAGAAGGAGATGGAACTTTTACTCATAGTGACTTTGTTGAAAAGGTTTCTGGGCTCTATAAAAAGGATGTGGCGAGGGTTATTCAACTTAGAGAAGAAATAAAAAAATCACCTTAATCCATTCATTAAGGTGATTGAAATACTACTCAGCTGGAGGCGTAAATGTACGTTTCTCTAATTCAGCATCTAGCATAAATAATGCGTTTGAATCGCTTGTAATACGTTTTAATTTTTGGATGATGCTATCGAATGAAGCTTCTTCTTCTACTTGCTCATCGACGAACCATTTTAAGAATGTAATTGTTGCGTGTTCACGCTCATCCCAGGCGATATCAGATAGGTTGTAAATACGTTTCGTTACTTCACGCTCGTGCTCAAGTGCTACTTCAAAAGCATTCAGTACAGAGTCATATTCGTTATTTGGATTATCAAATCCAGTAATAATAGCGCGCTCACCGCGGTCATTAATGTAGTTGTAAAGCTTCATTGCGTGGAAACGTTCTTCTTCAGCTTGTACAAGGAAAAAGTTAGCGAATCCATCATAGCTCTCCGCCGTACAGTAAGCAGCCATTGCCATATAAGCGTGGGCAGAGTAAAATTCAAAGTTCATTTGATCGTTTAGTGCGTCGTGCAATTTTTTAGATAACATAAAATCCCCCTTAGTATTGTGACAAGAATATTATACCATAATTGATAATGTTCTCATTTGGATGTCTCGAACCTTTTCGAAAGCTTTGTGACGTGTGCGTCCATAATGTCTTGTAAGTCTAAATCATATTTTTGTGAAAGAATAATAAGGTTAGATAGTACATCACCAAGTTCTTCCTTTAGTTCTTGTTTTAGCTCTTCTTCTGTTTTCGTATCTTCATCAGGGCGATCGCGGCCGATTTCAATAGCGCGAACGACTCGTGAAACTTCCCCAACTTCCTCGGTTAAGAAATTTAAGCGAATAAAGGCATTATACTGTGACCAGCTTCGTTTTTCGTAAAATTCCTCAACCCATCTTTGAAATGCAACGATATCCATTTCTTTCTCATCCCCTCAATATGTTGTACAATGTTCATTGTATCATAACAATATATAGTTTTGGGGTGTAAGGATGAGAAAGATTTGTGTGTTTGCAGGTTCCAACTTAGGGGAGAGACCAGAATTTAAAGAGCAGGCAATTGAATTAGGTAAAATGTTTGTTGAGAATGATTATGAGCTTGTATATGGTGGTTCTTGCGTCGGATTAATGGGAGAAGTAGCAAACGAAGTTCTTCGCTTAGGTGGCCGTGTAACAGGTGTTATGCCGCGCGGTCTATTCCGAGGAGAGATCGTTCATACAGGGTTAACAGAATTAATTGAAGTAGAAACGATGCATGAACGTAAAGCGAAAATGGCAGAGCTTGCGGATGCTTTTATTGCGCTTCCAGGCGGATATGGAACGTTTGAAGAGCTATTTGAAGTAGTATGTTGGTCACAAATTGGTATACATAATAAGCCAGTTGGTTTATTGAACATAAAAGGCTTCTACGGACCAATTCTGCAAATGGTTGAACGTGCAGCAGAAGAAGGATTTATGAATCCATCAAATAAAGAGTTAATCGTTTCAGCTGAGACAGCCGATAAATTAATTCATGAAATACAGAATTACGAGCGTCCTGTTTTAGGAACGAAGTGGAAGCAATTATTATAATACAATTTTATAGAAAATTTTGGAAACACATGTCATTTTATCTTGAAAAGGCATGTGTTTTTAATTTGGTTAAATATGTTAATGTTAAGGTGTAATGTTTTGGGAAAAGGAGAAATAGATGGAGGAATTCGTATTTTTAAGGCCGGTTTTTAAATGTATTTTAGCAGCATCTATTCTTGTTATGCTAATTGTTTCAATACAGAAGAAAGAGCTGATTAATGCGTTTTCGCTTTGGTTTATTTCGATACTATGTATCGGTGTTTCCGCGATCACGTTGTTTATGTCTGGGTTTATTGTTGATGAGTATAATTTAGGTGGAGATTCGGTTTCGTTTGATATGTTTATTGGGATAGTTTGTATTAGTGGTTTGAATTTCATTATTTATTATAGGCGGAAATAAAAAGAAGGCATTCCGTATTACTTTGGAATGCCTTTATCACTTTGATTACTTTGTTTTTTATACAAGTACCAGCCACCCCAGCCGCCACCAATTGCTACAACAACGAGGAAAGCATAGTCTTTCACCTCGATACGTATATTGAAAATATTAGCTATAAGTAAGACAATCCCAACTGTTATTAACGCAAAAAATGCTCTAATTAAGTAGTCTTTCAACTGAACCACTCCCGCCATTTAAGTAGTAAATGATGAATATGGAAAAGCTTTTTTGGATCTATGTTACTATATTTTAACATAAAAGAGATTGTAATATATTGATGAAAGTAGGGGAGAGGGGTGCTGATATTGTCGTGATTTGTCGGTAAGTCGATATATTGAGAAAATCGCTGATATATTGGATGGAATCGCCGATATAATTGCAAAATCGCTGATATATTGAATGGAATCGCCGATATAATTAGAAAATCGTTGATATAAATTTCATGTACCAGCACGCGCGACCATTCCATAGAAAAAAGCGACTCGTAATCAGGAGTTCCAACACCCTCCTGTTCTGAACGAGCCGCTTCCGCTTTTAATGATATCCAGCTCCGGCGACTAGAACAGTCGGTCATTTCGCGCCTTCCTGTGAGGCAAAAAACGCCTCTTCGTCAGGAGCTCCAATGCCCTCCTGTTCTGAGCAAGTCACCTCCGCTTTAAAGTCTATTATTGATTCAAGAACGCACGTAGCATCCAAGCGTGTTTTTCTAGTTCTGTGTAGATGCCTAGTAGTAGGTCAGATGTCATTTCGTCGTCAGAGTTTTGAGCGATTTCCATGCCTTTTTTCAGTTCGACTAGCATCATTTCGTAGTCTTTCATGATTGCTTCGACCATCCCTTCTGCAGTTTCTCCGTATGCTGCTTCTTGAATAGAAGATATTTCTAGGTACTCTTTCATTGTTGCTACTGGTTTACCACCAATTGCTAAAATACGTTCTGCAATTTCATCGATGTGAGTAGCTGATTCTGTGTAAAGTTCTTCGAATTTCTCATGTAATGTGAAGAATTGAGGTCCTTTTACGTACCAATGGAAGTTGTGTAATTTTGTGAATAAAACGCTCCAGTCTGCTACTTGTTTGTTTAATACTTCGATTACTTGTTTGTTCATTATGATCAATCTCCTTTTGAGTTGTTATGTGATATCAATTACTAATTTATAATTATTATAATCTAGGAATTCATATAAATCAACCCTTTTGCTGGAATTAATTTGAACAAATTATGAACTGTGTAAATAAAAATCCCTATTACTGTACAGTAATAGGGATTTTGTTTGATATATAGCTCTTGTTCTGAACGAGCCGCTTCCGCTTTTAGCTGTTATACAGCTTTTTTATTCTCTTCTACATCCTGTCCATCCCAGCACTCTGTATTTTGTAAGCCAGGGATAGAGCTTGCAACGAAAACAGGATCTTTTCCTTGTTTCTTTTGCTTCATATAGTCTACTAATGCTGCGTAGGCGAACTTGCTTAGGAATGAGATGGCAATTAGGTTTGTGAATACCATTAGTCCCATGAATAAATCAGCTAAGCTCCAAACAGTCTGAAGGGCAGCGATTGATCCGAAGAATACCATTCCGACAACGGCAACGCGATAAATCATTAACCAAGTTTTGCTTTCTTTAATGAATGCGATGTTTGTTTCACCATAATAGTAGTTTCCTAGTAAAGAACTGAACGCGAATAGGAAAATAATAATCGCTAAGAAAGTGCTTGCCCATGGTCCAATTTGTGAACTTAATGCACTTTGTGTTAATTCAATACCTTGTAAATTTGTTCCTTTGTAAAGTCCAGAGCATAATACGATAAATGCTGTTGATGTACATACTAAGAATGTGTCTACGAAAACACCTAACGCTTGAACAAGTCCTTGTTTGACAGGGTGAGATACATCTGATGTTGCAGCTGCATTAGGAGAGCTACCCATACCTGCTTCTGTCGCGAATAAACCGCGCTGAATTCCGAACTTGATTGCTGCTCCAATACCACCAGCGATGGCTTGGTCTAAACCGAATGCACCATTAAATATTTCCATAAAAATGCTTGGTAACATAGTAAAGTTGTTAATAACAACAAAAATAGCCACACCAATATAAATGATTGCCATTGGAGGAACAATCATTTCCGTAATACGTGAAATGCTCTTAATACCACCGAAAATAATAACTGCAACTAATAAAGCTAATAGAGCTCCTACGATCGTTCGCTCTAGTCCAAAAGCATTTTCAAATGCTATTGTTACTGTGTTTGCTTGTACAGAGTTGAAAATTAATCCGTACGCAACTGTAATAAGAAGTGAGAACCAAACACCCATCCAGCGTTTGTTTAATCCTTTTTCCATATAATATGCTGGGCCACCACGGAATCTGCTTCCATCTTTTACTTTATAAATTTGCGCGAGCGTACATTCTACGAAACTAGTAGCTGCTCCAAGGATAGCGATAAACCACATCCAAAATACTGCTCCAGGTCCGCCCATTGAGATAGCTAATGCTACACCAGCTAAGTTTCCGATACCGATACGTGCAGCTGCACTTAAGCAAAATGCTTGGAACGGGGAGATACTATCTTTCTTTTTTTCTTTTCGATTAAATCCTTTACTAATTAAACCGACCATCTCACCGAAATGAGTAATTTGGACAAACTTCAATTTAAAAGAGAAATAAAGACCGAAGCCGATTAGCATTGCAATAAGAATATATGACCATAAAATATTATTCGTTACCTCAAGGAATCTGCTAAAGATATCAACCATATAATACACTTCCTTTTTTCCGTAATAAGAAAATTATATGCAAAAAATATACGAGAATCAATTTTTCTAAAAAATTATGTTACTTAAATATATTTTATGTTATGATTATGTTACATAATAATATTTTTAGAATTATTTACATTTTAAAAAACTAAATGTAAAGCGAGAAAGAGGGGATGATTTGAAAGAAGAATCTTTATGGAAAGTAAGCCTTGAGAGTTTGAAAATGAGAAGTAATATATGTTTTATCATTACATCTTTTAGTATCTTTTTAGGAGCCACTTATTATTACAATAAAAGATTTCCAAATCACAGGTATCCTGAATGGTTAGAATTTCTAAAATGGATTGGATGAAAAAAAGACAGAAAAACAGAAAATTTAAATAAAATTCGAGGAGGAGCTAAATATGAATATTAGAGAAAGTGAACTTCCGGGTATTGGCTATAAATTTCAAATCGTTACGAAAGGTAATGAAAAGATGGTAATTGTTATTCATGATGACGGACGTAGAGAAATGTATCATTTTGATTCAGACCATGAAGAAAGTATCTCAAGTATTTCATTACGCGACTCAGAGGCAAGACAAATTGCAGCAATATTAGGTGGAATGGTGTATAAACCTAGAGCATTAGAAAATGTTGAAATGGTCTTTGAAGGTTTAGCGATTGAGTGGTTTAAAGTAGAGAATGCTGCGCCAGCAATCGGAAAAACAATCGGCGATATGGAAATAAGAAAAACATATAGCGTAACGATTATTGCAGTTATGAAAAAGAATATGAAAAAGCTATTTAATCCAGGACCAGACACGGTAATTGAAGAAGGCGATATGCTTGTAGTTTCAGGCGAGAGAGAAGAAATTAAAAAAATTATTAATGAGTTACTTTCGAATAGGGGGACTGACTAGATGGATACGTTAATTTTTGAAGTTGGTACAGCGTTAGTATTAGTTGCAATTGCGGCAGTAATTGCTGGAAAGTTTAAATTCTCAGTCATTCCGTTTCTAATTGTTCTTGGGATGCTAGTGGGACCACATGCGCCGACAATAGGTGTGATCGATTTCAAATTTATTGAAAGTGCAAATGTAATTTCGTTTCTTGGACGGATTGGTGTTCTGTTTCTTCTGTTCTATCTAGGACTAGAGTTTTCAATGAAAAAACTAATTAAATCTGGACGTTCTATTGCGATTGGTGGAACAATCTATATTTTAATTAACTTTTCACTTGGGTTATTATACGGATTTATCATGGGATTCCCTTTACTAGAAATCTTAATTATTGCGGGGATTATTACGATTTCTTCTAGTGCTATCGTTGCAAAGGTGTTAGTAGATTTAAGAAGAACTGGTAATAATGAGACCGAATTAATTTTAGGAATTATCATGTTCGAAGATATATTCCTGGCTGTATATTTATCAGTCGTTTCTGGATTAGTTCTAGGGGATCACGCTTCATTCTTAGGTGCCCTTACTTCAATCGGAATTGCTTTAGGATATATGCTTCTATTCTTTATTGTAGCTAGAAAGGCGACGCCGTTATTAAATAAATTGCTCAATATTAGTTCAGATGAAATTTTCATTATTGTAGTATTTGCTTCATTATTCTTTATTGCAGGATTCTCGGAAACAATTCACGTTGCTGAAGCAATTGGAGCACTTCTTTTAGGGTTAGTTTTCTCTGAGACAGAGCATAGTGACAGAATTGAACATCTTGTTGTTCCATTTAGAGACTTTTTCGGAGCTATTTTCTTCTTCAGTTTCGGATTAAGCATTGATCCGTTCTCACTGGGCGGAGCGATATGGTTAACGTTAGGTGCTGTCCTTCTTACAATCATCGGAAACTTTATAGCAGGGATGATTGCAGGACGACAAGCTGGATTATCTCATAAAGCGTCAACAAATATTGGATTAACAATTGTTTCAAGAGGAGAATTCTCCATCATTATGGCCAATATCGGTATCGCTGGTGGTTTAATGTCAGTCTTGAAGCCATTTTCAGCACTATACGTGCTTATACTATCTATCTTAGGTCCACTTCTGACGAAAGAGTCCAAGAATGTATATAAATTTTTAAATAAAGTCTTTAAGTGGGATACGAAGACTAACTAAATTAAAAAAATAAAAGTAAAAGATATGTATGAAAAATTGATTACGGAAAAGGAATCTATGTCGATATAGATTCCTTTTTGATTGGCATTTTTTCAAGGATGAAAGAATACGTTTAATATTTACTATATTGTGGCATACATATAGAAAAAGGGTGCTTGGAAAGGGGAATAAAGAGAAATGGAACTCCAGTTTCAAAATGTATATCAACAGGTGGAGAATTGGTATGTGTTGGATTCGGAGCTTCCTTGGGATGTCAAAAGGCTTAGAGACGATTTATTTTCACTGATTGAAGTATGTAAAACGCCGGTTATTTTTTGTGATACGTGTGATGCGAATCATGTCCTTTTATCATTAGGAGAAGAAGAAGAGGAATTTTTATTCCCGGTAGGTGGTTTTTATCATAAAGAAAAACAATTAATTTTTGTTTGTATGTGGGAAGAGTATGAGCAAGTCCTTAAAACACTACTGCATGAATTTCGTCATGCAATGCAGCATAAGAGCGAAGTATTATATGTGGGAAGTGAATTGTACGAAGATAGATGGATTGAGAAAGATGCGAGAAAGTTCGCGGAGAGGAAGTTAGATGAATATAAAAATAGAAAGTTAATGTAAAGCATAGTGGAGAAATGACGCTGTGCTTTCTTTGTTTCTTACTAAAAATAAGTAATTGACTTTTATAAAGTTTAGTTCTAAACTAATGGTATGAAACGAGCGAGGTGATGAAATGAAAACAGAAGATAGACTAGGTTTACTCCTATGGTTTCGTTTATCACGTTTTTATAACAAAAGTATTCGTGAGACGAATCAGCATTTGAAAGAATGGAATGTATCTGCCGCTCAGTTTGATGTACTAGCTCAAGTTGGAGGGCATGATCGTTTAACGCAGCAAGAGCTTGGAAATAAGCTATTTGTTACGAAAGGAAATATTACGCAGCTTTTAAATAAAATGGAGCAGCTTGAGTGGATTCGTCGTGAACAAGAAGGTACTACAAAATATATTTCGTTAACAGAAAAGGGAAGAGCTTTATATGAAGAAATCGTCCCGCCTCAAGAAACATTCCAAGCGGAGCAGTTTCAAAATTTAAATGTAGAAGAACAACATCAATTATTAAAATTACTAAAAAAGTTACAGTGAGAAAAATTTTAAAATAAATCTTGAATTCGAGATAATATGAGGTGAACGGTATGTTTAGAAAAGTTGATCATAAAAATATGGGAAGAGCAAATCACGGTTGGTTAAATACACATTTTCATTTTTCCTTTGCCAATTACTATAATCCTAATAACATGAACTTTGGTGCATTACGTGTAATTAATGATGACTTAGTAGCACCGCAAACTGGTTTTGATATGCATCCACACCGCGATATGGAAATCATTTCGTACGTTGTAGACGGTGCTTTAACACATGAAGATAGCATGGGGAATCGTGGAACAATTGAGCGAGGACATGTTCAATATATGAGTGCTGGCACAGGTGTATTTCATAGTGAGCATAATTTAGGAAATGAAACACTACGTTTATTACAAATTTGGATTTTACCAGATCGTGCGGATCATAAACCAAACTATGGTGAGTTTACATTTGATTGGAGCAAGCGTGAAAACGAATGGTTTCATATGGTATCTCAAGTAGAAGGCGGGGCACCAATTCAAATTCACCAAGATGCAAATTTATATTCTTTATCGTTAGATGCTGGAAAAGAAATTCATTTTCCAGTGAAAGAAGGTCGTCAATTGTACCTTGTACAAATTGAAGGAAGTAGTGTAATAAATGGTGAGACACTTGTTATGCGTGATGCGGCAGAAGCGATAGAAGAAGATATTCATATTGTAGCGAAAGAGCAATCTCATTATTTAGCAATTGAATTGAAAAAGCAATAAAATGTTTATAAAAAAGAGGACGTCCGATAGGATGTCCTCTTTTTTTGAGTAGAATTGTCAGAAAAAACTTTCTCAAATTTTAGGTGAAGGTATCCACTTGAAAACCAAGAACTGTATAAAAGTGTCAAAAATCTTTAGGGAATGGGGAATGTTATAGTGAAAAAGCAAGTCATTTCATCAGCATTAGCGTTAACTGTTATCGCCGGGGGATTTGGAACATTTGGAGCAACGACAACGAAAGCGGAAGAACAAAAAATTCAATACCATCAAGAATTTAAAACGCCTGCATACATAGGTGAAGAATGGAAAGCACCGGAAGGACTAGATAAAAAAGAAACGGTCTTTCAATATTTAGAGAGTAAGAAAGATATGTTCAAATTAGCAGGAAATATTGATAAACACTTTAATGTCGTTGGGGAAGAAAAAGATGCTGAATCCGGTACAACACACGTGAAGCTAGTTGAGAAACATAATAACATTCCTGTGTACGGTTCAGATCAAACAGTTACACTAGATAAAGAAAATAATGTAAAAGCATTCTTCGGACAAGTTATTCCGAATTTAGAGGATAAAAATATTCCTGAGTTTGCAAAGATTAGTGCAGAGCAAGCAGAAACAATTGCAAAGGCAGATATTGAAAAAGAAGTGGGTAAAGTAAAGAATTATGACGGTGTGAAAAAAGATTTATTTGTGTATGAAAAAGATGGAAATTACTATCTTGCATATTTAGTGAAAGCATCGATTTCAAAGCCAGCTCCAGGATATTGGCATTATTTTGTTGATGCAACGAATGGAAATGTGATTGAGAAATATAATGCTGTAGATCACATTACAGGATTTGGTTACGGAGTACTAGGAGCTAGACAATCATTTGAAATTGCTCAAGATGAGAAAACAGGACAATTCAACTTGTTTGATGGTAAACGAGGACAAGGTATTCATACATTTGATGCAGAAAATATGGATGAAAACTTGTTTAATTTATTCTCACAATGGCTTGGATATACAGGAGAAGAAGTTGAAAGTAAATCTAAGTTCTTCGAAGATAAAGCTGCAGTTGATGCGCATGTAAATGCAGGAAAAGTGTATGATTACTACAAAAAGACATTTAATCGTAACTCTTTCGATGATAAAGGTGCAAAGCTTATTTCCTCTGTTCACGTAGGTGAAAGCTGGAATAACGCAGCTTGGAATGGTGTACAAATGATGTATGGTGATGGCGATGGTACGACATTTATTCCATTATCTGCTGGACTAGATGTTATCGGTCACGAATTAACGCATGCTGTAACGGAACATACAGCAAATCTTGTTTATAAAAATGAGTCAGGTGCGTTAAATGAATCGTTATCTGATATTATGGGTGTCATGGTTGAGAAGAAGAGCTGGGATTTAGGTGCTGACATTTATACACCTGGAAAACCTGGTGATGCACTTCGTTCTCTGAAAGATCCAGCGTCTATTCCAAATCCATTAAAACCAGGTGAAGGTTACCCAGATCATTACAATAAACGCTACACTGGAACAGCTGATAATGGCGGCGTTCATATTAACAGCAGTATTAACAATAAAGCTGCATACTTAGTATCTGAAGGTGGAGATCATTACGGCGTGAAAGTAACAGGAGTAGGCCGTGAAGCGACAGAAAAAATTTATTACCGTGCTCTTACGAAATATTTAACTGCAAACTCTGACTTTAAGATGATGCGTCAAGCAGCACTTCAGTCAGCTGAAGATTTATATGGTAAAAACTCTAAAGCTGTACAAGCTGTAACGAAAGCTTATGATGCAGTAGGCGTAAAATAATAAGAGAAAAAGACCTGACTAGGATGTCAGGTCTTTCTGTATTTAGTCGCGAATACCTAATGCGATTTTCGCCATACGTGACATGCGTTCTTTAGACCAGGGCGGATTCCATACGACATTTACTTCTATTTCATTGACTTCAGGTACGTTCGTTGATAATACTTTTTTAACGTCTGATACAATTTGCCCAGCCATTGGACAACCGATAGAAGTCATAGTCATCGTAATGACAGCATTATTATTTTCATCTGCTGTAACGTCATAAACTAATCCAAGATTAATAATATCAACACCGAGTTCAGGGTCAATAACAGCTTCTAAGTTTGCATATAACTTTTCTTCAAATGCTTGTTGTGACATGTGTAGCACCCCCTACATATTAATGATATCGATTCTCATTATAACGGATATATACATAAAGTGCAGGAAATGAGCTCAAAAAAATATTCCTCTTGGAAGAGGAATATTTTTGGAATGGCTATTCAGTTTTAAAATGAGATACGAGTTGATCTAATTCTTCAACTGTTTGTTTCATTTGTTTAGCTGTTTGTGTCATCTCATTCATCGTAACGACTTTTTTCTCAGCAGATTGTGCTGTTGCCGCTGTTTCACTAGATACTTCAGTCGAAATAGAAGCGATGTTATTCAGTGAAGCGTTCATTTCTTCAGCACTTGCAGCCATTTCTTCAGCAGTTGCTGAGATGTCTTGCATTTGAGTAGATACTTTATTTACTTGCTCCACAATTGTTGTGAAAGAATTGCCAGCTTCACGAATGACATGAATGCCTTCAAATGCTTCAGAACGCCCTTGTGACATCATAGAGCTAGCAGTTTCAGTATCTTGTTGGATTTGATGTAGTAATTGGTTAATATCTGTTGCCGCTGTTTTAGATTGTTCAGCAAGTTTTCTAACTTCGTCAGCTACGACAGCGAAACCTTTTCCTTGTTCGCCAGCACGAGCTGCTTCGATAGATGCATTTAAAGCAAGTAAGTTTGTTTGTTCCGCGATATTAGAAATAGATTGTACAGCTGTATCAATATATTTCGTGTGAGTGATTAGACGTTCGACCACTTCTGACGTAGCATTTACAGCGTCGTGTATTGTTGTCATTTGTGAAACGGATTTTTGAATAACAGTATTTCCATCGTTAGCTTGTTCAGATGTAGCTACAGCAAGTTCAGTTACAGATGTGGCAGATTCAGCAATGCGCTGAACACTTACTGCCATATCGTCCATTGCAGTTGAGCTTTCTTCCATGCTAGCGGCTTGTGATTGAATACTCTCATTTAAGTTGGACATTGTGCTTTGAACTTTTATCGTTGCCTCGCGTGATATATTCGTCTTTTCTAGCATGTTTTCAGAAGCGTTTTGTACTTCTACAGATGTTTTTTGAACACGATTAATGATATGTTGTAGGTTTTCTAACATTTTATTAAATGATGTTGCGATCGTACCAATTTCATCATTACTGTTTACTTGTAGGCGGGCTGTTAAGTCACCTTCTTGAGATGATAATTCTTTTAGTTTACTATCAATTTGTTGAATTGGTTTTACAAGTTTACCAGAGAACCACCATGCAAGAATCATAGCTACAATAATACAAATAACAAGTGATAAGAAAACAACATATTCAATTTGTAGTGAAGATTGATCAATTTTTTTAATAGATTGATCACGTAACTTAGCTTGTTCATTACTGTAATTTGTGAAGTCACCAATTACTTTATAAACAGTACCATTTTCTGCATAAGCTACTTGCAGGGCCTCTTCCCACTTTTGTTCTTTTGCAAGAGGGAAAACTTTTTCTTCAATAAATTTTCTCCAAGCCAATCCTGATTCCATTGTGCTTTTCACAGATTGAGAAAGATTAGGATTTGAAAGAAGCTCATCCTTCTTAACTTCAAGAAGTTTACTCATTTCGTTAAATTTGTCAAATTCAACTTGATCATGTTGTAATAAATAACCTCTTAAAGCAGAGAGCTGTACTTGATAAGCATCCCCGCGCTCTTTTAATTGTGTTGCTAGAGGAGAAATTTCTTTTTGTAATGCTTCAGCTTGACGAGATTGATCAATGGCAAAAAATAAAATAAAAGCTAAGGCGATTCCAAATAAAGCGCAAATCGTTCCCATCATGAACATTAGTTTTTTTCGAATGCTAATAAAACTCATATAATAAAATCCTCCTTTGTGAAATCATAGTATTAGAATTAATTAATGTAAAAAATTGAAAGAAAGCTTTACTCCATTTGGAATAAAGCTTTCTTCTTTCCTTTAGGAATTATAGCAGACGGAATGAGAGATAGAAAGAGATATTTTAAAGTGAAAAAAGAGAGATTGTAAATCTCTCTTTTTTCACCTTAAGCATTTGTTTTAAAATGAGAAACGAGAACTTCAAGTTCTTGTACGGTCGTTTTCATTTCAGATGCTTTTTTAGCAACGACACTCATTTTGTTTACTTGGTCACCAGCTGAAGTTGCTGTTTGTGATGTTTCGGCGGCAACTTCATTTGAAATAGAAGCGATGTTATTTAAAGCTGCATTCATTTCTTCAGAACTTGCGGCCATTTCTTCAGCAGTTGCAGACACCTCCTGCATTTGTGTAGAAACTTTGTTAATGTGGTTAACAATTTCTGAGAATGAAGATCCAGCAGTACGAATGACTGTAATGCCTTCAGAAGCCTCTGACTGACCTTGCGTCATCATTTCATTTGCTATTTTTGTATCTGCTTGAATTTGATGAAGTAAATGGTTAATATCAGTTGCTGCTAGCTGAGATTGTTCAGCAAGCTTTCGTACTTCATCGGCAACAACAGCGAAGCCTTTTCCATGTTCACCAGCACGAGCCGCTTCAATGGAAGCATTTAAAGCGAGTAAATTCGTTTGTTCCGCGATATTAGAAATGGATTGAAGTGCAGTATCAATATGATTTGTATGTGTAATGAGTCGTTCTACTACTTGTGATGTAGCGTTAACAGCTTCATTAATGGTATGCATTTGTGTAATAGATTTCTCAATGACTTTATTCCCGCTATCAGCTTTTTCAGAAGTTGTAACAGCTAGGCTAGCAACAGAAGAGGCGGATTCTGCAATACGCTGGACACTCGTTGCCATATCGTCCATTGCAGTTGAACTTTCTTCGATGCTGGAAACTTGTGAACGAATATTATGTTCAAGAGCATTCATAGTCTCTTCAGTTTTTGCGGTGTTTTCCATAGAAGCAGTTGTTTCGATAAACACATTTTCAGATGCTTCTTTTACACTTGTTGATGTTTGTTGCACTTGTTTTATTATACGCTGTAAATTAGCGAGCATTTGATTAAAGGAATTGGCGATATCACCGATTTCATCTTTACTCGTTACATGCAATCTAGCAGTTAAATCACCATCTTGCGAAGCTAATTCTTTTAATTTCTCATCAATTTGTCGTATCGGTTTAACGAGCTTACCAGAGAACCACCATGCTAATAAAATAGACGTTACTGTACATGTAATAAGTGAGAAGAAAATAATATATTGAATAAGCGATGAAGAAGACTCCACGTCAGCAATTAATGCGTCACGCTTATCATTTTCTTCATTTGCATATTTCGTAAAACGACTTAAAAGGTCATTTACATAATCGGTTTGAGCTAAAGCGATTTTGGATGCTTCGTCCCATTTTCCTTCGCGAGCGAGAGGGAGGACTTCATTATCTATGACGCTTCGCCATTTTCCGCCCATTAAAATCGCTTCTTTCATTCCTTCTGAAAGTTTTTTATCACTTGTTACTTTTTCTCTCGTATCAGCTAGTTTTTTTCCTTCTCGGTTGAATTTATCTAATCCTTTTTGATCATGTGACAGTAAATATTCTTGTAAACCAGCAACTTGTGCTTGGAACCAATCGCCACGTTCTTTTAAAATGGTTGCTCTTTTGGAAACATCATTTTTTAACGTTTCAATTTCGCTCGCTTGGCTCATAGCGAATGAAAGAATAACAATAAGAGCAATGCTAAATAAAGAAGAAATGCTTAAGAGTGTGAACAGTAGTTTTTTTCGAATACTAACATATTTCATCGTTACCCCTGCCTTTTAAAAACTGTTTATTATAATTTATAAATATTTAGAGCAGAATTAATAAAAACATCATTATGAAGTTATTAATCTGTTCAATAAAAATTATAGCAGATAATGGAATATGGCAGATTCATATGAGTAAATGTTCTTAAAATGTATACATTTGTATATCAAAAAATTCATAAATAAAAATGAGAAATGCTATTGTAATTTAAAATAACATCATGTATACTTCTAATTAGTTGATAACGATTATCAGTATCAACTAAAAACATTACTCTTCGTTATGTTGGTCATACCCCTTTTTGACGACGTAAGTCAGAGACGAAATGTTGAAATATCTTGTGTCCTATTCTACAGAATTATGGTAATCTCCAACCTCAACTTATATGCGTGAGCATGCAAAAAAGGATCCTATCCGTGAAGGGATCCTTTTTTGCATGCTGTCGCAATTAATGTATATAAACCAGGCACACGTTCTTCCATTCCTTCCGCTGCGGTAGAAGAGAAGACCCATTTTTGATGGGGCCCATGTTCTTCAACTAATTTTTCAATTTTAAAATGTTCTTCGGCAAGTGTTGTAATGATTTCTCCTAGCGTCCAGCGGCGGATAGTTGTTTTAGGTAGTGATTCTTTCTGTGCTTCTGTAAGAAGAATGCTATAAGCAACATCATCTTCAATCAATTCTTCATCAAAATAATTTCCATTTGCTCGAAATGATGGGTGGTCGACTCCTAATAATTTCGTGTAAACAGGATGATAGTCACGAAGGATAAGCATTCCATCTCGCTTAAGTAAAGTAGCAATTTTTTGAAAGAGTGGTTTTAAATCTAGAAAGTAATGGAGTACACCAAGTTCCAGCAATACGATATCAAATGATTGTGAGAGCTGTACATGTAATACATCAGAAACGACATACTCGATAGAGACACCGGCTGCGTCCGCAAGTTCATTTGCATATTTTGCATTACTTGCTGAAATATCAACAACTGTTACGTCAGCTCCTAAAAGAGCGAGAGCAACAGCTTTATTTCCTTTTGACCCGAGTAAATTAATAATACGTTTTCCTTTCGGAGATTGTATGTAAGGTAAATAGTGATCTACCTCGCGCATAGGGTCTTCTATGATTTTTTTCGCATAATCAGCTGGTGCCCCGTGGCGATTCGTCCAAGCTTCATAAGCAGCTGCATTCCAGCTTTTTTCATTACGTGTGCTTAGTTGTTTTTGATTCAATCATATCACTCCTTTTGTGAACGTATAGGTATTCGGCAGGGGGATGGGATTTCCTTTTCTTTCTAGATAAAAGTTTGATTTTTCTGTTATTAAGTCGTAAAATACTTGTTATACGTAAAAGCGTTGAAAAGGAAAAGTAGGATGAACACATTCTTTCCAGAGAGCTTCGGTAGCTGAGAAGAAGCAAGAATATTCATTTGAACAATGGCCTTTGAGCTTCGTCCTGAACTTATGAAATGATAATAGTAGGCGGCGACGAGAGTTGGTACTCGTTATCAAAACCACAGTATAAGAGCATATAGCTCAGTACTTGTTAAGGCTAATTATGTGAGTAATTGGCGAAATAAGGTGGTACCGCGACTGTTTATACAGCCCCGCCCTTATCTTTTTTTTAGATAAGGGCGGGGCTTTTTATATTTTAAAGGAGGAATGTAAGATGAGTATTTTTATTGGAGGCGCTTGGCCGTATGCAAATGGTTCGTTACATCTTGGACATATTGCGAGTTTGTTACCTGGAGATATTTTAGCACGTTATTACCGGGCAAAAGGTGAGAATGTGTTGTATGTTTCGGGAAGTGATTGTAATGGAACACCAATTGCAATTCGGGCAAAACAAGAAGGTGTGACAGCGAAGGAAATTGCTGATCAGTATCATGAAGAGTTCCAGCGATGTTTCCGTAGCCTTGGTTTTACGTATGATTGCTATACACGTACAGATAGTGAGCACCATCATGAAACGGTTCAAAATGTTTTTTTACGTTTATTAGAAGAGGGACATATTTATAAAAAAACAGTGGAACAAGCATATTGTGAAACGTGTACGCAGTTTTTACCTGATCGTTATGTAGAAGGGATATGTCCGCATTGCCATGAAGCAGCAAGAGGAGATCAATGCGATGCGTGTTCAGCTATTTTAGATCCACTCGATTTGTTAGAAAAGAAATGTAAGTTATGTGGTAGTACACCGTCCGTACAGGAAACAGAGCATTTCTATTTCGCGTTGCATACATTTCAGGAGCAAATTAAAAGGGCTGTAGAAATCGCCAAACAAACAGGAACATGGCGCGACAATGCGATTCAGCTAACAGAGAGATATGTAAAAGAAGGATTACTAGATAGGGCCGTATCACGTGATTTACCAATTGGGGTACCAATTCCAGTAGAAGGGTATGAAGATAAGAAAATTTACGTATGGATTGAAGCGGTGACTGGGTATTATTCAGCGAGTAAACATTGGGCTGAAAAAACAGGGAAAGATGATCAAGAGTTTTGGGATAAAGAAGCGAAAACATATTATGTACACGGAAAGGATAATATTCCATTTCATTCCATCATTTGGCCAGCGGTATTACTTGGAATAGGGGAAGGAGCAATCCCGCGTCATATCGTTTCGAATGAATATTTGACAGTGGAAAAAAGAAAATTATCTACAAGTAAAAACTGGGCGGTATGGGTGCCTGACATATTAGAACGTTATGATCCAGATTCTATTCGTTACTTTTTAACCGTCAACGCACCAGAAAATCGCGATACTGATTTTTCATGGCGTGAATTTATTTACAGTCATAATAGTGAATTATTAGGTGCATACGGGAACTTTGTGAACCGGACATTAAAGTTTATTGAAAAATATTATGGTGGTATCGTGCCGAAAGGAAGTATTGATGTAGAGCTGAAAGATAAAGTAGAAGGATTATATAAACATGTAGGAGAGGCGATTGAGCAAACTAAATTTAAGGTAGCGCTAGAATCAATATTTGATGCAGTACGTTTTGCAAATAAATACTTTGATGAGAGGCAGCCTTGGAAACAAAGGGAGGATGATCCAGTTTTATGCGAAGAAACGATTTATAATTGTGTGTATCTCATCGCTAATTTTGTAAATCTTCTTGAACCATTTTTACCATTTTCAAGTGAAAGAGTTAGAAACACATTATCGATTGTGAACCGGAATTGGGAGCCTCAACATACGTTGCCAAGTAGAATTGATAGCGTGCAGCCACTATTTGAACGGATTGATGTGAAACAAATTGAGCATGAGGTAGAGAAATTATATGGAGCGGTAAAGTGAGATAGAGAAAAAGACCTTTCAAATACATGAAAGGTCTTTTGTTATGCAGTAGGATTCTCTTTCTTATCCTTTAAGAAGAACAGCACAGCAAGGATTACGAGAATAATAGCTGCAATATCATATGTTATTTTGAATGTGGTATTAAAGTTTAAGTACTCCACCAAAGGGGTTTTGACTGCTCCAGCATATATGCAAATAGGAATGATGAGCACATCGTAAAATTTCTTTTCTTTCATATATCTTATTAGGAAGAAGATACACATAATGGCAAAAAAGGCTACGCTTAAAATAGTCATTTATACCTCCAAATAGATTTGAAATTATACCACATTGTAACTTTATTTCCATTTATACGCAAGTTAATATTTTTAAGCACTATACACGCGATTACGTTTTTTTTCTTTCCTAGCTGTAAGAAGTTGAGGAGTGAAAATCCCAAGTAATATAACGATAATCCCAATCCACTGCATGAACGTTACGACTTCATGTACAAGTGTAATAGAAGCAATAATGGCTGTTGGTAATTCAGCTGCTCCTAGTATTGTACCAAGTCCTGTTCCTACTTTCGGTACGCCAATTGAAAAACAAATGACAGGTACGACAACACCGAACAAACCGAGGAAGAAAGCATATTTCCATAGGCCAGCTTGCAAAGCACCATCTGTTAAAAAGGTTGGCGGGAAGAATAGACATACGATAAGCGTAGCGCTTGTTGTCATAAGAAAACTTTTCGTATAAGGCGGAACTTCTGTAGCCACACGCCCGCTTGCAAAAACATAGAATGAAAAAGAGACAGCGGCTAATAGTCCAAAGATAATCCCTTTTGTAGAAAAACTTTGTCCGAGGCCTTCAAATACACCGCCCGCAAACAATGTTCCAGCAAATAAAATAATGATAGATATAACTTTCTCACGGCTTGGAAATGTTCGGTTTGCAATTGCTTCAATGACTACACCAATCCATGTGAATTGGAAAAGTAGGACGACAGCGATAGATGCTGGTAGTTCTTCTACAGAAATAGCGTAGAAGATACCGGTCATACTCATCGTTGTGCCAACTGTTAGTAAGGAAAAGAATTGCTTTTTTGTTACTTTATGACGTGAAACGAAAAGAACGAGCAGAAGAAGACCAATCCATCCGAAGACATATTGTCCTCCTAATAGTTGATGTGCTGAAAATCCATCAATGAATCCGAGTTTGAAAATAGTTGAAAGTACGCCGTAGCTACAAGCTCCGAATAAAACGAGTAATGAATACTTAAATTTCTCCATGAAAATCCTCCTTTTACATAATAAAAAACGCCCGCTATCCAAATAAGGATAACGGGCGAACGAAACAGAGTCATATACTCTACAAAATTCCGCCACTCATACGAAGTATGAATTTGGGATATGAAATTGTAGTAGGTTTTTACATTGCTTTTGGGAATACAATAGAACATTTTACACCTTGAGGCGTGTTTTGTATACCATAAGGAAATTGATGTTTATCTAGTATTTGTTTTACAATGTATAACCCAAGACCACTACCTTGTACTAAGCCGTGTTTGTCAGGGTTTGCGCGATAGAATGGCTCAAATAAATGAGCAAGTTTATCCTCATCTATTTGTGAACCTGTATTTAATACTTCTAATGCGTAACCGTTTGGCTTTTCATAAAGCTTTATATATACATGCTGATGGTCAATTGTATAATGAATTGCATTTGAAATAATGTTAAAAATGGCAGTTTGAATAAATTTAGGATCAGCTAAAACTTGTACATCTTGTTTAATATTAGATTGAACATTTAACTGCTTTACAGATACGAAATAATCTACTTTCTTCATAACATCCTCAATAATATTAGTTAATGAGATAACTTTTAAATCAGGTTTAAATTGAGGATTTTGTATTTTGGATAATTCCGACATTTTTTCCGTTAATATGTTAATGTCTTGCATCATTTCATAGGAACGTTTTAAATATTTATCTCTATCTTTATAAGCTCCAATTCCGTGAATCATGCCATCTAGTTGTCCCATAACGGCTGCGATTGGTGTTTTTAATTCATGGGAAACCATAGACATAAATTCTTTACGAGATTGTTCTAATTGTTGTTCCTTTTTGAGTTCATTTCTTAAATCTTGATTGCTTGCATGTAAATTCTTCACTATATTTGGTATTTGTGAAGCAGCTACTTGTAAATTAAAATCTGTTTGATCCGTATTTTTGTTGAGTAGCTTTTTATCTGAGAAATCAAGATTCATAATATCTTTTAAAGCATCACTCATATATTGAAAAGGTTTAGCAATTAGTTTTGCATAAATTAAAGATCCGAGCAGAGAGAGTGCAAGCATTGTTGCGCCAATATGTGGAGCTAATTGCTGCAGTACATCTGTTAATTTTGGATTATCTTGTGCATCATTTGCTTTACTTGCTGCATTTTGTTTATGTAAGGCATCATTAGTAGCGACTTGCTTTTCCATTTCTATAGATGGAGCAGAAGCGCTATTTTCCCCCGAAATATTTTGAGCATGTTCTTTTGCTTTTGCAGTTTGGCTAGGCTGCAAAAGGTGATTGATAGCTGTAGAGAGAGAATTATAATCTATAATAGCAGATTGGAAATTAAACATGTCCCCCTGTGATACAGCTTTATTTTGATTCGTTTTACTTTGGTCGTTTTGTTTATCTGAATCCGCTTGTTCTGTAGTATGCGTTCCATTTTCTTTCGCAAAACGTTCTTTATCGTAGTTTGAAGCTAAGAAGTAAATAACTTGATAAAGACAAAGTGATAAAAGAATACAAAATAATAAGGTTTTGATGAAAATATTTTTGGTGATGTTGTCTTTGCTACGATTCGATTTTGTAGCCAATGCCTTTCACCGTTTTAATATAAGGAATTCCTAATTTTTTTCGTAAGTTTTTAATATGTGTATCTATAACTCTTACATCACCATAATGTTCATAGCCCCATACCTTATTCAACAAATCACTTCTTGATAATACTTTTCCTCGATTTTGCAGTAAAGTATAAATAATTTCAAATTCTTTTGTTGTCAATTCAATTTGATTACCATGAACATAAGCGGCGTATGCTGTAGAATTTAACATCAATTCATGGAATTGTAGTATAGTCGCAGCTTCGGCTTCCTTCGTTGCTGCCCTTCTTAATACAGCTTCTACACGTTTAATAAATACGGTGTAATGGAACGGTTTCGTAATATAGTCATCAATACCTAATTCAAATCCTTTAATTTCACTTTCTTCATTATGTAAGCCTGTTAACATAATGATTGGTACATCAGATTGTCCTCGCATAATTTTACAAATACTATAGCCATCTATATCTGGTAACATCACATCAAGGAGGACAAGATCGTATGAATTTTTTTGGAAAAGAAGTATACCTTCTGTCCCAGCACCAACGACATCAACAGTAAAGTTTTGTGCCATTAGAAATTCACGAATTAGTTCTTGTATATCTGGGTTGTCTTCAATCACCAGTATATGCGTCATAGTAACACCTCCTAAATAACGCTTTTAACTGCAATATTCGAATTCATCATTTTTTCGATGACTCAGATTGTTTATACATATAATAAGCCCCTGCCATAAAATAATCATGAAAGTAGCAAGGGGAGTTGTTTAGTGAAACTGAATATTTAAGAATTACAGTCATTCTATTATAGTATGTATTATAAAATTTATAAAATATTATAACTGTATAATTTTAATATCCATGTTTATCAATGTTTGGATGTTACCTAACACAATCTATTCCTATTATATATGTAAATACAGTTGTTTTGCTACTGTAAATGAAGAAATAAAATAAGCCAAGACATAAAATTCTTGGCTACACGTAAATCGCGCTTTGAGGTTATTTTACAGTGACAGTAGCTTGCTGGGGAATACGCTCAAATAACCAGTGTATATCATTGTTATACATACGAATACAACCTAGTGTTGTCCACTTACCAATTGCCTGATTATTGTTCGTACCATGAATCGCATAAGTTGTTCCGTAAGTTCCTGCCATGTTTAGTCCGAGCCAACGGTCACCAAGCGGATTACGTGGATCGCCGCCTTTAATTTTGCCTGTGTAATAAGGACGATTTTTAATTTTATTTACGATTTGGAAAGTACCTTTAGGTGTAGGAGTAGCTGCTTTTCCAGTAGCGACAGTAAAACTTTTTATGAATTTTCCGTTTTGATAATAATCCATTTTATTTAACTGCGTGTTTACAATCAGTTGATCTTTCGTTGTAGCTGCCTCAGTAGTTGTGAATGGAATAGTTAAAACTCCTAATGATAATAGTGCGCTTAATAATAGTTTTTTCATTTTATTCTCCTTTTTACTATTGTAATAGTCTTACATACAATGAATTTGCAATCCTCGTAATACTTTATTTACATTTTCATCTAATGTTTCAAAGAAGGTAGTAATTTTGGCATTGTGTTTGTTGTTTTTATCAATAAGTAATCTTTCATTTAATAAAAGTTCACCATGTAGTCCAAAACTTTGAACTTGAATATTTAATTCATCTTCCGTTTCAGAAATAATTGGTAAGAAGTAGTGAAAAGCTTTCGTTGGAATGATGTAGCTTTTGCCAATCATGCTTTCTTGATTTGAATTAATCCATTTTTTCGTAACAATCTTAATGTTCTTTTTTGAAACGATAAAAGACAGTGTTGTAGACTTTGTTAAACTTACGTCAAATTCATTTGTTTCACATATGTGTAAATTAAAAACGGTTTCATTTTGGTGAGATTCAACATTTGTATTAATAAAATCGTGCATTTTATAAGCTTCCATTTCATATTCACCCTTTTTTCAATTTCGAAAAGCGATTAATATTTATTCAAATTAATGTTTAGTCATATATTGGTTAAATTTTTAAACAAATTCCGATATAATCTTACAATACGTATATGAAGCTAATATGAAGTTCGTATGAGTTTGCAGTGGTTTTTTATTAAGAACAAAATATAACGATTTTCAAGTGTTAAAAAATGGATAAAAAATGCATATTAAGGCCCTGGTTTCTCACGTTATATACTTGTTAAGTTGTCTGAAAATGAAAGTAAATAAAGAACGTAAAAGTTTAGTGAGAGCCTTACAAAAATGTAATAAAAATGTAAGCTATTGTGATAGTTATTTCGACAATTTTTTTATACAATATTAGTAAGAAGTTGCACGTGATTGAAAGGAGAGATGACATGGAATGGATTCATGAATTATTTCAGCAATACGGGTACTATGTTGTACTTGTCGGCTTGCTGTTAGAATATATTGCACTTCCGTTTCCGGGAGAGCCAACGTTAGCATATGCGGGATTTTTAGCACATAAGGGTGATTTAAGTTTACCGATTTTAATTATCCTATCCTTCATTGGGACAAGTGTAGGAATGACAATCCAATACTTTTTAGGAAATAAATTAGGAATGCCCTTTGTTCAAAAGTATGGGAAATACGTATTTTTAACACAAAGAAAAATCGACTTAACAAGAATGTGGTTTGATAAGTATGGATACTTCTTGATTTTTATCGGTTTCTTTATTCCTGGTGTACGTCACTTTACAGGATACTTTGCGGGAATTATTAACTTACCGTTCCGCCGTTTTGCAATTACAATTTACTCAGGTGCTCTATTTTGGGTATCATTCTTCTTAATCGGTGGTTACTGGCTAGGTGGCAATTTACATGATATTTTTGGAGCGCTAGAAGGTCATATCGGTAAAATCATTTTTGGAGTGATTGCGATTGTAGCAATTACGTTAGGAGTTCGTTTCCGTAAACAGTTAAAACGAGCATTATTACAAAACGCAAGTTAATATGGAATCCATTCTATGTCAAAAATTAGGGAGGCAGTGCAGATGCACTGCCTTTTTTATTTTAATAAGTTTTTGTTTACCTGTTTAAAAATTTATAGATTATCTTGTCAATTATTAACGTCAAAATGACAATTATAATTGACAATAATAAGGATATTATTTACAATTTTATTTAAATAAATGAAAAAGAGGGAAGATATGAAGCTTCAAAATCGGGTGAGGGAACTACGAGCAAAGCATCGTTTATCACAAGGGGATTTAGGGAAAGCGATTGGATCATCGCGGCAAACGATTAGTTTAATTGAGCGCGGAGATTATGCACCATCTATCGTATTGTCGTTAAAAATCGCACAAATTTTCAATGTACCGGTGGAGGAAATATTTACGTTAGTGGAGGGGGAAGATGATGGTGAAGGGTAAACGAAAAAAACAATTTGATTTTGTGGGGAAAATGGCATTAAGTATGATGGGTGGTTTTTTAACATCTTATATAGCTTTAGATTTACTCTCGGATGAACCGAGAAAATTATCATCCAATACATTTATAGGTATATGCACCATTTTTGGAATCTTAATGATGTACTACACTTGGAAGAATACACGTATGTTAGCTGAGGCACGCGATGAAGAAGAGAGTGTACAAGGCAGAAAATTAGGCATTATAAGTATATATTTACGTGTAGGTGATATAGTTACGCAGGCATGGTTTGTATATGCAGTTATTGCATGTAGACGTGCACTGTTGCAGGATACAAATGTTTCATTTGCAGTGTGGAATTTAGTAGCTGCTATTGTTTGTTTAACTATTGTAGTGATTAGTGGGCTCATAACAAAAAATCGTTATAACAAGCTATATCCTGAACAAGGTGTGACATATATGGAATCTATGAAAATGTGGACGAAAAACGCAGATGAAGGATTAAAGCACATTGTGCATGAGGCTGGATATAAAGCGTATGAATTTACGAATACAATATTGGCATATGTATGGTGGGCTGCCGTTATATATACGGCGGCTAGTGATATCGACTTTGTATTAATTGGCTTAATCTCATTTATTTGGATATTGCATCTCGGAAAGTTCATGTACGAAATGCATAGAAAAATGATTTATTAAGGGGAGAAAAAGGTGGATATTTTAAGAAGGCCAGCTGGTACTATGACGGCGGCGTTAGTTTTGTCCATTTTATACGGAGTAATCCGAACTGGGAAATTAGAAGTAATTTTGAACCTATGGGCAATAGTTGGAATTTCATTGTTAGTATTAGCCATTCATGAGCTAGGGCATATAGTATTCGGTGTAATAGGTGGTTTGAATTTTAAATTTATGACAGTAGGACCCATTACTGTTCAAAAAGAGAAGGGGAAAGTACGCATTCGAGAAAATAAATTATGGGCGTACTTTGGAGGCGTTGCAACACTAGTACCACCTTCTATAGAGACACCGAACCTTTCGAAAAAGTGGGCATGGCTTACTTTAGGTGGACCGATTACGAGTTTATTATTTGGTATTACTTCAGGTTACATATATATGGTGAGTTATTATCAATATCTTTTATATTTTTCCTTTTTCCATTTTGCAATCTTTGCGGTTACAATTGTGCCGATAAAAGGAACGCTTATGAGTGATGGTATGCAATTTCTTATTTTAATTAAAGATGATGAAAGAGCTAGAAATCATTTATATGAGATTCAAATATCGAGTGAGTTATTTAGTTATAAAAGACCGAGAGATTGGGATGAAAGATTGGTAGAACTGAGTGAGGAAAAAATAAAAGAGAATAAAGGGATAAGAGAGATAATGAGTAGACTTATGCTCGTCTTTTTGGCTCGTGCGGATCAAGAGGGAATGGAAAGAGCTGTACCGTATATAAAACAAATTGTTCAACTACCTGTAACGAAAGAAAATAAGTTTTTCGTTAGTAGTTTTCATAGTTGGTACCTTTTATATAAAGCCCTTTATGAGATGGATAGTCTTTCTTTAGAAGAAGCGAGGGAACATGGGAAGGCTATTACAAAAATGGACCTAAACGGATATTATCGCACACAAGGAATTATTAAATATTTAGAGGGCGATATGGAAGCGTCACACATTTATATGAGGAAAGCTGATAAAGAATTGAAGAGCGCTGAGAAGAGTGGAATGGGATATTTACAATTAGAGAGAGAATGGTTTGAGCAGCTAAAGAAGAGGGTATCTTACGATGGGTGAGGTATCCTCTTTTTTCTATGTCGTCTTATGCCGTTCCATAAAAAGTGTGGGGCGAGTAAAATAAGATAAGAAGAGCAAAACTTGGAGGAATTCTAGATGGAAATTTTAACGATTATTTTGATCGTCTTGCTCATTTATGCTGTTTTTAAAGTGGCATATGTAGCCTTAAAAATACTCGCGATTCTATTAATTATCTTTTTAATCGTAGAGTTCGGCAGTAAATTGCTTGGGGGATAGGGTATGTTGAGCGTCTTGATTGTCGAAGAATGTCGGTAAGTCGATATCTTGTGTCGAATCGCCGATATAATGAAAAAATCGCTGATATAAGTGGAGAAATCGTCGATATATTTGAAAAATCGCTGATATATTCCAGTAAGTACTGGATGGGGTATATGAAAAAGAAGTTGCCGTGGGGGTAACTTCTTTTTATTGTAGTGGCGGGGTATAGAGTATAAATAGATTGCCGAAAATTGTCGGTAAGTCGATATCCTGTGTCGAATCGTCGATATAATGAAAAAATCGCTGATATAAGTGGAGAAATCGTCGATATATTTGAAAAATCGCTGATATAATCCGGTAAATACCAATCAGGGTATGCAAATCAACATAAAAAAAGCTGGAAGAATCTCTTCCAGCTTACGAGTTACTTTCAATTTGGCGACCGTTTTCTTCTTCGTTGTCTTGTAATAGGTTGAATACATCTGCTAGACAGAATGCAATGAACCAAGTCCATAGACCGTGGAAGAAAGCTGAGCTTAATTGAAGTGGTAATGTATAGTTAGTCATTGAGTAGGAAATACATCCGCCGACAATTCCGATCATTGTTAATAACATTGTTTTTTGCGCATTTTCTTCTGGATTAAAGAGGAAGAAAATGTATCCACCTAAAATTGAAGCGCTTACAAGTGTTTCGATTCCATTAAAAATGATATTCTCTCCAAGCTGAGTGTTTGTCCAGAAGCAGATTGTTCCGCCGATAATAGCAAACAGGACAGCTATTGTATATCGTATATATTGATTCATATGTTCATCTCCTTATGTAATAAGATGATTTGGAAGTCAAAAAGGTAGGTATAGTATATTGAAGTGAGTTTTAATTGTACGTATCTTTTTATAAAAAGATCATTGAAGAGTAACTAAGATGATCGGTTATTTAAACCGTTACGTGTATGGTGTCTGAAATATACCTGACTGCTCGTTTCTTTTTGTTTGTAAAATATGAGAAACTTCCAAGTCTATATACTCTTTTTTTGTGAGTCTGTTTTCATTATAACACATTTAGAGACATAATAATAGAATTATCTGATTTTGTAATAAGTGTAAAAAATAAAAAACGCAAGGAAATACCATTAACGGTGCGGTTTAGTAGAAGAAGGAGTTTCATTTATTTTGATGAAATATGTAATCAAGGTGAGATCTAAGAAGGCTTAAATACGATAAAAAGTGTTTTATGGCATGCATGTAATGTAAGGGAGGAGAGTTAACTTGGAGTTCACAACAGAAAGATTAATAATTAGACCTTTTAAGAGTACTGATTTACAGGATGTATTCGCTATTTATAATAGTGATGATACATGTAAGTTCCTATTACATAATAAGTGGACTCATGAAGACATGCAGGAAAGATTTAATAAGAAGCTAGCAAACAATGCACTTACTAAAGACTCAATATTAAGTTTGGCGGTTATATACAAAACTAAGGTAGTTGGTGATTTATCCGTATGGTACACAAATATGAAAGACACTGTCGAGATTGGTTATAGTTTTTCAAATGAAGTAACTGGAAGAGGTTTGGCAACAGAAGCAGTAAGTCGTTTGGTATTTAAATTATTTAATGAATGTAATGTACACCGTATACAAGCTAATCTTGATGCACGAAATACAGCTTCACAAAAATTGTGTGAACGAATAGGCATGAGAAAGGAAGCACATTTCATACAAGATTTCTGGAATAAAGATGAATGGACAGATAGTATTGTATATGGAATGCTACCCTCCGATTTGTAGTAATAAACTTAATGATTGTATTATGCTAAAAGGTGCGTGAGTTGAATAACAAAGGGCATCACATATAATATGTGATGCCCTTTCATGTATTGACCTTTTTATATGCGTTTGAAACGGCCGACAATTTCAACTGTTTCAGTAATGTTCATAAATGCTTTATTATCCACTTGACGGATAATACGTTTCATTTCGCCTAACTCATAGCGAGTCACGACAGTGTAAATCATTTTTTTCTTATGGTTTGTATAGCCGCCGACAGCATCTACCATTGTCACGCCACGTATGCCGTGATGTAGTAGGGCACTTTTTATTTCCTCGCCTTTTTCTGTAATTGTCATTATCGTTAATTTAATATGTTTCGTATGCACAGCATCGATCACTTTGCTGACTACAAATCGACTAATTAACGTATAAAGTGTAATATCCCATCCGAAAATAAATCCTGCTACAACAAGTAAGATTAAGTTGAATACAAATATGATTGCTCCAATTGAAACATCTCGATATTTCGCTACAATCAATCCAACAACATCAAAACCACCTGTTGAAGAAGCAAATCGGAATATGATTCCTGAAGCTGCTCCGCAGATTACACCGCCGAATACAGAAGATAGTAAAATATCGTCTGAAACTTGGTGTACAGGGATAATGTTCATCGCTAACGATGATACAGCTACAAAGTACGCTGTTAAAAAGGTTGTCTTCTTGCCTAAGTAAAAGTGACTTAAAATAAGAAGAGGAATGTTTAGTAAAAAGATAAGTGCACCGATATTGTAGTGCATTAAATAACCGATAATCATCCCTACTCCAGCGAATCCACCGCTAATCATGTTATGCGGGATAAAGAACATATTCATAGAAATTGCATACAAAATAGAAGCTACGAAAATAACAACCAACTGTATGATAAATTCTAAGTGAAATGTTTTAGCTGCTGGGAAGGATAAAAAGGCGGTGTCGGGAACGTAATCGGCGTCTCCTAGTTGACCCATAGTATGTTTCATCTCCATATTCATTTTTGATTACAAGAAGAGAATAAAGGTTTTTTCAAAAACTGGCAATAGTTTTATTATAATGCAAAAATTTTATAAATTTCTAATAAATCAAGCCTATTCATTGGTGTGTGTGAATATACTAAAGAAAGCGAATACAATGTTTCTTAATTATTATTTTCTTGAGAAAATATGCAAAATACTTTTTTTGACGATAAAAGGAAATAGAGAATGTTTGCCGAATGTGCTAAAATGACCTTATTAAGGATGTGAAGCGATGGAATTTTTATTGCAGGATGCAATTCTATATATATCGTTTGTAACGACAGCACTTTGTTTATTAGAAGTTTTCTTCCTTGCTAACGTTTCTCGCTTTGTGCGTCAGCAAGCATCGAGCGGTAGACAAAGAGCATTTGCGTTAGTTGATACATGTGAAGATAGTGCGGGGAATGTACCGCTATTTTCTATTTTTTATAAATATGGAATGATTCGTTCTGTACGCAGACAAGAATCAAGTGAAGAGAATGACGAGGTCGGTCCGTATACACCAATGTTTCGCTAAATAATTACGAAACATTGGAGGAATGAACATGTTAAAATCATACCGAGCTGTGCTCGTTAGTTTATCATTATTACTTGTTTTTGTTTTATCTGGTTGCAGTAATGCAGCACCAATTGATGCACATAGTACGGGAATTTGGGATCATTATTTTGTCTATCCAATCTCGTTTATGATTCAATTTGTTGCTCATCATATACCGGGAGCTAGCTTTGGGATTGCTATCATTATTATGACGCTCGTTATTCGTTCAGCGATGATTCCATTAGCTGTTTCGCAATATCGTAGCCAAGCGAAAATGAAGAAAATGCAACCTGAATTGCAGAAGTTAAAGCAGAAATACGGTGATGTAAGCAAAGATCTAGAAAAACAAAAACAGTATCAAAAAGAAATGTCAGAACTAATGAAATCAGGCGGTTGGAATCCACTTGCTGGTTGTTGGCCAATCTTTATACAAATGCCGATTTTCTCTGCTTTGTATTATGCGATTAGCCGAACAGAAGAGATTCGTACATCTTCGTTTTTATGGGTGAACTTAGGACATGCAGATCCTTATCATATATTACCGATTATTGCAGCATTAACGACATTTATTCAAATGAAGGTTTTCCAATCGAATATTACACCTGGAGAACAAGTACAAATGCTAAAGATGCAGCAAATTATGATGCCGGCAATGATTTTATTTATGGGATTTGCGGCACCATCAGGTCTTGTGTTGTACTGGATAACAGGTAACTTATTTACAATGACACAAACAATTGTATTAAGAAGAATAATGGAACGTGAAGAATTACAATTACAAAAAGCATAGAATAACGCCGCTCATTATGAGCGGTGTTTTTTTGTTAAGTCGTTAAGGAAATGTTAAGAAACCAACATTACTATAGGCATTGTATACGAGAGTATACATGCATTAGAAATATGAAGGAGGAAATTTCCTATGAAGAAGAAAACAGTTGGGTATTTAGCGATTGCAGGTGCTTTATCATTCGGAATCATTGGGGGAGTCGGCATCCCGGCATTCGCGGCAACGAATACTCCAGCAGCTGAGCAATCTACAAAAACGGCGAAAAAAGATTTAGATGATGCTACAAAACAAAAAGTAAAAACGATTATGAATGATACAAAGAAACAGTTAGAGGAGCTAGGTGTAAAGCTTCCAGAGAAAGAAAAACGTAAAGAAATGTTTGCGGGATTAGATGAACAGGCGAAAGAAAAAGCGAAGTCGATTTTAGAGCAAGAAAAGTCCGGAAAATTAACAAGAGAACAAGCAAAAGAAGAATTAACAAAACTAGGAGTGAAGTTGCCGGAAAAGAGTAAACAGAAAGAAATGTTCGCGGGATTAGATGAACAGGTGAAAGAAAAAGCAAAATCAATTTTAGAGCAAGAGAAATCCGGTAAATTAACACGTGAACAAGCGCAAGAAGAATTAACGAAATTAGGCGTGAAAATGCCGGAGAAGGGTAAGCGTAAAGACATGCTTGCTAACTTAGATGAACAGGCGAAAGAAAAAGTGAAGTCAATTTTTGAACAAGAAAAGTCCGGCAAATTAACACGTGAACAAGCAAAAGAAGAATTAACGAAGTTAGGCGTGAAACTCCCAGAGAAAGAGAAGCATGAAGATATCTTTGCGGGATTAGATGAGGCAACAAAAACAAAGGCAAAAGAGATTTTAGACAATGAAAAGAAACAATTAGAGGCATTGAATGTTGATTTACCGCACCATAAGTTTTTTATGAACAAAGAAAATAAATAATCGAATTATGTATCTTTCGTGTGGGCAACCGGAAGGTACGTGCGAGGACCGATTTCTGTCAGCAGAAATCGGTCCCTTTTAATGATTTAATAAAATTTTTTTCATAGTTAGTATGTATCCAAAGACGCAGTAGAAGATTGCAAAACCGATAAATACTTCTGTATATTGATATTTACCCAATACGTAGAAGGAAACAGCTGGTATAATAGCTACCGCTAAAATGCTATAACCAGGATACTTGTGCCGATGCATGATAGCGAATAGAACAGAGAGAAACGTAGCGATGATACAAAAAACAGCAATCATTATTGGTGCACCTCCTATATGAATTATACCATTTTTAGGGAATTAGAGAAGTGTCGTAAATTCTGTTATAATATAAGAAGAGAAAAATTTCGTATGTTATATAAAAAAAATATTGATTTTTTCTAACAATTCAATATAATGAACAATAACTACAAAATTCGACATCAAGAAGTGATGATGAGGACACGATCAATTTTTTACGATTCTCAGAGAGGGAAGCCTTTGGCTGTGAGCTTCCTAATACGGAAAAATGGATTACCACCTCTGAACTGCAGCAGTGAACGAACATTTAGTAATTGCTTGCCGGCAAAAACCGTTATTTTAGACTTGAGAAATTGGTGAAGTGTGTTACTTTGCGAATTGAAACAAGGGTGGAACCACGAATATAACACTCGTCCCTTTTTTAGGGAGGAGTGTTTTTTTATTTCATTTTTGCATCACACTAGAATTGGAAGGAGGATACGCAGCATGCATCATGATGAGAAGAACAAAATTGGTTTAACGGTAGCACTTTCTATCGTAGTAGGAACAATTATTGGGTCTGGTGTGTTTATGAAACCAGGGAGCGTATTAGATTACTCGGGGAGTTCTAATATGGCGATTCTTGCTTGGATAATTGGTGGTCTGTTGACGTTAGCAAGTGGTTTAACAGTAGCTGAAATTGGAGCGCAAATCCCGAAAAATGGTGGGTTGTATACGTATTTAGAGGAGATTTATGGAAGTTTTTGGGGATATTTATCAGGCTGGATGCAAACGATTGTGTATGGGCCAGCTATTATTGGAACATTAGGGTTATACTTTAGTTCTTTAATGATTAATTTTTTCTATTTAGATAAAGTATGGAATTTACCAATCGCAATTGGAACAGTTGTGTTCCTTGGCGTTGTAAATAGTATGGGAACAAAATACGGAGGTATCGTCCAAACGATCACGACAATCGGGAAGATGATTCCAATCGTATTAATTGTTGTGTTAGGTTTTTGGAAAGGGAATAGCGATATCTTTAACGTAGTTGTGCCGATATCAGAAAATCAAAGTATCGGGATGGCGATCTTAGCAACGTTATTTGCTTATGACGGTTGGATTTTACTTGCTTCGATTGGTGGAGAAATGAAGAATCCAACAAAGTTATTACCGAAAGCTATGACAGTTGGGATTTTAATTGTAACAGCTGCTTACGTATTAATTAATTTGGCGTTATTGAATGTATTACCAGCAACGCAAATTGTAGAACTTGGAGAAAATGCAACAGCGACAGCTGCAGGAATGCTACTTGGAGAATATGGCGGGAAAATTATTAGTATCGGTATTATCGTTTCTATTTTCGGTTGTTTAAATGGAAAGATTTTAACGTTCCCACGTATCCCGATGTCGATGGCAGAACGTGGACAACTTCCATTTGCTAAGTTTATTGCGAAGGAAAGCCCAAGATTTAAAACACCAGCAAATGCGATTACTGTTGAAATCATTTTAGGAATTATTTTAATGATTATTAGTGATCCGAATAAGCTATCTGAGATTTCCGTATTCATTATTTATATTTTCTACGTAATGACGTTTATCGGTGTCTTCATTTTAAGAAAACGTAATAAAAATAAAGAGCGTGCATACAGTGTACCGTTATTCCCAATCGTCCCAATCGTTGCGATTTTGGGCTCACTCTTTGTAATCGGTAGTGCGATTATTAACGATCCACTAAGTTGTTTCTTATCAATTGGAATTGTCTTTACGGGACTGCCGGTATATTGGTATTTAAATAAGAAGAATAAAAATGAAGTGTCATGACTGAAGGGTAGGCGTATAATGCGCCTACCTTTTTTACTGTAAAAAAATTGTACTTGTGTTCAACTTCTATTTTGGTTACTATAATCGTAGTAACCAAAATAGAAAGCGTGGGGAAAGACTTGAATTTTCGTGTGTATATTTTAGCTATCGCGGCTTTCGTAGTCGGAACGGTTGAGCTAATTATAGGAGGAACGCTCGATTTAGTTGCCAACGATTTAGGTGTATCTATTAGTGCAGCTGGTCAGCTTATCACAATATTTTCAGTAGTATTTGCTTTATCAGGTCCTGTTTTATTAGCTTTAACAGGGAAATTTGAGAGAAAAACATTGTATGTTGGGGCATTATCAATTTTCTTAATCGGAAATATTATTTCAGCATTTAGTGTGAATTACGGGATGTTAATGTTCTCAAGGGTGATTTGTGCGGCGAGTGGTTCGCTTATTATTGCACTGTCAGTAACACTTGCTTCTAGCGTTGTAGAACCGCATTTTCGTGCGCGTGCAATTGGAATCATTTTCATGGGGATTAGTGGATCACTTGTACTTGGAGTACCGCTTGGTCTTGTACTCGGAAATGCATACGGATGGCGTGCACCATTTGTACTCATTTCAATCTTAACAGTTATGGCAATCGCTTGTATTTCTCTATTTTTAACGAAAGTACCACCGACATCGGTATTATCAATAAGAGAGCAAATTGCTACGTTAAAAGATAAAAAAATCGTCAGTGCACAGTTAACGTCATTCTTATTTTTAACGGGTCATTTAACACTATATGCATATTTAACACCATTTTTAAAAGATGTTATGCATGTGGAAGCGAATTGGATTAGTGTATTTTACTTCATTTTCGGAATCGCAGCGGTACTTGGAGGCGGCTTAGGAGGCTGGCTTGCTGATAAATGGGGATCGAAGAAAAGTATTATTTCAATTATTATCGTATTTGCGTGTGCGATTTTCCTATTGCCGATGATGACATTCTCATTCCCACTGTTCATTATTATGATGGGAATTTGGAGTATGCTGAGCTGGGCTATTTCGCCAGCACAACAAAACTATTTAATTGAAATTGCACCAGAATCAGCTGGTATTCAGCAAAGTTTAAATAACTCTGCCCTTCACTTAGGGATTGCGCTCGGTTCAACAGTAGGCGGAGTTGTTATTGAAAAATCATCTGTTATATATAATGCTTGGGTAGGCGGCGGCTTTATTATATTAGCGTTGCTTTGTGCGATTTTCTCGATTACGAGAGGACGTTCTACTCAGTTTGCGAAGGAAGAATCTATCGTTTGATAGGTTCTTTTTTATTTGTAAAAAATTGCAGGTTTTAGTAGGTGTATGGAGAAAGTTGTATGTAGTGAGGTGATAGAAAATGGCATATGATTTAGTCGGAGTGATACTTAGCCTTATACCAATATTTGTGGTCGCGTTTATTTTTAGATGGGTTCGTTTCATCTATCAAAATTCAGAGAAACAAGTGGAGCAAAATGAGAAAATTATTGAGCTGTTGATGGAGATAAAGGAACAAAATGAAAAGGAGTCTAGGTGAACAGCTAGACTCCTTTTTTGTATGCAATTAATATCTCAACTTCATCAACAAACTCTTAATTTCCTCATCTTCCATAAAGAGGTCATGGTGTTTCTGGGTAATCTTTGCAAGTGCAACGTCGTGATAGAAAAATTCTGTAAAGAACTTTACGAAAGGTTGTGACATTGTTTTCATCGCTTGCCATGACTCTTGCTCTACACCAGCAAATAAAATTTCACGGTCGTCCACGATGAGCAGTAAGTATCGCTCTAGCGCGTTAGGCTCTTCGGCTGGGATTAGAAAATGCATGTTTTTTAAGTCTGTTTTTACTTTTCCAACTATAAGGGCTTCGGTTTTGACGCCTTGTTTTGCTTTTTCTTCTAATAACGGAAGATATTCTAAAAGAGTATCGTTCCAAGCTGAAATGCGAATTGATTCTTTTGCATTTTCGATGAGTTCTTTACTTTGAACACGAATAGAAGATTGCATTTTTAAGCTCCATACACGATCATCTGTAAATGATTTTTTCGATATAGTTGTCTCTAATTCTTTAATATTGGATTGAAATTCTGTCGTTAATTTTTCAATTGCTAGCTTGAGTGGTAATGCTGTATACATCTTTTTCTTCTCCGAAACAGAATCCATTACCATTCCTTTATCGATTAGACGTGCAAGCACTTCATATATTTTTGCTTTTGGCACGCCAGAATGCTTCACAATCGTTGTAGCATCTAATGGTTCGTTGCTTGATACGACAACTTCGTAAGCTTGGCTTTCATATTGTGAGAAACCGAATTTTTGTAACATAGTTCCCTCCGAACGAATGAGATTATAGTTTAAGGATAATGAACTATTTGTTTTTGCACAAGTGGTAGTCAGTTTTCTAATTGTATTAAGGTGAGAATTAATTTCAATTTTTTAATTTTATCTATTATACTTAATATAATGATTAATAAGTTTTGAATTCAATGCGAAGGGGATGTTTGGGGAAAGATGTTAAGAAGTTTACGTTTAAAAATTGCGGTAGTATTTTCGGTACTTATTTCTATGATGTTCGTAATATTAGGTACAGCTATGTATGAATTACAGAAAGAGAAGGAAGTGCGCTCCTTAGACCAGTATTCTCAAAATACGATGGATCTTGTGACAGAGCAACTTACGACATTTGTTCAAAGAACGGATGAAGATATGGGGTATTATGCGAACAGTGAGATGATTCGTAATATGCTTCAAGACGGAGTTACTCCAGAAGAGGAAGCATTTTTGACGAAAGAGTTTTCGGAGTATAAAAAGAATCATCCAGGCATTTTAGACTTATATATTGGTACGAAAGATAAAAAAACATTAAGTGCTAATCTTGCTGAAGGTGGAAAAGTGCCAGAGGGATATGATCCAACGACAAGACCTTGGTATAAAGACTCAGAAGCTGATGTGAAAACGGTTCACTGGGGACAACCTATGTATGAAATTGCAACAGGTAAGTTAAGCGTGGGAGTTTCTAAAGCAATTACAGCTCAAGATGGATCTGTATTAGGTGTTGTGGCGATGGATGTATCGCTTGGAACAATTCAGAAATTACTTCATAATATTCAATACAATAACGGCGGAGAAATGTTTATTATAAATGATAAAAATATGGCTCTTGTTTACCCGGAAAAGATAGGGAAAGATGTTTCGAAAGAGCCACTTGTGCAGAGTTTAAATAAAGATGTAACAAAATATGCTGTCACTACATTAAAAGGTGAAGAGGTAGTTGCATATAGTCAGTCATTTGATTTGATGAAATGGAAGATAGGAATTTTTTATCCGAAAGAAACAATTGATGGGCTATTACATAGTACGAGAAATACAGTCATTATAATGGCATGTATTAGCTTATTCGTTGGAATCGTAGCTTCATACTTGTTTTCACGAAGATTAGCAAGACCACTGCAATTATTAACGAATCACGTTCAAAAAGTAGCAGAAGGTGATTTAACGTTGCAAATGAAAGTGACAAGTAAGGATGAAGTTGGAGAACTGACGAACCATTTTAATCATATGGTTGAACAAATGAATGAAATGGTAAGCAAAATTAAAAATAGTGTATCAACCGTGCAACAATCAACAAATAATCTACATTATTTAACGAATGAAACTGTAGCAGCTAGTAAAGAAGTGTCAGGTGCAATGGATGACGTGAGCGGAGGAGCTTCTACGCTCGCTAATAGTGTAGATGAAGTTTCAGAGCAGCTCGAGAATATGGCGCAGTCAGTGGAACAAATGAATAACTCTGTTGGTGAAATAAAAGGTGTAGCTGGCAAAGCTGAAGAGGCATCTAAGCAAGGATTACATACGATGCGTAATTTAGTTCGTACGAGAGAACAATCCTCTTCAATTGTTGTTCATACAGAGAAAGCATCTGGAAAGCTAGAGCAAAGGGTTGGATCGATTCAAAATGTTGTAGAGCTTATAAAAGGTATTTCGGATCAAACGAATTTACTTGCTTTAAATGCTTCAATCGAGGCGGCACGTGCGGGTGAACAAGGTAAAGGCTTTGCTGTTGTTGCGGAAGAGGTTCGAAAATTAGCGGAACAATCAAAAGAAGCGACAGTAGAAATTGCGACGATGATTGGTGATGTACAAGTAGAGGTAAGACGAGTTGTAGAAGTTGTAAGTAAATTGAAAGACATTGCGGATATACAAAATAATGTTACGACAGAAGCAGAGGCGGAATTCCGTACCATTATGTCAGTTGTAAATACAATTAGTACTTCAGTGGAACAAATTGTAGAAGAGGTACATAACATTGGTCATGAACAAGGAGAAATTACAGCGGTCATGCATACAATTGCTGGTACGAGTCAAGAAAGTGCAGCTGTTTCGGAAGAAGTAAATGCTGCAACTGAATCACAAGTGAATCATCTAGAAAAGGTAGCTCATACGATGGAAAGCTTGACGGAGCATATGAGAGACTTGGAAAGATTGGTTGAGCAATTTAAAATAGAGGAATAACAAATTAGTAAAATGATGCGTATTTCGGTAAAATAGATAATGGATATATAAGAAGCAATTATAGGAGGAAGACTACTATGGCAATTGTTGACGTATCGATTATTCCAGTAGGAACAGGTAATCCAAGTGTTAGTGAATATGTAGCAGAAGTACAAAAGGTGCTAGAGAAAAATGCAGATCGCGTGAAGTATCAATTAACACCAATGAATACAATTATTGAAGGAGATCTTCCTGTCATTCTAGAAGTAATTCAACAAATGCATGAAGTTCCATATACGAAAGGTGCACAGCGCGTTGCAACAACAATTCGTATCGATGATCGTCGTGATAAAGTAAGCACAATGGAGAAAAAATTAAACTCTGTTCGATCAAAATTATAAAGAAAAGCAGCGATTTTCGCTGCTTTTTTCATATAGGAGGTAATAAGATGAGCGAAAAGTTTAACGAACAGTTTGACGGGTTGTTAGAGAAATACACGGAACTATTACTTGGAGAGAGCAATGAAGAGAGAAAAGAACAGGTACAGAAGTGGGCACTGTATTCTTACATAGCGAAGACGATGCCAGCTTTAGTGAAGCACTGGAATGAGACTTATCCCGATGCGAAAGAAGAGATGGTGCAGTTAATTACTGATATTAAAAGGCTGAATGAAGAAAAGAGAAATGAACAATAAAAAAAACTTGGGATAAATATAATCTCAAGTTTTCTGTATTAATATCCTCATATAATTTACATGGAATATAAAGGATTTTATAAGCATGTCGAATATTTTCGGCATGCTTATTTTGTGCCTATTAAACTCTATTTTTCTAAATGTCGAAAAATATTTCAGGCATATTTATAAGCGAGAATATAGGTTTTTAAATGTTTTTATAGTATTTTATAAATTATCTAAATAATTATTTGTATCCAATAATTTTAAACAATGATATAATTTCGAAGAGGGGTAAAAAACAGATAAATTAAGTCATAGGGGTGAATTACATGGAACAATTAATGCGAAATTCGTTTCTTTTCTTATCTAAAAATAAAGCGCTAACAAAACTGGCTAAGAAGTACGGTTTACGCTTTGGTGCAGGTCGCTTTGTCGCAGGGGAGACAATTGAATTAGCGACAGCAGCTATTAAACAATTGAACAAGCAAGGACTTTGCGTAACAATCGATTATTTAGGAGAATTCGTTGATAATGAAGCGGAAGCAAATGAAATGGCTAACCAATCGATTGAAGCAATCCGTGCAATTGGAAGAGAAGGTCTTGATTCGCAACTTTCTTTAAAGATGACTTCTATGGGATTAGATATCTCTGATGAAATCGTAATGAACAATATGCGCCGCATTTTAGAAGCGGCAAAAGAAAATGGTGTGTTCGTTACAATTGATATGGAAGATTATACACGCTGCGGAAAGACAATTGATATCTTTAAACAGTTAAAGTCTGAGTACGATAATATCGGTACTGTTATTCAAGCTTACCTATATCGTACAGAAAAAGATATTGAAGACTTAAATGCTTATAATCCTAATTTACGTCTTGTAAAAGGGGCTTATAAAGAACCTGAAGAAGTGGCGTTCCCGGACAAGAAAGATGTAGATGACAATTATAAAAAGATTATTAAAATGCACTTATTAAATGGAAATTATACTGCAATTGCTTCACATGACGAAGCGATTATTGAATATACGAAAAAACTTGCCGAAGAACACAACATTCCAAGGGATCAATTTGAATTCCAGATGCTATATGGTATTCGTAATGAGCGTCAACTTGAGCTAGTAAAAGAAGGTTACAAAATGCGTGTTTACGTACCTTATGGAAACGACTGGTATGGCTACTTCATGCGTCGTCTAGCAGAGCGTCCAGCAAACGTTGCGTTCGTATTAAAAGGTATGGTTAAAAAATAACCAAGGAGTAAATACTCCTTGGTTATTTTAATTGCTGAAATGCGTAATGTGCCATTTTCTTCGTATCAGGATACAGTTGCTTGCGAGTAGAAGATAATACAACAGTAATGACGCGTTTACCGTCTTTCTCATCCACTGTTACGACTGTATATTTTCCGAGTGCTGATAGACCGCTTTTACTCCCAATTGCATATGGATCGTCATATAGTTCTTCTCGTCCATAGTTTGCGATGTTTGGAGAGCGTTCTGAAGTATGTAGAGTTGTACGCGTTGAATTCATATATTCTAAAACAACTGGGTACTTTAATGCTTCTTTCGTAATCATAGCAATGTCATATGGTGATACTTTGTTTCCTAGTGCATCAGCACCACTTGCGTTTTTGAAAGTCGCATGCTTTGTACCAAGTTCCTTCGCTCTAGCATTCATCATTTTTACAAATTCATTTTTTGATCCTGCGATATGTTCTGCGATGGATTCAGCTATTGGATCTGCACTAATGATAAGCATCAGTTTTAATGCTTCATCACGTTTTAACTTTTCCCCAGCACGAAGTTTAATTTTCTTACTTTGACTTTCTGTTTTAATTGCGTTTTCTGTAACTGTAATTTCCTCATCCTCTTTTACATTCTCTAGTAAAAGAAGGGTTGTCATCATTTTGGCTATACTAGCCGGATAAGAGCGTTCGTCTTCTCGTTTTCCATACAAAATTTCACCTGTGTCTGCATCGATTGTAATCCCGTATTGCCCAGTGATGCTAGGTTGATTGGCTCTTACAGCTTGTTGTCTTTGTGCGTAAGAGAAGAAAATCATCCCTGTAAATAGTGTGGCAATCATTACAATCATAACTATTGTTCGTTTCATTATAATTCCCTCATTTGTTACAAATAAATTGGGCAGAAAAAGCAGCCATTACCCATTATGCCACGTTCTCTGCCCAAAAATATAGCGTTATTTTTCGCCCATATTATGCTTCTTATATTGTTGGTTATTACCTTGACGTCCTTTTTCCACGCCTCGATCAGTTGGTCCAGCGTTTCCTGTCACACTCGCTGCGCTAATTCCAGCCTTTGAAGGGTTCTTCTTAAGTTTTGCCATATATATTCCTCCAGTTTCGTCAGATTATAAAAAGGGAAAGTGTATTTTAGTGAAGAAAATACATATATAGCATGGGCAAATAAAAGAAAAATATTTATTTCAGAAAATTTTATCAATAAATATATTGCGAAAATTTAAACAGTATCATATATTTATTAGTAGAGGCTCACTCATTGATTGCGACTTATGTCGAAAAATTGAATGAGCATTCATTCAAGAATAGGGGGAGAATTGGATGTTCCAAATTAAAAAGGCTGCTGTTCTAGGGTCAGGCGTAATGGGTTCAGGAATTGCGGCACACTTAGCTAATATTGGTATTCCGACATTATTGCTTGATATTGTACCACCTGCGCTTACGAAAGAAGAAGAAGCGAAGGGACTTACATTAGAACATAAAAGTGTGAGAAATCGTTTTAGTAATACGGCACTACAAAAACTATTAAAGCAAAAACCAGCTCCTCTGACAGTGAAAGGAAATTTAGCACTGATTGAAGCAGGTAACTTAGAAGATGACCTTGAGCGTCTAGCTGATGTAGATTGGATTATTGAAGTAGTAGTTGAAAACTTAGATATTAAAAAGAAACTATTTGAAAAAGTAGATGCTGTTCGTAAACCGGGTTCTATCGTAAGCTCGAATACGTCAGGCATTTCAGTTGAAAAAATGGCAGAAGGTCGTTCAGACGACTTCCAGAAACACTTCTTAGGCACACACTTTTTTAACCCACCACGATATTTAAAACTTCTAGAGGTAATACCGACGAAAGAAACTGATCCACAAGTATTAAGCTTCATGAAATTATTTGGCGAAGACGTTCTTGGAAAAGGCGTTGTTATCGCGAAAGACACACCAAACTTTATTGGAAACCGCATTGGTACGTACGGTTTATTAGTAACTCTTCAAGAGATGGTAAAACGCGGCTATAGCATTGGGGAAGTTGATTCTGTAACAGGCCCACTTATTGGTCGTCCGAAGAGTGCAACGTTCCGTACATTAGATGTTGTCGGTTTAGATACATTTGTACACGTTGCAAATAACGTATATGAAAACGTACAAGAAGAAGAGCGCGATGTATTTAAAGTACCAGCTTTCATGCATGACATGCTTGATAAAAAATGGCTTGGAAGCAAAACAGGTCAAGGCTTCTTCTTAAAACAAGGAAAAGAAATTTTAGAATTAAATCCAGCAACAATGGAGTACGAAGCTCGCAAAAAATTAAAAGCTGCATCGATCGAGTTAAGTAAACAAGAAAAAGGTTTATCGAATAAATTGAAAGCGCTTGTATACGCGAAAGACCGCGCAGGAGAGTTGTTATGGAACATCATTACACCAACTCTTTTATACTCTGCAAAACTTCATAAAGAAATTGCTGACGATATCGTTGCAATTGACCAAGCGATGAAGTGGGGCTTCGGCTGGGAGCAAGGACCGTTTGAAGTTTGGGATGCAATTGGCGTTGAAAAGTCCGTTCAAAAGATGGAAGAAAACGGCGTAGTTGTTCCGACTTGGGTGAAAGAAATGTTAGAGAAAGGTTTCACTACTTTCTACAAACATGATAACGGAGATAGCTACTATTACGATAATGGCGAATATAAGCTAATCGAACGTAATAAAAAGGCAATTTCTCTTAAGCAATTAAAAGCGAAAAATGGCGTATTAAAGAAAAATAGCGGAGCGAGCTTAATCGATTTAGGCGACGGCATCCTTTGTTTAGAATTCCATTCGAAGAGCAATGCAATCGGTATGGATATTACGCAAATGATTAACTACGCTGTTGATGAAGTAGAAAAGAATTATAAAGGTCTTGTTATCGGTAACCAATCGAAGAACTTCTGCGTTGGTGCGAACTTAGCAATGATCTTAATGGAAGCACAAGACGACAACTACTTTGAAATTGAGTGGGTTGTGAAAAACTTCCAAGATGCAATGACGAAAATTAAGTACTCTTCTAAGCCAGTTGTAGCAGCGCCATATGGTATGACGCTTGGCGGAGGTACAGAAGTTTGCTTACCAGCAGCGAGCATTCAAGCTTCTAGTGAAACGTATATGGGCTTAGTAGAAGTTGGTGTTGGCTTAATCCCTGGCGGAGGCGGTAATAAAGAGCTATACATTAAACACTTAAATAAAATGGCAAATGGCGTAGAGTTCGATCTACAAAAAGTTGCAAATAAAGTGTTTGAAACAGTCGCAATGGCGAAAGTTTCAACTTCAGGACAAGAAGCGATTTCTCATAACTTCTTAGGTGATAAAGATGGTATTAGTGTGAATGGTGATCACTTACTATACGATGCGAAACAGAAAGCACTTGCTTTATATGAAGCTGGTTATAAAGCACCGATTCGTAAAAAGATACCGGTTGTTGGTGAAACAGGATATGCAACACTTGCACTTGGTGCAGAAGCAATGCATTTATCTGGTTACATTTCAGAGTACGATCTTCACATTGCGAAGAAACTTGCATATGTCATTGCGGGCGGAAAAGTGCCGTATGGAACAGAAGTTGATGAGCAGTATTTATTAGATGTAGAACGTGAAGCATTTATTAGCTTAGTAAGTGAGATGAAATCACAAGCAAGAATGCAGCACATGCTTGTAAAAGGAAAGCCATTACGTAACTAATAACGAGGGGAGATATCGTTCATGAGAGAAGCTGTCATTGTTGCGGGAGCAAGAACACCAATTGGAAAAGCAAAGAGGGGTTCATTAAAAACAGTTCGTCCTGACGATTTAGGGGCGTTAGTAGTAAAGGAAACGTTAAAGCGTGCGAATTATGAAGGACCAATCGATGATTTAATTTTCGGTTGTGCGATGCCAGAAGCAGAGCAAGGTTTAAATATGGCTCGTAATATCGGCGGATTAGCAGGACTTTCTTACGATGTTCCAGCTATTACAATTAACCGTTACTGTTCTTCAGGTTTACAAAGTATCGCTTACGGAGCAGAGCGCATTATGCTTGGTCACTCGGAAGCAGTATTATCAGGTGGAGCGGAATCAATGAGTTTAGTTCCAATGATGGGACACGTCGTTCGTCCGAATAGTCGCCTTGTAGAAGCGGCGCCAGAATATTATATGGGTATGGGACATACAGCAGAGCAAGTTGCTGTGAAATATGGAATTTCTCGTGAAGAGCAAGATGCATTTGCAGTAAGAAGCCATCAACGTGCTGCGAAAGCATTAGCTGCAGGAAACTTTGCTGATGAAACAGTATCTGTAGATGTAACGTTACGTACTGTTGGATCAAATAACAAACTGCAAGAAGAAACAATCATTTTCGCACAAGACGAAGGTGTAAGAGCAGAAACGACGCTAGACATTTTAGGTAAATTACGTCCAGCATTTAACGTTCGCGGTTCTGTAACAGCTGGTAACTCTTCACAAATGAGTGACGGTGCAGCATCTGTACTATTGATGGATCGTGAAAAAGCAGTGAGCGATGGCATGAAGCCACTTGCGAAATTCCGTTCATTTGCAGTAGCGGGTGTACCACCAGAAGTAATGGGGATCGGCCCAATCGCAGCAATTCCAAAAGCGTTAAAACTAGCTGGCTTAGAGCTATCCGATATTGGCTTATTCGAACTAAATGAAGCATTCGCTTCTCAATCGATCCAAGTTATTCGTGAACTTGGTTTAGATGAAGAAAAAGTAAACGTAAACGGCGGTGCAATTGCACTTGGACATCCACTTGGCTGTACAGGAGCAAAACTAACACTATCTCTTATTCACGAAATGAAACGCCGCAACGAACAATTCGGTATCGTAACAATGTGTATCGGCGGCGGAATGGGAGCTGCGGGAGTGTTTGAATTACTATAAAAAAAGTGCAGGTGGCTCGTTCAGAACAGGAGGGCGTTGGAAGCCCTGACGAAGAGGCGCTTTTTGCCTCACAGGAAGGGGTGAAACGACCGACTGTTCTAGCCACTGGAACTGGATTATATAAAAAAGTGGAAGCGGCTCGTTCAAAACGAGACGCCGACAATGCAAAGAATGGAAGCAACAAAGGTTTATAAAAAATAAACGGGAGAGCCAGCTTCTTTCGAAATGAAAGAAGCGGCTTATGAAAATATGAAGGAGGAAATTTTCATGGAAAAAACAGTAGGAAATGCGGTTAAAGGCGGTAGCTTTTTAGTAGATGAGATTACGATTGATCAAGTGTTTACGCCAGAAGATTTTTCATCTGAGCATAAAATGATTGCAAAAACGACAGAGGACTTTATCGTAAATGAAGTTCTTCCAGAGCTTGAATATTTAGAGCAACATGAGTTTGATCGTTCTGTTCGTCTTTTAAAAGAAGCTGGGGAACTTGGTTTATTAGGCGCTGACGTACCAGAAGAGTACGGCGGAATTGGTCTTGATAAAGTAAGCTCAGCGTTAATCGCAGAGAAATTCTCTCGCGCTGGTGGCTTTGCAATTACTCACGGTGCTCACGTAGGTATCGGATCTTTACCAATCGTGTTATTCGGTAACGAAGAGCAAAAGAAAAAGTATTTACCATTACTTGCAACTGGTGAAAAATTAGCTGCATACGCATTAACAGAGCCGGGTTCAGGATCTGATGCATTAGGCGCAAAAACAACTGCACGTTTAAATGCAGAAGGTACACATTACGTATTAAACGGTGAAAAACAGTGGATTACAAACTCTGCATTCGCTGACGTATTTATTGTATATGCAAAAATCGATGGAGAGCACTTCTCAGCATTTATCGTAGAGAAAGACTACGCTGGCGTATCTACAAGCCCAGAAGAAAAGAAAATGGGTATTAAATGTTCTTCAACTCGTACGTTAATTTTGGAAGATGCGTTAGTACCGAAAGAAAACTTACTTGGTGAAATCGGTAAAGGGCATATTATCGCATTTAACATTTTAAATATCGGTCGTTATAAATTAGGTGTTGGTACAGTTGGATCTGCGAAACGTGCAGTAGAAATTTCAGCACAATATGCAAACCAACGTCAACAGTTCAAACAACCAATTGCTCGCTTCCCATTAATTCAAGAGAAACTTGCGAATATGGCAGCAAAAACATATGCAGCTGAAAGTTCTGTATATCGTACAGTAGGCTTATTCGAAAGCCGCATGAGCACATTATCTGAAGAAGAAGTAAAAGATGGTAAAGCAGTAGCAGCTTCTATCGCTGAATATGCAATCGAGTGCTCTTTAAATAAAGTATTCGGTTCTGAAGTGTTAGACTATACAGTAGATGAAGGTGTTCAAATTCACGGTGGTTACGGATTTATGGCAGAGTACGAGATTGAAAGAATGTATCGTGATTCTCGTATTAACCGTATTTTTGAAGGGACGAACGAAATTAACCGCCTAATCGTACCAGGTACGTTCTTACGTAAAGCGATGAAAGGTGAATTACCACTTCTTCAAAAAGCACAAAAATTACAAGAAGAGTTAATGATGATGATGCCAGAAGAAGTAGGCGATGAGCCATTAGCACTTCAAAAATATTTAGTAAATAACGCGAAGAAAATTGGCTTAATGGTAGCTGGATTAGCTGCTCAAAAATACGGTAAAGCATTAGACAAAGAGCAAGAAATTCTTGTCAATATCGCTGACATCGTAAGCAATCTATACGCAATGGAATCAGCTGTTCTTCGTACAGAAAAAGCAATCAAAACAACTGGTCTTGAAAAGAATAAACAAAAAGTGTTATACACTGAAGTATTCTGCCAAGAAGCATTTAACGAAATCGAAGCAGATGCGAAAGAAACACTTATCGCAGTTGAAAACGGCGACATGCTACGCATGATGTTATCATCATTACGTAAATTAACTCGCCACACACCACTTAACGTAATTCCGAAGAAACGTGAAATCGCTGCGAAAATTTTAGAAGATGAGCGTTACACAGTTTAATATCTTTAAAGAACAGTAGTCGTTTATACGACTACTGTTCTTTTTTTTTTGAAAAAAAGAAATTTTTAGTGACATAAAACTAATGACATTAGTATAATAAAACTAATAGCGTTAGTTTTCGTGAAAAGGGAGATGGAAATATGAGAATGATACATGAAAAAACGGTATATCAATTGTCATTTTTGCCAAGAGTGTTTCCTGTAAATTGTTACTTTGTGGAGGAAGAAGATGGTTTAACTTTAATTGATGCGGCTTTGCCATATAGCGCAAAAGGTATTTTACAGGCGGCTGAGAAAATAGGGAAACCAATTACGAATATTGTATTAACACATGCGCATGATGATCACATCGGTGCATTAGACGCATTAAAGGAAGTACTTCCTCATGTTCCAGTCTACATTTCTAAGCGAGACGCAAAGCTATTAGAAGGAGATACGACGTTACAAAAGGATGAACCAAATACGCCAATAAAAGGCGGTGTACCTAAAAAGATAAAAACGGTACCTGATGTTTTATTAGAAGATGGCGACCGAGTTGGATCGCTTCTTGCGATTATGACACCGGGACATACACCAGGCTCCATGTCGTTTCTTGATGTAAGAAATAAAGCTCTTATTGTTGGGGATGCATTTCAAACAAGAGGAGGTACGGCTGTTTCGGGACAAATGAAATTTTGGTTTCCGTTTCCTGCGATGGCAACGTGGAGTAAAGAAATATCATTACAAAGTGCAGAGAAGTTAAGAGAATATGAGCCTTCCTTGCTTGCGGCAGGGCATGGAAAAATGATAAACGATCCAGTGGCTTTCATAGAGCTTGCTATTAAAGAAGCGAAGCGGAATATAGAAAGTAGGAAAGAGGGTTAATTTATGTCACCGAGAATCGGACTTACATTACCGAAAATTGTAGAAACAGCAGCAGAAATAGCAGATGCAAATGGAATACAAGAAGTAACGTTAGCTTCATTAGCGCAAAGGTTAGGGATACGTTCTCCCTCACTATATAATTATGTAAAAGGGTTACAAGATGTACGGAAACATCTTGGTATTTACGGAATACGACAGCTGCATAACAAGCTGGAAGAAGCGGCCGAGGATAAACATATGGATGAAGCAATTCATGCTTTAGGAGAAGCGTATGTAGCATTCGTACGGAAACATCCTGGACTGTATGAAGCAACTTTTTTACGAGATGAAGAAGTAAGAAAAGCAGGTGACGGAATTGTAAGGCTTTGTCTTCAGGTCTTACAACAGTACGATTTAGAAGGAGAGAATGCACTTCATGCGACACGTGGATTTAGAAGTATTTGTCATGGGTTTGCGTCGATTGAACAGCAAGGCGGATTTGGTTTGCCGTTAGATCTGGATACAAGTTTACATGTATTGTTGGAAACGTTTATTAAAGGATTACGTGGAATGAGAGAGTGAATAGGAAGCGAGGCAACCAAAAACCTTAGAAGTGATTTTTAATTGGGAATCTATATTCGTTAACCGGCGAACAGTATAAATTAGCAAATGCATGTTTATTAGCAGGAGTACTTTGTTCTTATGCTTTAACTATCGTAGTTTTGAAAAGAAGATATTAGATGAGAAAGAGCCTCTAGTGGTTTAGAGGCTCTTTTTTGTTAAATGATATTATTTTGCAGGTTTGAAAAATGTGTATATGGCTAAGAAAAAGCAAACGAAACTGAATACGATAGGATCTTGATATGGACTAGGCTCAGAGCCCTTCTGGATTTCTGTAAGGAAGTCATGTGTTTTCATGTTTTATTGCTCCTTTATATAAGAATACGTTTAATGAAACTAATACTTACTAATAGAGTTGCACTAATAAATACTAAGAAAAATGTAGTATTACGGTTTTTATAGTTGTTAAGCGCAATGAATAAAAAACAAATGAGAAATAACATATGTAAAGGAATAGAAGTGAGTAATGGCTTTAAAGTTAATGTATCAATCAACAATTTTATATACAGAATTGCATAAACCATTAAGAAGATAATTTTAAAATATTTTTGCATAAGCACACCAACCTACTATGGTTTGTTTTGAGATACTATCGTTAGTGTAAGGTGACTTTTTGAAAATTTGTATTTTTATGTAATTATAACATTTTTTTGTATTTATAAATAGATGTGAAATGTAAGAAGGCTTTTTCATGAATACGATTTAAAAAGAACAGAATACTAAAGAAGAATGAAAGAAGAAAGGTAGGAGTATTCCATGCAAAATTTAACAGAGCTTGAAGTAGAAAACTTACGTCATTTAATTGGTGGACACGCAACAATTATTAACAAGTTGGAGCAGTATGCACAGACGTGTACAGATCCACAACTGAAACAAATGCTACAAAAAGATGCGCAAGATGCACGAAATACGAAGCAACAATTAATGACTTTTCTAGGATAGGAGGAAGCAGAACATGAATGAAAAAGATATGGTAAATGATTATTTAGCAGGATTAAATGCAAGTTTAACAAGTTATGCAAATTATATTGCTCAGTCTGATAATGAACAGTTACACCAAACGTTAATTCAAATTCGTAATCAAGATGAAATGCGCCAACGTAATATGTATGAGTACGCAAAGCAAAAGAGTTATTACAAGCCGGCAGCACCTGCAAATCCGATGATTGTACAACAATTAAAAAGCCAATTAAGTGCGGAATAACAGGGAAAAGAAAACGAGCGAATCTATTCGCTCGTTTTCTTTTTGTATATGTCAATAAATACATAATAAATATTTTTCCAGTTGTAACAAATATGACGAAAATGGAATATGACAATTCACAAAAAGGACAAAAACTTTGTTCAACATTTCACAAAGTATCCATGGTTTCTATCGTGGGAATCTCTATAATTAGGGGTGTAAAGAACAAAAGAAATAGATTATATGATCAATTAGGAGAGATTGCTATGAAAAGACATACAAGAAAAATTGCAATTATCGGTACTGGATTAGTTGGATCAAGTTGTGCATATTCCATTGTCAATCAAGGCATTTGCGAAGAGCTATTATTAATTGATATAAATCATGAACGTGCAGTTGGGGAAGCAATGGATTTATCACACTGCATTAACTTTACAAATACAAGAACAAAAGTATATGCAGGAAGTTATGAAGACTGCAAAGATATGGACATTGTTATTATTACAGCAGGACCAGCGCCAAAACCAGGGCAAAGTCGCTTAGATACTTTAGGAGCAAGCGCAAAGATTATGGAAAGTGTTGTTGGCGGCGTAATGGAAAGTGGATTTGATGGTATTTTCTTACTTGCATCGAACCCAGTTGATATTATTACATATCAAGTTTGGAAATTATCTGGATTACCTAGAAATCGTGTAATCGGTACTGGTACATCACTAGATTCTTCTCGCTTAAGAACAATTTTATCTGAAATGTTACATGTAGATCCTCGCAGTATTCACGGGTATTCATTAGGGGAACATGGTGATTCTCAAATGGTTGCTTGGTCACACGTAACTGTTGGTGGAAAACCAATTCTGCAAATTTTAGAAGAACAAAAAGAACGATTTGGTGAAATAGATTTAGATGAAATCGTTGAGAAGACTGCGAAAGCCGGATGGGAAATTTATAAACGAAAAGGTACTACTTATTACGGAATCGGAAACTCTCTAGCATATATTGCAAACTCAATCTTTAACGATGATCATCGTGTCATTGCTGTATCAGCTATTTTAGATGGTGAGTATGGTGAATATGATATTTGTACAGGAGTGCCAGCTATTATTACTAGAGATGGTATAAGAGAAATTGTAGAACTAAATTTAACAGAGGATGAAGAATCTCGATTCGCAAAATCAAACGACATTTTACGTGATTATATGAAAACAATTGGTTACTAACTTATAGAAGAAGGTGAAACAAATGAAGGAATATATAATGTCTCGTGTATTTAAAGCATCAGCTGGAATCGCACAAGGTATTTTCGTATCCCTTGGAATTGGTTTACTAATCGAAAATATAGGAAGAATTGTTGATATTCCGTTGCTTATTACAATCGGAGTTGTTGCAAAATCACTTATGGCACCAGCCATTGGTGCTGGAATTGCTTTTATGCTCGGTGCAAATGGACTTGTAATCTTCTCAGCTATGGTAGCTGGAGCAATTGGTGCCGGATCCATTTCAATTACTGAAGCAGGTTTAATTATTAAAACAGGTGAGCCAATCGGTGCATTATTAACAGCGACTTTAGCTGTATATATTGGTAAACGTTTAAGTGGAAAAACTGCGTTAGATATGATGCTCGTTCCATTTGCGGCAATATTAGGTTCTGGTTTAGTCGGCATTTGGTTATCTCATAATATTACTCCTGTTTTAAATGCAGTTGGAGCATTCATTAAAGATAGTTCAGCTGGTAGCCCGTTCATCGCTTCTATCGTCATTGCAGTCGTTTGGGGACTATTACTTATCTCGCCAGCTTCATCAGCTGCGTTAGCGATCGCACTTAGCTTAGACGGTGTTGCAGGTGGTGCTGCTCTTGCAGGCTGCGTTGCTCAGTTTATCGGATTCTCTGTCATCTCAGCGAAAGAAAATAATTTAGGTGGTATATTAGCTCAAGCTCTTTGTACTCCGAAAGTACAGTTGCCAAATATCACTAAAAATCCAATGATTCTCGTCCCAACTGTCGTCGCCAGTGCAATAGTGGGTCCAGTATCTGCATTAATTTTCCAACTGGAAGCAGGAAAAGAAATTGCAGGTCTTGGATTAAGTTCTCTTATCGCACCAATTAATTTAATTTCCAGCGAAGGATGGGAAGTTGTCCCAGCGATGGTAATCACTTATATCGTCATTCCAGTAGCTGTTTCTTATATACTTTACATTGCTCTTAAAAAAGCAGGTCGTATTCACTCTGGTGATATGACTGTACCGCAATCTTAACTTGAAAATCTCCTTTTATATAGAGAAAAGCAGACTGAGAAGCCACAGTCTGCTTTTTACATTTTATGATTTTGTTTTACTGGAACACGTACGGTTTCTTTTGCTAATAAAAGCTGAACGCCGAAGTAGAGTATGCTTGCAAGAGTCATTCCAGAAATGGCGTCTACAAATGCATGTTGCTTCGTAAATAGCGTTGATAAAATAATAAGCGTACCGAAGAAGGTAAGGATGTAATATTCAAAAGCATGTTGTTCTCTACGTTTAAAGGCAGCTAGCATAATGACAAATGTAGTCAGAACGTGAATGCTTGGGAAACAATTTACTGGTTGATCGATACTATAAATATAGCGGACTAGTTCGGAAAACACGTCTGATCCAACAACGGTTGGACGTGGTACAGTTGTCTGCCAAAAATAATAAATGGAAAAACAAGCAAGTTTTCCAAGAATGATACTACTTAAAGTGACATAATATTGCTTTCGATCTGCAAAGCAGTAATAAATAAGTGCGCCGTATAAGTAAGGAAACCAAAGTAAATAAGGGATAATAAATGCTTTCACAAATGGAATCCAATCATCTACTACAGTTGTGACATCTACTGCGTGTACAGCCGATTTATTTAATACATCGTAAAGGGGACTTACGAGTACGAGTAGAAGTATATAACTTAACGGAAGAAAAGATGAAAGTTTAAATTTCTTCATAATAATCTCCTATGTTTAGTAATGTAAGTAAATTCAATTGATTATAATATAGAAACGCAATTTGGGCTATCGATTTTGCTTACATTTTCTTGAATTCACCTTACGTTTTTGTCACTTGACTGAAAAGAAGGGGAGGGTGCTAAATGAAGCGTTTATCGTATTTCTTAGTTTTTATATTGATATGCCTAGCGAGTGCTGGGTGTGCAAAGGATAAAGAAGGAGAGAAATTAGAATATAACGGAAGAGCACTCGTAATTGGAGTTGTTGGAGAAAAACCGAAAGATACGTTTAGGAATGTGAAGTTTGAAAATGTGAAGTTAGAAGAGATGAAGGAGAAAGAAGCAAAAGTTGATGGTTTTCTTGTCATGAAAGAATACTTTCAAGAAGCATCAAAGGAGCAGTATACGGACTTATTTTTATCATTAAAGAAGCCGGTATTTTTTATTGGCTTACAAGATAGACCGTATTTGATTTTTACTGAAAAAGATTTAGATTATGACAATGCCCCAAGGGACAAAGCTATGATGTATACACAAGGATTTGTAAATATGGGGAATCCTGAGGGACAATATTGGGGTATGGGATTATATAATGATACTGTTTCGGATCAAAATATTCATAATATGTATATCATAGTATTTCAAACAATTGCAGATTATTTAAGTCGATGATGAAGGAAAAGAGATTTGGATTATTACTTGTGCTATAGATTTATATGTAATATCTATTCCTTTAAAAGTAAAGAAATATAATTCGCTTTAATTGGTAATGAATATAGAAGTGATTATGCTATGAAAGTCATGTTTATTCATGGCTTTTTGTTTGTAGTAATTTCTTACCTGTTGGTTCTATCGCATCTGTTGTAGTGTTATGCGGCGGGCTATTCATTATGGTAAGTAGACAAGAACAGGGATTTCACCTTATTTCAAGGGCTGGGATTGTTAAAGCAATTTTTTTCCTACACTAGTAGGGCTTTTTTATTAACAGTAATTCCTCAATATACACGAAATATGCAAATGTGCATATTGTATTTATTTGGATATTTTGTATGTTAAAATTAAATATAGGGATTTTTGTATATAAAGAACTGAAAACAGAAATATCCAATGAATTTTGAGAGGTGTTACATGTTTAAAAACAAGAAATTAATTCGGTTTGGTCTAACATTACTTGTATGTTTATTTGTAATTGATTTTACAATCAGTTATTTTCAAGCATATCTTGAATCGGCAGGTATTAAATGGGTAATATCAGAAACTTGGAGAACTATTTTGTTAGATGCCCCTGAAAGTATATTGGTTATTTTAGGCGCAATTGCTTTATATGATTTCACAAAAGAAACATCGCCAAAAGACGCATCTATTTAAATGCGTCTTTTTTATTTCATGCAATTAGCAATTTCGTGGATGGTAGTCTTGCTATCAATGATAGAGCATTATGCCATACAATGAAGATAATATTGGAAATTTATAGGGATGATTACGTTGAGGAAATTTTTAATTAGTTATGCTGCAAGCCTCCTTACTTTTACTATCATATGGTTCTTAATACCGTATATTTCTGATCCTAGTTATTCTAACGAGAATGGTTTACCTAATATAGTTGGATTTATTGTAATTCTCATCATATTTGGTAGTGTATTAGATCTTGTAGCTTGTCTAATTGGAGAAGTGTTATACAGGAACATAAAACAATGTAGGAAGTTTCGATTTGGAATTCCTGTATTTATTGGACTAGCTCTTATCTATATATTTATACTCTCTCTTTTTACTATTACTAGTGCATATGCTTCTAGTTTAGTTGCACCTATTATTATGGGTTCCTTAGTTTTTTATGTAGTACGTAGAAAAATATAATTAACCTTAGCTAACGATAATGATGTAAATGAGCTAGTGGCGGTTCCGCAAAGATTTTGAATAACTTACGAAAAAGTAGAGTACTATACATTTTTACTTTAATGAAGGATACGTTTACCTTTAGATTGATGATAAAAAAGAAGTACCCTGTTTCTAAGCAAGGGCACTTCTTTTTATATTTCAGTCAGTAATTTGAATTTCATATTCTCAGGAGCAGTTACTTTTGCTTTATTGATGATAGGCTTAATAACTTTTTTATGGGCTCACTACTACGGTCAAAATCGTTAGTTCCTTTCATCTGTACGCCTTTGTCATGTAAAGTGTTTCCGGTTTTTGTGATTATAGGCTGAACTGGTTAAATAAACGTTTGTTTAAGATGTATGTTCGGCAGGAAGAAAACGATGCAGCTCAAGGGTTAATAAAGAAAAAAGGGAATTAATCAAACGTTTGTTTAAGATGTATGTTCGGTAGGAAGAAAACGATGCAGCTCAAGGGTGAACAAAGAAAAATAGTGAGTTAATCAAACGTTTGTTTAAGATATATGTTCGGCGAGGAATTGGGAAAGGATCTAAAAAATTTATATATTTATTTTTTCTTAACAAATGGCGGAAAAATAAGAAAAATTCGCAGGATTATTAAAAATTATCACGAAATAAGTAAAAGTTTAGCGAATAATGGTTTGAAATAATAAAACGTTTTCTATATGATAAAGGTAAAGGTTAGTAAAAAAGTAGGTGAATTTATGACAGTAACATTTTATTCATATCCAAAGTGTGGCACATGTCAAAAAGCAAAGAAATGGTTTGAGGCAAACGATGTAGCATATGAGATGATTCATATTGTTGAAAATCCACCATCAAAAGAAGATTTACGTAATTTACATGAAAAAAGTGAATTACCATTAAAAAAATTCTTTAATACAAGTGGAATGCGTTACCGTGAACTTGGTCTGAAAGATAAGTTGAAAGATGCAAGCGAAGACGAAATGTACGAGCTTTTAGCATCTGATGGCATGTTGATTAAACGTCCAATTGTAACAGATGGAACGAAGGTAACACTTGGTTTTAACGAAGAGCAGTTTGAAAGTGTGTGGAAAAAGTACCAATAAGGTATTTTTACATAATTAATACATTCACTGGAGGTACAGTCATGAGCATTCCAAATAATTTACGTTACTCTGAAGAACACGAATGGGTAAAAACTGAAGGTAATGAAGTTGTTATCGGTATTACTCACTTTGCACAAGGTGAGCTAGGCGATATCGTATTCGTTGAACTTCCTGAAGTAGGTGCAACAATCGAAGCTGACGAGCCATTCGGAAGCGTAGAATCTGTTAAAACAGTTTCTGAGTTATACGCACCTGTAAGCGGTAAAGTTGTAGCAGTAAACGAAGAATTAAGTGACCAACCAGAACTTGTTAACGAATCTCCATACGAGGGTGCATGGATGGTTAAAGTTGAACTTTCTGATGCAAGCCAAGTTGAAAAGTTATTAACTGCTGAAAAATATGCAGAAATGACAAACCAAGACTAATTATAGTCGACTGAAGGACAGCCTTTGTGCTGTCCTTTTTTATTTTATGTAAAATAATGAACGTAGAATCATATACTAATTATCGTGTGGGAGAACGTTTTTTGAAAAAAATTTTGTTTTTTTATTGTCTAGCTCCAGTGGCTAGATTGTTCGGTGGCTGCGCTTCTTCCTGCAAGGCAAAAGGCGCCTTTACGTCAGAAGCTCCATCCCCCTCACAATCTGAACGAGCCGCTTGCGCTTTTTATTATGATCCAGCTCCAGCGGCTAGAACAGTCGGTCATTTCACTCCTTCACTTGAGGCAAAAGGCGCCTCTAGTTCAGGAGTTCCAATGCCCTCCTGTTCTGAACGAGCCGCTTGCGCTTTTCATTTTCTAGCTCCACCTCCTAGCCCTTCATGTCTAAGAACCTTCCGCACGAGAAGACAAAAAGCGTCTTCTGTGCGAAAGAACCTTAGCCAACAGGGCTAAGCAGTCGGTTCCGCTTTTCTTTATTGTCCAGCTCCAGCGGCTAGATTGTTCGGTGGCTTCGCTTCTTCCTGCAAGGCAAAAAGCGCCTTTACGTCAGAAGCTCCATCCCCCTCACAATCTGAACGAGCCGCTTGCGCTTTTCTTTTGCAAAAATAAACAGGAAACAACATGAAAATAACGAATATACTATATACTAAGTTAAAGGTTGTATAGTATATGGTGATCGGGTGATGACATATGATTTATGTAGAAAAAGTCATTATTGTAGAAGGTACATCAGATAGAAGAAAGATTGAATCTATTATTCGGGAACCGGTGGAAATTGTTTGTACAAATGGTACAATTGGTTTGTCGAAAATGGATGAGCTCGTTGATCAGTTTTTTGATAAGGAAGTGTATGTGCTAGTGGATGCTGATGATGCTGGAGAAAAGTTAAGGAAACAGTTTCGAAAAGAATTTCCGCAAGCAGAGCATATTTATATTGATCGCTCGTACCGGGAAGTGGCAACAGCGCCATCTTCACACTTAGCAAATGTATTATGGGGAGCTGACATTGACGTTTATACAGAATATTTACGGTAAGGAATGATAGAAGTGATTGACTGGACAGGAGCCGAAGCTACAGCCCTAATAGAGAATGAAGAAAAAACAGTGTTATATGTATATACTCCAATGTGTGGAACATGCCAATTAGCAAAAAAGATGTTAACAGTCGTTGAGATGACAATTGAAGACCTCAAAATTGGAATGTTAGATTTAAATTATGCTCCGCATTTCGCGAAAGAGTATGGAATTGAAAGTGTACCGTGTTTACTTGTTTTTGAAAATGGGACACTCATGAAGAAGATATATGCATTTCATTCGGTTGAATATTTATATACGGAATTAAAGTAGGCGGCAAAGTTTTTGCCGCCTCGACATATTTCTTGGGAAATATGTCGAGATGCAGGGTGGTTACAGTATTTGTCGAGCGAAAGTAACAGGATTGCTCTTTAGTGAGAGGGAATGGTATGTAATAGAAAGTGATATGAAGGATGTGATTTAGAGTGGAATTATATTCTTTGCTTCAATCATTTGTAAATTACGCTAATGGTCAATATCATTTAGAACCGCTTTTAAGACAAGGAGAAAAAACTGTTAATTTCCGCTTTGGAGATGAAAGTTGTTCGTTACAAATTTCAAGAGATTATATAGAGCTGTTGAAAGAAGAAAGAGGAACAGAGCAAATTGTTTGTGTAGATGAAGAAGATGTAAAACAATTGGTGAATGGCAATGTACGATTGCAAACGTTAATGGACGATGGACGTATACAATATTCGGGAACGTATCGAACGATGTTATTAATTGAATCGATGTTTCATATATGTAAACCGATGTCAGTGGGCGCTTAAAATTCTGAAGTTTCGTTTTTTACGAAAATTTCTGTTGACATGGTGTGTGGATATTGATACAATTCAATTCATAAAATATAGACAATTTCATAAATTACAAATCAGACGAAAATGTAATCTGATTTCTCTTATCAAGAGAGGTGGAGGGACTGTGCCCTGTGAAGCCCGGCAACCGTCAACTTATGTTGAAATGGTGCCAATTCCTGCAAAGCAAATGCTTTGAGAGATGAGAGAGAGGGATAATGTTGTTATATACGCATAAAAACCTTTCTGCTTCTCTAAAGCGGAAAGGTTTTTTTGTTGTTTGAATGTGGAGGACATTCAAATAATAAAAGTAATGATAACGGTGGGCTATACGCATCAAAAATAAAAAATTGCGGAGTCGATCAAAAATCTAGCTCCAGCGGCTAGAACAGTCGGTCGTTTCATCCCTTCCTATGAGGCAAAAAGCGCCTCTACGTCTGGGATTTGGGCGCCCTCTTGTTCTAAGCGAGCCGCTTACGCTTTTTATTAAAAAAAGGGGTGATACACCATGATTCTATTAGAGAATGTAAAGAAAATATATAAAGCAAAAAGCGGTGATGTCACTGCTGTAGATAATGCCAATTTAAAAATAGAGAAAGGTGAAATATTTGGTGTTATCGGATATAGTGGCGCTGGAAAAAGTTCTTTAATTCGATTATTCAATCAGTTGGAGAAACCAACTTCTGGCCAAATTACAATTGCAAATCGCGTCATTTCAGCAATTACAGGAAGCGAACTTCGTAAGGCAAGGCAAGAAATCGGAATGATTTTTCAGCACTTCAACTTACTTTGGTCACGAACTGTACGTGAAAATATTGAGTTCCCACTTGAAATTGCAGGTGTTGATAAGGCAAAGAGAAGAAAACGCGTTGATGAGCTAATTCATCTTGTTGGATTAGAAGGAAGAGGAGACGCGTATCCATCTCAGCTGAGCGGAGGGCAAAAGCAACGCGTTGGGATTGCAAGAGCATTAGCTAACAACCCACAAGTACTTTTATGTGATGAAGCAACGTCAGCTCTTGATCCAGAAACGACAGATCAAATTTTAGATTTACTATTAGATATTAATAAGCGTCTCGGCTTAACAATTGTACTTATTACACATGAGATGCACGTAATTCGAAAGATTTGTAATCGCGTTGCGGTAATGGAGAAAGGAAAGATTGTAGAAACAGGTCCAGTACTTGATGTGTTCCGTAATCCAAAGCAGGACATTACGAAACGATTTGTACAGCAGTTAACGGATTCTGAAGATACAAATGAAACGATTGAAAGTTTAATTGAAAAATATCCAGATGGAAAAGTAATTCGTTTGCAGTTTATCGGTGAAGCGGTAGAAAGACCAGTACTTCAAAGATTAATGCAACGCAGTGATATAGAAGTTAGCATTTTGCAAGGAAATATTGCACAAACGAATAACGGCTCTTACGGTAGTTTAGTTGTTCATTTAAATGGTGAGGAAACAGCGATTCAGCAAGCAATAGAGGGAATACATCAAGATCAAGTAGAGCTGGAGGTGATTGCACATGGATAAATTACTCACAAATGTTGATTGGAATCAAATGTTAGAAGCAACTGGTGAAACGTTATATATGACGGCAATCGCAGCTCTTGCCACATTTATTTTAGGACTCATTTTAGGATTGTTACTCTTTATGACAGCGAAAGATAATTTATGGGAAAACAAAGCGGTTAACACGGCGATTGGAGCGTTCGTAAACATTTTCCGCTCGATACCGTTCATTATTTTAATCATTTTATTAATCCCATTCACAAAGATTCTGCTTGGAACAATTCTTGGAGCGAGCGCTGCACTTCCAGCTTTAATTATTGGAGCGGCACCGTTTTACGCGAGAATGGTTGAAATCGCCCTTCGTGAAATTGATAAAGGTGTAATTGAAGCTTCAAAAGCGATGGGAGCAAAAACAAGCACAATTATTTTGAAGGTGTTAATTCCAGAATCGTTACCAGCGTTAGTATCTGGTATTACGGTTACGACAATTGCTTTAGTAGGCTATACAGCAATGGCGGGAGTTGTTGGTGCTGGTGGCCTTGGAACACTTGCTTATTTAGAAGGATTCCAACGAGGAAATAACGACGTAACAATCGTTGCGACAATTTGTGTATTACTAGTTGTATTTTTCATTCAATGGATTGGTGATCGTGTAACGACTCGAATAGATAAACGATAATAAAAAACGGGAGGATGTTTCAAATGAAAAAATTATTACTTACAGCACTTATTTCAACTTCTATTTTTGGGTTAGCTGCTTGTGGCGGCAAAGATAAAGATGAAAAGAAACTTGTTGTTGGTGCTTCTAACGTACCGCACGCTGAAATTTTAGAAAAGGCAAAACCGTTACTTGAGAAAAAAGGAATTGAATTAGAAGTAAAAAAATTCCAAGATTACGTGTTGCCAAATAAATCGTTAGCAGATAAGGATTTAGACGCAAACTATTTCCAACACATTCCGTATTTAGAAAAAGAAATTAAAGATAAAAAATATGATTTTGAAGTAGCAGGAAAAATTCATTTAGAGCCAATTGGTGTATATTCTCAAAAATATAAAAGCTTAAAAGAGCTTCCAGACGGAGCGACAATTATTATGAGTAATTCAGTTGCTGACCATGGACGTGGTTTAGCAATTTTACAAAAAGAAGGTATTTTAAAAATTAAAGATGGGGTAGATCCAGTTAAAGCAACTCCAAAAGATATCGCGGATAATCCGAAAAACTTAAAATTCAAAACGGATATTGAGCCTGGTTTATTACCACAAGTGTATAACAATAAAGAAGGCGATGCTGTTCTAATTAACTCAAACTATGCAATCGATGCGAAGTTAAATCCAGAAAAAGATGCAATTGCAATTGAAAGTAATGATTCACCATACGCAAACGTAGTAGCTGTTCGTAAAGGCGATAAAGATAAAAAAGAAATTAAAGCTCTTGTAGAAGTATTACATTCTAAAGAAATTGAAGACTTCATTAACAAAGAATATAAAGGGGCAGTTGTTCCTGTAAAAGAATAATTGCTGGGGAAGGGCTGGTGTATGCCGGCCCTTTTTATAACTACATAATTATACGGGAGAAGGGGACATCATATGAAAAAGATTCTATTGTCAGTTGTTACAGCGCTGTCTGTATTTACATTAGCTGCTTGCGGAGGGAAAGAGGAGAATAAGCTTGTTGTGGGAGCTTCTAACGTGCCGCACGCTGTTATTTTAGAAAAGGCACAGCCAATATTAGAGAAAAAGGGTATTAAATTAGAAATTAAAAAATTCCAAGATTATGTGCTGCCAAATAAAGCGTTAGCGGATAAGGAAATTGATGCGAACTATTTCCAACACATTCCTTATTTAGATAAAGAAATTCAAGAAAAAGGATATAAAATTGTAAACGCGGGAAAAATCCATTTAGAGCCAATGGGTATTTATTCTAAGAAATATAAAAGCTTAAAAGACTTACCAGATGGCGGGACAGTGATTATGAGTAATAACGTAGCGGAGCGTGGCCGTATGCTAGCATTGTTACAAAAAGGCGGCGTTATTAAATTAAAAGATGGAGTAGATGTTGTTAAAGCAACAGTAAAAGATGTTGTAGAAAATCCGAAAAACTTAAAGTTTAAAACAGATGTAGAGCCTGGTCTTTCACCGAAGTTATATGAAAATAATGAAGGTGATGCATTATTTATTAATTCAAACTATGCAATTGACGCGAAATTAAATCCAACAAAGGATGCAATTGCGATTGAAGGATCAGACTCTTCATACGCAAATATTATTGCAGTTCGTAAAGGTGACGAGAAGAAAAAAGAAATTAAAGAGCTAGTAGAAGTACTGCATTCAAAAGAAATTCAAGATTTTATTAATAAAGAATATAAGGGTGCTGTACTGCCAGTAAGTGAATAAATATGAAGGAAAGGACTGGTAATTTTCCAGTCCTTTTTTCTTTATATAAATAAGAAGAAAGGTGTATCATAGAAAGGTGAAAAGGAAATACTTATATACATTTGTGAAAAAATTGTTACTTTTTTTCGTCGTTTGCGATATCATTTTATTTGATATAAAATTAGAATGAGAATAAAATGAGAATATGAACGTTTTAGGAATTTTTAAAATGTATATATAGGATTAATGGAGGTATTGAGATGGCTGGTTCTACATTAACGGTTAAAGACTTACACGTATCAATTGATGGCAAAGAAATTTTAAAAGGTGTAAACCTTGAAGTAAAAGGTGGAGAAATCCACGCAATTATGGGACCTAACGGAACAGGTAAATCAACTTTATCTTCTGCAATTATGGGTCACCCAAAGTATGAAGTAACAGAAGGTAGCATCATCATCGACGGTGAAGATGTATTAGAAATGGAAGTAGACGAGCGCGCGCAAGCAGGTCTATTCCTAGCAATGCAATATCCAAGTGAAATTAGCGGAGTAACAAACGCTGACTTCTTACGTTCTGCAATTAACGCACGTCGTGAAGAAGGCGATGAAATTTCTCTTATGAAATTTATCCGTACATTAGATAAAAACATGGAATTCTTAGAAATGGATCCAGAAATGGCACAACGTTACTTAAACGAAGGTTTCTCTGGTGGAGAGAAAAAACGTAACGAAATTCTTCAATTAATGATGATCGAGCCAAAAATCGCAATCTTAGACGAAATCGACTCAGGTCTTGATATCGATGCGTTAAAAGTTGTATCTAAAGGTATTAACGAAATGCGTGGCGAAGAATTCGGTTGCCTAATGATTACGCATTACCAACGTTTATTAAACTACATCACTCCAGACTTCGTTCACGTTATGATGAACGGTCGTATCGTTAAATCTGGTGGCCCTGAGCTTGCACAACGTCTAGAAGCTGAAGGTTACGACTGGATTAAAAAAGAATTAGGTATTGAAGACGAAACAACAGAGCAAGAAGCGTAAGAGAGGAGCATAAACATGACAATCGGTACATTACCTTTCGATCAAGAAACAATCCGTCAACGCGCAAGCGAAGTAAACGAAGCAGCTTGGTTGACTGAGTTCCGCTTACAAGCTCTTGCACAAGCAACTGAACTTCCAATGCCAACGCCTGATAAAACGAAAATTGAAAAATGGGACTTTATCGGAAAAGGCGACGCTGCTAAGCAAGAGCCTGTAAGTTCTTTAACAGAGCTTCCAGAAGCAGTGAAAAACTTAATCGATGAAAATAACAGCGTATTAGTGCAACGTACTGGTACAACTGCATTCGTTTCTTTAGCAGACGAAGCAAAAGAAAAAGGTGTTATTTTTACAGATATCGTAACAGCTGCGACTGAGCATGCTGAACTAGTACAAAAGTACTTAATGAAAGATGGCGTGAAGGTAGACGAGCATCGTCTAACTGCACTTCATGCTGCATTAATCAACGGCGGTGCATTCGTATATGTTCCGAAAAACGTTGTTCTTGAAACTCCACTTCAAGCTGTATTCTTAGTAGACGGCGAAGAAGCTAACGTATATAACCACGTATTATTCGTAGCTGATGCGAACAGTACTGCAACTTATGTAGAGAACTATGTTGCAAATGAAAATGCTAAAGGTATTGCAAATATCGTAGCAGAAGTAATCGTGGAACAAGGCGCACAAGTGAAATTCGGTGCGGTTGATCTATTAGCGAAAGACGTAACAACTTACGTTAACCGCCGCGGCGTTGTAGGACGCGACGGCCGCATTGATTGGGCTCTAGGCCTTATGAATGACGGAAACACAATTTCAGAGAACGTTACGAACTTAATGGGCGACGGTTCATATGCTGATACGAAAACAGTAACAATTGGCCGTGGTAACCAAACACAAAACTTTACAACTAAAGTTGTTCACTTCGGTAAACACTCTGAAGGTTGGATTTTAAAACACGGTGTACAAAAAGATAGTGCAACATCTATCTTTAACGGAATTGGTAAGATTGAACACGGTGCATCTAAATCAAATGCACAACAATCTTCTCGCGTTCTTATGTTAGATGAGAAAGCACGCGGAGATGCAAACCCAATTCTTTTAATCGACGAAGATGATGTAATGGCAGGTCACGCAGCTTCAGTAGGTCGCGTAGATCCAGTCCAACTATACTACCTAATGAGCCGTGGTATTCCAAAACGCGAAGCAGAACGTTTAGTCATCCATGGATTCTTAGCACCTGTAGTTAATGAGCTTCCAATTGAAGGAGTAAAAGCACAGCTTGTTGAGGTAATTGAAAGGAAAGTTCGCTAATGAATATTCATGAAATACGCAAACAGTTTCCAATTCTTGATCAAAAAGTGAACGGCAAACAACTTGTTTATTTCGATAGTGCAGCAACTTCTCAAAAACCAATTCAAGTCATTGAAACGTTAGAACGTTACTATAAAGAATATAACTCTAACGTGCATCGCGGTGTTCATACGCTCGGTACGAAAGCTACCGACGCGTATGAAGGTGCACGCGAGAAAGTTCGCAAGTTTATTAATGCGAAATCAATGGAAGAGATTATTTTCACGCGCGGAACGACAACTGCATTAAATACAGTAGCGGCTAGCTATGGTCTTGAAAATGTAAAAGAAGGCGATGAAATCGTTATTTCTTACATGGAGCACCATAGTAACATCATTCCGTGGCAGCAAGTTGCGAAGAAAACTGGTGCAACTTTAAAATATCTTCCGCTTCAACCAGACGGTACAATTTCTTTAGAAGATGTTCGTCAAACAGTTACACCGAATACAAAAATCGTTTCTATTATGCAAGTATCAAATGTACTTGGAACGATTAACCCTGTAAAAGAAATCGGAGCAATCGCACACGAAAATGGCGCAATTATGATCGTTGACGGTGCACAAAGTACACCTCACATGAAAGTGGATGTACAAGATTTAAATTGTGATTTCTACGCACTATCTGCTCATAAGATGTGTGGACCTACAGGTATCGGCGTATTATATGGTAAAAAAGAATTGCTAAACAATATGGAGCCAATTGAATTTGGCGGTGAAATGATTGATTTCGTAGATTTACAAGAATCTACTTGGAAAGAGCTTCCGTGGAAGTTCGAAGCGGGTACACCGATTATCGGTAATGCAATCGGACTTGGTGCGGCAATTGATTTCCTAGAAGAAATCGGTCTTCATAATATTGAAAAGCATGAGCATGAATTAGCGCAATACGCTTTAGAAAGACTATCAGAAGTAGATGGCGTTACAATTTATGGTCCAAAGCATCGCGCTGGTCTTGTTACATTTAATATTGAAGACGTACATCCTCACGATGTAGCGACAGTATTAGATGTAGAAGGTATTGCGGTTCGCGCAGGACACCACTGTGCACAACCGCTTATGAAGTGGCTGAAAGCTTCTTCAACAGCACGTGCAAGCTTCTATTTATATAATACAAAAGAAGAAATTGATACATTTGTTGAATCGCTAATCAAGACAAAGGAGTATTTCACAAATGTCATTTAATAATTTAGATACGTTATATCGCCAAGTTATTATGGATCATTACAAAAATCCTCGTAACCATGGCGTGTTAGAAGATAGTGTTACAGTTAACTTGAACAATCCAACTTGTGGTGATCGTATTCAACTTACGATGAAAGTAGAAGAAGGTATTGTGCAAGAAGCGAAGTTTGAAGGAGAAGGATGTTCTATCTCAATGTCTTCAGCTTCAATGATGACACAAGCAGTAAAAGGTAAGAAAATTGAAGAGGCACTTCAGCTTTCTAAAATTTTCTCTGACATGATGCTAGGAAAAGAGTACGATGACAGCATCGATTTAGGAGATATTGAAGCATTACAAGGCGTATGCAAGTTCCCTGCACGTATTAAATGTGCAACATTAGCGTGGAAAGCGTTAGAAAAGGGCTTAAACGAAGATAAGTAATGTTAAAGGTTCCTAAAAACGAGGTTATCTAAGGAGGGACACACCAACATGGCGAAGCAACTGCCAGATATCGGCGATTATAAATATGGTTTCAAAGACAAAGACGTTTCGATTTTCCGTGCTGGACGCGGTTTAACAAAAGAGATCGTTGAAGAGATTTCACGTATGAAAGAAGAACCACAGTGGATGTTAGACTTCCGTTTAAAATCACTGGATAAGTTCTATGAAATGCCAATGCCACAATGGGGCGGCGACTTAAACGACTTAGATTTCGATGAAATTACGTACTACGTAAAACCATCTGAGAAATCTGAGAAGTCTTGGGATGAAGTACCTGATGAAATTAAAGCTACATTTGATAAATTAGGTATTCCAGAAGCTGAGCAAAAGTATTTAGCTGGTGTATCTGCACAGTACGAATCTGAAGTTGTATACCACAACATGAAAGAAGACCTAGAAGCTCTAGGAATCGTCTTCAAAGATACAGATAGCGCATTAAAAGAGAACGAAGATATTTTCCGTGAGCATTTCGGAAAAGTAATTCCACCAACAGACAACAAATTCTCTGCATTAAACTCTGCAGTTTGGTCTGGTGGATCATTCATCTACGTTCCAAAAGGTGTTAAAGTTGATACACCACTTCAAGCGTATTTCCGTATTAACTCTGAAAATATGGGACAATTCGAGCGTACGCTTATCATCGTAGACGAAGGCGCACACGTACACTACGTAGAAGGTTGTACAGCACCTGTTTACACGACTAACTCACTTCACAGTGCGGTAGTAGAAATCATCATTAAGAAAGATGCATATTGCCGTTATACAACAATCCAAAACTGGGCGAACAACGTATACAACCTAGTTACAAAACGTGCGGTTTGTGAAGAAAACGCAACGATGGAATGGATTGACGGTAACATCGGATCTAAATTAACGATGAAATACCCAGCAGTTATCTTAAAAGGCGAAGGCGCTCGTGGTTTAACATTATCTATCGCGATTGCTGGTAAAGGCCAACACCAAGATGCTGGTGCGAAAATGATTCACTTAGCACCAAACACGTCTTCAACAATCGTTTCTAAATCGATTGCGAAGCATGGTGGTAAAGTAACTTACCGTGGTATCGTACACTTCGGACCAAAAGCGAAAAACTCTCGCTCTAACATCGAGTGTGACACGTTAATCATGGATAACCAATCTACATCTGATACAATTCCTTACAACGAAATCAAAAACGATTACGTTTCACTTGAGCACGAAGCGAAAGTGTCGAAAGTATCAGAAGAACAATTATTCTACCTAATGAGCCGCGGTATTTCTGAGCAAGAAGCTACAGAAATGATCGTAATGGGCTTCATCGAGCCATTCACTCGCGAACTTCCAATGGAATACGCAGTTGAAATGAACCGCCTAATCAAGTTTGAGATGGAAGGTTCTATTGGTTAATATATGTATGAAGAAAGCGCCCTGCTGTGCAGGGCGCTTTTTTATTGTGTGAGCTGGGCTTGGGGTGGGGTTAGCCGAGATACCCAGGTGGGTTTCTGGCTAAATATATCAGCGATTTTTCAAATATATCGATCACAACTCGGAATATATCGGCGATTATTTCAATATATCGACGATTCGACAAGGGATATCGACTTATCAACAAATTACGACAAAAGAAATTCTTCATATACCCTGCAACATTTTATATGAAAGGGGACCGACTGGAAGTAAGGCAAAGATACTGACAAATCCACTGGTGAATCCAATTGAAAAAAGACCTGCGAATCTCCTGTTGAACTTTCTGACAAATCCCCGCTCTACCAACTAATCCCCAGACTGGAAAAAGTAAAGTTTCTCATATAAAAAGGACAATCTTTTGCTTTTTCTCACAATGCGAGTACAATGTAAAATAGCAAGAAAAGACGAAAAGTATTTACAGGATTATTGCGTGCGCATAGCGTAAATGGCAGTAAGGAACTGAGAGGAGGTTTTTTCTCTGAATATAAATAAAGAAACAATCATCCACCTTTATCATACAAACGATATACATAGTCATTTTGAAAATTGGCCGCAAATTTCTCGGTTTGTACAAGGAGAGAAAAAGCGAAGACAGGAAGCGGGAGAGACTGTTTTGACTGTAGATATCGGCGATCATGTGGATCGTTTTCATAGTATTTCGGAAGCGACGAATGGGCTTGGCAATACGAAGCTTTTAAATGAGGCGTTATATGATTATGTAACGATCGGAAATAATGAAGGAATTACGTTAGCGAAGGAGCATTTGAATCGTCTATATGATGATGCTGGATTTGAGGTGCTTGTCGCGAATTTATTTGAAAAAGAAGGGGTACGTCCAGAGTGGGCAAAGCCTTATAAATTACATACAACGACAGATGGGATTACAATTGCTTTTATCGGATTAACGGTTGCGTATCCAGAGTTTTATCAAATGTTAGATTGGCATATTGAAGATTCAATTGAGCATTTAGAGTCTATTTTAGAAGAAGTGAGAGATGAGGCTCATATAACGGTTGTCCTTTCTCACCTTGGAAAAAGTATGGATGAGTATATGGCGGAACATTATGATATAGATGTTATTTTAGGGGCACATACGCATCATTTATTTGAGCGCGGTGTTCTTATGAATAATACGTTACTTTGTTGTTGTGAAAAGTGGGGACGTTACGTTGGGCACGTTCAGCTTACTGTGGATAAAGAGACGAAGAAGCTGTTGAAAAAGGACGGTAGAGCGATTAAGACAGACCGTTTAGGTGCTTATAGTAAACCGCTATCCACAATTGAAGCGCTGCAGGAAGAAAGTGAACATATTATGGAAGAGCCTGTGGTTCATTTAAAGGAATCATTACCGGTTGATTGGTTTCATGAGACAGCATTTTCGCACATGTTAGCAAATGCGCTGAAGACGTGGTGCGATGCAGAAATTGGTATGGTGAACGCCGGTGTACTTCTTGAAGGATTAGAAGAAGGCGTTGTGACGCGCGGAGATATTCACAGAATTTGTCCACATCCAATTAATCCATGTTTATTAAAAGTGCCGGGGAAAACGTTACGAGAAGTGATCTTGAAAGCACGTCGCCCGAATATGGAGAACCTTGAGGTAAAAGGATTCGGATTCCGCGGGAAAGTGATGGGGAAAATGATTTATGCTGGTGTAGAAGTCATTCCAGATACGATACCCGGGAATAAAATTTTACTGGAAGATGTATTAATTAACGGGGAATCGCTGGAATTAGAACGTATATATACGGTAGGAACGATTGATATGTTTACATTTGGCTACTTATACCCAGAGCTATCCACACTTTCTGACAAACAATATTATATGCCAGAACTACTTAGAGATGTGTTAACAGACATGTTAATAACTTATACATCTTCTGTCAAACTATAGGCTAGTTAACTTGTAACACTCATTTTTCTCTTGTCATACAGATAAGAAAGAGAGGAGTGTGAACTATGGTTAATGTAGAGCCGATTATAATCGATAATTATACGTTTATTGCGGTTAGCGTCAAACTTCCAAAGACAAATTTGCTAGCTGTAATGAGCGATAGAGGATATATTATGTGCGGTGCATTAGATGTAGGTCTTTTAAATGAGAAGTTAGGAGATCGTGGTATTATTGCTGGTCGTGCGGTTGGTGTAAGAACGATTGAACAACTTCTTGAAGCACCGCTAGAATCAGTAACGATTGAAGCCGAAGCTTTAGGTATTACGGCTGGTACAATCGGAAAAGAAGCATTATTAAAAATGAGATAAGCATATATCGTCCCTCCTTCTTGCATAGAAATGATATAAGAAGGAGGGTTTTTTATGAGTATATTTCGTTCGAAAAATTCGCGGTTTCGAAGGGGACCTATTTCCTTTCGGCACATACTGCTTATGTCGTTTATTCTTTTTGTCATATTACTCGTGCAAGGATTATGGATTGTGAATAGCAGCATTCAGCCGACATTAATGAAATATGGAGAAGTAGAGACATATAAAATGGCGACAGCGGTTATGACGAAGGCGGTAAAAGATAGAATTGATGAGGGATTCGATGTCGATTCATTAATGAAAGTACAAAATGATAAAAACGGAAAAGTATCCACAATTAACTTAAATACGAAGCAAGTAAATGAAATCGTAACGTCAACGACCACATACATAGAAAAATATTTACAGCAAGTAGAAGAAGGTAATTTGAATGGGATAGGTATTTCTGAAAAAAACGGGGCAACGATGGCAGTTCCTTTTGGTCGTGTAACAAATAATGCGCTTCTTGGAAATATCGGACCCGATATTCCAATTGATTTCACGACGATTGGTCATGTAAATACGGATATTAAACAAAAAATTGAACCACACGGGATTAATACGACAGCGATTCAAATTATTATGGAGATGGAAGTTACGTTGCAAGTCATTATTCCATTTCATACGAAAGAAATAAAAGTAAAACAAAATGTTCCAATTGCGACGCGCATCGTTCAAGGGGAAGTGCCTACGTATTATGGAAGCGGAAGTGTTGTTGTACCTGATAAAAAGAAAACGGATAGTTAGCCATAAATAAAAAATAACCGTAGCAATGTGCTACGGTTATCGTTTTGTATTTGCGCGTTCTTTTCGCTCCCAAAGACTTAAGTGCATGTAGGGGTCGAAAGCCCATTCTGTATAACCATTGTCTTTATACATGCCGAAATGTAGGTGGGGCGGGAATTTTCCAGCTGTGCCGGGAGGGCCGTAACCGGTGCTACCAACAAATCCGATTACTTTTCCAGGCTCGACAATTTGTCCAAGCTGTATTTCTTTTGAGAATCCGCCTAAGTGAGCGTAATAATGATAATTGTTATGAAGGTCACGAATACCGATGCGCCATCCGCCAAGGCGGTTCCAGCCTTTTGTTTCAATAATGCCATAGCAAGTGGATCTTACTGGTACGCCATAGCCTGCGAATATATCGGTTCCTTCATGAACCCTTCTTCCCCCAAAACTTCTTCCAGCGCCAAAAGTACTACGGTAGCTATGGTCACTGCGAATCGGAAGAGGGAACGCATTTCCTTCTAAATTAATACGTCCGTAATGTTTATAAATTTGGGCGTATTCGGTAATTAAATCAACTGTTTTTGCACGTCTATAATATTCCCAGAGCATGATTTTAATGCGTTCTTCTGACGTTCCTTGTTTCTTTAAAATCGTTGCTGCTGTATGCAAAAGATCACGGTCGTTATTTGCATTTGCAAATCCATCTTTGTCACCATCTAAACCTAACCCGCCAAATAGAGCAATTGTATGGGGGAGAGTGTCGTTACCATTAACAGGTCCAGCCCATATTTCTCGTTTGAAATAAAGGGAAATGATGGCATCTGGTTTTTTCGGAATATCTTTTCTTACGCTCCGTATATTTCTTTCGTATTGATCCATTGCAGCTAAGTAATACCACGGAATGCCTGAAGATTGCTCGGTTTCTTTATATAGTGCCATGCGCTTTTCGTATATGCTTTGCTGATTATCTTCACCGTAAGCGATGTTTTGGTGGAGAAGGAAGCAAATCGAAAGCAAAAGAGAAATTTTTCGAAGCATGAAATAGACTCCTTTCACATCATCACTCTTTTTAGTGTGGGATATACGGAGTATTTCATTATAGGGAACGATTGGAAAAAATCTTAGAATCTTCATTTGAGCAAATCGCTTTCATACGTTAGAATAGATATGTTACATTGAAAGAAGCGAACACGGTAAACTATTTCATATTGTGCGGAGTTGATAACCATGACAAAACAAACAGAATATAAGCGCAAGCCCGAATGGTTGAAAATTAAGTTAAACACGAATGAAAACTATACAGGCTTAAAGAAAATGATGCGTTCTAAAAATCTTCATACAGTTTGTGAGGAAGCAAAATGTCCGAATATTCATGAATGCTGGGCTGTAAGAAAAACAGCAACATTTATGATTTTAGGTGCGGTTTGTACACGTGCTTGTCGTTTTTGTGCGGTTAAAACAGGCTTACCAACAGAGCTTGATTTACAAGAGCCAGAACGCGTAGCAGATTCTGTAGTACAAATGGGCTTAAAGCACGTTGTTATAACAGCGGTTGCACGTGATGATTTAAAAGACGGGGGAGCAGCTGTTTTTGCTGAAACAGTACGCGCTGTTCGTCGCAAAAATCCATTTACGTCAATTGAAGTATTACCATCTGATATGGGTGGAGTAGAAGAAAACTTAAAAATGTTAATGGATGCAAAACCAGATATTTTAAACCATAACATTGAAACAGTACGTCGATTATCTGACCGAGTTCGCGCTAGAGCAAAATATGAACGTTCATTAGAGTTTTTACGTCGAGCGAAAGAAATGCAGCCTGATATTCCAACTAAATCGAGCATTATGGTGGGCTTAGGTGAAACGAGAGAAGATTTAATTGAAGCAATGGATGACTTACGTGCAAACAATGTGGATATTTTAACTCTTGGACAATACTTACAACCATCTAAAAAGCATTTACCAGTTCTTAAATATTACCCACCAGCAGAATTTGCAGAGCTAAAAGAAATTGCACTTAGCAAAGGCTTTAGCCACTGTGAAGCTGGCCCACTTGTGCGTTCTTCTTACCATGCGGACGAGCAAGTTCGTTCTGCAAAAGAAAACACAGCAGAAGCAAAATAATGAAAAAAGGGAGCTAATGATTAGCTCTCTTTTTGTTTGTACTCTAAAACAGTATTTGAACATGTTAATAAAATCTTTTTTAATTCTTCTGTGGATAATTCAATTGTAAATTCAGGTACACCAGGTGTAATTAAAATTTTATCGTACGTATAAATAGCGTTATCCACAATAATTGTTACATCGTGTGAATACCCGAAAGGAGCTACACATCCTGGCGTACAACCAGTTTTGTCTCGCAGTTCATCAGCGGAACAGAGAGATAAGCGTTCTCCTGTTAGTTCTTTCATCTCTCCGCGGTTAAGCCTTGTGCCCTCTAACGTGAAAAATACGTAATAATCTCCAGCCTTTGATTTTAAAAATAAGCTTTTACTTGGAGTACCTTGTAGGCCAAGCCTCTCGCGTACGATCCGATCTGTCTCATAATCGAGTACCGGTTCGTGTTCGAATTTTTCATAAGAAACATTTGTTTTATGTAGTAAAGCAAGTACATCTTCGTACATATGGAGTGATACCCCTTTCTATTATTGGTACAGTTTCTTCTCGTGGCGTCAACTGAATGTGTTGGAAAGAGATATTACTTGGACGGTGCTTTCCATAATCGTTTTAGGCTACATTGTTCATCAATTGTAATTTCGTACATATCAGGATTCGTTAAAGCTCTCCATTCATGAAAGCCGATCGTATGATCAAAGTGCTTTAAAATGAGAGTAAGTAAGTTTCCATGTGTAACGAGTAATATTGTAGTATGGTTTAATTTTAAAACGTCTTCGATAAGCGATATAGCACGGTCCGTTGCTTATTTTGTTGACTCTCCGCCTGAAAAGGCAATATCTATATTTGTAAAAGTAGATTCTAGTTTTTGCATCCAATCGTCCATTGAAACGTCGCTTAATATGCGTTCAGCTAATCGTTCATCTTCTTGGATAGACAAATTAGCTTGGAGTGCATAGGGCCGAATAGAATCGATAGCTCGCACAAATGGGCTTGAAATAATATGGTCTATTTGTAGTTGGTTTTCTAAAAGGAATGTAGCAAGGGTATTTGCTTGTTTTTTTCCATCGGTCGTTAATTCGGCATCACGTTCTTGGCCAGTTGCTGAACAATGTCGTATTACAATGATTTTCTTCATAATTCATCCCCATCTTTCAAGTTGACGCTATATACTTCGACAAATGTGGAAAATATTCCTTTTTATTGGAAAGGACATAATGATCTGATCATGTGGAAAAGTAACGTGGATAATAGAAAATCGAGGTGCAATGATGAAAAAAATGCTATGTATTGTATTTGTGATTTGTTTTCTCTCACAACTGTCCACAACATATGCACAATCCAATCAAAAGTTAGATTATCCAAGTAATCGAAATAAGTCATTTGTGAGCGAAGATGTGTTTTACGAACAGTTAGATAAGAAAATGTATAAAGAATACAATAATGCAGCGTATAGTGTTCGAAAAAAGATTTTATTTAAAGAAGTACCCGACGAAGAATTTTCCTTTTTACAAAAAACAGCCGCGGGTTGTCGGGGGGAAGTAGTGCTTCAAGATTCTTTTATTCACCCTGATCGCCAAGTTTATTTTTTCGCTTCCTTTTCTCAAAATGAAGTAGAAGAGTTTCATAAGTACATCGTTATAGATGCAGAAACAAAGAAGGAGCTGCAAAGCGGCAAAAGTTATCATCACTATGATAATCCATATAAAAAATAACCCACCAATTGGTGGGTTATTTTTACTTTGGCACACTCATTAATTTCTCTTTCATTTTACGAATAAGAATGATAGCGCCAATTGTGAAGAGAAGGGTGATTCCTTCTGCAACAAAGATGTTAATTGTTTTCGTTTGGTAAAGTGCCGCGAAGAAGTCTACAAGTGCGTGGAATAGTATAGCGTACACAAGGAAGATATACTTCTTCTGTTTTACTGCGTATAAAACAAGCATTGTAAAGGCGATTTGCAGCACGAGTGCCATAATTCTTTCTAAGCTACCAAGGAAGTATAAGTAGGCAGGTTGCTGAATTAACATGTCCTGTAGGCGGCTTAGTTCCGGCATTTTTTCGACCATTTGAGCGAAGCTACCGTTGTTAATTGAATTCGCAAATATAAGTGCTTGGAATGCAGAGAATCCGCCCACTAAAATGGATTCTATCCCGCCGTGACCAATTCCGTAAGCGAAGCCATCTTTATATTCTTGATATTTTTTTAGTAGGAAGAAGAAGGCAACGAAGCGTCCTAATTCTTCAAAAATACCAGCAGTTAGTCCGCCATAAAGTGCGAAGACAAATGGATTTTCTAAAATTGGAGCGATTGCTGGATTACCGCGCATAAATAGGTGGAATGGTGTTTCGAGAATTTGGGTAAATCCGATAAAGATAAGAACACCAATGCCGACTACTTTCCAATTTATATTATATTTTTTACGGAAATAAAAGAGTACAATAATTGGGACCAGAATCGAGACAATGAGTTGAAAGATGATGCTGGCAATTACAGTATTTGAAACCATACTTTCACCGCTTTCTAATATATGTACATATCTATTATGCATGAAATATTTTATAAAGAAAATGAATTTACTTATTGACTCTAACGTTGCGTCATACTTTATCGTATGTACTAAGGGGGAGATACACATGGCAATGAAGGTAAAAGAAGTAGCTAATTTAGTTGGAATTAGTGTGCGCACACTGCATCATTACGATGAAATTGGGTTGTTGACCCCAGATGAGACGACAGAGTCTGGATATCGTCTGTATTCCAATGGAAATTTAGAGACGCTGCAGCAAATTTTATTTTTTAAAGAACTAGGCTTCCCTTTGAAAAAAATTAAAGAAATTATCATGAGTCCATCATTTGACCGGAAAGAGGCATTGCAGCTTCATAAGAAAATGCTTCTTGAAAAGCGTGCTAGGTTAGATAAAGTGATTGCGACGATTGATAAAACAATTCAGCATACAAAAGGAGAGATTGAAATGACGAACAAAGAGAAATTTGAAGGATTCGATTTCAGCCATAATCCGTACGAAGAAGAAGCACGTGAAAGATGGGGAGACGCAGCTGTAGATAAAGCGAATGAATATGCGAAAGGTATGTCTAAAGAAAACCAAGAAGAGTTTAATACAATTTACAGAAACTTAGCGGCGCTTAGACACGGAGCACCAGATTCTAAAGAGGCACAAGAAGCAATTGGAGTGTGGTACGATTACTTGCAAAACTTCGGTGAATATTCATTAGATGCTTTTAAAGGACTTGGCCAAATGTACGTCGCTGATGAGCGCTTCACGAAAAATATCGATAAGTTTGGTGAAGGGTTAGCACAGTTTATGTGTGATGCGATGGAGGTTTATGCGGATCGTAATAAATAGTAAAAAATAAAGAAGGTGGAGGTTTTCTCCGCCTTCTTTATTTTTTTATCATATCATTTAAAGTCTGATCCCCCGTATTGTTCAAATGAGGATTTTTACTCATTTCACGTTTTAACATATCGAGGCTTTGCGTATATTCTGTATCATTTAATGCGCCAGATTGAAGCCCTTGAATTTGAGAAATCAACTTTTGGTCTGTTGATACATATGCTTTATAATAGCGAGGGACGATGGACAAAGCAGCTCTATATACTTGATCCGCTACGAGTTTCGGATCCGTTGTGTTTGCACGGTATACAACAAATACTTCATCGTCTGTAACGAGCGTAGCAGCGTTTGTAACGTCAGGAAGTTTGACTGTCATACTTGTAATCATTTCAGCAACTTTCTCACGGTTAATGGCTCCTACTTGTTTATTAGACACTTCATGCTTTTGTTTAGATGAATAGCCGACTCTCGTTAATCGTGTATTTGTATTTTCCGTATGATACATGTCGTTTTTGTTGGAAACAAGAACACGACTTCCTTCTTCACGTTCCATTTCGGCTTTATTCGTTGATTGGCAGCCTGCAAATAAGGAAAGAGTGAGAAGAGAAAGTATAATTTGTTTTTTCACGATGTATCACCTCCTTCTCCATAGCATGCACTAATTTTCAATTTTTTGTATTTGAAATTGTTGGTTGGTATGCTTTGTGATACGATAAAAAGAAGAATGCTTAGAGAGGAAGTTAATGATGGAGCAAAAGCAGGAGATTCATGCTACGGTGAGCATTAATAATGTGCAGTACGAAGTAATTAAAAACTTTCGTGACGGTTTTAGTGAAGAAGCATTTAAAGAGCGCTATGCAGAAATTTTAAATAAATATGATTACATCGTTGGGGACTGGGGTTATGAGCAACTTAGATTGCGCGGATTCTTTGATGACAGTAACCAGCGTGCGACATATGATACGAAAATTAGTACGTTAACGGAGTATTTATACGAGTACTGTAACTTCGGTTGTGCACACTTCGTATTACGAAAAGTGAAGAAATAAAAAAATCCTCTTACAATTGTAAGAGGATTTTTTGCATATTCTCATTCATAAACAAATCGAGATATGATCGCCTTCAGAAAGTATTGTATTTGGTTTCATTTGTTGTCCGTTCAATTGAATATCCCCGTTTTTAATTTTATCCACAATGAGTGTACGGCTCCAGTCGGAAATATATGTGGATAAAGCTTTATCCATCCGGTGGGAACCGAAAACGAGGTCTAATACAATTGTGATTTCGGCTATGCCACTTTCTTTATGCTGTGTAATGGAAATGGTAGTAGTTGTTTCCGTTTGATCTTGCTGAGGCATATCGACTGTTTCCACATGATCAGTAAATGATTTATAAATACGAAGTTTTTGATTCCACGTATGATCTTTCGGGCATTTATAAATAGCAAAACGATATATATTTTTTCCGTTGGCGTTATGCCTACGAATATTTGTGTCGGTAAATAGGGTAGTGCGTCTGCAATTTTTACAATACTTTTCGATTGTGTTTTGCTCGTTTTCATATAAACTCCAAGAAAGTTGTACTTTCTGCATTTTCCTTCACCTCTTATAGTAGTGGCAAAGAAACGTAATACAGCTATTTGGATGTCTTGTAGTATGAAGACATGAGGAAAAGACAAAAATAAAAGGAGGTTCCCCAAAGAGGAACCTCCGTAAACATCATACTACAGATGAGTTACGCTCCTTTGTAATGGGAATGGGCAGACTACTCCCTTGAAAAAGCGTGGTGCTTTTTTGAGAGTAATGCTATCCAATTGCTGGTCCATTACAAAGTAAATGTTGGCATACGTAGATAACGTCCTTTCTATCCAAATAGATTCATTTTTCATTATAACATAGAGGTTTGAAAATTCGAAACTCTTGTGACGAAAAAACACCAGCTAAAAAGCTGGTGTTTGAGATGAATTATATAAGTTCAAATAAAAATGAGCGTAGTTCTTCTGCAATTTCTTCAGTCATAGAAAATGCGTGCTCTAAGTAGCCTGGTTCGTTTAAATCGTCGGCGCCGATGATTGCAAATTTATTACGCTGCATATCAAGGACAATTGTTTTACCGTAATGACGATCGGAGTATAGTAGCGCTAAATCATGACGCTCATTTTCTCCCATAAAGCTAACGAAACGAGTTTTTGTAGCGACAGTGTCGTCGTACAGAAAGAAACGTTCTTCCATATACATGGCTCCTTTTATTAAATATCTAAGTTTAAGTGTGGCTTATGATCTAAATGGTGATGCGTTTTAATGAATCGTACTGTTCTTGTTTTGTAACGCATTACGATAGAGTATGTTTCAGCTAAATCTCCGCCTAGGAATTTCACGCCGTCTAATAACTCACCAGCAGATACACCAGTTGCTGAGAAGATTGCATCATCACCAGATACTAAGTCTTCTAGCATTAGAAGTTGACGAGGGTCTTCTAATCCCATTTCACGACAACGAGCTTCTTCTTCTTCGTTCATTGGAACTAAGCGAGCTTGCATTTCACCTTCAAGGCATTTTAATGCTGCTGCAGAAATAACGCCTTCTGGAGCTCCGCCAATACCTACGAATAAGTCGATACCAGTTCCAGGTAGTGCTGTTGCGATTGACGCACCAACATCACCGTCACCAAATAATTTTACGCGTGCACCTTTTGCACGAACACGATCGATAATATCTTGATGACGTTCACGTTCTTGAACGATAACTGTTAGATCGCGAATCTTTTTATTGTTAGCTTCCGCTACAATTTCAATTGTTTTTTCAATTGGATCATCTAAGCTAATTTTACCAGCTGCTTTTGGACCAACCGCTATTTTTTCCATGTACATATCAGGAGCATGAAGAAGGTTTCCTTTATCTGCGATTGCGATAACTGCCATTGCATTTGCAAGACCTTTTGCAACGATGTTTGTACCTTCTAATGGGTCAACGGCGATATCTACTTCTGGACCGTTACCTGTTCCTAGTTCTTCACCAATATATAACATCGGTGCTTCATCAAGTTCTCCTTCACCAATTACAACTGTACCTGCCATGTTTACTGAATCGAACATATCACGCATTGCTGTAGTTGCTGCATCATCTGCTTCATTTTTCTTTCCGCGGCCCATCCACTGTGCGGATGCTAATGCTGCTGCTTCTGTTACACGGACAATTTCTAGTGCGAGTTCACGTTCCAAGATTCCATTCCTCCAATTTCAAAAATCATACAAATATAACTATAACAAATAACGGAGAAAAGGTGAATTCGAAAAATTGTCGATTTTTTCAGAAGAAAGCGTTACAATTAAAATGTAAATGCTTTAATTTCCAGGTAGGTGACATTCATGTATTTTGTAGACAGAAAGAAAATAGAACAAATGCTAGTATGTTTAGAACGAGCAACAAGTACATTTCAAGAGAAAAAGATATATGAAACCGAGTTTGAATTTTACGCATTAGAACGCATAGCACATCTAATTATTGATTGTGTATTAGATGTAGGGAATGCGATGATTGATGGATTTATTATGCGCGATCCAGGAAGTTATGAAGATATTGTCGACATTTTGATGGACGAGCGAGTGATAAGTGCAGAAGAAGGACAAGGGATGAAAGAAATTATCCTTCTTCGAAAAATGCTTACGCAAGATTATATTCAAATGAATCATGATGAATTATATAAGACGATTCAAAAACATATTGCAGTGGTAGAGAAATACCCAGCAAATATTCGCGGTTATTTAGAAAAGGAATTAGGGCCTGTATCTGCATTTGTACCAGAATAATTATGCTTATAAGATCCCCAAAGAATGCCTTTTGGGGGTCTTATATTGTATGTGAGGGAGAAGGGTGAAGCATGGGGGAAGCACGTACGACGAAAGATGAAATTGTGCAGTTGTTGAAAGTAAAGGGAGAGCACACGGTAGCAGAACTAGCTGAAGTTTTAGAGATTACAGAAATGGCGATTCGAAGACATTTAAGTAATCTTGAGAAGGATGGTTTCATCTATTCCAAGATGGTAAGGCAACATGTCGGAAGACCAACTTATTTGTATGGATTAAGCGAAAAGGGAGAAGATACATTCCCGAAAGAGTATAAGCAATTTGCAATTGATATGCTAGAAGATTTAGCGCGAATGGGCGATGAAAAAATACTTCGTTACGTTTTAAAAGAAAGAACGAAGCGCATGGAAGAACAGTTACAAAAGCGCGTGAGTAATCAAAAGAATTTAGCATATAAAGTGCAAGAGATAGCAGCTATGCAAGAGAAAAATGGTTATATGGTTCAAATTAAGAGAGATGGAGAGAACTCTTTCATAATTGAAAAACAAAACTGTCCGTTAAAGGAAATCGCTGAGAGATTCCCGCAAGTATGTGAAGATGAAAAAGAGATGTATAATCGTTTATTTGCGAACGCAGATGTGAAAACGCTAGCAAATATGTGCGAGGGCGATTGTAGTTGTTCTTACCAAATAAAAGAGAAAAAATGAACGTTATGGGGCGCTTTAAGGTAAAGCGTTTTTTTCTTTTGGAAAAGCGGGTAATATAAGAGTGGTATGATAAGGTGAGAACGTTAGCATAGAAGGAGAGACATAATCGATGTATAAAGGTTACTTAATTGACTTAGACGGTACAATGTATCGCGGAGAAGAACAAATTGAAGAAGCGAGCGACTTCGTAAAAGCATTAGGAGAGCGCGGCATTCCATATTTATTCGTTACGAATAACTCAACTCGTAAACCAGAACAAGTGGCAGAAAAACTTGTTCGTTTCGATATTCCAGCGAAAGCAGAGCAAGTATTCACAACGAGTATGGCAACAGCAAACTTCATTTACGAACGTAAACAAGACGCAACTGTATATATGATTGGTGAAGAAGGCTTACATGATGCGCTTGTGGAAAAAGGATTTGAACTTGTGGATGAAAATCCTGATTTCGTTGTTGTTGGTTTAGATCGTGACATCACATATGAAAAGTTAGCAAAAGCTTGTCTTGCTGTGCGTAACGGCGCAACGTTTATTTCTACAAATGGAGACATTGCCATTCCGACTGAGCGCGGGTTATTACCAGGTAACGGTTCATTAACATCAGTTGTAGCAGTATCAACAGGTGTGGATCCAATCTTTATCGGAAAACCAGAATCAATCATTATGGAACAAGCTTTGAAAGTGCTTGGCATAGAGAAGAATGAAGCCTTAATGGTTGGGGATAACTACGACACAGACATTTTAGCAGGAATAAATGCTGGCATGCATACGCTTCTTGTCCACACTGGAGTAACAACTGTGGAGAAGTTAACAGAATATGAAGTTCAACCGACGCAAGTTGTGCATAACTTAACGGAGTGGATTGAGAAGATGTAATGAAGAAAGCTGTTCCAAACTTTGGAGCAGCTTTTTTTCTAATATTTGCGGGCTAATATTCAGTTGTGAATAGTGTCGGTTTTTGTCTGTAAGTCGATATAATTAGAAAATCGCCGATATAATTTAAGTTGCGCTGATATAATTAGAAAATCGCCGATATAATTTAAGTTGCGCTGATATAATTAGAAAATCGCCGATATAATTTAAGTTGCGCTGATATAATTAGAAAATCGCCGATATAATCTGAGTTGTGCTGATATATTAAAAAAATCGCTGATATAATTTTATTTAAAATGCACGATTCACAACATCTTTAACCTCTTCAAGATATTGTTTACGCACACTGTCATCCACAGAAGGAACACTCGTATAGAATGTATGCTCAATTGTTTCAATACCTGTAAATTCAAAAATACCAACATCAGCTGTTTTTTTCATTGCGTCAAACATACCGCCGGCTAGGTATGCCTCTTTCGTATTTCCCATTGTAGATAATAATAATCCTTTTTTACCGCTTAATAACTTCTCGATGCCATTTTCACCGTAAGCATAAGCGAAGCCGTGGCTAAATACACGTTCAACGTATCCTTTTAAAATAGCAGGAAGTCCCGCCCACCAAACTGGATAAATAAATGTAATGCTATCAGCCCAAGAGATATGCTCTTGCTCTTCTTTAATATCTGCTGGTGTGTTTCCTTGAGAAAATGAGATGAAATCGGAAGCGCCTAATACTGGATTGAAGTTTAATTCATATAGATCGCGAACGCGTACTTCATGACCTTTTTCTTCTAATTCACTTTTTACCGTTTCTAAAATCGCATGGTTGAAGCTTTCTGTATTTGGGTGTGCATAAACGATTACATGTTTCATTGTTCTTCCTCCTATTTGTGATATGTGAATGGTTTCTCTGTAACCATTATTGTTACTTCTTTTGCGAAAGTCAAGTAATACATATGTATAAAAAGACGCCTCAAATCGTCTTTCTACACACCACTCATACAAAGAACAAAGAAAACAAATAAAATAATGACAATACCAATGCCGAAGTTAAATACGAGAGTACTATCCATATTATGTAACCTCCTAATTTGAAAGTAAAAAGCACTCTAGCCAAGAGTGCTTTTTTATTTTGAGTCTACTTCAAAACTTTGAGAAAAGGATTCGTGCATGTAAAGAGTTACATTAGTTTATGTATTGATGCTTTGAAATGAGTAAGTCCTTGTGAGGGATAGAAAAAAAGACACTCTTTCGAGTGTCTTTCAAGATGACAAAATGTGCCAATTGCTTGAGTTTGATAAGGCGCTAATATCCGTTTTAACGCCTTTTCTTTGATCAAGAAGTGTAGCAACAGCGATTCAAATGAATTGTACCATTTGTTCCGTGGGCGTGCGTATGCAATTGTACATATTTCAATTAGAGGGAAATGAGGCACGAAAAATGAATGAGTATATATAGAATATTTGATAAGGGGAGAGCAGGATGAATATACATAAGTTAACGGTAAAAGAAGCGAATGAGATAAATACGTGGACGTACGAAGAACCTTATAATTTATACAGTTTTTCAGGCGAGGAAGAAGTAATAGAAGAATTATTAGATGGGACGTATTATGGTTGTTGTGATGATAAGGGAGAGTTTATCGGCTATTTTTGTTTTGGGGAAAATGCACAAGTGCCAGGGGGAAGAGATGCTCATTTATATGGTGGAGAAGATGTAATGGATATCGGACTTGGCATGAAGCCGGAGTTAACGGGGAAAGGGCTAGGGAAAATGTTTTTTCAAGCTGGGATAGCGTTTGCGGTTAAAGAATGTAAGCCGAAAACGTTACGACTTAGTGTAGCGACATTTAATACAAGAGCGATTACGCTATATAAAAACATAGGTTTTCAGCAAGGGCCCATTTTTTTGAGCCGCGGAAGAGAATTTATGCTCATGGAATATGAAAGACCGTCAGTATGAAACTGACGGCCTAGAAAACATTATTATTCTGAGTGCTCAGCTCGGTGCGCTAAACGGCTTGAAGCAGCGGCAGCGATTCCACCAACGATATCATCAAGGAATGTATGCACCTTTCCAGTTGATTTATCATTTAAGTATTCTAAAATACCAGGTTTTAATTTATCAATATATCCAAAGTTCGTGAAACCGATAGAGCCGTACACGTTTACGATAGAAAGTGCGATAACTTCATCAATTCCGTATAAGCCTTCATCACGTTTTACGATATCTTGTAACGGCTCACTTAACATTCCTTTTTCAGCAAGGACATCGAGTTCGATACCTGTAATCAGTGCGTTTTGTACTTCACGTTTTGATAATACACGCTCAACGTTATAACGGCATTCTGACATCTCTAAATTTGGATGATATTTTTTTTGAAGAAAATGAACAAGTTCAGCAATATCGTCAATTGTTACACCACGTTCTTGTAATAGTTGTAATGCTCTTTCTTGTAGTTGATTTGATTCTTTCATGTTTATCACCTTTTTTTCTTTTTAGTATTTGTATACGTTTCGTTGCTTTATCATGTGCATAGGAATGAAAGGCGAGCACAAGCTCATATATATAAAGAAAAACCATAGGTGGCGACTGCGATGATTCAGCATATTTATGAGCATTATCACATGCATGTTAAAGAATTAATCCCCCTTGGCCCCTATAAAAGCTTTTGGATTCGCAACAAAATTTATGTACTTGTTCCAATTGGAGAAATGGAGGAAGAAGTACTTGTAGAGATGAAAAAGCTCAGTGACTATATGAACCAGCAAGGGGATATAACTGTAGCGACTTTCGTTCCGACTATACACGGCTACTATGTAAGTGAGATAGAAGAACAAAATTACTGCTTATTAAAAGGTATGCGCGCGTTAGAACGACATGCTATGTCATTAGGAAGTGAGCTTTCTATATTCCATAAACGAGGTGCATTCTTTCCAGAAGAAATTGAGCAACTAAGCCGCATTGGTGAATGGAAAGCATTATGGGAAAAAAGGCTCGATCAATTAGAAAAGTTTTGGCAATCACAAGTGATGAACCACCCTACAGACGTATTCGATCAATTGTTTATTGAATCCTTCCCGTATTACTTAGGAGTTGCGGAAAATGCCATTCAATATGTTGTTGATACAGAAATGGATGACACACCGCAACTAACGGATGCAGCAACCATTTGCCAAGAACGATTCACACCTTTATTATGGCATCAAACGAAGCGTCTCAAACTTCCTTTTGACTGGGTGTATGATCACCCGACTCGAGATATAGCAGAATTAATCCGCTATATGATGATTGAAAAAAAGAAAGACTGGGAGCAAACAATCATTCAATTTGTTACAGATTATGAACGGAATTATTCGCTATCCTCATTTGGATGGCGCCTATTATTTGCAAGACTGCTGTTCCCACTTCACTATTTTGAAACAGTCGAACGGTACTACCAAACAGGAAACGAAGAACAAAAAAGCATATATAGAGATCGCTTAGAAGCCATTCTACACGATGTGAACCGCTCTGAGCAATTTATGAAGCATTTTTATGGCTCACTCCGTTTACCAGTTGATAAGCTTGGGATTAGAAAATTAGATTGGCTGTCTTAAAAATATAAAAAAGAGACCGATTGAGGTCTCTTTTTTATATACCACAATTGTATGTAATACATTATGCCCCTACCTGTTGATCTGCACATATATTTAAAATGAATTGATGTTGTTCGATTTTTTCATTTACTTTACTCAATAATTCTTGCTGGATTTCTTTAAATAAAAATTGATAGCTCGCATTCCATGTCGGTATAACGGATGAAAGGTCTAATAAATACTCTTTTTTCTTTTCTAGTTCTTGCATTGTTAAAAAAGTGTTCCCCATTTTTGGCATGTGTCGTCCCCCTATGTTTTTTACTTTATATGTGTGAACGATTCACTATATAGTATCAATTATCGCATTTTTTGAGAAGGATTTCCAATTTTGTTTTATGATGTTAACGGATAAATGTGATTTGTATAAAAAAAGGAGACCAAATTTGGTCTCCTTTTAGCAAGTGGCTTTGAACGAGCCGCTTCCGCTTTTAGATTAAAATACTTGTTCTACTTCGATAACGCCTGGTACTTCTTCAAGTAACGCGCGCTCGATACCAGCTTTTAGTGTGATTGTAGAACTTGGGCAGCTTCCGCATGCACCCATAAGGCGTAATTTTACGATACCTTCTTCAATGTCTACTAATTCAACGTCTCCGCCATCGCGAAGTAAGAATGGACGTAATTTATCTAATACTTCTAGTACTTGTTCTTGCATATGTGGGTTTTCCATTTTTATCGACTCCTTTCATCAGTTTTATTATAATCAAGATAGAGGGGAAAATCTATTTTTTCTGTTCTTGTTTTATTGCCGAAATTTTTTATCATGTTTACAACGTGTTTTTTCAGTATAGGGGTATGGAATAAGTTTGTAAAATGATGTGCTTATGTGCTAAGGCATCTGAATATACTGTTAGAACAAGAAGTGGGGGAGAAGAAATGGTTAATGTGCAAGTGTATGGGACGAAAGTAATTTGTGCGAGCTGCGTTGGAATGCCATCTTCAACAGAAACGTTTGAGTGGTTACAAGCGGCGATTGGTCGTAAATATGAAGGACAAGAAAATAAATTTAATTTCGAGTATATTGATTTTCAAGAAGAACAAGAAGATGAAGATAAAAAAGCATTCGCGGAGCGCGTAGTAGAGGAAGATTTATTTTATCCGGTCGTTCTTGTAAATGGAGAAATTGTTGGAGAAGGAAATCCTCGTTTGAAGGATGTTTACGAAGAAATCGAGAAATATTTATAAAGCAGGAAGCCTTTGCGAATTTGCAAAGGCTTTTTTTATTGGAGGGATAGATGTGGAGAATGTAGTAAAGCATGCGTTACCGAAAGAAGTAGAGCAGTTGATGGAGCAGTACATAGTAGGACTGAAAGAAATTTTTTTAGATGAAAAAATAGTCGGGGTGTATATTTACGGATCCATCGCACTCGGTGCATTTCATGCAGAAACGAGCGATGTTGATTTTGTTACGGTAATAAGTGATCCCGTGAATGAAGCTGAAAAACAGCAACTTGTAGAGCTTCATAAGAAACTTAGTGGTAGTACGTTAGGGAAAAGAATGGATGGTATGTATATTCCGCTTGCTGATTTAGGAAAATACAATGATGAAATGAATGAGTACGTGTATTGTGCAGATGGTAAGGCGAATATAGGACATTGGGATATTAATGCAGTCACATGGTGGACATTGAAAAATCAAGGTATTACAGTGAACGGGAAAGAAGCAGAAGACCTTTCGTTCCAAATAAGGTGGGATGATGTAGTAAATACGATGAAATACAACGTAGAACAGTACTGGAGTGGGAAGGCGAAGCAGCCATATTTATTCTTTATAGAAGAATGGGTAGAATCAGCGGTCGTTACGATGGGGCGCATTTTATATACACTAAATTATAAAACAATCGTTTCAAAAGATAGAGGATTGCAATACTTATTAGAACATTCAGCGGAAGAGTGGGAGCTTTTATTAAAAGAAGTAGCGAGAATACGGCAAAATCCAAAAGAAAAGCGAATGCTCTCAAGGTGGAGAAGGGCAGATATGACGAAGAGGTACTTACTGCATTTGATTGAAACATGTAGAGAGAAATGGTAGGGAAGAAAATGGACAATACAGTTGAGTGTATTGTCTTTTTTTATGTTTAATTTGGTATATAATGGTTTAAAAGGTTTAATTATACTGGAGGGGATATGGTGGAAACGGAATTAGTTACATATAAAGAAAAGAATGTGAAAATGAGTATGTTAGAAGTAATCAGCATGATAATAATTATTTTTGGGATCATGTATGGAATTAGTTTTTTGAACTTTTTATATGACTTCTCATTATATCCTTGGTATGTAGATTATCTTATTCCGCCTTTAACATTTCTTACTATTATTTTAATATATTCACCAGCAAGAAATTACTGTGTACAGTTATTAAAATCAATGCAATTTAACAATTTTAAACATTATGTATCGATAGTAATGACGATGATTGTACTGCTTATATATCTTGCGGTATTAAATTTAATTCTACCAACGGGAGTCAGTTTGGATGAACCTAATAGAGTAATCGAGCCTACTAAAAGTGAAATCCTTATATACGTAGTAGTGCTCACAGTTTTTGCACCAGTTTGGGAAGAACTTCTATTCCGGGGGATGTTTTTCACGAAATTATCTCAGCGCTTTTCTACGTTCAGTAGCATGTTTATAAGTGCTTTTATATTTACTTTAGGACATCCACTTACTTTAGGGAGTGTTTTATATATTTTGGGTGGCGGTATATGTTTAGCCTACACCTATAAGAAAACAAACAATTTACTCGTTCCAATTGGAATTCATGTATTAAACAATTCATTTTATTTATTAGTAAATTTTCAACTGTAAAAAAGACGCCTTTTTGAAAGGGCGTCTTTCGTATTATGTAGTAGGTGGGAAAGGCTTTACAAGTATTATGTAGAGGAAAGATAATAGAAAAAATATGTGTGTGGAGGAAGACGATGAGTAAATATAAATTACATATAGATAGAGAACAGTTATGGAAAGGGTGCGTTTTAAATTCGATTGCTCATGCTATTAATGTAGCGCATGCTCCGGACTTTTTACATGAAAGTTCATGGGATGGATGTAACTATAGTATGCAAGATAGTCAAGGCGGAAGAGGGACAATTACGTTTCATCCGGATTATACGATCGTATGTCTTCAAGATGTGAATAGTGAGAGAATTGATGAGTGGATTGATGCGGCAAATTATTTTGAAGGAGCACCTTCGGAAGTGATAGATATTGCGAAAGAAGAAGCTCTTCAATACGTATTAGAAGAAGTAGAAGGTGAAACAGTTCCTTTTATTACAACTGCATTTTGGATTGAGGATAGCGGTGCGTATTCAATTGATTCATTTGAAGAGATGGAAGAGCACGGCGGATTCTTATTAGAAACGCCATTACTTGATAAGGAATCAGCGATGGAAAGATTGGAAGAAGAGTATGAGCTAACAGAGGAACAAATAGAGCTTTTACAAATCGTGTATGAGAGAAAAATCCAAAGTGAAAATGAGGAAATTATATTGTCTAAAGATGAGGTAGCAATGATTGGAACGGATGATAGTGAAGGGTTAGAAGTTAGTAAAGTATCTTTTAAAGAGATGAATATTACTTGGGAGTTGTAGGAGAAGGATATAAAAGTGTGATAAAGCACTAGCAGAAAGCACAATGTGAAGTTACATTGCGTTTTCTACTAGTTTTTTCATATACATGTCAACTTCGTGAAAGAATACGGGCTCTTTTTCCTCGGTATTCAGATGTACAGCACATTGCAAATATTGCTGTAAGTAGTGATTAGCTTGCTCGTACTGTTTTAAATTGTAGAAAGAGAAACAAGTAAGAAGCAAAAACGCTTTTTCCTGTAATATTGGAACGACGGCTAGTACTGGAGTAACGGAATGTATATTTATTTTTACTAAATTCTCATAAGATGCCCACACTTGAAACCAGTCGAAAATAGTAGAAAGATAATTCGGAATGTCGATAGTTTCATGTGAAACATTATGCAATAAATGGTTCTGTTTCATATGTATAGGCTCTATTCTCGTTCGCAGAATGCAATCGAATATTGAGATGTTTTCTTTAATTAGTAATTGGTCCGTGATAAGCTGCGGGAGACCGATAGGATGAACTCCTATATGTATATAGAAGTCATCTCCCAATTGACTTTTTTGTATGTTAATGAGTTTATAAAATCCGTTTTCAGCTTTGCAAAATGTATGTCTTTTTTTCTTAAATCCAAGCAGTTTTAAAGCAGCATGTAAATTTGCAATGGAATTTTGTACCGCTTTAGAATAAGGTTTACTCTTCGTCATATTCATATGTAGTTAAGTTTTGTAAGAAACTTTCAAAGTTAGGTGCTAATTCAATTATTTGCTCAACTTCATTATCAATAAATATAACTGGAGGATTTTCAGCTACATTTCGATAGTCTAATGCAATCCATGTATGTCCGTCCCCAGATAAAAGTACGAGATTCTCAGGCATTTCCCATTCCTGAATGAAATAATGACTCTCTAAAATACTAGATTCATTTTCATCAAAAGAAATGCCATATAAGCCAGAAACATTAACGTGATCGTCTGCCCAAGAATTCGGCTCTGAAGTAGGATGAGCATCAAGGCGCAGTGTTCCTCCATTTTGTTCTTTTAGAAGGTTTATGTATGATTCCGGAAGCTTTACGTTCAGTACTTCTTCTGCTTTTTTGATTAGTTCGTCGTTAATGGGTGCTAGTTTTAAATAATCATCTTCTGTCCAAATTGTAGTCTTCATATTGGGTCACCTCAAATAATAGTTTTAAGAATCTTATGTCATATATTATAGTTAGTTTGAATAACGAGCAATAGAGGGAGGAAATAATGAAAAAGTTTCAAATCGAACTAAATAAACTGCCGACAGAAAATGCCGGAGAAATAGTAATTAGTATAGATGAGAGAATTGTGTTGCAAGAAACAACAGACATAATCGACCCGATTTGTCAGTTGTTTGACGCATGGGGTGAATGTTTTAAAGATGATGGTGCTGTGATTTTTTTAGATAGATATGAAAAAAAGGTAGAGTTTAAGAAGAAGGATGGGAACTTTCTCATTATTAATCAGAGAGGAAAAAAGTTAGCTAGTGTTGATAGCGAGCAATTTTTACGAGTAATCTTTTCGTTTCTTAAAAAGGAGATAGAGCAGATTTACATAAGTGGAGTTGATTCTTTCCGAATAAAAGATGCGTATCATAGAATTTTAGAAATTGAGCCATTTCTTTCTGAACTTGTAAATAGAAATAACGCAATTATGTACCGAACATATCATTCTACAAGTGGTAAGTATGAATTAAATTGGAATTATTTAAAGGGGGTAGAGGTTGAACCGATATTTACTCCGGTACTATCTCATAATGAGAAGAGTATCTTTTATGTGGAGGAAAACAGCCACGAAATTCGTAAACTCGATAGTGAAACGAAAGAAGAGGTTTGGCAGTGTCATCTTCCACTAGTAGAAGATTGTAATTGCATAACTGTGAATGATGTCACAATTATTTGGCATGCGAATAGATTTGGAGAAAATATTGCGAAATTGTACGCTATTTCATCAAGTTCTGGGGAGTTTCTATGGAATTTAGAAATAGAAGGGCATATTATACAAGACGTAAAAACTACGAGGGAAGAATTACCACGTTTATTAGTTATGACACAGGAAGGCTACAATGTTTTATTAGAGCTTGAAAGCGGAGTGAAAGTATGGGAAAAGAATGTCCGAGTTGGAGGAGAGAAGTTGCAGTGTCATTTTGGCTCAGATTACTATGTGTTAGCAGGAAATCCTTTGGATGAAGATGCGGAAGTTGATGCATATAGTAACGTTGCAATTGCCATTCAATTATTAGATGCTTCTACACGATGGAAACAAATGATGGAAGATTGTAATCCAAATGAACCAGTTACTTTAACTAATGAACATTTTATATGTGTAGCAATAGATTCATTACAAAAGTGGGAATATGGAAAAGAAGGTTGTAACTTAATTTTTGAAAAAGCCTTTGATGAGGTACAGTACTCTTACATTGCATCACAGGGATCAAAAATATTATTAACAAGAACTGAGTATGATTATGAAGAGGTAAGTAAACAAATACAATGTTATGACCATAAGAGCGCTCAAAAGTTATATGAAATAAATATGCCTTTTGAAATTGAATTGCCTCCATTTCTTATCGGAGAGATGATGGTATTGTCCTTAGGAGAAGGCAGAATTTGTGGTATTAATATTCAAACAGGTAAAGTGATTTGGAACAATACGATTCTACATGATATTACAGAGGTTCTGTTATATAAAGATCGAGAAATTTATATTGCAACTTCAAATTTAGAATTGATAATACTTGATGCTGCATGTGGCGAGGTAAAAGATATAATTAAACTGCCTAAAAATGTCGTAGCAATAGATTTTATTGTATCAATTGAGGAAGTTAATAATGCATTATTCATTAGCTGCGTAAGTGGAAATATGTTTGAAATAGTAGAAAGCTAATTTGTGAGTTCTCTTAAATCGAGATGTTTGTTTTAAAATAGTAGTATATACTCACTAAAAAAGATGTATAAAATGATTTTGATGCATCCTTTTTAGTGAATATATAAAATAATTAACTTAGTGTATTAAACCTATCATTCATAAGTATTCTAATATATTAAAAAGAAAAATGGAATAATAAACGGTAAATTGTCGGAATATATTCGATTTCTGTTCATTTTTATGAAATATATGTCCTTTTTGTTAGATTCCTTCTTTTTATTTCTATAAAATACACGTATGTAGATATGAGAAAAGGATGATGTACGTGAAGGACACTGTTTTACAAGAAAAAATTTCTCCGCAACAGTTACATAAAGTTGTTCAAAAGAATACAGCTTATTATGACTTTAAATGGGGCAAAGTAGAAAATCCAGCGCAAGGGAATACGTGGAATTGGGTAGCCTTTTTCTTCCCAACTTTTTGGTTAGCTTATCGTAAAATGTATAAGTTGTTTATTATACTTACGTTATTGGCTGTACCTAGTATTGTTGTAACTCCTTTTATAGATATTCCAGATGGGATTTATTTAACATGTAGTTTAGTTCTTCAGTTAGGAACGATGATATTTACTGGATGGCAAGGAAACCGTTTATATTATAAGCATGCTGTTCGTGTATTACATAAGGGAGAAGATATGCCAGATCATGAGAAGGCGTATTACTTACAATCAAAGGGTGGCGCTAGTTTTGCTGGTATGGTTGGTTTCCAGGTTATAGTTGGAATCATGTTTGGTGGAGCTATGTTCGGACTCTCACTTTTACCAACTGAGCCGAATATTAAAAATGTCGTTCGTTCAAGTAGTGAAGGTGTGACTTTAGAGATTATGACGGATAATCCAACTTGGAAGTTTGTGAAGAAAGAACAAGATTATGATGTAGTAGAATTTACTGGTTATGATTATACAGAGAAGAAAAACGTGAAAATTAAATTTGCTGTTTATTTTAGTGAAGACTATTTTGAATGGCAAGAAGTACATGAAAATAATAAGAAGTTAAGTGAAGAAGAGTTAGAAGAATATCAATTTTACATTGAAGAAAATGGTTGGGGGTTCTAGTGAGAACTCGTTCATTTTGAAAAGGGGAATCTTGTGAAGGTTCTTCTTTTTTATTGTAAAACACCATACGAATTGAAATTTTGTAAAATACAATAAAAAATGAGAATTTGAGGTAGGCTTGTCAATAACGTGAGACTATGGCACTATATAGAAATGCTATACAAATTTTATTTATCGAGATGTAAACATCAATTTTGATTTTTACGTATAAATAATGAACGGAGGAAATGAATTTATGGCTACTTTACCAAATTGTCCAAAATGTAATTCAGAATATACGTATGAGGATGGCGTTCTTTTCGTATGTCCTGAGTGTGCTCATGAGTGGGGCCAAGAAGCAGAAGCTGAAAATAATGATGGTGCAAAAGTTGTAAAAGATGCGAACGGAAACGTTCTTCAAGACGGCGATGCTGTTACTGTCATTAAAGATTTAAAAGTAAAAGGAACTTCTTCAGTTGTGAAGATCGGTACGAAAGTAAAAAGTATCCGTCTAGTTGATGGCGATCACGATATTGATTGCAAAATCGACGGTTTCGGAGCTATGAAGTTAAAATCACAATTCGTGAAGAAGGCGTAAGTAAATAAAAAGAGGAGGCGTATAGGCCTCTTCTTTTTATTGTGTCATTTTTTGTCGGTAAGTCGATATTCCTTGTCGAATCGTCGATATATTTCAAAAATCGTTGATATATTTTGAGTTATGATAGATATATTCGAAAAATCGTCGATATAATTTCACTCACCGAGAAAGGTGCATCATTTACCGAGCAAAAAGCTAGATTACCGTCCGCCATAGTCAATATCCTTCAACTGACACCTCTTATTAAAGAATGTTTTATATCCAAGCTGTAAAAAGATAATGACAGCAAAAGCGGTACTTCCTGAAATACCGAGTATAATTGCGATTTGATATTGAATAGCTGTAAATGGTGATACACCAGATAAGATTTGACCAGTCATCATGCCCGGTAAGCTTATAATTCCCATTCCGACCATAGAATTGATCGTTGGTAAAATAGCCGAGTCAAAAGCGTCGCGTATGAGCGGAGCAGCTGCTTCTTTCGGTGTGGCACCGAGCATAAGTGCTCCTTCAATTTGACCTCTTTGCGATTTCATATTGTTTAAGAATGTATTTGCACCGAGAGAAACACCAGTCATTGCATTCCCAACTAACATTCCTGTAATCGGAACGATATATTGCGGCGCATACCACGGATCATGTCCGATAATAACAAAGATAAATAGTAGAAGTGGCCCAATTGATCCGGCTACCATAGAAAGAGCGGCTACTCGTTTTAATTCTTTAGACATTGGGATATTCACTCGTTTATAAATATTAAAAATTGCAAAAGTAGTAATAGAAGTAATGAGAGCAATTGTATAAAATGGATTACTGTTTTCAAATACGTATGTAAGGACATAGGCAACAAGTACGAGCTGAATCGTCATACGGAATGTTGCGAGCGCGATTTGTTTTTCGCGAGGTATTCCTTTTAACTTCACAAGCCCAATTAAAATAAGAATGAAAATATATGCAGCGGCAAGTTGCCAAATTTGGAGTTCAATCACGCCCTTCAACTGAGAGCACTTCCTTTCTAGTTGCACCGTTTGCTTTACTAATCTCAATAATATCGTCTGCAATTTCTTCTGGAAGCTGTTGTGAGTGTGTGATGAAGATGACTGTTTTTTTCTTTTCTTTTGCTAGCATAGTGAATTGCTTCATAACGCGTCGTTCTGTATCGCTATCTAACGCCGAAGTTGGTTCATCTAATAAATAGACAGGTGGATCCATAAGTACGATACGTGCAAAAGCAAGTCGTTGTTTTTCTCCGCCTGATAAGGAATCAGCGTTGTCTTCTAAATTTTTTTCCAAGCTAACAGTCGTTAATGCACTTCGCAAGGCAGCATCATTTGGAAATGGCTTTTCAGAAAGACGAAGTCCCATTAATAGATTGTCTTTAATGGTTCCATCGAAAATAGGTGGCGTTTGCCCAAGCATGACTACGTCACGTCGTAATTGAATAGGGGGATAATCAGAAATTAGCTTTCCGTTATATTCAATTGTTCCAGATGTTGGAGATTGTAGATCATTTAACATACGGAGCAATGTGCTTTTTCCGCTCCCACTCTCGCCGATAATACATGTGATTTTTTCTTTTTGAATCTGTAAATAAGGAATGTGCAGTATATCTTTATATGTAACGTCTTTTAATATAAACATAGATGGCTCCTTTCTGATTCTAGTTCTATCGTATCAAAAAAGAGAAGGTAACGGTTATAAAGAGCAACGTTTTTTCTTCGTCTTGATTTCTATTAATAAGTTAAGTAAACGATCTAATTCTTGGCTGAAAGAAATTACTTTATGATGAGTGAATCCGTACTTTTCAACGAGATAGATCAATTCTTTCTTCTTCGCTTCTATGCGATCATTTAGTTTCGTTACGTTCATAAGTGAAATGAAATGCCTCCTGTAAAAGTATTTACAACACAAAAAATAAGACCGAATGAATTCGGCCTTAAAGGAAATAAAACAACTTATCAATAGCATACACTGTTTATTGGTAGTTTTTAATATGAAAATGAAAAATAAATCATGATTCATATTGAGAAAGATGTGTCTGATAATTATATTTTAACGAATAAGAGAGGCTGCCTAATTAGGAGACAGCCTGTAAAGTATTAACCGTTATGATATTTGTACATCCAGAGGATACCGGATTTTAGTAACCTTGGTACACGTCCCATTAATGGTTGGTTTGCTAGCAAACCAAAGCCATGCTTCTTACCAAGAGAGCCGAGAACACCTTTTAATTTAATAACAGGTAGTTCGTCAGGAAGTGGTTCATTATGCCAACGTTTTAATAATATTTGGACAATTTGTTCCCCTTGACCTTCAGCAAGTTGTGCAGATGGTGCGTGTGGAAGTGCTGCACAATCTCCTACAACATATACGTGCTCGTTATTTGGAATATTGTGATATTTTGTTAAAACAACCCGTCCGCTACCATCTTGTTCAACTGGAAGGTTTCGAACAACTTCATTTGCTTGAATACCAGCTGTCCAGACGATTGCATCACATTCAAGTGGTTCATCGTGGTTGTACACAATATTTGGTTCTACTTTTGTAATGTTAGAGTTTCGTATAATAGTAACTTTATGTTTTACGAACCATTCTTCTACATATCTACTTAATTTCTCTGGATATGGGAATAGAATTCTATCTTTTCGATCAAATAAGTAGATTTTTAAATCAGAACGACTTTCGCGAAGTTCACTTGCGACCTCAACGCCACTTAATCCAGCACCAACGACAGCTACCGTTGCATTTGGTTCTAGACTATTTAATTGTTCATATGTCTTACGTGTTTGTTCAATCGATTGTAGGCTATGTGTATATTCCTTCGCCCCAGGAACGTTATGGTATTTATCCTCACAGCCAAGTCCAATAATTAAATCATCATATTGGATTGCTTCGCCGCCATCGAGATGAACAGCTTTTTCTTCGAGATCAATATTTGTTACTGTGCCGTATTGAATATTGAGGCGTGGGTGTTCAGGAAACGGTATACGAATATGCGTTTCTGAAATAGTACCCGCAACTAATGCATAATATTCAGTTTTGAAGCAATGATATGGTACTTTGTCGATTAATGTCACTTGTACATCATCCGGAAGTTGGTTGCTTGGAAGTAGCCGTTGCAGAATTCTCATTCCACCGTAGCCGCCACCTAATATTACGAGGTGTTTCATGATGGATTACCCCTTTTCTGTTGAAATATCCCCTAATCATAAAATTTTATATTAATAAAATATTTTGACTTTACTCAATCAAATTATATCGAATTTGTGAACAAATAACAATGCATGAATGAATACTCTGTTGTACAATAAGAAGAAAAGTAGAGTAAACGATCTGCATTATTTAGTTACCATTTCATCGTAAATAGCATGTTATATAGAAGGAATCATCTATTTTGAAGTGAAATAATGAAGTAACTAAATAGTTTAGAAGGTGTAATGAAAACAACAAGAAACAGCTTAGTTTTTTTCTTATAGATGAAGTCAGAAAGTAATTTGTTTTGTAGTACAGGGGGGAGAATTTTGATTAAACCATTAATTGAATTTTGTGTAGGTAACCTTGCGAGTGGTTCACAAGCCGCTTTAGAGAAATTAGAAAAAGATCCGAATTTAGATGTAATGGAGTATGGTTGTTTAGGATATTGTGGTATTTGTTTTGAAGGACCGTTTGCTCTTGTAAATGGTGAAGTGGTACAAGGGGCTACAGTAGAAGAACTTGTTAATAATGTATATGAGTATTTGGATGAAAATCCAATGTTTTAAGGTGTTGCAATCGGCAGCACCTTTTTCTTTTTCTATTAGATAAAATTTTATTTCGCAGGGGAGGATAATATTGTATATAAATAAAAAAGGCCCTTTTTAGAAGGGCTTTTTTCTTACACAATTTGCGCAAGAATGGCTCATCGCCAAATGTTGTCAAATATGAGAAACGGGGGACATTCATATTGTGTTCTAAAAGCGTGCATTTTATACTTGAAATAACAAATTATTTTTGGAGTGAATACAAATGAGCCAATTTTCTTTTACAAAAATGCATGGTCTTGGCAATAGTTATATATATGTAAATATGTTTGAAGAACGAATTCCTGAAGAAGATTTAGCTCTTGTGGCGGAAAAGGTTTCAAATATTAATACTGGTATTGGAGCAGATGGAATGATTTTAATTTGTCCGTCTGACGTAGCGCCGGTGAAAATGCGCATGTTTAATAATGATGGATCAGAAGGAAAGAGCTGTGGTAACGGTCTACGCTGCGTAGCGAAATATGCGTATGAGCATAAACTAGTAGAAGATACAGTTTTCACAATTGAAACGTTAGCTGGCATTGTAACGGCTGAAGTAACGGTAGAAGAAGGGAAAGTTACGTTAGCGAAAATTGATATGGGAGCACCGCGTTTAACGCGTGCAGAAATACCGATGCTTGGCGAAGGTGAAACACCATTTATTCGTGAAAACTTCTTATACAATAATCATCGTTATGCATTTACAGCTGTTTCAATGGGAAATCCGCATGCAGTTATTTTTGTGGATGATGTAGAACAAGCACCTCTTACAACACTTGGACCAGTTCTTGAGACACATGAAATGTTCCCAGAACGAGTAAATGTTGAATTCATTGAGATTTTGAATGAGGAAGAGATGAACTTCCGCGTTTGGGAACGTGGATCTGGTGTAACACAAGCTTGCGGAACAGGGGCGTGTGCTGCAGTTGTAGCCTCTATTTTAAATGGAAAGATGGAACGTGGTAAGGAAATTACAGTTCATTTAGCTGGCGGCGATTTAATGATTGCATGGACAGAAGAAGGCAACGTGTTAATGAAAGGACCAGCAGAAGTAATTTGCCACGGAGTGTATGAGTACAAGATAGAAGCGTAAAGATGTATAATAGAACGAGAACAGAAAGGATGGTGTATTTCATGATTGAAGTAACAGAACAAGCAGCTTTTCAAATTAAAGATATGTTAAAAGATGCTGAAGATGGAGAGAAGTACGTGCGCCTTGCTGTACACGGCGGCGGATGTAGTGGTCTTTCTTACGGCTTAGGATTTGAAGTAGAACCAAAAGAAGACGACACAGTTCTTGAGTTTTTCGGTGTCGAATTTGTTATCGATAAAGAAAGTGCTCCCATTGTTAAAGGAGTAAAAATTGATTATAAACAATCTATGCTTGGCGGCGGATTCACAATTGATAATCCAAACGCAATCGCATCATGCGGATGTGGATCATCTTTCCGTACAGCGACGAATGCTGGTAAGCCAGAAGAGTGCTAAGTTTTTAGTTGAAATAGAGAAAGACCTTTTTAGCGATGGAGTGCAATCGTTAAGGAGGTCTTTTCTTTTGCTATAAAAGTCCAATTGGTGACGGCATGACGGTTTCTAAAGTGAAGCAATAATTATTATCTTACAAAAGTGTAATGTTCATGTCATGTTTTTGAATTTCTTCTTTAAGCTTTGGGCTTTAAGATAACAATATAAGAAAAAACATATGAGGTGAAGGAAATGAAAAGATATATTGCACTGTTTAGTATTTTAGTTGTATTCGCAAGTTTGTTAGTTGGTTGTGATATTAACCGTATGGGGAAAGATCAGTACTATGTTCAAATCACAGCTGATGGAATTGAAAAAAATGAGAAGTCTGATAGCGGAGAGCCATACAAATATTTTGAGTATAAATTAAAAGGATTCGATAAAGACGGTAAAGAGAAAGAATTAGAATTCACAGCTCAAAAAAACTTACGTAAAGATGCATTCCTACGCGTATATCATTCAGATAAAAAAGGTGTTTCGGCTTGGGAAGAAGTTAAGAAAGATGAGCTTCCTGCGAAAGTGAAAGAAAAATTAGGTGCAAAATAAGAAAGAAAAAAGGAATTGACGAACAGGGTCAATTCCTTTTTATATTTTCAAAATCATCTTCTGAAATGACTGTAAATCCATGTCTTTTGAATAAAGCAGTTGTTACCCCGTAACCAGTTTGTTTATTCCCGTTAAATTCTCCTGTATAAATTGTGGAACTACCACAAGAGGGACTGCGTTCTTTTAAAATAATATATTCTGGGCGCAAATCTTTCATTTGTTCTAATGCTTTATAAGCACCATTTACAAAAGCTTCCGTGACATCTTCACCGTCTTTTGTCATCACTTTCGCTTTTCCATCCAAAACGTCATCGCCATTCCCGCCAATAATTTCAGCTGAGGGACGAGGCGTTGGCAATCCTCCTAATACTTCGGGGCAAATGAGGAGTGTCTCTTCTTGTTGCAGCAAATCCCCTATTTTTGAAACGAGATTGTCATTTCCATCATACCGACAAGCGATACCACCTAAACAAGCGCTAATTACGATCATATTTTCATCTCCACTAAAAAAATATTAAATAGCACGCCAAATTCCCTTCCTGCCTCTTACTTATAAATGAGGTGATAAAAATGGGAAGCTTATATAACTTAATGAAACCATATAGTGAATTTCGAAGTAAAGAAGAGTTTAATACATATCAAAAGCAAGTTTTGAAATGCTACCGATTTCAATTGAATAAAACAGATGCTACCATTATTCATTTTTTAGGAAAGTATGCAGTGAATGAGAAACAGAAAACAGTGGGGGTTGCTTGTCCATTAATGGAGACGATTGCTACAAATGTTGAAAAAAGTATTCGTACAGTACGCCGCTCCATTGCAAAGTTAGAGGAATTAGGAATTATAAAGCGTGTTGCAACGAAAGAAAGACATAAACGCGGCGGGTATAGTGCGAACTTATATGTATTTCTTATATCTGCAATTGACCGCATGGATGACCGTATGCAAATGTCCGCATGTGAAAGTGAGAATGATGCAGCTGGCTGTAGTGGAATGGGGCAAAAATATGAGGGGGAAACAATTCTTTCTAAAAACATTCCACAAATAAAAGAGAATAGAAAAGGAACGTACGAGCTTGATGAGACGTATTGCCGTCATGATATACCGAAGCCTTTTATATATGCACTTCTGCCGATGACGAGTAATCCGAAGAAGATTAATATATTTTGGAGTAAGGTGGAGCTTGCTTATAAAAAGAGCGGATTATTAGAGCAAGGTGTTTTACTGGAGCAAATATTGGCTGATGAAGAAGTGTATGGAAATTTCATTTGGCGCGTAAAAAGTGTTGTGAGAGCGTATAAATACGGAGAAATCCGTAAAAATGTTAAGGCTCTTTTATATAGTACAGTGCGAGATTTATTTTTAGAGGTTGGATTAGAATGGGGGGCAGCTGTGAGAAGAAGTAAGGGGATACCGTTATTTGATCCGTTTAAAAAGGAGCCATGCGTAAATGCATGACTCCAAGTAGTTAATCAAACTTTCTTACAACTGGAACACGAATCGCTACAAATAGTACGAAGACGATAACGGCGATTGCACCACTTTTCATAATGGTTACGATTGGAATTCCTATTGCAAGCGCGATTGATGTGAATGCATAAGAGAGCGGGATAAAGCCCATTGATGATAGCATAAGCAAACTCATTACGCGTCCCATCATTTCTTCTTTTACTGTCGATTGAATCATCGCCATAAGCGGAACGATAGCCATTGCGATTGTAATACCGTAAAACATGCCAGCTAATAATGCTTGCCATAGTACAGTGCTAAAGTTGATGGATAAGAAGAAGACACCAGACAGTAGCATCATGATAATGCAAAATAGACCGCGTCTACGATTAATATTTTTTAAACCGACAATGACTGCGCCTATTGCCATTCCGCCTCCTACAGACGCTTCTAAGTAACTGAATTGAAGCGAGTCACCGTGTAGAACATTTTTAACGAAAAGTGGGAAACCGACCTGCATCGGACCGATTAAAAATAAGTTTAAAAATGCGCTACAAATAAGGAAAGTTGAAAGAAACGGTGATTCCTTTACATATAAAATTCCTTCTTTAATAGAAGTGAACATGCTTTTGTCTGTATTTTGCTGCTCTGGCATCGTAAATTGTATTTTTTGAACGAGTATGGCTGCGACAATGAGTAATAAAATTGTAATCGAGAAAATCGTTTCATAGTTCGTAAATTTGATAAGAATGCCGCCAAGTACAGGTCCTAAAATAACCGATGCTTGGTTCGTCATTTGTGTAAGTGAGTTTGCTTGTGTTAAACGGCTTTTTTCGACAAGTTCAGGCAGGATAGATCCATCAGCTGACCAGAAAAAAGCATCAGCAAGTCCAAAGAATAAAGCGAATAAAGCAAATGTATATAGTGTTACATCACCTACGATGAACCATGTAAGGATAGTTGCGACGAGAATAGCACGAACAATATTAGAATAAAACATAATGTTTTTTTTCGGGAATTTATCAGCTACAGCGCCGCCGATAATCATAAAAATAAGCCTTGGAACACTAAGAGCTACGAAAACAACACCGAGTGATGCCTCAAGGTTTAATGTTTTTGCTATGTACCACGTTTGTGAAAAAGTAAAAAAGGCTAAAGCGAAACTTGAAAAAAGAGTAGCTGCCCAAAGAAAAAGGAAATTCGTATTTTTTAATAACGGTTTTCCGCTTCCTTCTAAAGCAGATTTATTTTGTTGTAGTTCCTCCATATTGCTTCCTTTCTATGCGACAAATTTAAACTAAAAAACTTGTTAACAATCACTTTATCCCGCGTTAACGGGCAGTAAAACTCCCACCTCAAAATTTGGCTCGAGCAAAGAAGTTAGGTGGGAGACTAACTGCCCGTAAACGTCCGATTGGTGAGGGCTAATACTCAGTGGTGGGGGATGAATACCCCCCACCACTGAGTATAGTTTCACTTTATACAGTTTCTAATATTTCTATACTGCACTTTCTCATTGTAGACAATTATGTTGGATTTGCACAGTGGCTATTTAACGACAAAAAAGAAGATACCATTTGGTATCTTCTTTTTTGTCGTTTAGGCTAATGCAATATAAATATCTAATTGTACGTTAGTTGGATCTAACGCTCTTTCATCATAAAGCTCAAAGTCTGTTGTAAAAGCACGTTTGTTTTCTTTTGACCATTTCCAAATATAGTCCCAAGCCTCGCAAACGACTTCAGCAACTGGTCCCTTTCTCGTTGTAAATACCGCATACGTAGCGGCAGGTATTGTTAAAGTTGTCATATTTGCAGGAACGTCTTCTAATGAAGAAACAGGCATGCCAATTGTGTATTTATATGTACCCGTTTCATCTGATTCGTAATTTGAGTAGAAAGCGAATGTTTCTTTCGTTTGTTGATTTGGAATGTGGTGCATGATTTGTTCTTGGAAGTACCGGTTCCAAAGCCCGGGAATTTTCCCTTCAGTAGATGCCTCTTTTTCGTTGGTCGTCGTAATCGAAATGCCGATTGCTTGGAAAGCTTCTTTTTTTACGATAGTAGGTTCTTTCATTTTTAAATATCCCCCTTATTGAATCGAACGTTCGTTCTTATTTATTGTAACATATTTTGGAAGGGAACGATAGCGTAATAAAAAAGAACTCCTTCGCATAAAAGGAGTTCTTTTCATTTCTATATTAAAACATACTAGAGCTATGCATCGGTTGAAGTTTTGCGTTTGGATCGAAGTAAGCTTTCGCATTGTTTACTGCTGTTGGTGCTTCACCGAAGCCGCAAGCAATGAGTTTTACTTTTCCTTCATATGTACAAATGTCACCAGCAGCGTAAATGCCAGGAATATTTGTTTCCATTTTCGAGTTCACGAGAATGCTGTTTTTTTGTATATCTAAGCCCCAGTTTTTAATTGGGCCAAGGGAAGAAACGAAGCCGTAGTTTACGATTACATCATCAACATCGATGATAATTTTTTCTTCCGTTTTTACATGCTGAAGAACGACTTGTTCAATTTTGTCATCACCAATGAGTTCTACTGGAACGTATGGTGTGCTTACTGCTGCACGAGAGTTCATTAAGCTTTCTACGCTATGTTCATGCGCGCGGAATTTATCACGGCGATGAACGATTGTAACTTTGTCAGCGATCGGCTCTAACATCATTGTCCAGTCAACAGCTGAATCGCCGCCGCCAAATACTACGACGCGCTTACCAGCAAATTTATTCATATCATCAACGAAATAATGTAAGTTTTTCTTTTCATACTTTGCTGTTCCTTCTAATTCTAAGCGGCGTGGTTGGAAAGCACCATTGCCAGCAGTAATAATAACTGATTTAGAATAGTGAGTTTGCTTATTCGTAACAAGTTTAAATATACCATCAGCTTGTTTCTCAAGCGTATCAACAGCTTCTTCTAAACAAACGGTTGGATCAAATTTCTTCATTTGCTCTTTTAAGTTATCAACTAATTCTTGTGCGCGCACTTTCGGGAATCCGGCTACATCATAAATGTATTTTTCAGGGTAGAGCGCGGATAATTGTCCTCCAAGCTGAGGTAAGCTTTCAATAATTTTTACACTTGCTTGTCTCATACCACCATAAAATGCTGTGAATAGTCCTGTTGGCCCACCACCAATAATTGTTATGTCGTAAACTTTTTGATTTTCTGCCACTTTCATTCCCCCTATAGATGGAATTTTGATATTGATTTCATATATTGTTCATATGTACACGAAAATCCTGCAAATGATGACACTTTCAAATAAATGATAGCATATTTGAGTGCATAATACTTCTGAAAACGACTGAATTGTGTGTAAGTTTTCGCATAGATGTTTTTTACATTGTATAAAATATACAGAAAGGAAAATACATGAAAAAAAGGCTGAAAAACCCTTGAAAACGCTATGTTATTTTAAAATATTGATAATTCTCCAGACGCTTGAATTCTGGAATAAAACCGACTAATATAGGGAAGTATTATGTTAAATTTCTATGACAAAATTCGTACGATTTTTTGACTGTGTTTTGTTATGATATAGAATGTGATAAATTCCACATTCTTGACAAATAGAGTTTTTAGTACTTGGTATTATTTTTCATTACTATTATATAAAGAAAAGGGTTGTGATTTGGTGAAGACTCCAAAAATCGTAGTTTTAGGTGCAGGTTATGGCGGGATGATTACGACTGTTCGTCTGCAAAAAGCATTATCTGTAAATGAAGCTGAAATTACGTTAGTAAACAACAACAGCTATCACTACCAAGCGACTTGGTTACACGAGAGCGCAGCTGGTACATTACAAGATGAAAAAATCTGTCTAGATATTCAAGACGTTATTGATACAAATAAAGTGAACTTTGTACAAGATACAGTAGTAGAAATTAAAGCTGCTGAAAAACGCATTATCTTAAAAGATGGCGAGTTAGAATATGACTACTTAGTAATCGGTCTTGGTTTCGAATCAGAAACATTCGGAATTACAGGATTAAAAGAGCATGCATTCTCAATCGCTAACATTAATGCAACTCGTCAAATTCGTGAGCATATGGAAGCTAGCTTCGCTAAATATGCAGATGAAAAGCGCGATGAGTTAGTAACAATCGTTGTTGGTGGTGCTGGATTTACTGGTATCGAGTACGTAGGTGAGCTTGCAAACCGTGTTCCTGAACTTTGCAAACAGTACAATGTACCACGTGAAAAAGCACGTATTATCTGTGTAGAAGCTGCTCCAACAGCACTTCCAGGTTTCGATCCAGCATTAGTAGAATACGCTGTGAAACAACTTGAGAAAAAAGGTGTAGAATTCCGCATCGGTACAGCAATTAAAGAAGCAACTGAAGAAGGTATTATCGTTGCAAATGGCGATGATACTGAATTAATTAAGTCTGAAACAGTAGTTTGGGCTGCAGGTGTTCGTGGTAACGGTATTGTGGAAGAGTCTGGCTTTGAAGCAATGCGCGGACGTGTAAAAGTTGATGAGTACATGCACGCTCCAGGATACGAAGATGTATTCATGGTTGGTGACGCAGCGTTAATCATTAACGAAGAAATTAACCGTCCATACCCACCAACAGCACAAATCGCAATTCAACAAGGTTACAACATTGCACACAACTTAACTGTGTTAGTTCGTGGTAAAGGCGAAATGAAGAAATTCGCATTCGATAATAAAGGATCTGTATGTTCTTTAGGTCATGACGATGCAATGGGCGTTGTTATGGGCAAAAAGTTAACAGGTTGGAAAGCTTCCTTCATGAAGAAAGTGATCGATAACCGTTACCTATTCTTATTAGGTGGACCTTTATTAGTTCTTAAAAAAGGTAAATTAAAGTTCTTTTAATATATAGTAGAAAAAGCAGAAACGGCTAAGAGCTGTTTCTGCTTTTTTCATTTAAAAAATATAGTATAATATATAAAAAAGAAAGAATATTCTGTCCGTTCTAATAGAGGAGGGTATGACATCATGGAGAAGCGAGGAAAAGTATGGTTAGCTGTCAGTGGCCTAGTAGCTACAAAAGATGGCAGGTGGTTATTCGTTAAGAAGAAATACAGTGGGTTAAAGGGGAAATGGTCTTTACCGGCTGGTTTTGTAAATGAAGGTGAGACCGTTGATGAAGCTGTGAAACGTGAAGTGTTAGAAGAGACAGGTATTGTCGCTCATGTGAAGGGGATCATTGGTGTTAGATCGGGCGTAATTCGCAATGAGATTAGTGATAATATGATTATTTTCCTTTTGGAGCCTGAAGGGGAAGAGATTATTGTACAGGAGAAGGAATTGTCTGAAGTAGCGTTTCTACATCCAGATACGATTGCGGACGATCCAAATACGTCTGTACTTATTACATATTTGTTAGAAAGACAATCAGAATTACATCTTGAAATGGACAAAACATTAGATCCAGGAGAGCAGTTTGGTTATACAGCCTATCACGTATTTACGGCACATACAAAGGAGAGGGAGAAAGAGTGAGTATACCGGTATTACTTATTTCAATGATGTTATTTTTTATTTTGTTTTTTGGAATTGGATTTTTACTCAACATGATATTGCGAGCGACATGGGTAATGGTTATTGTATATCCGATTGTTTGTATGCTTATTATTAATAAGGCGAGTATGTGGGATTATTTTTCAAAGCCAAAAGAAACATTCTCTTCATTTGGGACAAGTGTATCGCATTTAGGACAAGCAGATGTGTTTATTTTATCTACTGGATTGATTGGTGCTGCTTTAGCGGGAATCGTTATTAAGAAACTTCGGAAAAGCGGATATCAAATGTTTTAATCTCCAATGCAATTGGAGATTATTTTTTTGCATATTCTTTCATCGTATAGGGAATGATTAACGATGAAGGAGTGTGGCATATAAAAATGTTAAAACGATATTGTATTCGCATTATGATGACTTGTTTACTTGCAATTGCATTATGCGTAACATGGAATGCTTTCACAGGAGTTTCTTTATTAGAGATTGTAAAGAAATATGAGGGAACGAGTGCAAAAGAAGTACATGCAGCAGAAGTTAAAAGAAATGTTGCTCCGAGTAAAGAAGTGATAAATGCTTTAGAGCAGGCAAACGACTGGTCTAAATATCGTTCAATTGAAATGACTGCAACAGGTTATACGTCGGGAATTGAGTCAACTGGTAAGAGGCCGGGACATCCGGAGTATGGTATTACATATTCAGGTGTTAAGGCGAAAAGGGATTTATATTCCACAATTGCAGCAGACTTACGCGTATTCCCAATTGGAACAATCTTATTCGTACCAGGTTATGGGTATGGTGTAGTAGCTGATAAGGGCGGTGCAATAAAAGGAAACCGTCTTGATTTGTACTATGATACAGTGAAAGATGTTTATAGCCAATGGGGTAAGAAAAAAGTAAATGTATATGTAGTTAAGATAGGAAATGGTAAGTTTTCAGAAGAAGAGTTAACGATGTTAAACCAAGATGAGACGATGCAAGTGTTTCGTGGTCAATATTTAAAACAAAGATAGTCTAGTGGTAAGTACGCTAGACTTTTTTTATTTTATATAGGGTATAACAGAAGTTAGAATTGTCGCATTTTATCGAAAATAAAGTTATAATAAAGATAGAGTAGAGAAATTTAGGGGGTCTGAACATGTTTTACGTACAAAAAGAATTAGCAAGCCATGAAGCGGTGATTGTTGCCTTATTTGAAGAAGAGCAAACGAGTAGTTTTGTACAAGAACTGGACAAAGCGTTTGAAGGACAATTACAAGTTTTATTAGAAGAGAAAGAACTTTCTACGAAGAAGAAAGCTATTTCAAAAGTACATAGTTTAGGAAAAACAGAAGTGAAACGTTATTATTTCGTTGGTTTAGGCAAGAAAGAATCTTATACGACAGAAACATTACGTTCGGCTCTTGGTAAGACGTTTAAAACATTGCAAGCAGCAAAAGTACAAGATGCAGCAATCTTACTTGATTCTTTCGTAACAGAGAAATTAGACGCGATTGATGTCGCTCATATTGCGGCAGAAGTACAAGGCCTTGGTACATATGAGTTACAAACGTATAAATCAGATAAAAAGAATCGTGTAGAGTTAGAGAAGTTTACGGCTATTACAGCGGAAGATGCACAGGAAATTGAAGCGGCATTAACAGTTGGCTACGTACATGGACGTGCAACAAATTCAGCTCGTACACTTGTAAATATGCCGCCAAACGTATTAACAGCGACGAAGCTTGCTGAGTATGCTGTTGAGTTAGCGGAGAAGTATGATATGGATTATAAAGTTCTTGAGAAAGAAGAGATGGAAGAGCTTGGTATGGGTGCGTTACTTGCAGTAAACCAAGGTAGTGTAGAGCCACCAAAAATGATCGCTCTTATTTATAAAGGAAAAGAAGAGTGGACAGATGTTATTGGATTCGTTGGAAAAGGAATCACATACGATACAGGCGGTTATTCTTTAAAACCACGTGAAGGCATGGTCGGTATGAAAGGTGATATGGGCGGTGCGGCTGCTGTATTAGGTGCGATGGAAATTATCGGTGAACTTCGCCCAGAGCAAAATGTGATCGCTGTTATTCCATCAACGGATAACGTTGTAAGTGGTACAGCATTTAAGCCAGACGATGTAATCACATCTATGAGCGGAAAAACAATTGAAGTATTAAATACAGATGCAGAAGGTCGCTTAGCATTAGCTGACGGTATTACGTATGCGAAAAAATTAGGTGCAAACTATTTAATTGATGTTGCGACATTAACAGGTGGTGTAATTGTTGCACTTGGAAATCATACGACGGGTGCAATGACAAACAATGAAGAGTTGTTTGAGCAAGTGCTAGAAGCATCTATGGAAACAGATGAATCAATTTGGCAATTACCGATTTTTGATCGTGATAAAGAACGCGTGAGAAACAGTAAGTTTGCTGATTTAAATAACTCACCAGGCCGCGAAGGACATGCGGTTATGGCAGGTACATTCCTAGGTGAATTCGCTGAAGATACACCTTGGGTACACTTAGACATCGCTGGAACATCTGAATCATCAGGAGCACATGATTTAGGTCCAGCTGGAGCAACAGGTGCAATGGTACGTACACTTGCAACGCTTGTTGAACGTTTCGGCGAAGAATAAGATCGTAAGAGAGGGCTGTTCCTACATTTTGGAACAGCCTTTTTTATTGATATATGGTGTTACGGCCGATGTAATTTTACTTTATAGAGAAATTGTATATAAAGTCCCGTTTAAAGCAAAGGAAGTGCGGCCCGTTTCTTCAGAGACAACTAAAATAAGGGCATCGCTTTTTTCTGATAAGCCAATTGCAGCTCTGTGACGTGTTCCTAGTTCAGGATCAACTTCTGTGCTTTTCGTGAGCGGAAGAATATTGGCAGCTGAGACAATATGATTATTTTTAACGAGAACGGCTCCATCATGAAGAGGGTTACCTGGATAAAATATTGATTCGAGTAATGGTGCGGTTAAATGAGCGTTTAATGTCGTTCCAGTTTGAATGAAAGCTTCAAGCGTCTCGTTTCGTTCCACAACGATAAGAGCGCCATGTTTTCGGGCGCTTAAATGTTGGATAGCTGTCGTAATAAAAGATGAACTTTCCGTATAAGGTGATAAATATGCTTGAATATAGTATGTAGCTGCCAATGTTTGTACATTTGCTAACATATGATGAATATCTTCCATTTTGCATAAAATACATTCGTCTTCTTTATCGATTGCGCTCCTCATAATCGATAGTTCTTTTTCAGCAATTTCAATCATTTGCTTTGTTTGTATTTTGAGCTCTTCTGACAAGCCCCATTCGCGCATAATCCTCATTCCCTTTAGTGGAGTATTTAACAATAGTGTATACAAATATTCCTAGTAAAATCCTGCTAGATTTTATAAAATATTGAGATACAGCATGTTTTTTTCATATAATAAAGGTATGACGAGCGAGAGGAGAGAGAAGAATGAATTGGAAACAAGAATTTAGTCGCTGGCTTTCTTACGCACAATTAGATGCAGAATTAAAAGAACAGCTAGAAAATATGAAGCAAGATGAGAAGAAAATCGAGGATAGCTTTTATAAAAATCTAGAGTTTGGCACAGGTGGTATGCGTGGTGAACTTGGTGCTGGTACGAACCGTTTAAACGTATATACAGTTCGTAAAGCGACAAAAGGATTAGCAAGCTTTATCGAAAAGTTAGGTGAGGAAGCGAAAAAACGCGGTGTTGTTGTAGCCTATGATTCTCGTCATAAATCGCCTGAGTTCGCAATGGAAGTTGCTGCTACACTAGGTGCACACGGCATTACAACATATGTGTTTGAAAGCTTACGTCCAACGCCAGTGCTTTCTTTCGCAGTTCGTCATTTACATACAGTGAGTGGAATCGTTCTTACTGCAAGTCATAATCCGCCTGAATATAACGGTTATAAAGTATACGGTGAAGATGGTGGACAGTTGCCTCCGAAAGAAGCTGATGAATTAATTAGCTACGTAAACGCAGTGGAAGATGAATTAACAGTTGAGGTTGCTGATGTGGAGCAATTAAAAGCTGACGGTTTATTACATATTATTGGACAAGAAGTCGATGATGCATATGCTGCAGAATTGAACAATGTCATTATTAATAAAGAAATGGTGGAAAAGGCCGGCAAAGATTTAAAAATCGTCTTCACACCACTACACGGAACATCAAATATTTCTGTACGCCGTGGTTTAAAAGAAGTTGGATTTACAGATGTAACAGTTGTAAAAGAGCAAGAGTTACCAGATCCGAACTTCTCTACAGTAAAATCACCGAACCCAGAAGAGCATGCAGCATTTGAATATGCAATTCGTGACGGTGAAAAGGTAGGAGCGGATGTATTAATCGCAACAGATCCTGACGCAGATCGCCTTGGTGTAGCAGTTCGTAATCACGATGGTGAGTTCCAAGTATTAACTGGTAACCAAACAGGTGCATTAATGCTTGATTATTTACTATCACAAAAGAAAGAAAACGGAACGCTTCCAGAGAACGGTGTCGTATTAAAAACAATCGTAACGTCTGAAATCGGCCGTACAATCGCGAAAGCATACGGTTTAGATACAATTGATACGTTAACTGGGTTTAAATTTATCGGTGAGAAAATTAGACAGTATGAAGAAAGCGGACAATATGAATTCCAATTCGGTTATGAGGAAAGCTATGGTTATTTAATCCGCCCATTCTGCCGTGATAAAGATGCAGTACAATCTGTCCTATTCGCATGTGAAGTAGCTGCATACTACAAATCTCAAGGGAAGACGTTATATGACGGTCTATTAGAAGTATTTGAGAAGTACGGCTTCTTCCGTGAAGACCTTGTGTCGTTAACGTTAAAAGGAAAAGATGGAGCGGAAAAAATCCAAGAGATGATGGCAACGTTCCGTGAAAATCCTCCGAAAGAAGTAGCGAGCTTAACAGTCGTGGCAGTTGAAGACTATAAAGCAAGCATCGTTACATCTTTACAAGATGGACATAAAGAAGAGATTCACTTACCGAAATCAAATGTGTTAAAATATCAATTAGAAGATGGTTCATGGTTCTGCCTACGTCCATCTGGAACTGAACCGAAGATTAAGTTCTACTTTGGTGTAAAAGATAGTTCTTTACAAAATAGTGAACAAAAGTTACTTACTATTAAAGAAGACATTATGAATCGTTTATAATACAAAGTAATTTTAAGTAGTAAGGAACAAAAGGGAGCGAAATCTCCCTTTTGTTTTATGTAGGAAATGATTGCTATTGATTCCGACAGGAGAGAGGGTATTTTGTGATGAAAAAAGTAAGAAAAGCGATAATCCCAGCAGCTGGATTAGGAACACGTTTTTTACCAGCAACGAAAGCGATGCCGAAAGAAATGTTACCGATAGTAGATAAACCAACGATCCAATACATTGTAGAAGAAGCAGTGAAATCGGGTATCGAAGATATTATTATCGTTACTGGTAAAACAAAGCGTTCTATCGAAGATCATTTTGATAACGCATTTGAACTAGAACAAAACTTATTGGAGAAGAAAAAATATGAGTTGCTTGAAAAAGTACAAGCTTCTTCAAAAATGGTAGATATTCATTACATCCGTCAAAAAGAACCGAAAGGGCTAGGACATGCTGTTTGGTGTGCACGTAAATTCATTGGCGATGAGCCGTTTGCAGTGCTACTAGGTGATGATATTGTCCAAGCTGAGAAACCATGTTTACGTCAATTAATGGATGAGTATGAAAAAACACTTTCTTCTGTTATTGGTGTACAAACTGTTCCAGAGTCGGAAACACACCGTTACGGAATTATCGATCCATTAGAACAAGAAGGTCGTCGTTACCAAGTTCGCAATTTCGTTGAGAAGCCAGCGCAAGGTACAGCACCTTCAAACTTAGCGATTATGGGACGTTACATTTTAACGCCTGAAATCTTTATGTTCTTAGAACAGCAACATGTTGGTGCTGGTGGCGAAATTCAGTTAACAGATGCAATCCAAAGCTTAAACGAAATTCAACGTGTATTCGCTTACGATTTCGAAGGAAAGCGCTACGATGTAGGTGAAAAGTTAGGATTCGTTCAAACGACAATCGAAATGGCACTGCAACACCCAGAATTACGTGATGACATGGTTACGATGATGAAGAAAATTTTAGAAGAACAAACGAATCAAGAGTCTTAATATAAAAAAGGAGTTGTTCCAGTAGGAACAACTCCTTTTTCTTATGAAATCGTCGAATGAGAATGCTGATAAGCGGAACGACGTACAGCATAGTATATACGAGGTGCGATAATAGCACCGATAATTGTAAATGCAATATCTTTTACTGCAAACCACATCATAATCATCCAAGCAGCTTTATAGCTCATATTACCGCCCATAAAGAGATTGACTGCCCCGTACATGTAAGTAGTACCGATAATATAAGTTAAAATGATTCCTGTGAAAGAGGCAGTTGCAAATGTACGAAATGTTGGTTTTTCCTTTTGTTCTACGAGTTTTCCTGATACGTAAGCAACGATAATAAATGCGATAATAAAGCCACCAGTAGGATCTAAAAGTGCTCCAAATCCAGCTTTGAAGTTAGCGAAGATTGGTGCACCTGCTACTCCAACTAGCATGTAAACAGTCATTGATAATGCACCAAGTCTACTTCCAAGAAGAAGCCCTGCTAAAATTGCGAAAAATGGTTGCATAGATAATGGGATGCCCGCTACTTGCAGGAATGGTGCCCAAGATACAATATTTGCACCAATGGCCATAAGAGCGACGAACATGGCGGCTAATGCTAAATCTAAAACATGAAATCTCCTCATAATGTTAACCTCCTGTTGTTTTTAAGTTAACATTATCGTAGCGAAACTATTTACTTGTTGTCAATTAAAATATTTTGATAAGAAGGCTTCAAATACTCTCTTAGCAACGTATATGGAATACGAAATTGTGGAATGCCGCTTGAATAAGGCGCAATTTCATATAAAGGGAAATAAATGACGAGATTGTTCGGTTCTAAAAAGAAGTGAAACTTTTTCGTGCTCATGACTTTTTCAGTTGCATCAGGAAAATAAATACTTTCATTTTGTTTAATTTGTCTTACAATCTCAGCACGAATTATGTCTTTATATTTATCTTCTTGTTGAAATAAATCGTCTAAGTGTAGTAACTTTTTTTCTTTTAAATCAAATGTGTTTGCCTTCCACGTATAAAGACCGTGTGCTCCGCCTGTATATTGATAGTAATTCAAATATAGGCTGAGCAAAGGTGATTTATTTAAGGAGACTTTATAATCAACATTCGCCACGTACGGATGAAATGGTGTACTAGATCCTTCTGTTTCTTTATAATATTTTTTTGCGTCTTTTTCTAATTTTGTTTTAAATTTTTCAGTAGATTTTTTGTAATAGAAATTTAGCTTATTTTGAAACTTAGAATCGGAAAAGTTATGAAACGAAGGCCTATTGATTTGATATTCTATATAAGGTTTCTTACCTTTTTGCGTGACAGTCTGAACATCGATTGTCAGGTTGGATGCTTTGGCTGCTAGTGCACAATTTGGTACAATAGTCAGCAAGGAGAACATAAGCGATAGTATAAAAAATTTCTGTTTCATTTAGGTGAAACCTCCTTATATAAGTGTTATAAGTAGTTTGAAAGTAAATAGGTAAAATTATACATTTAATTAAAGTGAGAGAAAGGGGAAACGATATGGCAAAAACTTTAATGGATTCGCTTGGAATTGAGTTGTTAGAGATGACAGAAGATAAGGTAGTTGCTACGATGCCTGTTGATGAACGTACACATCAGCCGTTTGGTTTTTTACACGGTGGTGCATCTCTTGCGTTAGCGGAAACAGTAGCAAGCGTCGGTTCATACAATTTAATTGATCAAGAGAAATGTATTTGCTTCGGTCTAGAAATTAATGCAAACCATATTCGCTCAAAGAAAGATGGAATTGTAACAGCGATCGGAACACCGATACATAGAGGAAACTCAACGATGGTTTGGGATGTACGTATCATTGATGAGAATGACGATTTATTATGTATTTCAAGATGTACAGTAGCAATTAAAGAAAAACGTGAAAAGTAAAAAAAGAGGCTGCTCTAATGAGCAGCCTCTTTTTCTTATAATTAGAACTGGATTTTCTTCTCTAAGAAACCTTTTAGTTCGCTAATTGGCATACGAACTTGTTCCATTGTGTCACGGTCACGTACTGTAACAGCTTTGTCTTCAACTGAGTCGAAGTCATAAGTGATACAGAATGGTGTACCGATTTCGTCTTGACGACGGTAACGTTTACCGATAGAACCAGTTTCGTCAAAGTCTACCATGAAGTCTTTAGCTAGTTCTGCAAATACTTCAGTAGCACCTTCAGATAGCTTTTTAGATAATGGTAAGATCGCTGCTTTGTATGGTGCTAAAGCAGGGTGGAAACGAAGAACTGTACGAGAATCGTTTTCTAATTGCTCTTCTTCATATGCATCACATAAGAACGCTAATGTTACGCGGTCAGCACCTAAAGATGGCTCGATGCAGTACGGTACGTAACGCTCATTCGTTTGTGGATCAATATAGTTAAAGTCTTCGTTAGAGTGTTCCATGTGACGTTTTAAATCGAAGTCTGTACGAGATGCAACGCCCCATAGTTCGCCCCAACCGAATGGGAATTTGAATTCAATGTCAGTTGTTGCGTTACTGTAGTGAGATAATTCCTCTTCACCGTGGTCACGAAGACGCATGCTTTCTTCAGTCATACCAAGTGAAAGTAACCAGTTCTTACAAGTTTCACGCCAGAATGCGAACCACTCTAAATCTTCACCAGGCTTACAGAAGAATTCAAGTTCCATTTGTTCGAATTCACGTGTACGGAATGTGAAGTTACCAGGCGTGATTTCGTTACGGAAGCTTTTACCGATTTGGCCAATACCAAATGGAAGTTTTTTACGCATAGAGCGTTGTACGTTTTTGAAGTTTACGAAAATACCTTGTGCTGTTTCTGGACGAAGGAAGATTTCGTTTGTGCTAGACTCTGTAACACCTTGGAATGTTTTGAACATTAAGTTGAACTGACGGATTTCAGTGAATTCTTCACTACCGCAATCAGGACATTTTACTTCATGTTCTTTCATTAAGTCAGCCATTTGGTCGAAAGTAAGACCATCAACAACCATTTCGATGCCTTTTGCATCTAATGCATCTTCAATTAATTTGTCAGCACGGTGACGCGCTTTACATTTTTTACAGTCGATCATTGGATCGTTGAAGTTACCAACGTGACCAGAAGCGATCCAAGTTTTTGGGTTCATTAAAATAGCTGCGTCTAAACCAACGTTGTATGGAGATTCTTGAATGAATTTTTTCCACCAAGCTTTTTTAACGTTATTTTTTAATTCGATTCCAAGTGGACCGTAATCCCAAGTGTTTGCAAGACCACCGTAAATTTCAGAACCAGGGAAAACGAAACCGCGATGTTTCGCTAAGTTTACTACTTGTTCCATTGAATACATAAGAAAATCCTCCTTTTGAAAGTTAACGTATTGGCGATGACGTGCTCAGGTAACTTGTGAAACGAGCAGTATATGCTTTGAAAAACATAAAAAAACGCTCATCCCAAGGCTTAATTGCCTAGGGACGAGCGTTTGCCCGCGGTTCCACCCTAGTTGATACACAAAAGGTGCATCCACTTTATCACGTATTGCTCGAGACTGCCGTTTCCTTGCGGCTTCAGGCTTTCACTATCCCTGAATCGCTTTTTGTGCAAGTACTTATAAGTCCGTCATCGCTACTTATATTAATAATAATGAACATATTCTAACACGTTCTTTTTTAAATCTCAATAGAGGAACGCGTCTATCTATGATAGAGTCTCGCCTATTTTTTCGTTATTTATTCCGTAATTTTGTTTAATGTGCTTAATTGCTTCACGCCTGCTGAGTGGAGCAAGCTCGTTATTTTGCACGTATTCCCAAACGACATCGGGCTTTGTTTTTGCATATTCACGAAGGACCCATCCAATCGCTTTTTGAATGAAAAATTCTTTCGAAGAATGTAGTTGTCCAATAACCCAAAAAAGAAGTTCTTCATCCATCTTTTGTTTATATTTTAGCTGGAATAAAATAGCGGCGCGTTGTAACCATATGTTATCTGATGCAATCCATTTTGGAATATAGGCAGAAATCAATCCGGGATGTTGTAAAAAAATATCGCCTAAAAATGTAGGGACGATGCTATCGACAGTGTCCCACCAAGATTTTGTTACAATAAGTTCTTCTAAGAAGGGAATATGCGTTTCGTTTATATGCTTTTTATATTTTTGCATTATATCGAGTGCGGCTGCCTGAAATTCTCGTTCTGGTAAATCCCAAAGCTCACGTACGATAATTTGGAAGTCTTTTGGATCTGGGAGAGTATGTATTTGGATGACGTCTTTTAATAATTGTCTTCTTTCAGGTGTTTGAATACCGAGAAATGGGAAGTGATTTTTCATATAACGTGCCATCGGTTCTGCTTTTTCCGGATTTTTGTGAGCTATGAAATGCTCTTGTAATGTTTTTACAAATGGATGCATCGGTTGTTCTCCTCTCTTATTATCTTACTCCTATTATTATACAGAGAGTTTGGTTGAATTTTAAAACATAACTTGCAATGCAATGAAATATGTTGAGAGTAGAGAGGAGAGGATAAGATGGAAGATCAAGGCTTACTAGCAGGTTTCTTTGCTCTTAGTTTTGCGTTTATTCTTGTTATCATAATTTGGGCAATTATTGCGTATTTGTTAACGGCTTTTGCACTGTATACGATGGCGAAAAATGACGGTGCAACGGATGGAGTTCTAGCATTTATTCCTTTTTTAAATAGTAAAATATGGGGTGATTTAGCGAAAGATAAATTACCCGATTTCTTGAAAGAAGAAGCAGGATGGAAAGTATTCGGCATATATGTCGCATGTTTCATTTTTAATTTCGTACCAATTTTATATTTAATAGCAACAGCTGTATCCATTGTGTTGTCTATTTATCTTATCTACGCTATTTTAGACAGATATGGAACGAACTCTATATTATTTACAATTATTCATGTCATCACATTTTCAGTGTTCTTGCCGATTCACTTGTTCATTATCAGAAATGAGCCGGTGAGGTATAACGAGTAAGTTTAATTTAAATATGTGTAATGAAAAAAGCGCCCTGGTTATCAGAGCGCTTTTTGTGCTACATAAGGTAGCGTACATAAATATAAATATGAGAAATGATTAATGAAACGATCATAATTGGGAAACCGACTTTTAAGAAGTCCATGTAGCTAAATTTATGTCCTTCGCGGCTTGCGATACCTGCCACAATTACGTTAGCTGAAGCTCCAATTAATGTTCCGTTTCCGCCTAGACAAGCACCTAATGCTAATGCCCACCATAATACGTCGATTTGTGCGTCAGAAGGTGATAAACCTAGCCCAACCGCCATATCGTTAATAAGCGGGATCATTGTTGCAACGAATGGAATGTTATCAATTGTTGCAGAGGCGATACCAGATACCCATAAAATAAGGATAGATGCGTAAGAAATATCTCCGCCTGTTATGCCAATTACTTTTTGAGCTAGCATTTTAATAAGACCGATATCGATAAGTCCTCCAACGAGTACGAATAGTCCTGCGAAGAAGAAGATTGTTACCCATTCTACACTTGCGAATACTTCTTCAATTTCATGCTCTTTCACACCGATTAGCATAAGAACAGTAGCACCAGTTAAAGCGATGATAGCTGCATCAACATGGAAGATCGAATGAGTCATGAAACCTACAATTGTAAGTCCAAGTACTGTTAAAGATTTTTTCATTAATACTGGATCTTTAATGTATTGTTTTTCATCTAAACTCATTAATTTTTTAACTTGTACAGGATCAGCGATTAATTGTTTGCGGTACATGAAGTAAAGTATTGTCGCTGTCACACCAATGATAATAATTACGATTGGCGCTAAGTTTAGTAAGAAAGCATTGAAATCTAAATGCTTATTGGCAGAACCAATCATAATGTTAGGTGGATCACCAATTAATGTTGCTGTTCCCCCAATGTTTGAAAAAATAATTTCAGAAAGTAAATAAGGGACAGGATTTACTTGCAGTATGCGCGTAATAGATAAAGTAACTGGAACAACAAGAAGTACAGTTGTAACGTTATCTAAAAATGCGGAACCAAGCGCAGTAAGTAAGGAAAGGGAAATTAAAATTTTAATTGGATTTCCTTGCGCTCCTTTTGCTGCTTTAATGGCAACGTATTGGAAGACACCCGATTTACTCGTAATGTTCACCAAAATCATCATACCGATGAGTAGTGTAATCGTCCCCCATTCAATATGTTTCGTAAAGGCGTTGTGTAAATCAACGACCCCCATAATTACCATGAGTGCTGCGCCAAGAAGTGCGATGACAGCGCGATTAATTTTTTCAGAAATAATAATGGCATATGTAATTAAAAAGACTGCGATAGCAAAATAATACTGCCAGTTTGCGAGCTCTTGCGTTGTTTCGTGCAAAACTCTCATCTCCTTTCATTCACTTTTCTTAGTGTGTCAAAAATTAACTAGATGAAACACACATAACGTCATTATAAAGTAGAAAAATGTCGGATGTAAATGAAAGGGCTTATTTTGTTATATTTTCTGCAAAGGTTACTTTTTCTTATTTTTAAAAATATTTGCGGGCATTTGACATATATATAAGATACATCCAATCTGAATATTTAAAATGGAATTAGCATTCGAGCTTGTTCGTGTAGGAGTGTCAAATAGAAAGGAATGACAAAGATGATAAGGAAGGGATCGTATGAATGAACAACAATTTTTATTTTTGGATTTTGAGTTTACGATGCCCCAGCACAGAAAAAAACCAAAAGGATTTTTCCCGGAGATTATTGAGGTAGGACTCGTTTCGGTTGTTGGCTGTAAGGTAGAAGATACGTATTCAGCTCATGTTAGGCCGAAAACTTTTCCATCTTTAACGGATCGATGTAAGAAGTTTTTAGGGATTAAACAAGAAGTCGTAGATAAAGGAATTTCGTTTCCAGAACTCGTTGAAAAACTTGCAGAATATGAAAAGAGATGTAAACCGACCATTGTTACGTGGGGAAATATGGATATGAAAGTGTTGAAGCATAATTGTGAAAAAGCGGGAGTAGATTTTCCTTTCCAAGGACAGTGTCGTGATTTATCACTTGAGTATAAGAAGTTTTTTGGTGAGAGAAATCAAACAGGACTGTGGAAAGCAATTGAGGCGTATGGAAAAGTAGGGACGGGTAAGCATCATTGTGCGCTAGATGATGCGATGACGACGTATAATATTTTTAAGTTAGTAGAAAAAGATAAAGAGTATTTAGTGAAACCAGCACCTCCAACATTAGGGGAACTCGTTGATTTTTCAAAAGTGTTAAAGAAAGTGAGTACACAGTAACGACCAAATTGCACAGTATGTAATTTGGTCGTTTTGTTTTTTAAAGTTTATAGTCTTTTTTTAATTGTTCTAATGTTTCTAGACTACGAACTGCAAAAGGTGAATCATCTTCAGAAAATGAATTCATTTGAGTTTCTAATGCTAATTTGAGTGAATCTGTGTAATCTGGAATTTCTCCTTCATATTTCTTCACCATTTGCTCTGGAATGTTCGTCTGTTCACGAAAAGCTAAAGCACGTCTTTCGTGGAAAAATGGTACGTCAGCTTGTTTTACGTTATGTAAGTCACCTTGCACCGGATGTTTTAAAACAGCTAATACTTTTACGACGTAACTGCCAGGGCGGCTATTTGTAACCTCGCCAATGTATTTTCCTGTTTTATAAATACCGGTAACGATTTCGCCAATTTCAAATGTTTCTCTCATATTTTTCACCTCAAGTTTATAGTAAGGAAAGTAGGAGAAGGAGTCAAAGAAATCATTCGCTTTCGGAATGCCCCCTTGAGAATGTGGATAGGTTCCACTATAATTTAAGATAATATAACAGAAAATTCTGATGTTTTGCAAATCCTATAATAAGGAGTGATCTATATGATGCCATTATATTTTCCAGAAGATAAAACAGAATATATTATTCCGGGGATTGTTTGTGTTCTATTTATTATCGGTGCGGTTGCCACGTGGCGTATGTTCATTCGTGTATCAAAACGAGAAGCAGATCGATTACAGAAAGTTGAAGAAAAGCTGTTAGCTGAAAAGAAACAGTAACTCATTTTTGTATGTTTCCCTCTATGCTCGGACAATCTAAGGGCAGAATGTATTTTGGAGGGAATAAAATGAAAAAACGGCTTTTTTTCAGTTGTTGTTTACTATTTCTGATGGCAGGTTGTGACCAAGGAAAGCCGAAAGAAATTGACGTGAAATTACATAATGCTTCAGGTGATGAAGTGGGGACTGCGAAAGTAGTGCAGCAAACAAGCGGAGTAAAAATTAAGATTAAAGGGGAAGGGTTCACACCTGGCCCACACGGTATACATGTACACGAAATTGGAGAGTGTAAAGCACCTCGTTTTGAATCAGCTGGAAATCATTTTAATCCAGATGATAAAAAGCATGGACTACTCAATCCGAAGGGTGCAGAAAACGGTGATTTACCGAACGTAATTGCAGATGGTTCTGGAAAGATTAAAGCAGAAATCGATGCGCCACACATAACGCTTGAAGAAGGGAAAACGACGATTCATAGAAAAGATGGAGCGTCTATTATTATTACAGAAAATGCTGATGATGGTATGACACAACCGACAGGTAAATCAGGTGATCGAATTGCTTGTGGTGTTATTGTAAAAAAAGCGTCGGATATGAAGAAAAAGTAAAAGCTACCGTGCGCGGTAGCTTTTTTGTGTAGTGTAAGTGAAAATATATCAGCGATTATTGGAATATATCGACTGTAACTTAAAATATATCGGCGATTATTGGAATATATCGACCGTAACTCGAAATATATCGGTGATTTTTAAAATATATCGACTTACCGACAGAAGTTGACAAAGGAGGCTGTCCCAAACAGCCTCCTTTCTTATGATGAAAACGTATGGCGCAGCCTATTTAAAATTTCTTCTAAAACAGACCTTGGACAGCCGATGTTAATTCGAATATGTTCTTCGCCGCCTAGTCCGTATTTCTCGCCAGGTTCAACGATGATTTTCCCTTTTTCCTCAAGTAATTTGGTACGCTCGTTTTGAGAAAGCTTTAGGCGAGAGCAATCAATCCATAATAAAAAGCTACCTTCTGGCTTCGTTACGGAAAGAGTAGGTATGTGATCTTTCATATATTCACAAGCGAACTTAGCGTTATCTTCTATATATAATCGAATTTCATTTAGCCAATCGTTACATTCTGTATAGGCACTTTGCATCGCTGTATAGGCAAATATATTTAATCCGTGGAAGCCTTGTCTATATTGAATAGATGTAAAGGCTTGACGGAGTTTTTCATTTGGAATGATAATAATCGATGCTTGTAATCCAGCGATATTAAATGTTTTACTTGGAGCCATACAAGTAATCGTGCGCGCTGCCAATTCTTCGGATAAAGAAGCGAACGGTGTATGTGTATGATCTGCATAAATAATATCGGAATGAATTTCATCTGCGACAACGATTACATTATATTTTGTACATAACGCGCCAAGCTGTGTGAGTTCCTCTTTTGACCAAACACGCCCAATTGGATTGTGAGGACTACAAAGAAGCATAAGTTTGACACCTTGTTGAAATTGCTGTTCTAAATGCTCAAAATCTATCGCATATGTATCATTTTGTTTCTGTAATGGACTTACGCATAATTGTCTATTGTTTGTTGTGACCATTTCGAAAAATGGGGGATAAATAGGTGGTTGTACGAGAACGGATTCATTTTCTTTTGTGAAGGCCTGTATGCTCGTACTAAGAGCTGGAACGATTCCCGCGCTAAAGACAATCCATTCTTTTTGAATATCCCAGTTATACTGTTTCTTTGTCCAGTTACAAATAATATCGCCCATATTTTCGGGAGGAAGTGTATAGCCGAAAATAGGATGCTCGATACGTTTCTTTAAAGCAGTTTGAATTGGTTGTGGTACTTCAAAATCCATATCAGCAATCCAGGCGTGGATAAGTTCTTCGTTTTTATATGTATCCCATTTTATACTATGAGTTCCACGTCGATTGACTGTTTTATGAAATAGTTGCATAAGTTTGCCCCCTTCTTCTGTAAAACCGTTAAGTTATGAAAGTTCTCTCTCTTCTTATAGAATAGCTGATGTGATAGGATAAAGAAAAGTATTAAAAAGTGAAAAGGCGGGAAGCGAATGGGTACATATGAAAAGATGATAGAGGTTGTGAAGAATTGGGATCCGTTTCAAATGGGACCGGAGTTTTATGAAACAGAAGCGAGCGATGTTGTGAACGTCGCAAGTGTGTTTGATGATTCAAAATACATCGCAAAGAAGATTCAACATATATACTTTATGTCTTTTGAGGAAGTACCTGCGCTTGAAAAATGTGAGAAATTAGCTGTGGAATTACTTGTAATAAAAGAAGGCGGAAGTTGTTCATTGTAGGCTGTCGGAATTTCCGACAGCCTCTTTGATATTATTGCGCAGAAAAAGCGATAATTTCTTCATAAACATGTTCCGGTTTTTCTTCAGGTAGTAAATGCCCTGTATTTTCGTAAGAAATAAATTTCGAATTCGGTAAATCTTTGTGCAGACGATGACCTACATGTACAGGGACGACCCGATCTTTTTCACCCCAAATGAGTAGAGTAGGTGTTTCGATTTTTTGTAATTCAGTTGAAGATAAGTCACCTTCACGATCTCGTATCATACGAGTTAAAGCGGGGAATATACGGTTGTCATAAAAAGGAGCAGAGTAACCTGCCTTCATTTCATCGTCAATTAATGAATGATCATGAACGACATTCATTAAGTTATGAACAATGCCGCGCCGTATAATCCAATTCTTTACGTATAAATGAAAGAACGGTAAATAAGAAGAGTACAGTAAAGGTAAAGTTGCGCGTGCTAAATAGCTAGAGCTACATAGTAAAATTGTCTTTGAAATTAATTCAGGACGTATACGGTTTACGTAAAGTGAAATTTGGCCGCCCATAGAATGTCCAACTAACACAATGTTTGAGAGAGATAAGTGTTCAATTAAATCGATTATAATCGTTGCTAAATTATGATAAGAATACTTAAATAGATGAGACTTATCACTCTTCCCGAACGGTGGTAAATCAAGAGCAATGACTGTTCCTTCTTTCGATAATAAAGGAATAAGACGGCGGTAGCTGAATGAGGAAGATAAAAAGCCGTGAACGAGTACGAAAGTAGGACGTTCTGTTTTATTTTCATGTTCATACAATTCGTAATGAACAGTAGTGCCGCGAGTGGAAAAAGTGAAATAAGGACAAGTAGATTCGTGATTCATTTTTTGTCACTCCATTGATTTTTGTTCATATCATTTCCAAGGCAGAAAAAAATATGTTAACAAAAAAAGGCAAGATGACGATGTCATCTTGCCTTTCGTACATTCAGTATTACCCGCGAACAATATTAGGCGGTGTTTTTCCTTGTAACGCTGCAACTAAATTTTCAGCGGCGGTCATAGCCATTTGTTGCCTAGTTTTTAATGTTGCAGATCCGATATGTGGTAAGGTCACAACATTTTGTAAGGATAAGAGCGGATTATCTTTTTGAATTGGCTCTTGTGTAAAAGTATCGATGCCTGCTGCAAAGATTTTCTTTTCTGTTAACGCATCGATTAACGCTTCTTCATCTACTGTTTTCCCGCGAGAAGCATTAATGAAGATAGCTGTTTCTTTCATGAATGAAAATTCCTTTTCTCCGATAAGATGGTACGTTTCATCTGTTAATGGAGTAAGAAGAACGATAAAGTCAGACTGCTTTAGAAGCGTCTGTAAATCACAATATGTAGCATCGAATTTTTGTTCAGCTTCTTCTTTTCGGCGACGGTTATAATAAAGAACATCCATATCAAATCCGAATTTCGCTCGTTTTGCAACAGCTTCACCAATTCGGCCCATACCGATAATGCCGATTGTACTATGGTGTACATCTAGCCCAAAGTGCTCTTTTCCAATTTCAGCATTCCATTCACCGTTTTTTACGTAGGAGTCGAGTTCACAAACACGACGACCAGCAGATAACATAAGAGCAAAAACGAGGTCAGCTACTGTATCATCTAGTACGTATGGTGTATTTGTTCCGATGACATTGTGCTTTGCCATCGCTTGTAAATCAAAATTATCGTAACCGACAGAAATGTTGCTTACTACTTTTAAGTTAGGAGCCGCCTCCAATAATTCTTCATTAATAGCAGATCCGAAATTTAATAAACCATCTTTATCTTGTATTTTCTCTAGTAGAACATCACGAGGTACCTTCTCATTTTGCTCCCATTTTTCATAATCACAGTGTTCTGATAAATAGTTTTCTACAAATGTTGGAACTGGTTCAGCAATATAAACTTTTGGTTTCACGATTCCATCCCCTTTCGCTTTATCACGCATTTTTCTGCTGATTAAAGTTTCACTTTACCCCGCTTTAACGAGCAGTAAGACTCCCACCTAAAAAGACGGTTGAGGCAAAGAAGTGAGGTGGGAGATCAACTGCTCGTAAAAGCCCGATTGGTGTGGGCTGATAATCAGCGGGGTGAAGCATTCCGCTGATTAAAGTTTCACTTTATTTTGACATAATTCACTAAAAAAATCTTCTTTTCAAACTGGAAAGGCTATTTGTATAATTTAGACACAAACGAAAAGGAAGGATGATTTATATGGTGACAGAAAAAGAATTAGAATTATTAGCTTGTCTTGAAAAAAGTAGTCGATTATCTGTAGATACATTAGCGAAGCTGTTAAATATAGAAGTAGAAGAAGTAAAGAAAATGGTTGAAAAATTAGAAGCGGAAAAGATTATTGTGGATTATGTCACACATATCGATTGGACGAAGGTGAAAGAACATACAGGTTTAACGGCGATGATTGATGTGAAAGTTACGCCAAAGCACGGCGTTGGGTTCGATGCGGTTGCTGAGCAAATTTATCGTTATTCAGAAGTGAAATCTGTGTATTTAATGTCAGGGACATATGATCTTTCTATTACGTTAGAAGGAAAGACAATGGGAGAAGTAGCGATGTTTGTTTCTGAGAAATTAGCAACAATTGAATCTGTCGTTTCTACGACAACGCATTTCATTTTGAAGAAATATAAACATGAGGGAATTATTTATGAAAAAAACGATGATGATAAGCGAATTGTGGTGACACCATGAAGCAATTTGAACTATCTAGAGCGGCAGAATCATTACAACCATCTGGTATTCGAAAGTTTTTCGATTTAGCAGCTAATATGAAAGGTGTTATATCTCTTGGGGTAGGGGAGCCTGACTTTGTTACACCTTGGAACGTGAGGCAAGCATGTATTCGTTCTTTAGAACAAGGATATACGTCATATACAGCAAATGCAGGATTATTGGAGCTCCGTCAAGAAATAGCAAAGTATCTAAAAAAACAATTTGCAGTATCATATGATCCAAACGATGAAATCATTGTTACAGTTGGAGCGAGTCAGGCGTTAGATGTAGCGATGCGCGCCATTATAAATCCTGATGATGAGGTACTTATTATTGAACCAAGCTTTGTTTCTTATGCACCGCTCGTAACTTTAGCTGGAGGGGTTCCAGTTCCTGTGGCGACTACTTTAGAAAATGAGTTTAAAGTGCAGCCAGAACAAATTGAAGCAGCTATTACCCCGAACACAAAGGCAATTTTACTTTGTTCACCAAATAACCCAACAGGTGCAATGTTGAATAAGTCCGAGCTTGAAGAAATAGCAGTGATTGTTGAGAAGTACAATTTAATTGTATTATCTGATGAAATTTATGCAGAGCTTGTATACGACGAAGTATATACAAGTTTCGCGAGTATTAAAAATATGCGCGAGCATACGATTTTAATTTCAGGATTTTCAAAAGGATTTGCGATGACAGGATGGCGTCTTGGTATGATTGCAGCTCCTGTTCATTTTTCAGAATTAATGCTCAAAATTCACCAATATTCCATGATGTGTGCACCGACGATGTCTCAGTTCGCAGCACTTGAAGCGTTACGTGCGGGGAATGATGAAGTAATTCGGATGAGGGATAGTTATAAGAAACGCCGTAATTTTATGACGACATCTTTCAATGAAATGGGATTAACGTGTCATGTACCGGGCGGAGCATTTTATGTCTTTCCTTCAATCTCTTCAACTGGACTCTCTTCGGCGGAATTTGCAGAACAGTTATTATTAGAAGAAAAAGTGGCTGTTGTACCTGGAAGTGTATTTGGGGAAAGTGGTGAAGGATTTATTCGTTGTTCATATGCAACATCGCTTGAACAACTTATGGAAGCAATGAAGAGAATGGAACGGTTCGTAGAGAATAAAAAAAGGACAAAACACAATACGTTTTGTCCATAAAAGGGGGGGAATACTAGAAAGCCATGTGTTAGTATTCTATCCTAATATTGGAGAATTATACTTAATTAAGGAAATTTTTTCATGAATTTTGAATGCGTTCTGTCATAGTGGTATAATTTACTAATATAAGGTATACGTATCCTGAGTAGCTTTACTTACGGTACGTACTAACTAATCGGATATTTAACAATAAATCATCTGCTTTGCTATCTACAATTGTAGAGAAAATGGTAAACGTATGGGAGTGTTTCATATGTCAGAACAATATACAACAGGAGTGGTTGTAACAGGGAAAGTGACTGGGATTCAAGATTACGGTGCATTTGTAGCGTTAGATGCTGAAACACAAGGACTTGTGCATATATCTGAAATTACAAATGGATATGTAAAGGATATTCATGACTTTTTAAAAGTCGGCGATACAGTAGAAGTAAAAGTACTTTCAATTGATGAAGAACACAGAAAAATGAGTTTATCGTTAAAAGCGGCGAAAAGAAAACAAGGACGGATTCTTATACCGAATCCATCTGAGAACGGATTTAATACGCTGCGAGAAAAGCTAACAGAATGGATTGAAGAGTCCGAGTTAACAAAGTAAAAGAGGAACGCATATGAGCGTTCCTCTTTTACTTTTTCTTATGATATATATTTGCAAATATGATTGCATGCAATCATATTCGTATGTCGGAGGTGAAGTAAGGACATACTGACTAGCGAATTTCGTTTGTTTCTGGGTGAGTGCCAAGATTTTCTGATGGTTTAAAGAGTAAACCAAGGTTGATAAGCCCAGAAATACCGACGATGCCGTAAATAATACGTGCAAGAGCTGAATTTTGTCCACCGAAAATGGCTGCCACTAAGTCAAACTGGAAGAACCCAATTAATCCCCAGTTCACAGCGCCAATTACAGTAAAGACTAATGCGATACGTTGCAAAGTACTCATGAAAAAGCCCCCCTTAATTGTGAAGCATGAGCAAGCGATGAGTTAATTAACTCTTTTATAGAATGGGGTAGTTATGTTGTTTTTATACATAAAAAATGTTCGAAATAGGATGTATATACATCTATACCGAAAAATGCGAATTTTTATGCAAAAAATGAACTTTTTTTAAAAAATATATATTGGTTACGTTTACAAGGGGTGAATCGCTTGATTTACAACTTCAGTTTCGCTAAAGTGAATACAGAAATACATATCCATAATTGGAGGGAAAAAGATGAGTACACATGTAACGTTCGACTATTCTAAAGCGTTATCCTTCATCGGTGAACATGAAATCACTTATTTACGTGATGCGGTGAAAGTAACACATCACGCAATCCATGAAAAAACTGGAGCTGGGAACGATTTCCTTGGGTGGGTAGACCTTCCGCTTCAATATGACAAAGAAGAGTTTGCTCGCATTCAAAAATGCGCAGAAAAAATTAAAAATGACTCTGACATTTTACTTGTTGTAGGTATCGGTGGTTCTTACCTAGGAGCACGTGCAGCAATTGAAATGTTAAACCATTCTTTCTACAACACACTTTCTAAAGAACAACGTAAAACTCCACAAGTGCTATTTGTTGGACAAAACATTAGCTCCACTTACATGAAAGATTTAATGGATGTACTAGAAGGCAAAGACTTCTCTATTAACGTTATTTCCAAATCAGGTACAACAACAGAGCCAGCACTAGCATTCCGTATTTTCCGTAAGTTATTAGAAGAAAAGTATGGAAAAGAAGAAGCTCGCAAACGTATTTATGCAACTACAGATAAAGCGCGTGGTGCATTAAAAACATTAGCTGATAATGAAGGTTACGAAACGTTCGTTATTCCAGATGATGTTGGAGGACGTTTCTCTGTATTAACGCCAGTTGGTTTATTGCCAATCGCAGTGAGTGGCTTGAATATTGAAGAGATGATGAAAGGTGCAGCTGCTGGTCGTGAGGACTTCGGTACATCAGAACTAGAAGAAAACCCAGCTTACCAATACGCAGTAGTTCGTAACGCTCTATACAATAAAGGAAAAACAATTGAAATGCTTGTTAACTATGAGCCAGCACTTCAATACTTCGCTGAGTGGTGGAAACAGTTATTTGGTGAAAGTGAAGGAAAAGATCAAAAAGGTATTTTCCCATCTTCAGCAAACTTCTCAACTGACTTACACTCATTAGGTCAATACGTTCAAGAAGGTCGTCGTGATTTATTTGAAACAGTTCTAAAAGTAGGTAAATCTACACATGAACTAACAATCGAATCAGAAGAAAACGATTTAGATGGATTAAACTACCTTGCTGGTGAAACTGTAGACTTCGTAAACACGAAAGCATACGAAGGTACATTACTTGCACATAGCGATGGCGGAGTACCAAACTTAATCGTAAATATTCCTGAATTAAATGAGTACACATTCGGTTACCTTGTATACTTCTTCGAAAAAGCATGTGCGATGAGCGGCTACTTATTAGGCGTAAATCCATTTGACCAACCAGGGGTAGAAGCATACAAGAAAAACATGTTTGCTTTACTTGGTAAACCAGGATTTGAAGAATTAAAAGCAGAATTAGAAGAGCGTTTAAAATAATAAAAAGCGGCCGGAATCCGGCCGCTTTTTATTATTTCATCGAAAAGTCCATCAGTATATTCAAACTAGAGTGGGTATGCTAAAGAAAAAGTCTAGGAGGGATGGGCTTGATTCCGATTCAATCAAATTTAGAAGGACGTACATATGCGTTATATAAGTTAGAAGAAATAATGAAGCCGCTTGGATATAGCATTGGTGGCAACTGGGATTATGATAAAGGATGCTTTGATTATAAAATCGATGAAGAAGACGGCTATCAATTTTTACGAGTGCCATTTACAGCCATTGATGGAGAACTAGATGTACCAGGCGTAATAGTTCGTCTTGGAACGCCGTATATTCTTTCGCACGTATATCAAGACGAACTAGATGATCATGTAAATACTTTAACAGCTGGAACGAGTGGAATGGATCAATTTGCTGAGCCGAAAGATCCAGATGGAGATGTGAAAAGAAAATATATCAATATTGGGAAAGTGCTCATGCAAGAATTAGAACGTCATTTTACTAATGGTGAATAACAATGAGTACGTCGCTTTCAATGAGAACAAAGGAATGAACTGGATTAATCATATATTGTTCGTCGCGCTTTATACCTAGTAAGAGAATGTTTTGCTTTAAAAGAGTATAGCTACAATTCGCAAAAGTTTGTCCGGTGCAGGACATGGGAAGCTCCATCAGTTGTAATTTATTATCAGAGATTTCGTCGTAAAGTGAAAATAGTACACCTGAAATGGAAGGGAATAAAAGAGAAGCGGTAAATACATAGCTCGTTAATTTATTTCCTTCTATAATTTCTGACACGCCAGCTCTCGTTGCATTTTGTATTTGTTCAGAAGTAAGAAGTTCAGCGATGCAGTGAATGTTTGGGTTGAGCCCTTTTGCAGTTAAAATATTTAAAATGGACTGTGTATCCGCTAAGCTTTCATTTTTTTCTTTATCGGCTGTTATTAATATGGTGTGTGCCGTTGTAATATTAGCTTTTAATAACGTTTGGTCGTGATGGGGGCACCCCTTTATAAATTCTAAATGATGAAATGGTTTTGGCAGTAAAGAAAGTGTTTCATCAATTAAAACGATATCAAGGTTTGGTTGTAGTACGTGCATTTGTTTTACAACATGTTTTGCTCGTTCATTCCAGCCGACAATAATCATATGACCGTTAGAAGTCGCAGCTTCTTCTCCTTTAATTTTCATATATTGTTTATTAATCATTTCAGTAGCAAACAGCACCATATAATAAGAGCAAAATCCAGTTCCTAATAAAATAATACTCATACCGATAAGTTTCCCGATTAGTGTATGAGGGGCAAAGTCACCATAGCCAACAGTGAAAATTGTAACGATTGACCACCAAATTCCATCAAACCATGTGGTAAAGTGTGATGGTTCTAATCTATGTATAAGAAAGCCGGAAAAAGCAGTAAGTATAACAATAAAGCAAATTAAACGAAAAATAATGGAATCACGAAATGTATCTACTAAATTCGGACGGGATTTCAATTGCCTATTCCTCCTTACTTTGCAGGACTACATTCATTGTTGCCATTATAGAAAAAAGAAAAACTCTCTAATTTAAAAGAGAGTTTGTTTTACGTTATATACTTTCCACTTCAGTTTGTTGAACACTTTCAAGATGCTGGAGAGCATAGTAAACATCAGCAGTATGTCTTTTTTGATCGATACATAATTTAAGGTGCAAATAGTGCGAGCCATTCTCCAATGTTTTAAGCTTCATATTCTTCACTTTTATATCCATTTCTTTTATTTCTTCAATTACAACCGGGATATTGTCCATATTTCGCACAACAAGTTTTACTGCGATATCACGTTGGCGAAATGATCTAGGCCCTACAAATTTCATTGTTAATGGTATAAGTTCAACGCTAATCATAAGGAAACACATTCCGAAAATCGCTTCGATATAGAATCCAGCTCCAACAGCAATACCAATACCAGATGCGCCCCAAATCATAGCAGCAGTTGTTAATCCGGCAATACTATCGTTTCCTCTACGTAAAATAACACCGGCACCTAAAAAGCCAATCCCTGATACAATTTGAGCGGCAAGTCGAAGTGGGTCCATATTCATATGATCAGTATGTGGTAAATTATAAGCTGCTTTAATAGAAACAATGGTCAGGAGGCAACTAATGATAGAAATAACTAAACACGTTTTTAAACCAAGTGGTTTACGTTTTAATTCGCGCTCTAAACCGATGGCGAACCCTAAAATAGCCGAGAGACCTAGTTTGATTAATAAATCGGTATAGTCCATATATATTCCTCCTTGTATGGTATCGTATATAAATAAAACGTTTATTATAGAAAGAAACGTTTTTGGATAGAGTGACTTTATATAGAATATATGTAGGAATCTCTTAGAAATGAAAGAGATATTTCGTTTAAGTATATGATATTAAAAAAGAAATGTAGTTAATTTAAAAAAAGTTTATAAAAGGTGTTGCATTTCATTTTTCTGCATGATATATTAATAACCGTCGCTGATGCGGAAACGCAGAAAACGACAAAAAAGAAATTGAAAAACTTAGTTGACATCGAAAAACGAAGATGTTAACATAAGGAAGTCGCAAATGAGCGACCAAGTAGTTCTTTGAAAACTGAACGAAACAAACAACGTGAAACGTCAATTTTTATTTTATGATGCTAGACAAACTAACTTTATTGGAGAGTTTGATCCTGGCTCAGGATGAA